>NZ_JFCA01000012.1 GCF_000612585.1 Pseudomonas sp. CHM02
CGGCGTTTTTTTATGGCGTCACGACCTCAAGCGTAGCTTTCGGTCTCTGCGGCAGGTGCCACCAGCTCAAGGCTGATGTTGTTCTGCGTGTTGATCTTGCGATACAGCTCGGCATCCGTTTCCAGGACCTTTTCCCGCGCCGGGAAAATTTCCTGCAACTTGGCGGCCCATTCACCAGCGGCTTTGCTTGGGAAGCACTTCTCGATCAGCTCCAGCATGATCGAAACGGTCACCGAAGCACCCGGAGATGCGCCCAGCAAGGCGGCCAGCGAGCCGTCTTTGGCCGCGACCAGCTCGGTGCCGAATTGCAGCACGCCGCCTTTCTTCGGGTCCTTCTTGATGATCTGCACCCGTTGGCCGGCCACTTCCAGGCGCCAGTCTTCGGCTTTTGCTTCCGGGTAGAAGCGGCGCAGGGATTCCAGGCGCTGCTCCATGGACTGCATCACTTCGCTGACCAGGTACTTGGTCAGGTCCATGTTGTCCCGGGCCACGGCCAGCATCGGGCCGATGTTGCCGGCGCGAACCGACAGCGGCAGGTCGAGGAACGAGCCGTGCTTGAGGAACTTGGTGGTGAAGCCGGCGTATGGCCCGAACAGCAGGGACTTCTTGCCATCCACCACGCGGGTGTCCAAGTGCGGCACGGACATCGGCGGCGAACCCACGGCGGCCTGGCTGTAGACCTTGGCCTGGTGGTGCTTGACCACTTCCGGGTTGTCGCAACGCAGCCATTGGCCGCTCACCGGGAAGCCGCCAAAGCCTTTGCTTTCTTCGATGCCCGAGGCTTGCAGCAGCGGCAGGGCCGCGCCACCGGCGCCGAGGAACACGAACTTGGCGTCCACTTCACGGCTGTTGCCGCTGTTGACGTCCTTGATGCTTACGGTCCAGCCCGCGCCGTTGCGCTTGAGGCCGGTCACACGCTTGCTGTACTTGACCTGGGCGTCAGGCGAGCTGGTCAGGTGGCTGAGCAGTTGATTGGTCAGCGCGCCGAAGTTCACGTCAGTGCCGTTCAATACACGGGTGGCCGCGATTTTTTCGTCGAGCGGACGGCCCGGCATCATCAGTGGCATCCATTCGGCCATCTCACTGCGGTCTTCGGTGTAGTGCATGTCCGAAAACGCGTGATGCTGGCTGAGGGTCTCAAAGCGCTTCTTGAGGAAGGACACGCCTTTTTCGCCCTGCACGAAGCTCAGGTGCGGCACCGGGCTGATAAAGGACTTGGACGAGCCAAAGGTGCCTTTTTTGGTCAGGTACGCCCAGAACTGCTTCGACACCTCGAACTGGGTGTTGATGTGCACGGCTTTCTTGATGTCGATGGAGCCATCGCCCGCCTGCGGTGTGTAGTTCAGCTCACACAGCCCGGCGTGGCCGGTACCGGCGTTGTTCCACGGGTTGGAACTTTCCGCGGCACCCGAATCCATCAGCTCAACGACTTCCAGCTTGAGGCCGGGGTCGAGCTCTTTGAGCAGTACGGCCAGGGTGGCACTCATGATGCCGGCCCCTACCAGTACTACGTCGACTGCTTCGTTATGCGCCATTTAACGCGTCTCCAAAATCTGCAGCACCAAATTGACGGCATGGCTGCCAGGAGTGACGGGGCGGTTCACGTGTTGCCCCAGGTTACCCATGGCCAGGATCGCCATGTCCGATTCGCAATTCTTTGCAACTTCAGCACACGCTTCCTGCCGGGCTAATCCGCCTATGAACGCATTCATGGGCGCCTGTGGCAATTCGACTTATGGTCAAAGCGTGTGATTCGTGCAACCAATCCGTAGCGGACAGGCTCAAGCTCCGGTTTTTGAGGCGTGCTCGGTCCTGTGTGGTTGGGCTGTTCCAGACGCTGATGGTGCTTGTACAAACGCCAAACTATTCATTTGCTCGCCACACTCTTGTGAAGTTGTGAAAACCCGTTTTTTCACGCTCTTTTGAAGACGTGAACCTCAAAAAAGGGCTGCCCCAGCCTGGCACCTGGCCCGGATACCTTGCCGACACGCGGCAAAAACGGGCAAACAACTCAAGTGGCCGAGCGCAATGGCAGCTCTGGCAGATTCGGTAAAGGCGGGTGGTTTGCAGAGAAAACAGCAAGCGCGCCAGCTTCACTCGATCTGTGTGGGCGGCTCTCTGTGGGCGATTCTTGGGGTTAATGCCGGGGCATTAACGATGCTGCGAGGCCCGATCAGGAGACGTCCTTATAATCGGGGGGAGATTGTAGCGAAGAACGTCAGGGAAATGGGCGTGTTTTATGACTTTTATTAGGTGTTCGGTCAGGCGGCCAACGGCTGGTGCCGGGGCGACTGCGCCGGACGCGGGCTGACACGGGCGCGGGCCGGCAGCGGGTGGTGCATCCAGCTCAGGCGGATTTCATCGATTTCCACCCAGCCATCGCCTACGGGAGGCTGGCAGCACTCCTTGAAGGCCTGGCAACGGCCTTGCGCATCCAGCAGGGCGAACTGGCGAAGGGCGGGTTTGCGCGTGAACAGTGACCAGAGAAATTGCATGGCGATAGACCTCCTGAGATTGGGGCCAAGCTTGCCTGCCGGGCATGACGGGCCTGTGTATCGGTCGTGACATATCAGTGACATCGAACCGCTACAGTCTGGCCATGTCTCAGGTTGTAACTGGCGCTAGTTCCCGGCACGGGCGCACCGCTATACTGCCGGCCTGTCGGTACCCGATTTCTGGAGAGAAGAGCATGTTGCAACGCCTGTTGTTCGGTTTGATCACTGTGACCAGTTTGACCCTGGTTGGCTGCGCCAACAGCCCGCAGCAACTGACCCCGGAACCGAAAATCACCACGCAGTTGGCCCCAGTGGGCCACGGCCAGCCGGTGTCGGTGCGTGTGGTGGACGGTCGTCCATCGCCTACGCTCGGTTCGCGCGGTGGGCTGTACCCGGAAACCGCATTGGTCTCGGTGAACGCCCAGGACGTGCTGCCCAAGCTGCAGGCCCAGGCCGAAGCCGCCGTGCGCCTGCTGGGTTTCACCCCGAGCCCCAACGCGCCGGGCGCTCCACAGTTGACGATCACCCTGGCCGAATTGAAGTACCAGTCGCCTAAAGATGGCCTGTACGTGACCGAAGCGTCCATCGGTGCGACCTTCAAGTCCGACGTCACCGCCGGCACTCGCCGCTACAGCGGTCGCTACGGTGCGTCCCTGAACCAGCGTTTCGGTATGTCGCCGAACCAGGAAACCAACACCAAGCTGGTCAGCGACGTCCTGAGTGATGCCTTGACCCGCCTGTTCAAGGACCCAAGCATCGGTTCGTTGCTCAGCTCGCAATAACCGACGCTTAAAAAAACCGGGCGCTGCGAGGCGTCCGGTTTTTTTTCGCCTCCAGTTTCACGCGGCGGTGTCGATACAGAAGTCCAGCATGCTCACCCCCGTCAACAGATCGGTCTCCGGCAAGTCGGCATGCTGGTGTCCACCAAGGGCGCAATACACCAGCCAGTGGCGGTCCTGAACGTTGAAGGCGAGGCTGCCGATCAACGCCTCTTGCTCATCGCTCTGAGCGATCAGGTACAGCCGATCCTGGTTTTGCGCGTGCAACATGACAAGCTCCCTAAGCGTCGAAGGGCAACAGAGTGGCCTGTTAAGGTGACGTTCAGGTGACGTTGTAAATTACTGGATACATTAGCCGTCAATGGGGGAGGGAGCATTTCAGGCGCCGGAGGCCACTATCGTTCAGGTTTGTATCCGAACTGATACCAAGACACTGTTCTACTGAGGTTTGCGATGGCGCTGCCGGCACTATTGATCAATGCTGTGGCTTTATTGGTGGCCTGCCCGGGTGCGGCGCTGCTATTTATCACGCGCCTGCGCGAACAGCGCGCGATGGCCGACCTGACCGCGCAAAGCGAAGATCGCGCGATCGATCAACCGATGTTGTTTCTGGATGTGCGCACCGAACGGGCGCATCGTCTGGCTTACCGCATCGGGTTCGCCTGCCTGGGTCTGGCGCTGTCCATTTCCTGGGTCAGCACCCACCTCTAAAACGCCACAACACAAATGTGGGAGCTGGCTTGCCTGCGATAGCTTCACCGAGGTGTGACTGGTCCACCGAGGTGTCCGCATCGCAGGCAAGCCAGCTCCCACAGAAGCCAGCTCTCGTAGCGTCAGAGAGGTATGCCGGCCTTGACCCGATACTGATTGCGCACCGGTGTTGCGTATTGCACCACCAGGAACGGCCGGTGCTCGGCCGGGCATTCGTTCAGGCGGCGTTCCCATTCAGCCTTCGCCTTGGCCAGTTCATCGGCCGGGAACACCTCGGCCGCCGTCGGCACCTGCAATTGCGGGTCGGCGTCGCTCCATTGCTGATACGCCAGGTAGTGCACCGGGAATAGCCTGTAACCGCCGAGAATCTGCCGGTCCATTTCCACTGCCAGCAGCTTGGTGTCTTCGAAACGCTCGGTTATCGGCGGTGCGAAGTTGATGTGGACGCGGCCTTTGTAGCCCGTGATGCCAAGGGCGATACTCACGTCATCCTCGCCCGGTGCCTTGCTGTAGGTGCCGGTGGTGGCGCGGATGTACAACTCGCGAGCCTTGGCAGTATCGCAGGGGTCGTACTCGTAGCTGATCGACACCGGCGTCAGGTTCAGCGACTGGATCACCTCGGCAAACGGCTCGTCCTTGCGGCTGACGTGGAACATCTTGAGGATCGCCGACTCGGTGCGATCATCCCCATCCTTGGCGCGCCCTTCGGCCTGGGCGATCCAGATCGACTGGCAATCGTTGCGGATCGAATGGTTGATGTAGGCCGATAGCAACTGGTATGCCGCCATCTTCTCCTTTCGCCCGGTGATCGAGCGGTGCACGATGAAGCTCTTGTTCAGGCGCATCAGGTCGCTGACAAACGGCTTTTGCAGCAGGTTGTCGCCAATGGCGATGCGTGGCGTCGGCAGGCCGGCGTGGTACACGGCATAGTTGACGAAGGCCGGGTCCATCACGATATCGCGGTGGTTGGCCAGGAACAGGTAAGCGGTGCCGGACTTGAGTTGCTCGACGCCGGTGTAGGTCACGCCGTCGGTCGCCCGGTCGATGGTGTGGTCGACGTAGTACTCGACTTTGTCCTGCAGCGTGGCCACGGTGGTGACGCCGGCGAACTCACGGCGCAGTTTGCGGGCGATCATCGGCTTGAGCAGCCAGCCCAGTGCGCCGGCAAAGCGCGGGAAGCGGAAGTGGGTCAGGATGTCCAGAAAGGCCTTGTCGCTGAACAGACGTGCCAGCACTGCCGGGACTTCGCTGTCGTTGTAAGGTCGGATGGTATCGAATTCGCCCATCATGCTCTCTTGTTAGAAACGGCTAGGGTAAGTAAAGGAAATACCAGGGGGCGGCCCGAGTAATGGGCTCGGCCGAACGATAACCCTGTCAATAGACCGGCGATTATACGCACAAGTCACCTTGGAGGCTGCGATGCTGGAAAGCGCGACGTACGATTGTCCTTATTGTGGTGAAGTGGTCGAGACAACGGTGGATTTGTCGGGCGGTGATCAGAGCTATATAGAAGACTGCCAAGTGTGTTGCCGGCCGATCATTTTCGATCTGCAGGTCCATGGTGAAGAATGGATGCTTGAAACCCGCAGCGAAAATGAATAACGGGGACGCCCATGCAGCGAATCTACGAACCGGAAAACCTGATGGAAGGCGAGTTGCTGCAGCAGATGCTTGCCAGCGAGGGTATCGAGGCGCATTTGGTGGGGCGCCATTTGCTGGGTGGCACCGGCGAGTTGCCGATCTTCGGCCTGTTGGGCCTGGAGGTGGACAATGACCGCGCCGTGTACGCCCGAGAGCTGATTACCGCCTACGTTGGCGCGCAACCCTTGCCCGGCGACGAACCTGACAGTTTCCCCGACGTGCTGGTCTGTTAGGCTGTCGGTCGGTTTACCCAAGAGTCCTGTTGCCCCATGTGTGGACGTTATGCCCTGTTTCGCTGGAACCCTGCTTTTGCTGCCCTGCCGGGTTTCCCGGCCGACCAGCAGGCCCAGTGGAACATCTCCCCGAATGATTCGGTGCTGATCCAGCGCCTGAGCGACGGCCAGCGTACCTTGGCGCGCGCGCGCTGGGGCCTGACGCCACCGTGGCTGACAGACCTTTCCCGCACACCCGCGCATGCCCGCGCAGAAACCCTGGCCGAGCAACCGATGTTTCGCGAAGCCTTTCGCCAGCGGCGCTGCCTGCTGCCGGCCAACGGGTTCTACGAATGGCGCGGCACCCAGCGCAAACGCCCGTACTGGCTCACGCCGGGGGAGGGCTCCACGTTGTTTTTTGCGGCGATCTGGGAGGCTTACCCCGTGCAGGAGCAGGTGTGGCTGAGCACGGCGGTGGTGACCCAGGCTGCGCAGGCCCAGCGTCGCCCGCTGATTCTGGATGATGCCGGGCAGGCAGCCTGGCTCAATCCCGAGACGCCGTTGCATGTATTGCAAGGCCTGCTGGCCAGTGAGCCGACCGCGTTGCGCGAGCGGGTTTTGGCCAACATGGTCAATGATCCGAAGCTCAATGGGCCTGAGTGCCTGACGCCGGCGTGAGTCAGTAAGTGTTGGGTTAGGTTGACTGGCCCCTTCGCGAGCAAGCCACCGAAAATCCCTAGACCTTGAACTGATTGATCAGCCGGCGCTGCTGCTCGGCCAACTTGGTCAGGTCCGCACTGGCGGCACTGGATTCATCCGCGCCGCCCGCCACTTCATTGGCCACCTGGCCGATATTGATCACGTTGCGATTGATGTCCTCGGCCACCGCGCTCTGCTCCTCTGCCGCGCTGGCGATCTGGGTGTTCATGTCGTTGATCACCGACACTGCCTGGGTGATGGTCTCCAGCGCTTCAGCCGCCTTCGCTGCGTGCTGCACGCTTTCATCGGTGCGGTTCTGGCTGTCTTCCATCACCCGCACCACATCCCGCGTGCCCTGTTGCAGTTGCTGGATCATGGTCTGGATTTCTTCGGTGGCCTTCTGGGTCTTCTGCGCCAGGTTGCGCACTTCGTCAGCCACTACGGCAAAACCACGGCCTTGTTCGCCGGCACGCGCCGCTTCGATGGCGGCGTTGAGGGCCAGCAGGTTGGTCTGTTCTGCGATCCCGCGAATCGCCGTGAGGATGGCGTTGATGTTCTCGCTGTCCTTGGCCAGGGTTTGCACCACGCCCACCGCCTTGCCGATTTCCTCGGCCAGTGCGCCGATGGAGGTGGAGGTGTCGCGGACAATGCGCATGCCTTGGCTCGCCGCCTGGTCGGCATGGCTGGCGGCTTGTGCGGCCTGGGTGGCGTTGCGCGCAACGTCTTGCGCAGTGGCGGTCATCTCATGCACAGCGGTGGCCACCTGATCGATTTCCACCATTTGTTTATGCACACCCTGATTGGTGCGAATCGCAATATCGGCCGTATGTTCCGACGAGTCGCTGACCTTCTGCACTGAGCTGACCACCTGCGTGATCATGCCTTGCAGCTTGATCAGGAAGGTATTGAAGCCGGCGGCAATCGCGCCCAGTTCATCGGCGCGGTCACTGGTCAGGCGTCGCGTCAGGTCGCCTTCGCCCTGGGCAATGTCATTGAGCATGGCCACCATTTGCTTGAGCGGACGGGCGATGCCATGGCCGACCAGCCAGATCACCAGCAGGCCGACACCGGCGATCAGCAGGCCGGCGACGGTCATGCCGAAAATGTCGGTCTTGCGCTGGGCTTCCAGGTCGTTTTGCAGTTTCTGCGAGTCGGCCATCACTGCGCTCAGGGGCAGTTGCAGCATCAGGGTCCAGCGGGCATCGGTCTGGCCGATATTGAACGGCAGGAATAACTCGATATGCCCGTGTTCCTTGTCGAGGTCGTAGCGTACTTCGCCGACTTTGAGTTGGCTCAGATTGGTCAGTTCGTTGCTGTCGAGCAGGTCACTGGCTTTTTCGCCGAGTTTGCTGGCGTCCTTGGTGTAGGCCACCAGGCGGCCGTTGCTGGAGATCAGCGCCAACTCGCCGGCACCGTTGTAGAGTTTCTGATCGGCGCTGGTGAGCATGTCCTGAATGAAGTTCACCGACAGGTCGGCACCGACGATGCCCTGGAAGGTGCCGTCGATCATGATCGGCTCGATAAACGAAGCCAGCATCACCATCGCATTGCCGACCTTGTAAGGGGCGGGGTCGATGGCGCAGGGCTTTTTGCTTTCCTTGGAGCACAGGTAGTACTCACTGGCGCGTACGCCGGTGGACAGGATGTTCTGGTCGTTGACGTCGGCGAGTTTATCCAGGCCCAGGCTGCCATCCGCGTTGCGGTACCACCACGGCAGGAAACGTCCGTCGGCGCCCATGCCGACAATCGGGCTGTTCACGTAGGCCGTGTCGTTGTGATCGACCGCGTTGGGTTCCCAGCCAATGTACGCGCCGAGGATCTTCGGGTTGCGCACCACGGTTTCGTGCAACAGGTTGATCAGCTGTTCGCGGCCGATTTGCAGGGCCGGTTCGCCTTTGGCATCTTTCATGGCGAGCAGGGCGTTGGCGGTGGCCAGGCCTTTGGCGGTCACCAGCGGTGCTTCCAATTCGCGCTGGATCAAGGTGGCCTGGGTTTGCGCCAGGGCCGTGAGGCGTTGCTCGATAATCTGCTCGAACTGCACCTGGGTGCGTTCCTGCACCATCTCTTGGGTCCGGGCGCCGGCAAACAGCGCGTAGAGCACCAACACCGCGACCACACTCAGGACAATGGCCCCGGCCAATGCCGCGACAGAAAACTGAATCGACTTGAATTTCATGAAAGCTCCGGGCACAGGGGGACGGTCCGCCTTTTTGTATCGGCCACGGGCGTGCTGGGCATGAGGGGGTGCCCTGCAAAAATATTCGGGGTGTCGCAAATGGAATGCCCGCCGCCGTTGCTGGTATCGGTAGGATGTATCCGAAAATTGGTGGTTACACGTCTGGTGTATCTGGCGCCGATACAAATGTGCGCCTACGATACGCGCCATGTTTTCAGGGAGCAGGCGCATGAATATGAAAGGTATGAAGCAGTCATTGGCGGTCAACGGGCTGGTTGCAGCGATGCTGCTGGCCGGGTGTCAGTCGGTCAACACCACCAGCGGCGGCGCCGTTGGGGTGGAGCGCAAGCAGTACATGTTCAGCATGCTGTCGAGCCAGGAAGTCGACCAGATGTATGCCCAGTCCTATCAGCAGACCCTGGGTGAAGCCAGCGGCAAGGGCCTGGTGGACAAGACCAGCGCCAACGCCAAGCGTGTGCAGGCCATTGCCAACCGCCTGATCGCCCAGGCGCCTACCTTTCGGGCCGATGCGGCGCAGTGGAAGTGGGAAGTGAACCTGATCAAGAGCGACGAGATGAACGCCAACTGCGGGCCTGGCGGCAAGATCTTCGTGTACAGCGCCTTGATCGACAACCTCAAGCTCACCGATGACGAACTGGCTGCCGTGATGGGCCATGAAATCGCCCACGCCTTGCGTGAACATGGTCGCGAAGCCATGTCCAAGGCCTATGGGATCGAGATGGCCAAGCAGGGCGCCGGTGCTTTGTTCGGCCTCGGCCAGGACAGCATGGCGCTGGCGGACACGGTGGCCAACTACGGCATGACCTTGCCTAATAGCCGCAGCAATGAAAACGAAGCGGACCTGATCGGCCTCGAGCTGGCTGCACGCGCCGGCTACAACCCGAACGCCGCCATCACACTGTGGAACAAGATGGCCAAGGCGTCGGAAGGCGCGCCACCGGAGTTCATGAGCACTCACCCGGCGTCCGACAGCCGAATCGCCTCGTTGCAGGCGGCGATTCCGAAGGTGATGCCGCTGTACCAGCAGGCAAAAAAATCCTGAGTTAACGCAGATCAATGTGGGAGCCGGGCTTGCCCGCGATGCAGGCGGCTCGGTCTCTCAGTTGCACCGGGTTGCTGCCATCGCAGGCAAGCCAGCTCCCACAGGGATCGGGTTTGCAGCCTTAGATCCAGCCGCTGCTTTGCATGGCTTTGTACACCGCTACAATCGCCAAGACGAAGAACGCCGTAGCTGCCAGTCGACGAATCAGCGTCAACGGCAGTTTCTCCGCCGCAAAATTCCCCGCCAATACCACCGGCACGTTGGCAATCAGCATGCCCACGGTCGTCCCGATAATCACCAGCCACAGTTCCGGGTATTGCGCCGCCAGCATCACCGTGGCGATCTGTGTCTTGTCACCGATCTCCGCCAGGAAGAACGCAATCAGCGTGGTCAGGAAAGGCCCGAATTTACGGGTAGTGCTGGCTTCGTCATCGTCGAGTTTATCCGGTACCAGGGTCCACAATGCCGTGGCGCAGAAGCTCGCCGCCAGGATCCAGTGCAACACCGCATCCGAGAAGAAACTCCCGAACCAGGCGCCCACGGCACCGGCGGCCGCATGGTTGGCCAAAGTCGCGGCAACGATGCCGGCGATGATGGGCCAGGGTTTGCGGAAGCGAGCAGCAAGGATGAGCGCGAGCAGTTGCGTCTTGTCGCCGATTTCGGCCAAGGCAACGATTGCGGTAGGAACGAGTAGTGAATCCAGCATCAGGTAAGTTTCCAGGGGCGGGTCGACACGGCTATGACACGTACAGCCTTCCCGCCCCGGGTAAGGTGTGCGTGTCATAGGTCTTGTCAAACCCCGGTCCGTCTGTGCGGACTCCTGGGTCGCATACGCCATGGTCTGCTGACCAAGTATGTTGACGTATGCCGGACGAGCGTGGTGCTCGTGGGAGACTACTCCCCTAGGACGGAGCGGATTCTGCCTAGGCAAAACCCATTCGGCAAGCCTTCTTTTTCAAACGCCCGTCAGCCGCGCTTCGCACGGTAGATGCGAAAACCATTGCCTTCGGCCTTCACGGCACACACGCCCAAATGCTCTTCGATCAGCGGCTGGTACTTCAGGAAGCTGTTGGCAACCAGGCGGAGTTCGCCGCCTTTTGCCAGGTGTTTCGCCGCTTTTCGCAGCAGGTTTTCGGTGGCGAAGTAATCGGTATGCACGCCGACATGGAACGGTGGGTTGCTCAAGATCGCGTTCAAACCCATCGGCGCGGCGTCAATGCCGTCACCGGTCAGCACCTCGGCTTCCAGGCCGTTGACGGCCAGGGTCAGGCGGCTGCTGGCGGCGGCAAAGGCGTCCACATCCAGCATCGTCACGGTGTTGTGCGGGTAGCGACGTTTTACCGCAGCCCCCAGCACGCCGGCGCCACAACCGAAGTCCAGCAGATGCCCGCTCGGCAGTTTGTCCAAGTGCTCCAGCAGCAACTCGGTGCCGCGATCCAGGCGACCATGGCTGAATACGCCCGGCAAGCTCACCACCTTCAGCGGGCCTTCGGCCAGTGGTACGTCGAAGACCTGCGCCAGGCTCTCCAGCTCGACCGCTTGCGGCGCGTTGGCCACGGTGACCTGCCACAACTGGCAATGCCGTGCGTTGTCGAGCTTGCGCGGTTTGCCGAAGGGGATCATCTGCTTGGCGGCGCTTTCGATACCGGCTTTTTTCTCGCCGACCAGAAACAATTCGGCGCCGGGCAAGCGCGCAGCCACAGCATTGAGCAAATAGTCGGTCAGGTCCTTGGACTTGGGCAGAAAGATCACCGCCGCATCAAAGGCGCGCTCCGGCACGGTCACACCGAAGTGGCTGCGCTCGGCGAAGCGTGCGTCGAGCGCCGCCTGGTCGCCGGCATGCCAGCTCCAGCCGTGGGCGTTGGGCAGTCGGCCGAGCAGGTCGTCGGCAGGCAACCCCACCAGTAGCAGGTTGCCTTGAAAAAGTTCGGCCTGACGAAGCAGTACTTCACTGCGCGGATCCATGGTCTGCTCCTTGAAAAGGGGCGCAGTTTATCAACTCACGACGCGCAGCGGGGCGCCGCTGAAAAAGCCCCGGGCGTTTTCCGCCAGTTGGCCGACGATGCGTTGGCGCGCTTCGCGACTGCCCCAGGCGTTGTGGGGTGTGACGATCAGCCGGGGGATGTCGCCGGCCAGCAGCGGGTTGCCGTTGACCGGCGGCTCCACGCTCAGCACATCGGTCGCCGCGCCACCCAGGTGGCCATTGCGCAAGGCATCGGCGAGTGCCTGCTCGTTGATCAAACCGCCGCGTGCGGTATTGACCACAAAAGCGCCGGGCTTGAGCAACGCCAGTTCACGGGCGCCGATGAAGTCGCGGGTGTGTTCGTTGAGCGGGCAGTGCAGGGTGAGCGCGTCGACCTGTGTCAGCAGTTCATCCAGCGGTACGCGGTCGGCACGGGCAGGGCGTCCCGGAATCGCGCCGAGTATCACGCGCATGCCAAAGGCTTCGGCCAAGCGTGCCACGGCGCCGCCCAATTCACCATGGCCGAGCAGGCCGAGGGTCTTGCCTTCCAGTTCGACAATGGGGTGGTCCAGCAGGCAGAACTGCTTGGCCTCCTGCCACTTGCCGGCGCTCACGTCCCGTTGGTAATCCTTCAACCGCGTCGCCAGGTTGAGCAGCAGCATGACCGTGTGCTGTGCCACCGACGGCGTACCGTAGCCCTGGCAGTTGCTCACGGTGATGCCATGGGCGCGGGCGGCTTCGAGGTCGACGTTATTGGTGCCGGTGGCCGACACCAGGATCAGCTTGAGTTCCGGGCAGGCCGCCAGGGTTTCGGTGTTGAGTGCGATCTTGTTGCTGATGACCACGTGGACGCCTTGCAGGCGCTCGATCACGTTCTGCGGCGTGGTGTCCGAAAACAGCTGCAACTCGCTGAAGCTGTTGCGCAGCTCGCTGAGGTCAAGGTCCCCCAGGTCCAGGGACGGGTGATCAAGGAAGACGGCGCGGCGATTGTTCGTCATCAACTGTACCTTTTGCGACAGGGTTCGAAGGCGTAATCTGCCGAGCCTATCAGATGAAATAATCAGTTACTTAATTGGAGTGAGCATGTACGTCGCCGAGTTTTTGACCGTAGCCCTGATTCACTTATTGGCGGTGGCCAGCCCCGGCCCGGATTTCGCGGTGGTGGTGCGTGAAAGTGTTACCCACGGCCGTCGCGCCGGGACCTGGACCGCTCTGGGGGTGGGGTCGGCGATTTTCTTGCACGTTGGTTACTCGTTGCTCGGTATCGGCTTGATCGTGTCCCAGTCCATCGTGCTGTTCAACGCGCTCAAGTGGGCGGCGGCGGCCTACCTGCTGTACATCGGCTTCAAGGCCCTGCGCGCGCAGCCAGCCAAGCCTGCCGCCGAGGGCGAGTTGCACCGCGAAGCCGGCGAGCGCACCCCGCGTGGCGCGTTTACCGCAGGTTTTGTGACCAACGGCTTGAACCCCAAGGCGACGCTGTTCTTCCTGTCGCTGTTCACCGTGGTGATCAACCCGCACACGCCGCTGGCAATCCAGGCCGGTTACGGTGTGTACCTGGCGGTGGCGACGGCGCTGTGGTTCTGCCTAGTGGCCATGCTGTTCAGCCAGCAACGCGTGCGTGCCGGCTTTGCGCGGATGGGGCATTGGTTCGACCGCACCATGGGCGCAGTGCTGATCGCCATCGGGGTAAAGCTGGCCTTCACCAGCATGAAATAAGCCGAATGCTGGCGCAAAGCTAGCATTCATTGGGGTCTGCAAATCATTCCTTTGGCTGATTTGGCTGAAACATAAGGTCTCTACAGTGCAGATCTTCAAGCCAAGACTGTGCAGTCATAAAAAGGGATTCGTATGTTGCAGACCCGTGTTATCCCGCCCGCCGAAGGTGCGTACCAATATCCGCTGTTGATCAAACGCCTGTTGATGTCCGGCACCCGTTACGAGAAGACCCGGGAGATCATCTACCGCGACAAGCTGCGCTACACCTACCCGACCCTGATCGAACGGGTCGCGCGCCTGGCCAATGTGCTGACCGAGGCGGGCGTCAAGGCTGGTGACACCGTGGCGGTGATGGACTGGGACAGCCACCGTTACCTGGAATGCATGTTCGCCATCCCGATGATCGGCGCGGTGATCCACACCATCAACGTGCGCCTGTCACCCGAACAGATCCTGTACACCATGAACCATGCCGAGGACCGCTTCGTGCTGGTCAACAGCGAGTTCGTGGGCCTCTACCAGGCCATCGCCGGGCAACTCACCACCGTCGACAAGACCCTGCTGCTCACCGACGGTGACGCCAAGACCGCCGAGCTGCCCCACCTGGTAGGCGAGTACGAAACCCTGCTGGCCGGCGCCAGCCCGAAATACGACTTCCAGGACTTCGACGAACACTCCGTCGCCACCACCTTCTACACCACCGGTACCACCGGCAACCCCAAGGGCGTGTACTTCACCCATCGTCAGCTGGTGCTGCACACCATGGGCGTGGCGACCATCATGGGCAGCGTCGACAGCGTGCGGCTGCTGGGCACCAACGATGTGTACATGCCGATCACGCCGATGTTCCATGTACACGCCTGGGGCCTGCCGTATGTGGCGACCATGCTGGGCCTGAAGCAGGTCTATCCCGGCCGCTACGACCCGGAATATCTGGTGGAGCTGTGGCGCAAGGAAAAGGTCACGTTCTCCCACTGCGTGCCGACCATCCTGCAAATGGTGCTCAACGCCAAGGCTGCCCAGGGCGTGGATTTTGGCGGTTGGAAAATCGTCATCGGCGGCAGTGCGCTCAACCGGTCGCTGTATGAGGCCTCCAAGGCGCGCGGGATTCAATTGACCGCCGCCTACGGCATGTCCGAGACCGGGCCGCTGGTGTCCTGCGCCCACCTCAACGAAGAGCTGATGGCCGGCACCGAGGATGAGCGCACCACTTACCGCATCAAGGCCGGCGTGCCCGGGCCGTTGGTGGAAGCGGCGATCATCGACGCCGACGGTCACTTCCTGCCCGCCGATGGCGAGTCTCAGGGCGAGCTGGTGCTGCGTGCGCCGTGGCTCAGCGAAGGCTATTTCAACGAGCCGCAAAAGGGCGCCGAGCTGTGGGAAGGCGGCTGGATGCACACGGGCGACGTGGCCACGCTGGATGCCTTTGGCGTGATCGACATTCGCGACCGCATCAAGGATGTGATCAAGACCGGCGGCGAGTGGATCTCCTCCCTGGCCCTCGAAGACCTGGTCAGCCGTCACCCGGCGGTACGCGAAGTAGCGGTGGTGGGCATCGCCGATCCGCAGTGGGGCGAGCGCCCGTTTGCCTTGCTGGTGGTGCGTGATGGCCATGTGATAGGGGCCCGCGAGCTCAAGGAACACCTCAAGCCGTTCGTGGAATTGGGCCACTTGAGCAAGTGGGCGATTCCGAGCCAGATCGCCGTTGTTACGGAAATTCCCAAGACCAGCGTCGGCAAACTCGACAAAAAACGTATCCGCATCGACATCATCGAATGGCAGGCCAACAACAGCACCTTCCTGTCCACCCTCTGAGCCGGTTTGCCGTGCCCGTGTGGCACGGCAATGCTCTATCTCGCGCCTTCACTTGTGATTTGCCGATTTTCAGCCATCCTTGCCGCGTCGGCCCTCGCCGACATGGCGAAAGGACTGTGGCAGACGGGCTGGTGATGCAAATCACACTTTAGAGGGATCAAGCGGTACCCCCTGCTGGCTATAGTCCCACTCAGGGTTTTTCAAGGATGTTCCGCTACGAGCCATGGGGGCTCGGCTGCCGAGCGGCATTGGAGTCGTTGTATTCCGGCCGTTACATGCATCACAGAAAGAACTCACTGCCATAACAATAATGCACATGGAGTAGCGTCGATGACCTCAGTAAACCAGTTCTGGCGCCGGGCAAGACTGCCCCTGGCCGTCAGTCTCGCCTCTACGCTCGCCGGGCCCGCATTCGGCGTCAGTTTCAACATCGGTGAAATCGAAGGGAGTTTTGACTCGTCTCTTTCCGTGGGTGCCAGTTGGTCGACAGCCAAGCCTGACCGCGACCTCATCGGCGTCAACAACGGCGGTAAGGGGCTTTCCCAGACGTCCGATGACGGCCACTTGAATTTCAAGCGAGGCGAAACCTTTTCGAAGATCTTCAAGGGCATTCACGACCTGGAATTGAAGTACGGCGATACCGGTGTGTTTGTGCGTGGCAAGTACTGGTATGACTTTGAGCTCAAGGACGAAAGCCGTCCGTTCAAGGACATCAGCGACAATAACCGCAAAGAGGGCGCCAAGTCCTCGGGCGGGCAGATTCTCGATGCGTTCATCTATCACAACTACTCAATTGCCGATCAGCCCGGTAACGTTCGATTCGGTAAGCAAGTAGTGAGCTGGGGTGAAAGTACTTTCATCGGTGGTGGCATCAACTCGATCAACCCGATCGACGTGTCCGCCTTCCGTCGTCCGGGGGCTGAGATCAAGGAAGGCTTGATCCCGGTCAACATGTTCTATGTGTCGCAGACCTTGACCGATAACCTGTCGGCTGAAGCGTTCTATCAACTGGAATGGGACCAGACCGTTACCGATAACTGCGGGACATTCTTCTCTCAGCCTGATGTTATTTCCGATGGCTGTTCGGACAACCTCCGACTGCTCAGCAAGCGTTCGTTCCTCGCGACTCAGCCCGGCGCGCTGCCGTTGCTGAACAGCTTTGGGGTCAATGTTAACGAAGAGGGTGTACTCGTCAAACGTGGTCCTGATCGCGATGCACGTGACAGTGGTCAATTCGGCGTGGCGTTCCACTATAACTACGAGCCGCTGGACACTGAGTTCGGCGCCTATTTCATGAACTATCACAGCCGTGCACCGATCTTCAGTGCCCATGGGGCGTCGGCAGCGACGTATGCAGCGGCCAACGCGTTGACGCTTACCCCGGCAACTGGTCTGCGTCCTCTTATCGTCGCGGGTAACTCCAACTACTTCGTTGAATACCCCGAGGATATCCGTCTCTACGGTTTGAGCTTCTCCACCACCTTGCCTACAGGTACGGCCTGGAGCGGTGAGTTGAGCTACCGGCCAAATGCTCCGGTGCAACTGAACACAACTGACATTCTCTACGCGGGCGTCACGCCATTGACCGGCCTGGGCGCGGCATCTCCGCTCAAGGGGAACGCCGACACGGACCTGAATGGGTATCGTCGTAAGGAAGTCACTCAGTTCCAGACAACCTTCACGCACTTTTTTGATCAGGTGATGGGCGCCAGTCGCCTGACGTTGGTCGGTGAAGTGGGTGTGACTCATGTGGGAGGGTTGGAGAGCCGTGACAAAGCGCGTTACGGACGTGACCCCGTGTATGGCCCTGGACAAGGCGCGCTCTGTGCAACGCTCAATTCCGGCACGATCACTGGTGCTGGCCCTGGAGCAGATGCCAGCAACCGGACGGCCAACTGCAACAATGATGGTTTCACAACTTCTACGTCCTGGGGCTACCGTGGCCGGGCAATCTGGGAGTATCCGGATGTATTCGCCGGGGTGAACCTCAAGCCCAACGTGGCATGGTCTCATGACGTGAGCGGCTACTCGCCAGGTCCTGGTGGCAACTTCGAAGAAGGTCGCAAAGCCGTAAGCCTGGGGCTGGACGCTGAGTATCAGAACACCTATACGGCGAGCCTCGCCTATACCAACTTCTTTGGTGGCGACTACAACACCTCGGTTGATCGAGACTTCGTCGCTTTGAGCTTCGGCGCCAACTTCTAAGCACACAGCATTTCAGGAAGACCAGAACATGAAAATAACTAAAAGTCTGTTGCACGTGGGTGTGCTTGGGCTGTCGATCCTGGCGAGCAACGTCATGGCGGCAGTCTCGGCGGATGAAGCTGCCAAGCTGGGCACGACCCTGACCCCGATGGGCGCCGAAATGGCCGGCAACGCCGCCGGCACCATTCCAAAATGGTCGCCACTGCCCACCAACGCTGGTGCCGTCGATGCCCGTGGGTTCCTGGCCAACCCTTACGCCAGTGAGCAACCGCAATTCACCATCACCGCGGCGAACGTCGAGCAGTACAAGGACAAGCTGGCGCCGGGGCAGTACGCGATGTTCAAGCGCTACCCGGAGACCTTCAAGATGCCGGTCTACCCGACTCATCGCGGCGCTACCGTGCCGGCGGATGTGTTTGCGGCCATCAAGAAGAACGCTACCACCACCAACCTGGTGTCTGGCGGCAACGGCCTGGAGAACTTTGAAACCGCCGTGCCGTTCCCGATTCCAAAAAGTGGCGTGGAAGTCATCTGGAACCACATCACCCGTTATCGTGGCGGCAGCGTGACCCGCCTGGTGACCCAGGCCACGCCGCAAACCAACGGCTCGTACAGCCTGGTGTACTTCCGCGACCAGTTCGTGTTCCGCGACAAGATGAAAGACTTTGACCCGAAAAACCCGGGCAACGTGCTGTTCTACTTCAAGCAGCAAGTGACCGCGCCGGCACGTCTGGCCGGTGGTGTACTGCTGGTGCATGAAACCCTTGACCAGGTGAAGGAGCCGCGTTCGGCGTGGGTCTACAACGCCGGCCAGCGCCGTGTGCGCCGGGCGCCGCAAGTGTCCTATGACGGCCCGGGCACCGCTGCCGACGGCCTGCGTACCTCCGACAACCTCGACATGTACAACGGTGCGCCGGATCGCTACGACTGGAAGCTTGAAGGCAAGAAAGAAATCTACATCGCCTCCAACAGCTACAAGATCGACGATCCGAAGCTCAAGTACGCCGACATCATCAAGGCCGGCCACATCAACCAGGACTTGGCTCGCTATGAGCTGCGCCGCGTCTGGCACGTCGTCGCCACCTTGAAGGAAGGCCAGCGCCACATCTACGCCAAACGTGACTTCTTCATCGACGAAGACACCTGGCAAGCGGCGGTCATCGACCACTACGACGGCCGTGGCCAACTGTGGCGCGTCGCCGAAGCCCATGCCGAGAACTACTACGACAAGCAAGTGCCGTGGTACGCCCTGGAAACCCTCTACGACCTGCAGTCCGGCCGCTACCTGGCGCTGGGCATGAAGAACGAAGAGAAGCAGGCGTATGACTTCGGCTTCACCGCCACCACCAGCGACTTCACCCCAGCGGCCCTGCGCCAGGATGGTGTCCGCTAAGCCGTAACACCCCCTCTGTGGATGCCGGCCCCCGTAGGAGCTGGCTTGCCAGCGATAGCATCCCCTCGGTGTAACAGACACACCGAGGCGCCTGCATCGCCGGCAAGCCGGCTCCTGTTTTTTGTGGTGAGATTTTTTGTCGCAGTTCTTTTCAGGCAAATGTTGCAAAGATCTACAAACCTGCCGCTTTTACCGCTAGTCTGCGGACATCTGCAATGCCGACAACAGCCTTCTACAAGAGCCCGGCGATGACTGATCTGTCCCGAATCCAAGGGCCTGCCAGTGCGGTAATCCCCACCCTGGAAGGTCGCTTCTACAGGCCCCCTCTGCCTGAGGGCTACGTGCTGCGACCACGGCTGTGCGAGCGACTGAGTGCCGGGCTGGAAGGGCGGTTGTTGCTGGTCAGCGCACCGGCAGGGTTCGGCAAGAGTTCGTTGGCGGTAGAGTTCTGCCAGAGCCTGCCGGCCCATTGGCAAAGCCTGTGGCTGGGCCTGAGTCCACGGGACAACGACCCCGGCCGTTTCCTCGAGCGCCTGCTCGACGGTTTGCAGCAATTCTTCCCGCAACTCGGCGCCCAATCCCTGGGCCTGCTGAAAATGCGCCAGCGTCATCAACCCTTTGCCTTCGAAGAATGGCTGGATGGCCTGCTCGACGAGCTGACCATGCACCTATC
Organism: Pseudomonas sp. CHM02; assembly: GCF_000612585.1. Taxonomy (GTDB): domain Bacteria; phylum Pseudomonadota; class Gammaproteobacteria; order Pseudomonadales; family Pseudomonadaceae; genus Aquipseudomonas. The sequence continues at coordinate 19,542 of NZ_JFCA01000012.1, forward strand.
CGCCCGCGCGCCGCTGTTGCTGGTGCTGGATGACTACCATCTGGCCCAGGGGCCGGTGCTCGACCGTTGCCTGCAGTTTTTCCTCAACCATTTGCCCGACGGCCTGGTGGTGCTGGTCACCAGTCGCCAGCGCCCGGACTGGCATCTGGCGCGGCTGCGGTTATCGCGCCACCTGTTGGAGCTGCATGAACAGGACCTGCGCCTGACGCACGGCGAATCGCTGGCGGTGCTCGATCGCCACAGCAGCTCCTTGCGCGGCGAAGCCCTCGACAACCTGATCCGCCGCAGCGAAGGCTGGGTCGCCGGCCTGCGCTTCTGGTTGCTGGCCGCGTCTGAAGCCGGCAGTGAGGGTGCCTTGCCGCAGAGCCTGCACGGCGGCGAAGGGTTGATCCGCGATTACTTGCTGGAAGAAGTCATCGACTGCCTGCCAGTCGAGGTGCAGGCGTTTCTGTACGACACAGCCCCGCAGGATCGTTTTTGCAGCGAACTCTGCGACGCCGTACGTGAAGCCCATGACAGCGCCGACATCCTGCGTTACCTGCAAGCGCACCAAGTGTTCCTGGTGCCCCTGGACGAGCAGGGCCACTGGTACCGTTATCACCATTTGTTTTCCGACCTGCTACGCACCCGGCGCGCCAGCAGCAATGTGTTGCCGGCGGCCAGCCTGCACCTGCGTGCGTGCCGCTGGTTCAATGCCCAGGGCTTGATCGATGAGGCGGTGGAGCAGGCGTTGCGCGCCGGCCACCTGGATGTGGCGGCCAACCTGGTGCAGAACCTGTCCGAAGAACAGCTGTTGGCCGAGCAGAATGTCGGCATGCTGTTGCGCTGGAAAATGGACTTGCCCGACAGCCTGCTGATCAGCACACCGCGCTTGATCGTGCTCTACAGCTGGGCCTTGGGCCTGGCCTGCCAGTTGGACGCGGCGGAAGAACTGTCCAGCTACCTCAGTCGCTTCCTGCCAGCGCCGTCGGCCACTGCACAGAAATCGATGTTGGCCCAGTGGCTGGCGCTGAGCGGGATCATCGCCCGGGGCCGGGGCGACCGCGAGCTGACCCAGCGCTATTGCAGCGAAGCGTTGGAAAGCCTGCCGCAACGGCGTTATGGCCAGCGCTTGATGTGCCTGTCGACCCTCTCCAACCTGGCCATCGTCGATGCCGACCTGTGGCGTGCCCGTGGCCTGAATCGCGAATCACTGGAGCTGGCGCAGCGCGTCGGCAACCCCTTGTTCGAGGCCCTGGCCCATTACGACCGTGCACGAGTGCTGCAGGCGCGCGGCGAAATCCTGCGCTCACTGGATGAAGTGCGCCAGGGCCTGCAACGCCTGCATGGCCTGGCACCCCAACGCTTGTACGCGGTGCGTGCGCGCCTGTCACTTTATGAAGGGTATTTGCTGTTGGTGCGGTTCCAGCCCGAGGCCGGGCTCGCCCGCTTGCGCGCCGGCCTTGCCGAGGCCCGCGCTTGCCGCGACATCAGCGTGTTGATCGGCCATTGCGTGATCGCCAATTTCGAGGGGCGTCGCGGTGATTTCGCCAAAGCCTTTGCCGAGCTTGCCGAGGCCGAGCGCCTGATGCATATCTGGGACGTGCCGCCGATCTACTACCTGGCGATGATCACCCTGATCAAATGCGAACTGTGGCTGGCCCAAGGCCGCACCGACCTGGCCGATGCCTGGCTGGCCCGCCTGGGGCAGACCTACAACGGTGATCGCGCTGCCGCCGCGCCGGAGTTCCATCCGCACTTGCCACAGCATATCGAGCTGCAACAGGCCGCGTTGGACGCCACTCGCCATCAACCTGATGCGGCGCTGCAACGCCTCGAAGAGCTGGCGCAAAACGCCCATGACAACGGGCGCCAGATGATCGCCCTCATGGCCCTGACCCAACAAGTGCAGCTGTTGCTGGAGGGCGGTCAGGAGACCAAGGCGCGTTCGGCCCTGGCGCGGGCGATGGCGGCGGGGGCCGGTGGCGCGTTGCAACCCTTCCAGCGCTTGCTGGAAACCCATCCGGACTGGATGCGTGAGCAGCTCGCCAAAGATGCTCGTGGCCTGCTGAACCAAAGCCTGCTGGCGCTGATGCCAGCGCTCGTGGTGGTGGAGGCCGCATCCACCCACGAGACCTTGAGTGCGCGGGAGCTGGCGGTGCTGCAATTGATCGCTCAGGGCTGTTCCAACCAGGAGATCAGCAATCGGTTGTTCATCTCCCTGCACACGGTCAAGACCCACGCGAGTCATATCAACAGCAAGTTGGGCGTCGAGCGGCGTACGCAGGCGGTGGCGCGGGCGCAGGAGCTGAGGTTGATTGGTTAGTTAAGCCTGGGCTTTGGCGAAAGCCCCACCGCTTGAGCCACGGTTCTCCAATGGCTCACCGAATTGATGCAGTCCGCGATGATTTCATCCGCCGCCGCAAGATTTACGCGAAAGAAACCCGCGACTTCTCTCGCCAGTTCGAGATCCAGTGCATTGTCGTATTCAGTGATATTTAGCTTCAGCCCGTCTCCCTGTGGCGTGGGGTTCACGTCATACGCCGCCGATAAGCGCCATCCATTGCCTGGCTCCAGGATAAAGTCATTCCCGGCCTTCCGGTGCCCGATTGTCCGGGTCGTCTTCCAGTTCGCGGCTGGCCCTTTCAAGCGCTTGCAGCTCAACAAATGGAGGCGCGGCAACGGCGTCCTGATCATCGAGAAAACTGCCGGAGTCGTTCAATCGGTAGCGCAGGGCGCCAGCGCGAAAGAGGTCGTGGACGCCCAGCAAGTAGTCCGACTCGCCGAGCCGAGTGTTTGCGTCATATAACCCTTCGCGTATGTTGCGCTCCAGGCGCCTCTTCATCAGCAGCCGGCCCCAGCGATCCGGGCAGAAGTCACTGAATACGCCAAACATGTTTCTGCCCTCGACGGGGAACTGGGCGCCGGTAAAGGGGCCGATGCCCGGGTCGATCCGAACGGCGCTCAGCGCTCGGTTTTGCAACGCCAGGGGATCGCTTTCGTACTCGAACTTTTCGGTCGAACGGGTTTTTTTCGCGTGTAGCCAACCAAGTCGCAAGGGGCCGTCGATACCTTCCCAGTCGGCATAAACCCCAGTCATGGTCATTACGTGTCTGTCCTTTGCCGTGGTGGGATCAGCGCGGCCAGTGCGTCGCTGCTGATCGCCGGCGACACGCTGTCCCGTCGAGGTATCGGGCGCACGGATTTGTGGGGCGGGGACCAGGCCACTATTGTGCGTTCGATCAAGCAACGCCTGTTCACCCTCGACGAAGGCGCGACCGTGGTCACCGGTCACCGGTCACGGGCCGGATACCCGCTTGGGTGATGAAATGCGTGAGAACCCTTTTGTGCGGGCGTGAAGGAATAATTGCCGGGGAGAGGCTGTTCTATAACAGGCAAGCGTTGTCGCAAAAAACTCAGGTGGTGTTCAGCGAGCGTCTGCTACGGTTTCTGTAGCCACGGAATTTTTACCGTTTGTCGCGTTCCAAACTCGGCACAGGTCCATTGCCAATGTCCTTTGCACCATAGAATGCAAAAGTAGGAGCTCCCTTCATGTTCACTTCGCGTCGTCTGCTTGTTGTCGCTACCGTCGTAGCCTTGTTGTCTGGCTGCGCATCCCCTAACCCTTATGACGGCAGCAGCCAGGGACAGGCAAGTAATGAATCCGGCGGCATGAGCAAGACCGCCAAGTACGGTGGGCTGGGTGCCCTGGCCGGTGCATTGGCCGGTGCGGCCATCGACCATAACAACCGTGGCAAGGGCGCACTGATCGGTGCGGTCGTTGCAGGCGCCGGCGCTGCTGGCTACGGCTACTACGCCGACCAGCAGGAAAAGAAACTGCGTGAAAGCATGGCCAATACCGGTGTTGAGGTTCAGCGCCAGGGCGACCAGATCAAACTGATCATGCCGGGCAACATCACCTTCGCGACCAACTCGGACGCGATCTCCAGCAGCTTCTATCAGCCGCTGAACAACCTGGCCAATTCCCTCAAGCAGTTCAACCAGAACACTATCCAGATCGTGGGTTATACCGACAGCACCGGTAGCCGCCAGCTGAACATGGACCTGTCCCAGCGCCGTGCCCAGAGCGTGGCCAACTACCTGACTTCCCAGGGCGTCAATGGCGCCAACCTGAGCGCCCGCGGTGCCGGCCCGGATAACCCGATTGCCAGCAACGCCGACGTCAACGGCCGTGCCCAGAACCGTCGCGTGGAAGTGAACCTTGGTCCGATCCCAGGCCAGCAGTACGGTCAGCCAGGTGCCCAGCAACAGGCACCGCAACAGAACAACCAGTTCCAGGGCAACCCGTACTCGCAGTACCAGTAAACATTCGCTGATAAAAAAGGGCGCCTGAGTAAGGCGCCCTTTTTTGTGGCTGTCGGTTACATCAATCGATGTACTCGAAGACCTTGACGATTTTCTGCACGCCGGACACACCCTGCACCAGGTTGGCGGCGCGCGTGGCTTCGGCCTGGGTGAGCAGGCCCATCAGGTAGACGATGCCGTTGTCGGTGACGACCTTGATGCGCGAACCGGGGATCGCGTTATCGGTCAGCATCTGCGCCTTGATCTTGGTGGTCAGCAAGGCGTCGTTGCTGATCGCCAGCAGGGTGATCGGGTCCATCACCTGCAGTTCGTTGTGCACCTTCTTCACCCGCTGCACAGCAGCGGCGGCTTGCTCGGCCTGGGCCTTGAGGTCGGCACGTGGAGTCTGGCCGGCGAGCAGCACAACGCCGTTGAAGCTGGTCACTACGATACGCGAAGCACCATTGCCCAGATCGGGCGCGGCCTTGGCGACGTTGACTTCGACCTTGGTTTCGATCAGCGAGTCATCGATCTTGCTGCCGAAAGTACGGGTACCCTTGTCATCCTCAATAGGGGTGTCACGTGTTGCCGTGATGGCCGTGCTGCAGCCGCTGATAGCGAGGCACAGGGTGATGGCCAAAAGGCTGAGGCGGTTAACGGTCATTCTTCACTCCCAAACAATTGGCTGTCGATCAGATCGCACAGGCAGTGGATCGCCAGCAGGTGGACTTCCTGGATACGTGCGGTGACATTGGCCGGGACGCGAATCTCCACGTCTTCAGGCAGCAGCAGCGAGGCCATGCCGCCGCCATCGCGTCCGGTCAATGCTACGACAATCATTTCGCGATCATGTGCGGCCTGGATCGCTTGAATAATATTCGCCGAGTTGCCGCTGGTGGAAATCGCCAGCAGCACGTCACCGGGTTGGCCCAGGGCGCGGATCTGCTTGGAGAAGATTTCGTTGTAGCTGTAGTCGTTGGCGATCGAGGTGATCGTCGACGAATCGGTGGTCAAGGCGATGGCTGGCAGGCTCGGACGCTCACGCTCGAAACGGTTGAGCAGCTCGGACGAGAAATGCTGGGCATCGCCGGCCGAACCGCCGTTACCGCACGAAAGCATTTTGCCTTCGTTGAGCAAGGCATTGACCATGACCTGACTGGCTTGCTCGATGTGCGGTGCAAGTACGTCCATCGCCTGTTGCTTGGTGTCGATGCTGGCCTGGAAAAGCTGGCGAATTCGGGATTGCATGTCCATCTGTGTGACCTTAAGTAGCGCGGCTGTTTGGCACAGGAATGTGCAGCCCGCAAAGCAAAGAGCAAAAGTGTGTGGTGAAGATGTCCGGTGAATCAGCTGTCGAAGGCATTTTTGAGCCAGTTCAGATCAGCCTGACCAGACGGTGTGCTTTCTATGGCAACCACATCGAAACGGCAGGGGGCGTCGGCCCAGCGATGCTCTTTTTGCAGGAAAAACTGCGCGGCGAGTATCAGTTTCTGACGCTTGCGCCCGTCGATACTGGCGAGCGCGCCACCCCATTGTGCGTGTTTTCTGTAGCGGACTTCGACGAATACTACTGTATCGCCGTCAAGCATGACCAGATCAAGCTCGCCACGTTTACATAACCAGTTCTGCGCCAGCAGGCGCAGACCCCGTTGCTGCAAATGTTTGAGCGCTTGAAGTTCGGCGTCCCTGCCGCTTTGTGCGCTGGACCGCTCCGGCATCAGCGCGGAGTGTCCGGCAGACGCTGTACCTCGCCGCCGACAAATTTGGCCCATGGCATCTGGCGATCTACGCGCTGGTTGGCGCTGATGCCCAGGTTGCCCGACAGACCGTCGACACGGGTGTCCGGCAGCGCCTTGAGTTGCCCCAGGCGTGGTGCCAGGCGGTAGGCATCGACGCCCATCGCGTACAGGCGACCAAGGCTGCCATTGGCTTGCGGCCATTGAGCGGCGACCTGGTTGCGCAGTGGGTCAGTGGTGTTGAGCAGCCAAGGGGTTTCGCAGAACATCACATTGGTCATGTCCAGGTACTGGTTCTTGTCGCCGCTGGCGCTGAACACGTGGGACGTGGCGTACACCGGTACGTCACCGGCGTATTGGAAGTTCAGGGTCGGCTTGATCTGCTGGGCCAGTTGCGGCGTCACGGCCAGGAAGATGAACTCGATGTCCTGGCGACGCGACGGCTGCGCTGCGACGTCGGTGCCAACGGTGCTTTGCAGGCTCTTGGCACGGCCTTCGCTTTTACGCAGTTGGAACAAGTCGGCAATCTGCTGGGCCAGGGCAACCGGCTGGTCGACGTATTCGACGCCAACAACCGTTCCGCCATTGGCTTCCCAGTCCTGGCGGAAGGCCTTGTAGACACGCTCGCCCCATTCGCCGCGAGGCACCATGGCAGCGGCGCGGTGCAGGCCGTCGGCACGGGCCCGGCGCGACACTTCGCGGGCTTCGTCTTCAGCGGCCAGGCCGAACTGGAACAGTTGCGGCGGCGCTTGGTCCGTCTCGCTGTAGTTCAGGGCCAGGGTGGTGATGGGCAGTTGCGGACGGGCGCTGAGTTGTTTGACCAGTGGTTTTTCCAGCGGGCCGACCACCAGCTGCACGCCGGCAGCCTGGGCCTTGGCGTAGAACTCATCGACGGAGGTCAGGCGCGAGCTGTCATAGAACTCGATCACCGGCGGCTTCTGCCCGGCTTGTTCGGCCTGGTAGTGCGCAGCCATGAAGCCTTCACGCAGCGCTTTGCCGACGGAGGCCAGAGGGCCATCCTGCGGCAGCAACAGGGCGATCTTGTTCAGGGGCTGGCTGGCCAGTTCCTTGAGCTTGGTCAGCGGCGTCGGCAGTTGCACCGCAGCCGGGTGGCCCGGGTTCTGTGTGCGCCAGGTATCGATGGCCGCCTGTTGTTGCTCCAGCGTGCCGGCGCCCTTGACCGACTGGGCCAGGGTGATCCAGCCGTCCAGCACCGGGTTGCCGCTGGCTTGCAGCTGTTCGGCCGGCAGGGCGGCAATCAATACCCAGATGGCTTCGTGGTTGTTTTTGGCGGCATCGCCCGTGAGCAGCGGGGCCATGGCGACGCGCTCACGCGCGGCAGCCAGGGTCTGGCCATCGGCTTCATAGGCGCGGGCGTGCACGCTGCCGGTGCGGAGCTGCTGTTCAGGCGGCAGGTCCTTCAGGCTTTGCAGGCTTGGGTGGTTCAGGGCGGCCAGCGCGGCCTTGGGCTGGTTGCGCGCCATGGCCAGTTCGGCGGCCAGGGTGCTGGCAAAGACTTGCGCAGCTGGCTTGAGGACATCCAGGGGCACTTGCGCAAGAATCTGCGACGAGCGGCCAGGGTTGTTCTGTTTGTAGGCCATGTCTGCCGCACTCAGGCGCAGCAATGCGGCCTTTTCTGGCGTCTTGGCGGTCGTGGCCTGTTCGAGCAGTTGCTCGATACTGGCATCCGGGGTCCGTGGAAGGTCGCCAAGGCTGGACGAGGGCGAGCTGGCACACGCGGCCAGCAAGGCAGCGAGGCAGAGGGCGGAGAGCAGCCGCAGGCAAGCGATCATGTAAGTGTTCCTGATACCGATCAAATTAGCGTGGAATTGTACCCAAGCACTGGCCCAGGCGCGATGTTACTGGCGTGAAACCGTCGATTTAGGTCGTGCAAATGTTGCAGTTGGCTATTAACGGCCTGAAAGGCATCGGCCGTGATGGCATATTTTCAAGGCGCCTACGCGCTACAATGTCGCTTTTGCCAACCATCGAGGTGTGCGTTTTGACTGCTCCAGGTCCTTTGAATTCCACTGCAGGCTCGCTTTTTGTCGTGGCGACGCCCATTGGCAACCTGGACGACATCAGTGCTCGGGCACTGAAAGTGTTGCGCGACGTTAAATTGATCGCGGCCGAAGATACGCGACACTCCCAGCGTTTGATGCAGCATTTTGGTATCAGCACGCCGTTAGCGGCCTGCCATGAACACAACGAGCGCGAAGAAGGCAGCCGTTTTATCGTGCGCCTGCTGGCAGGTGACGATGTGGCGCTGATTTCCGACGCGGGCACGCCGCTGATCTCCGACCCGGGCTACCATCTGGTGCGCCAGGCGCGGGCCGCAGGTATCAATGTAGTGCCAGTTCCGGGAGCGTGCGCGCTGATCGCTGCATTGTCGGCGGCTGGCCTGCCTTCCGACCGTTTTATCTTCGAGGGTTTTCTGCCGGCCAAAGCGGTGGGGCGTCGTGCCCGCCTTCAAGCGCTGAAGGAAGAACCGCGTACATTGATCTTTTATGAGGCCCCGCACCGGATCCTCGAATGCCTGCAGGACATGGAGCTGGTGTTCGGCGGCGAACGCCTGGCACTGCTGGCCCGCGAGCTGACCAAGACCTTCGAAACCCTCAAGGGTCTGCCGCTGGAAGACCTGCGCGCGTTTGTCGAAGGCGACAGCAATCAGCAGCGCGGTGAATGTGTGGTGCTGGTGGCGGGCTGGACGGCGCCTGAGGATGAAGACGCGGTGGGCAGCGAGGCCATGCGCATCCTGGACCTGTTGCTCAAGGAGATGCCCCTCAAGCGTGCTGCGGCACTGGCGGCGGAAATTACCGGTGTGCGCAAGAACCTCTTATATCAAGCTGCGCTGGATAAGCAGAAAGCCGATTAGTTCCGGTATTAAACCTGTATTCCGTCTGAACGTGATGGCAATTCTGAACTTTTATTACTTGTCCTAAGTCCGCCGTGCCGTTAACCTGCGCGGCGGAGAGTCGATTGGACAGTCGCTGCCCTCTATGAAAATTAGGGGGGGGAGGAAAGTCCGGGCTCCATAGGGCGAAGTGCCAGGTAATGCCTGGGAGGCGTGAGCCTACGGAAAGTGCCACAGAAAATAACCGCCTAAGCACTTCGGTGCCGGTAAGGGTGAAAAGGTGCGGTAAGAGCGCACCGCACGACTGGCAACAGTTCGTGGCTAGGTAAACCCCACTTGGAGCAAGACCAAATAGGGTCCCAAGGCGTGGCCCGCGCTGGGACCGGGTAGGTTGCTAAAGATGTCCAGTGATGGCCATCGTAGACGAATGACTGTTCAAGACAGAACCCGGCTTATAGATCGACTCTCCACCTTTTTCCTTCTGTCCGAATCTCGAGCAGAAACCCGGTAGTAACGCAAGAATCCCTCCCTGCCAAATCATTGGCAGATGCATCTTCGTAATACCAAAAAAATCTTACTCTTAATAAATTACTTTAACTTCAGGTCATAGCTCTTTGAGCTATCTGTGCTTGTTGGGCCAAAAACATCGTCGAACTCTGGTTTCCCCTCCTTTTACGCTCCTAAATCTCCGTTCTGTAAGGCTTTTCCTTGAATCCGCGCCTTGACGGTGTGGTGGGCGCATTCCTATAGTGTGCGCAAGTGGCGGAAAGTGGCACAAAGTGGGTTTTTTGAACGTAAAACGCTAAAATTTGGAGAAACGCATCTGTGTTTCGCGGAGCTAACGCTATCAGTCTCGATGCAAAAGGCCGTCTCGCCATGCCGAGCCGGTATCGTGACGAGCTCATTTCGCGAAGTTCCGGACAGTTGATCATTACCATCGATGCCGTTGACCCTTGTTTATGTGTTTACCCGCTCGATGAGTGGGAGTTGATCGAAACCAAATTGCGCGCCCTGCCTTCATTGCGTGAAGAAAACCGCCGCCTGCAGCGTTTGCTGATTGGTAATGCCGTCGACCTCGAGCTCGATGGCAGCGGTCGTTTCCTGGTGCCTCCGCGTTTACGCGAGTACGCCAAGCTGGACAAGCGCGCAATGCTGGTCGGCCAACTGAACAAGTTCCAATTGTGGGACGAAGATGCCTGGGATGCTGTTTCTGCAGCTGACCTGGCTGCTATTCAACAACCGGGCGCCATGCCTGATGAACTGCGTGATCTGATCCTGTGACTATTGATAGCGGCTTTAACCACATCACCGTACTGCTTGACGAAGCCGTTGAGGCTCTCGCCGTACGCGCGGATGGCTGCTATCTGGATGGCACGTTCGGCAGGGGCGGGCATAGTCGTTTGATACTCAGCCAGCTCGGGTCCGACGGCAAACTCCTCGGGTTCGACAAAGACCCTCAAGCGATTGCCACCGGGCAAGCGCTAGCGGCCGAAGACGGCCGCTTTGTCGTTGTGCAGCGCAGCTTTGCCGAGCTGGGTGCCGAAGTCGCCGAACGCGGCATGGCAGGCAAGGTGGCCGGGGTTTTGCTCGACCTGGGCGTGTCTTCGCCACAGCTCGACGACCCGGAGCGTGGCTTCAGTTTCATGAATGACGGCCCGCTCGACATGCGCATGGACCCGACCCGTGGCATCAGCGCCGCGCAGTTCATCGCCACCGCGCCGGTGGAAGAAATCGCCCGCGTGTTCAAGGAATACGGTGAAGAACGCTTCGCCGGTCGCATGGCGCGCGCCGTGGTCGAGCGCCGCGAAATCCAGCCGTTCGAGCGCACTGCCGACCTGGCCGAAGTACTGAAAGTCGCCAACCCGGCCTGGGAAAAGGGCAAGAACCCTGCGACCCGAGCGTTCCAGGGCCTGCGCATTCACGTCAACAACGAATTGGGCGACCTGGAGGCCGGCCTCGAGGCTGCCCTCGAGGCGCTGGAAGTGGGCGGTCGCCTGGTGGTGATCAGCTTCCACTCCCTGGAAGACCGTATCGTCAAACTGTTCATGCGTCGCCTGGTCAAGGGCGAGTCCGACAACCTGCCGCGCAACCTGCCGGTACGTTTCGAGGCCTTTGTGCCGAAAATCAAAATCCATGGCAAAGCGCAGTTCGCTTCCGAAGCCGAACTCAAGGCCAACCCACGTTCCCGTAGCGCTGTCATGCGTGTCGCGGAGAAGTTGCGGTGAGCAAGCTTTTCGCCAAGCCCCTCCCGGGCGGCAGCTTCTTTATGTTGCTGCTGTTTGTCGGCGTACTGATTTCCGCGATTGCGGTGTCCTACAGCGCCCACTACAACCGCCAACTGCTCAATACCCTGTACGGGGAACTGAGTGTGCGTGACAAGGCGCAAGCGGAATGGGGTCGGCTGATCCTGGAGCAAAGCACCTGGACGGCCCATAGCCGCATCGAAGTGCTGGCCACCGAACAGCTGAAAATGCACATTCCGGGCGCGGCCGAAGTTCGCATGGTGGCGCCATGATGAAGCTCGAAGGCGCACTCTACCCATGGCGTTTCCGGCTGATGCTCGGCTTGCTGGCATTGATGGTGGGGGCGATCGCCTGGCGGATCATCGACCTGCAAGTGGTCGACCGTGACTTCCTGATCGGCCAGGGCGATGCCCGCAGCCTGCGGCATATCCCCATTCCTGCACACCGCGGCCTGATTACCGACCGTAATGGCGAGCCTCTGGCCGTCAGTACGCCGGTGACCACCCTGTGGGCCAACGCCAAGGAGCTGCAAGTGGCCAAGGACCGTTGGCCAGCGCTCGCTGCTGCCCTGGGCCAGGACCCGAAAGCCTTGGCCGAACGCCTTGAAGCCCAGGCCAACAAAGAATTCATCTACCTTGTTCGTGGCCTGACGCCTGAGCAGGGCCAGCAAGTGCTCGACCTTAAAGTCCCCGGCGTCTATGGCATCGAGGAATTCCGTCGTTTCTACCCCGCCGGTGAAACCACCGCGCACATGGTTGGCTTCACCGACATTGATGACCACGGCCGTGAGGGTGTGGAACTCGCCTACGATGAATGGCTCGCCGGGGTTCCCGGCAAACGACAAGTCATCAAGGATCGGCGCGGAAGACTGATCAAGGATGTCCAAGTCACCAAGAACGCCAAGGCCGGTAAGCCCTTGGCGTTGTCGATTGACCTGCGCCTGCAGTATCTGGCCAACCGCGAGCTGCGTAACGCGATCATCGAGAACGGCGCCAAGGCCGGTAGCCTGGTGATCATGGACGTGAAGACCGGCGAGATCCTCGCCATGGTCAACCAGCCGACCTACAACCCCAATAACCGTCGCAACCTGCAGCCGGCGATGATGCGCAACCGCGCGATGATCGACGTGTTCGAGCCGGGTTCGACCATGAAAGCCATCTCCATGAGTGCCGCCCTGGAAACCGGACGCTGGAAACCCAGCGACAAGGTCGAGGTGTACCCAGGCACCCTGCAGTTGGGCAAATACACCATTCGTGACGTGTCGCGCACCGAAGGTCCGGTGCTGGATCTGACAGGTATCCTGATCAACTCCAGTAACGTCGGCATGAGTAAGGTTGCCTTCGATATCGGCGGCGAAACCATCTACCACCTGGCGCAGAAAATCGGCCTGGGCCAACCCACCGGCCTCGACTTCCCGGGCGAGCGCGTAGGCAACCTGCCGAACTACCGCGACTGGAAAAAAGCCGAGACCGCCACGCTTTCCTATGGCTACGGCCTGTCGGTGACCGCGATCCAGCTGGCGCACGCCTTCTCCGTGCTGGCCAACAATGGTCGCATGGTGCCGCTGAGCCTGATCCACGTCGATGAAGCACCGAAAGCCACCCAGGTGATCCCGGAAAACGTCGCCAAGACCATGCAAGGCATGCTGCAACAAGTGATCGAAGCACCGCGCGGCGTATTCCGTGCCCAGGTGCCGGCGTATCACGTGGCCGGCAAGTCGGGTACTGCGCGTAAAACCTCGGTGGGCACCAAGGGCTACGCCGAAAACTCCTACCGTTCGCTGTTCGCCGGCTTCGGCCCGATGAGCGACCCGCGCTACGCCATCGTCGTTGTGATCGATGAGCCGAGCAAAGCCGGTTACTTCGGTGGCCTGGTCTCGGCGCCCGTGTTCAGCAAAGTGATGTCCGGCACCCTGCGCCTGATGAACATCACGCCGGACAACCTGCCGCCGACCCAACAAGCGAACGCCGGTCCACCGGCCGCTGCTGTAAAAGCCAATGGAGGGCGCGGCTGATGTCTCTTAGCCTGAACAAGATTTTTGCCCATGCCGGTCGCGATCTGTTGATCCGCGAGCTGAGCCTGGACAGCCGTAATGTGCGTGCCGGTGACCTGTTCCTGGCCGTGCCGGGTGGCAAGTTCGATGGCCGTGCGCACATCGCGGATGCGTTGCAGCGCGGCGCTGCTGCCGTGGCTTACGAAGTGGACGGCGCCACTGTGCTGCCGATCACTGACGTGCCGTTGATTCCGGTCAAAGGCCTGGCTGCGCAGTTGTCCGATATCGCCGGGCGCTTTTATGGTGACCCGAGCCGCCAGCTCAACCTGGTCGGCGTCACTGGCACCAACGGCAAGACCAGCGTGACCCAGTTGATTGCCCAGGCCCTTGACCTGCTGGGTCAGCACTGCGGCATCGTCGGCACCCTGGGCACCGGTTTCTACGGCGCGCTGCAAAGCGGCCTGCACACCACGCCGAACCCGATCGCCGTGCAAGCGACCCTGGCCGACCTGAAAAAGGCCGGTGCCAAGGCGGTTGCCATGGAAGTGTCGTCCCACGGCTTGCACCAGGGACGCGTGGCCGCACTGGCCTTCGACGTCGCGGTGATGACCAATCTGTCCCGCGATCACCTGGACTACCACGGCACCATGGAGGCCTACGCAGCCGAGAAGGCCAAGCTGTTTGCCTGGAACGACCTCAAGTGCCGGGTGGTGAACCTGGACGACGCGTTCGGTCGCCAGTTGGCTGCCGAAGACCGTGAGTCGCGCCTGATCAGCTACAGCCTGGAAGATGCCAGCGCGTACCTGTATTGCCGTGAAGCCCAATTCAATGACGAAGGCGTGCGCGCCACGCTGGTGACGCCGCAGGGCGAGCACCATTTGCGCAGCAGCCTGCTCGGTCGTTTCAACCTGAGCAACGTCCTCGCCGCCATCGGCGCGTTGCTCGGCCTCGATTACGCGCTGGACGAAATCCTGCGCGTGCTGCCGAAACTGGAAGGGCCGGCCGGGCGCATGCAGCGTCTGGGCGGCGGCACGCAGCCGCTGGTCGTGGTCGATTATGCCCACACGCCGGACGCCCTGGAAAAAGTCCTGGTGGCCCTGCGTCCCCACGCCAAGGGTAAATTGCTCTGCCTGTTCGGCTGTGGCGGTGATCGCGATCGCGGCAAGCGGCCCTTGATGGCCGAGATCGTCGAGCGCCTGGCCGATGGCGTGCTCGTTACCGACGACAACCCACGCAGCGAAGACCCGAGCCAGATTTTCGATGACATCCGCGTTGGCTTCAAAGACGCGTCCAAGGCCACTTTCGTCGCCGGTCGCGGCGCGGCCATTGCCCAACTGATCGCCAGCGCCAGCGCTGACGACGTGGTGGTGCTGGCCGGTAAGGGGCACGAGGACTATCAGGAAATCAACGGCGAACGCCATGCCTTCTCCGATCTGGTCGAGGCTGATCACGCCCTGACCGCCTGGGAGGTCGCCCATGCTTAAAGCGATGAGGTTCAGCGAACTGACCCAGGCCCTGTCGGCCCGCGTACTGTCGAGCGATTGCAGCTTCGACGGCGTCAGTATCGACAGTCGCAACATCAAGCCGGGGCAACTGTTTATCGCACTGGCGGGCCCGCGCTTCGATGGTCACGACTACCTGAATGAAGTCGCCGCCAAAGGTGCCGTGGGTGCCTTGGTGCAGCGCGAAGTGGCGGACACCACACTGCCGCAACTGCTGGTCGCCGACACCCGTCTGGCCCTCGGTCAGTTGGGCGCGTTGAACCGTGCCGCCTTCACCAATCCCGTTGCGGCCATCACCGGCTCCAGCGGCAAGACCACGGTCAAGGAGCTGCTCGCCGGCGTGTTGCGTACGCGCGGGCCGGTGCACGCCACCCGTGGCAACCTGAACAATGATTTCGGCGCTCCGCTGACCCTGCTCGAACTGGCCCCGGAACACACCGCGGCCGTGATTGAACTGGGCGCTTCGCGTATTGGCGAAATCGCCTACACCGTGGCGCTGACCAAGCCTCACGTTGCGATCATCAACAACGCCGGTACCGCCCATGTCGGCGAGTTCGGCGGCCCGGAAAAAATCGTCGAAGCCAAGGGTGAAATCCTCGAAGGCCTCGATGCCTCGGGCACCGCTGTACTGAATCTTGACGACAAGGCCTTCGAAACCTGGCGTGTACGTGCCGCCGGTCGCAAGGTCCTGACGTTTGCCGTGCTCAACGCGGCGGCCGATTTCCATGCCTCCAACATCACTGTCGATGCCCGTGGTTGCCCGTCCTTCACCTTGCACACCCCGCAAGGCAGCGAGCACGTGCAGTTGAATCTGCTGGGCAACCATAACGTCGCCAACGCCTTGGCCGCAGCTGCAGCCGCATACGCCCTGGGCGTGTCGCTGTTCGGTATCGCCACAGGCCTGGGCGCGGTGCAGCCGGTCAAGGGCCGCACGGTCGCCCAACTCGCGACCAATGGCATGCGCGTGATCGATGACACCTACAACGCCAACCCGTCCTCCATCAATGCCGCTGTTGACCTGCTCACGGGCTTCGTCGGACGCAAGGTCCTGGTATTGGGCGATATCGGCGAGTTGGGCGATTGGGCTGAACAGGGCCATCGCGAAGTCGGCGCTTATGCGGCCGGCAAAGTCGACGCGCTCTATGCGGTCGGCAAGAACATGGCCCACGCCGTCGAAGCCTTTGGTCGCGGCGCGCAGCATTTCGCCACCCAGGCCGAGCTGATCCAGGCGCTGACGGCGGCTGAACACGACAAACACACAACCATTTTGATCAAGGGATCGCGCAGCGCGGTGATGGAAAACGTCGTCGCGGCCTTGTGTGGCTCAAGTACGGAGAAACATTAATGCTGCTGCTGCTGGCTGAGTATCTGCAACAGTTCCACAAAGGCTTCGCGGTCTTTCAGTACCTGACCCTGCGCGGGATCCTGGGTGTGCTGACCGCGTTGTGTTTGTCGCTGTTCCTGGGGCCGTGGATGATCCGCACCCTGCAGAACCTGCAAATTGGTCAATCGGTTCGCAATGACGGCCCGCAGTCGCACCTGTCCAAATCCGGCACCCCGACCATGGGCGGTGCGCTGATCCTGTCGTCCATCGGCATCAGCACCCTGCTGTGGGCTGACCTGCACAACCGTTATGTGTGGGTGGTGCTGTTGGTGACCCTGCTGTTCGGCGCCATCGGCTGGGTGGATGACTATCGCAAGGTGATCGAGAAGAACTCCAAGGGCTTGCCTAGCCGCTGGAAGTATTTCTGGCAGTCGGTGTTCGGCCTCGGCGCTGCGATCTTCCTTTACACCACTGCGCCAAGCGCCGTTGAGACGACCTTGATCATCCCGATGCTCAAGGACGCCAGCATTCCCCTGGGCATCGGTTTCGTGGTGCTGACCTACTTCGTGATCGTCGGCTCCAGCAACGCGGTCAACCTGACTGACGGCCTTGACGGCCTGGCGATCATGCCAACGGTGATGGTGGGCGGCGCGCTCGGCATCTTCTGCTACCTGTCGGGTAACGTGAAATTCGCCGAATACCTGCTGATCCCTTATGTGCCGGGCGCGGGTGAGCTGATTGTGTTCTGCGGCGCGCTGATCGGTGCCGGCCTCGGCTTCCTGTGGTTCAACACCTATCCCGCACAAGTCTTCATGGGCGACGTCGGCGCGCTGGCGCTGGGCGCGGCCCTGGGCACCATCGCGGTGATCGTTCGCCAGGAAATCGTGCTGTTCATCATGGGCGGTGTGTTCGTGATGGAAACCCTGTCGGTGGTCATCCAGGTGGCTTCCTTCAAATTGACCGGACGTCGTGTGTTCCGCATGGCGCCGATTCACCACCACTTTGAACTCAAGGGCTGGCCCGAGCCACGTGTGATCGTCCGCTTCTGGATCATCACCGTGATTCTGGTGCTGATCGGCCTTGCCACCCTGAAACTGAGGTAGAAACGAGTGTCCCTGATCGCTTCAGACCACTTCCGCATCGTTGTCGGCCTCGGCAAGAGCGGCATGTCCCTGGTTCGCTTCCTGGCGAACCGGGGCAAGCCGTTTGCCGTGGCCGACACGCGGGAAAATCCACCGGAGCTGGTCACGCTGCGCCGTGACTACCCGCACGTGGAAGTGCGTTGTGGCGAGTTGGATGTCGAGTTTCTGTGCCGCGCCGATGAGCTCTACGTGAGCCCCGGCCTGGCCCTGGCGACACCGGCCCTGCAAGCCGCCGCCGCGCGTGGCGTCAAGCTGTCCGGCGATATCGACCTGTTCGCGCGTAACGCGAAGGCGCCGATCGTGGCAATCAGCGGTTCCAACGCGAAAAGCACCGTGACCACCCTGGTCGGCGAGATGGCGGCTGCGGCCGGCAAACGCGTGGCCGTGGGCGGCAACCTTGGCACACCGGCACTGGACCTGCTCAGCGACGACGTCGAGCTGTACGTGATGGAGCTGTCGAGCTTCCAGCTGGAAACCACCCACGACCTGGGCGCCGAAGTGGCCACCGTGTTGAACGTGAGTGAAGACCACATGGACCGCTACAGCGGCCTGCCGGCCTATCACCTGGCCAAGCACCGGATCTTCCGCGGTGCCAGGCAAGTGGTGGTCAACCGCCAGGATGCCCTGAGCCGTCCGTTGATGGGCGAGGGCCTGCCGTGCTGGACCTTCGGCCTGGGCAAACCCGATTTCAAGGCCTTTGGTATTCGCGAAGAGAACGGCGAGAAATACCTGGCCTTCGAATTCCAGAACCTGATGCCGGTACGCGAGCTGAAAATCCGTGGCGCGCATAACCAGTCCAACGCCCTGGCGGCCCTGGCGCTCGGCCATGCCGTTGGCCTGCCATTTGATGCCATGCTGTCTGCGCTGCGTACCTTTGGCGGCCTCGAGCATCGCTGCCAGTGGGTGCGCGACCTGAATGGCGTCAGCTATTACAACGACTCCAAGGCCACCAACGTCGGTGCGGCCCTGGCGGCCATCGAAGGCCTCGGCGCCGATATCGAAGGCAAGCTGGTGCTGATCGCTGGCGGCGACGGCAAGGGGGCCGACTTCAAGGACCTCAAAGGCCCGGTGGCTGAACATTGCCGCGCCGTGGTGTTGATGGGGCGCGATTCCGACCTGATCGCTGCCGCCCTGGGCGATGCGGTGCCGCACGTGCGCGTCACTTCGCTGGACGACGCCATCGCCCACTGCAAAGCCCTGGCCCAGCCAGGTGACGCGGTGCTGCTATCGCCAGCCTGCGCCAGTTTCGACATGTTCAAGAACTACGAAGAGCGTGGCCAGCTGTTCGCCCGCGCCGTGGAGGCCTTGGCATGAGTATCAATTTCAGAAACATCATCAAGCCGTATCCTTCGCCGATCATCACCGGGCGCGGTATCGACCTCGACTTCCCGATGCTCGCCGGTTGCCTGGCGCTGCTCGGCCTGGGCCTGGTAATGATTACTTCGGCATCCTCCGAAGTGGCCGCCGTGCAGTCGGGCAACACCCTGTACATGATGATTCGTCACCTGGTGTACCTGGTGCTCGGCCTGGGCGCGTGCATCGTTACCATGATGATCCCTATCGCCACCTGGCAGCGCCTGGGCTGGCTGATGCTGATCGGCGCGTTCGGCTTGCTGATCATGGTGATCCTGCCCGGCATCGGCCGGGAGGTGAACGGTTCGATGCGCTGGATCGGCTTCGGTGCGTTCAACGTGCAGCCGTCGGAAATCGCCAAGGTATTCGTGGTGATCTACCTCGCGGGCTACCTCGTCCGTCGCCAGAAAGAAGTGCGCGAGAGCTGGATGGGCTTCTTCAAGCCGTTCATCGTGCTGCTGCCGATGGCCGGCCTGTTGCTGATGGAGCCCGACTTCGGTGCCACGGTCGTCATGATGGGCGCCGCGGCGGCGATGCTGTTCCTCGGCGGCGTGGGCCTGTTCCGTTTCACTTTGATGGTGGTGCTGGCGGTGGCGGCCGTGACCATTCTGGTCCAGGCGCAACCCTACCGGATGGCGCGTCTGATTACCTTTACCGACCCGTGGTCCGATCAGTTCGGTTCCGGCTACCAGTTGACCCAGGCGCTGATCGCCTTCGGTCGTGGCGAATGGCTGGGCGTGGGCCTGGGCAACAGCGTGCAGAAGCAGTTCTACCTGCCGGAAGCGCACACCGACTTCGTCTTCTCGGTACTTGCCGAAGAGCTCGGCGTGGTCGGTTCGCTGTGCACCGTCGCGCTGTTCGTGTTCGTGTGCGTGCGCGGCATGTACATCGGCTTGTGGGCCGAGAAGGCCAAGCAGTATTTCGCCGCCTATGTGGCGTACGGCTTGTCGTTCCTGTGGATCGGCCAGTTCCTGATCAACATCGGTGTGAACGTCGGCTTGCTGCCGACCAAGGGCCTGACCTTGCCGTTCCTCAGTTACGGCGGCAGTTCGTTGGTGATTTGCTGCGCGTGCCTGGGCTTGTTGCTGCGCATCGAGTGGGAAAGTCGAACCCACCTGGGCAGCGAAGAGATGGAGTTCAGCGAAAGCGACTTCGCCGAGGAGCCATCCCATGGGCGCTAACGTGCTGATCATGGCGGGCGGCACCGGGGGCCATGTGTTCCCGGCCCTGGCGTGTGCGCGGGAATTCCAGAACCGTGGCTACACCGTGCACTGGCTGGGCACACCGCGTGGCATCGAAAACGAATTGGTACCGAACGCAGGCTTGTCGCTGCACCTGATCAACGTCACTGGCCTGCGTGGCAAGGGCAAGCTGTCCCTGCTCAAGGCGCCGTTCGTGTTGCTCAAGGCGGTGTGGCAGGCCCGCAAAGTGATTCGTGAGCTGAACCCGGTCTGTGTACTCGGCTTTGGCGGTTACGTGACCGGCCCTGGCGGTGTCGCGGCCAGGCTTGCCGGCGTGCCGGTGATCGTGCACGAGCAGAACGCCGTCGCCGGTACCGCCAACCGCCTGCTGGTGCCATTGGCCGCGCGGGTGTGTGAAGCATTCCCGAATACGTTCAGCGCGTCGAGCAAGCGCCGTACCACCGGCAACCCGGTGCGCACCGAGCTGTTCATGGACATCGCCCGCCAGGCGCTGGTCGGGCGCAAGGCGCACCTGCTGATCCTGGGCGGAAGCCTGGGCGCCGAGCCGCTGAACAAATTGCTGCCGGAAGCGCTGGCGCAACTCCCTGTGGAATTGCGTCCGGAGATCTTCCACCAGGCTGGCAAGAATCACGATGAAGTCACCGCCACTCGCTATCGCGAAGCCGGTGTGGAGGCGAACGTACAGCCCTTCATCAAAGACATGGCCCATGCCTATGGCTGGGCCGACCTGGTGGTCTGTCGCGCTGGTGCGCTGACCGTCAGTGAACTGGCCGCCGCCGGTCTGCCGTCCTTGCTGGTGCCTTTGCCCCATGCGATCGACGATCACCAGACCCGCAACGCCGAATATTTGGCCGGGGAGGGCGCTGCTTTCCTGCTGCCGCAAAGAACGACTGGCGCCGCCGATTTGGCCGCACGCCTGACCGAGGTTTTGATGCAACCGGAACGACTCAACAGCATGGCGAGCACCGCAAGCCGCCTGGCCAAGCCTGACGCAACCCGCACCGTGGTCGATATCTGCCTGGAGGTGGCCCATGGTTGAGAATCAGAAAGCCATGCCGCAACCGGAAATGCGCCGTATCCGTCGCATCCACTTCGTCGGTATCGGCGGTGTGGGCATGTGCGGCATTGCCGAAGTGTTGCTGAACCTGGGCTACCAGGTGTCCGGCTCCGACCTGAAAGAGTCGCCGGTCACCGATCGCCTGAAGTCCTTTGGCGCGCAGATCTTTATCGGCCACCGCGCCGAGAACGCCGCCGAGGCTGACGTGCTGGTGGTCTCCAGTGCCGTGAACACCTCCAACCCGGAAGTGGCCACCGCCCTTGAGCGCCGCATTCCCGTGGTGCCACGCGCCGAGATGCTGGCCGAGCTGATGCGTTATCGCCACGGCATCGCCGTCGCCGGTACCCATGGCAAAACCACCACCACCAGCCTGATCGCCTCGGTGTTCGCCGCCGGTGGCCTGGACCCGACCTTCGTCATCGGTGGCCGCCTGAATGCAGCCGGCACCAATGCCCAGCTCGGCACCAGCCGCTACCTGATCGCCGAAGCCGACGAAAGCGATGCCAGCTTCCTGCACCTGCAGCCGTTGGTGGCCGTGGTCACCAACATCGACGCCGACCACATGGCGACCTATGACGGTGACTTCAACAAGTTGAAGAAAACCTTTGTCGAGTTCCTGCACAACCTGCCGTTCTACGGCCTGGCGGTGGTGTGCCTGGACGATCCGGTGGTGCGTGAAATCCTGCCGCTGGTCAAGCGTCCGACCGTGACCTACGGCTTCAGCGAAGACGCCGATGTGCGCGCAATCAATGTACGCCAGGAAGGCATGCAAACCTTCTTCACCGTACTGCGCCCGGATCGCGAGCCATTGGATGTGTCGGTGAACATGCCGGGCAACCACAACGTACTCAATTCCCTGGCGACCATCTGCATTGCCACCGACGAGGGCGTCAGCGATGACGCCATCGTCGAAGGCCTGTCGCGCTTTGCCGGCGTGGGCCGTCGCTTCCAGGTCTACGGCCAGTTGCCGGTAGAAGGCGGTGACGTGATGCTGGTGGACGACTACGGTCACCACCCGACCGAAGTCGCTGCTGTGATCAAGGCCGTGCGCGGTGGCTGGCCAGAGCGCCGCCTGGTGATGGTCTACCAGCCGCACCGCTACAGCCGTACCCGCGACCTGTACGACGACTTCGTCAATGTATTGGCCGATGCCAATGTGCTGCTGCTGATGGAAGTCTACCCGGCCGGTGAAGAGCCGATCCCGGGCGCCGACAGCCGCAAGCTGTGCAACAGCATCCGTCAGCGTGGGCAGTTGGACCCGATCTACATCGAGCGTGGTGTGGACCTGGCGCCGATCGTCAAGCCGCTGCTGCGTGCCGGCGACATCCTGCTGTGCCAGGGCGCCGGTGATATCGGTGGCCTTGCGCCTAAATTGCTGGCGAGCCCGCTGTTTGCGGCAAAAAAGGGAGCGGCGAAATGATCACTGACTACGCCTCCCTGTTTTCCACGATCACGCCTGCCGACTTCGGCCGCGTGGCCGTATTGTTCGGTGGCAAGAGCGCCGAGCGCGAAGTGTCGCTCAAGTCCGGCAATGCCGTGCTCGAAGCGCTTCAAAGCGCCGGTGTGAACGCGTTCGGCATCGATGTGGGTGATGACTTCCTCGCCCGCCTGCAGGCCGAGAAGATCGACCGCGCCTTCATCATTCTGCACGGCCGTGGCGGTGAAGACGGTAGTATGCAAGGCCTGCTGGAGTGCGCTGGCATCCCTTACACCGGCAGCGGCATCCTCGCGTCGGCACTGGCGATGGACAAGCTGCGCACCAAGCAGGTGTGGCACAGCCTGGGTATTCCAACCCCGCGTCACAGTGTTCTGTGCAGCGAAGACGATTGTATTTCTGCAGCCAAGGAACTGGGCCTGCCTTTGATCGTCAAACCAGCCCATGAAGGCTCCAGTATCGGCATGGCCAAAGTGAACTCGGCCGCCGAATTGATCGACGCATGGAAAGCGGCAAGTACCTACGATTCGCAAGTGTTGGTGGAACAGTGGATCCAGGGTCCCGAGTACACCATCGCCACCCTGCGTGGCCAGGTATTGCCGCCTATCGCATTGGGCACGCCCCACACCTTTTACGACTACGACGCCAAGTACCTGGCATCCGATACCCAGTACCGGATCCCGTGTGGCCTCGACGCAACCAAGGAAAAAGAATTGATGGACCTCACGGCGAAAGCCTGTGAGGCGCTGGGTATCGCCGGTTGGGCGCGGGCAGACGTGATGCAGGATGACCAAGGGAATTTCTGGTTCCTGGAAGTCAACACCGCTCCGGGCATGACCGACCACAGCCTGGTACCTATGGCCGCCCGTGCCGCCGGTCTGGATTTCCAGCAGTTGGTGCTGGCGATCCTGGCCGCAAGCATCGAGCCTAGAGGCTAAGCACATGAACGGCGCATCGCTTCGTCATCAGCCCCCACAAGCCCCGAGCCGCAAGCCGGTGCCACGGGGTGCCAGCCGGATGGTGGCTAAAGAGCCGATGTCGGCGCGCCTGCCGAAAGCCAATTTTGGTTTCCTCAAGGCGCTGTACTGGCCTGTGCTGCTGGTGGTGTTGGGCTTCGGAACCTACGAGGGCGCCCAGCGTCTGTTGCCGTATGCCGACCGTCCGATCACCAGGATCAGCGTGCAGGGCGACTTGAGCTACATCAGCCAGCAGGCGGTACAGCAGCGCATCGGCCCGTATCTGGCGGCGAGCTTCTTTACCATCGACCTGGCCGGCATGCGTTCGGAACTGGAACAGATGCCGTGGATTGCCCACGCCGAAGTCCGCCGCGTATGGCCGGACCAGGTGACGATCCGCCTGGAAGAACAACTGCCCGTGGCCCGTTGGGGCGACGAAGCACTGCTGAACAACCAGGGCCAGGCGTTCACCCCGCGTGAGCTGGCCAACTACGAGCACCTGCCGCAGCTGTTCGGGCCGCAGCGGGCGCAGCAGCAAGTGATGCAGCAGTACCAGGCCTTGAGCCAGATGCTGCGGCCACTGGGCTTCTCCATTGCACGCCTGGAACTGCGTGAACGGGGCAGCTGGTTTTTGACGACCGGGGCAGGCAGTTCCGGCCCGGGCATCCAGTTGTTGCTGGGACGCGACCGCTTGGTGGAAAAGATGCGCCGTTTCATTGCCATCTATGACAAGACCTTGAAAGAACAGATTACGAACATTGCGAGCGTCGACCTGCGTTACGCCAACGGCCTTGCCGTCGGCTGGCGTGAACCGGCTGCGCCCACGGCAGCGCAACCCGCTGTCGCGAAGAATTAAGAAGAGGCAGGACCCATGGCAAACGTGCAAAGCGGCAAAATGATCGTCGGTCTCGATATCGGCACCTCCAAGGTGGTGGCGCTGGTGGGCGAGGTCGGGGAAGACGGCACGATCGAAATCGTCGGTATTGGCACGCATCCGTCCCGGGGCCTGAAGAAGGGCGTGGTGGTGAACATCGAGTCCACCGTGCAATCGATCCAGCGCGCCATCGAAGAAGCGCAGCTGATGGCCGGTTGCCGGATCCACTCGGCGTTCGTCGGCGTGGCCGGCAACCATATCCGCAGCCTGAACTCTCACGGCATCGTGGCGATCCGCGACCGCGAGGTCAGCTCGGCCGACCTTGAGCGGGTCCTCGACGCGGCCCAGGCCGTGGCGATCCCGGCTGACCAGCGCGTGCTGCACACCCTGCCGCAGGACTACGTGATCGATAACCAGGAAGGCGTCCGCGAGCCCCTGGGCATGTCGGGCGTACGCCTGGAAGCCAAGGTCCACGTGGTGACCTGCGCCGTCAATGCCGCACAGAACATTGAAAAATGCGTGCGCCGCTGCGGCCTGGAAATCGACGACATCATTCTCGAGCAACTGGCTTCGGCCTACTCGGTACTGACCGACGACGAAAAAGAACTGGGCGTCTGCCTGGTGGACATCGGCGGCGGCACCACTGACATCGCGATCTTCACCGAGGGTGCGATCCGTCACACCGCCGTGATCCCGATTGCCGGTGACCAGGTGACCAACGACATCGCCATGGCGCTGCGTACACCGACCCAGTACGCCGAAGAAATCAAGATCCGCTACGCCTGCGCCCTGGCCAAGCTGGCCGGTGCCGGCGAGACCATCAAGGTGCCAAGCGTGGGCGACCGTCCACCGCGCGAGCTGTCGCGCCAGGCGCTGGCCGAAGTGGTCGAGCCCCGCTACGACGAACTGTTCACCCTGATCCAGGCTGAACTGCGCCGCAGCGGCTACGAAGACCTGATCCCGGCCGGCATCGTGCTGACCGGTGGTACCTCGAAGATGGAAGGCGCGGTCGAGCTGGCCGAGGAAATCTTCCACATGCCGGTTCGCCTGGGTGTTCCCCATGGCGTCAAAGGCCTGGGCGACGTGGTACGCAACCCGATTTATTCCACCGGTGTGGGCTTGCTGTTGTACGGGCTGCAAAAGCAGACCGACGGCATTTCCCTGTCGGGCCCGAGCAACCGTGACAGCTACCGCAGCGACGACGAGGCCAAGGCGCCGTTGTTCGAGCGGTTGCAGGCATGGGTCAAGGGCAACTTCTAACGATTTACCGCAACACCGCTGTAAGCAGTAGGCGAAAAAACTAGAGAAAACGAAAGGAGAGGGAACATGTTCGAACTCGTAGACAACATCCCCGCAAGCCCGGTCATCAAAGTGATCGGTGTCGGCGGTGGCGGCGGCAACGCTGTCAACCACATGGTCAAGAGCAACATTGAAGGCGTTGAATTCATCTGCGCCAACACTGATGCCCAGGCGCTGAAAAGCATCGGCGCGCGGACCATCCTGCAATTGGGCACTGCCGTGACCAAAGGCCTCGGCGCTGGCGCCAACCCGGAAGTCGGCCGTCAAGCCGCGCTGGAAGACCGCGAGCGTATTGCCGAAGTGCTGCAAGGCACCAACATGGTGTTCATCACCACCGGCATGGGCGGCGGTACCGGTACCGGTGCTGCGCCGATCATTGCCGAAGTGGCCAAGGAAATGGGCATTCTGACGGTAGCTGTGGTGACCCGTCCGTTCCCGTTCGAAGGTCGCAAGCGCATGCAGATCGCCGACGAAGGCATCCGTCTGCTGTCTGAAAGCGTCGACTCGTTGATCACCATCCCCAACGAGAAGCTGCTGACCATCCTGGGCAAGGATGCAAGCCTGCTGTCCGCCTTCGCCAAGGCTGACGATGTACTGGCCGGTGCCGTTCGCGGTATCTCCGACATCATCAAGCGCCCAGGCATGATCAACGTCGACTTTGCCGACGTACGCACCGTGATGAGCGAAATGGGCATGGCGATGATGGGCACTGGCTGCGCCAGCGGTCCTAACCGTGCGCGTGAAGCCACTGAAGCGGCCATCCGCAACCCGCTGCTGGAAGACGTGAACCTGCAAGGCGCACGCGGCATCCTGGTGAACATCACCGCCGGTCCTGACCTGTCCCTGGGTGAGTACTCCGACGTGGGTAGCATCATCGAAGCCTTCGCTTCCGAGCACGCGATGGTCAAAGTCGGTACCGTTATCGATCCGGACATGCGCGACGAACTGCACGTGACCGTGGTTGCCACCGGCCTGGGCGCAAAAATCGAGAAGCCTGTGAAGGTCATCGACAATACCGTTCACACCAGCCACGCCAGCCAGCAAGCTGCCGCTCCAGCGCCTGCGCGCCAGGAACTGCCGTCTGTGAACTACCGTGACCTGGACCGTCCGACCGTGATGCGCAACCAGGCTCAGGCCGGTGCTGCGGCGTCCCGTAGCCCGAATCCGCAAGATGATCTGGACTACCTGGACATCCCGGCATTCCTGCGTCGTCAGGCCGATTAATGGAATGTATCAGGGCTATGAAGGTGATTGGTGTTCAGCAAAGGTCTGGTCTGCTATTATCGCCAGCCTTTGTTGATACCAGTTCGCAATTTGCGCTGAAGCGGTCCAAGCCATGATTAAACAACGCACCCTGAAGAATATTATTCGTGCCACAGGTGTAGGTCTGCACTCCGGGGAGAAGGTATACCTGACCCTCAAGCCTGCACCTGTCGACACCGGCATCGTGTTTGTGCGTGCCGACCTGGACCCTGTGGTGCAGATTCCTGCTCGCGCGGAAAACGTTGGCGAAACCACCATGTCGACCACATTGGTCAACGGTGACGTCAAAGTGGATACGGTGGAGCACTTGCTCTCGGCCATGGCTGGCCTGGGCATCGATAACGCCTACGTCGAGCTCTCCGCGTCCGAAGTCCCGATCATGGATGGCAGCGCTGGACCCTTCGTATTCTTGATTCAATCTGCCGGCCTGGAAGAACAGGACGCAGCCAAGAAGTTCATTCGCATTCTGCGGGAAGTGACAGTAGAAGACGGCGACAAGCGCGCCACCTTCGTCCCGTTCGAAGGCTTTAAAGTGAGCTTTGAGATCGATTTCGATCACCCGGTATTCCGTGACCGCACCCAAAGTGCAAGCGTGGATTTTTCCAGCACTTCGTTCGTAAAAGAAGTCAGCCGCGCCCGTACCTTTGGTTTCATGAGTGACATCGAGTACCTGCGCAAGCACAACCTCGCACTCGGCGGCAGCGTTGAAAACGCCATTGTGGTCGACGCGGATGGTGTATTGAACGAAGACGGCCTTCGCTACGAAGACGAATTCGTGAAGCACAAGATCCTCGATGCAATCGGTGACCTCTACCTGCTGGGCAATAGCCTGATAGGCGAGTTCAAAGGCTTCAAGTCGGGCCATGCCCTTAACAACCAGTTGCTGCGCAAGTTGATTGAGCAGACAGATGCTTGGGAAGTCGTGACCTTCGAAGATGCCAGCACCGCACCGATCTCTTACATGCGTCCCGTTGCGGCGGTGTAAGTCACAACTCTCTTTCTTTAGTTTTGAAAGGCTGCCTTCGGGTGGCCTTTTTTTTGCCTGAGTTTTATGGGGTACATGACTGTGGTGCTGAGCAAGCTTACTGTGGTGTGTAGGCTTAATGTGGCGAGCGGGCTTGCCCCGCGCTGCGCTGCGAAGCGGCCCTAAAAGTAGACGCGGCGTTTTGTCAGGCAAAACTGCACGGGTCATTCAGGGGCTGCTCCGCAGCCCAGCGCGGGGCAAGCCCGCTCACTACAGAAACTCCATGCCCATTAAAGGTACGAAGCATCCACAATACGGTTACGGCCTGTGTGCTTGGCCTCGTACAACGCCTGATCCGCACTCAGCAACAACGCCTCCAATGACAGCCGGCTGCGCTTGTCCCAGGTGCTCATGCCAATGCTCACCGTAATCGGCTGCGCATCCCCCGCCACCCTTGGCAGGTGCTCGATGCCGCTGCGGATATGCTCGGCGATCACCCAGGCGCCCTTGGCGTCGGTCACCGGCAGCACCACCGCGAACTCTTCACCGCCATAACGTGCCGCCAGATCGGCCGGGCGGCGGATATTGGTGCCGATCACCTGCGCGACCGTGCGCAGCGCTTCATCGCCGCCGTGATGGCCGTGGCGGTCGTTGAACGCCTTGAAGTGGTCCACATCGATCATCAGCACCGTCAGCGGCTCAGTCGAGCGTTGCGCGCGATCCCACTCCAGGCGCAGGCGTTCGTCCAGGATGCGACGGTTAGCCAGGCCGGTCAGGGCGTCGGTGGCTGCCAGTTCTGACAGCACACGCTCTGTGCGATAACGACGGCGCAGTTCGCGGCGCAGCATCCAGGCCAGCCACAACAGACCGATACAGAGGATGCCGGTGGCACTGCTGGTCAGCAGCGCGGCGCGTTGCCAGGGGGCGAACACGTCATCGGCGGCCAGCGCCACCACCACGATCAGCGGCAACTCACCCACGTTGCTGAAGGTATACAAACGCTCTTGGCCAGTAATGGCGGAAATCGCCCGGAAGCTGCCTTCGCCTTCGCGCAGGATGCGTTTGAAGTTGGGGCGATCGCTCAGGTCTTTGTCGATCATGTCGCGTTCCAGCAACGGTTGCTGGGCCAGGAGGACGCCCTTGTTATTCAGTAAGTTGACGGAGCTGCCATTGCCGATGGCCAGGCGGTTGAACAACTGGTCGAAATACGCCAGGCGCATGGTCGCCACGGCCACGCCGGCAAACTCGCCGTTGGGCCCGGTCACCCGACGACTGAAAGCGATACGCCAGACCTGCTCACAGGCACAGTGGATCTTGAACGGCCGGCTGATAAACAAACCCGCCTCGGACGTGCGTTGATGGGCCTGGAAGTAATCGCGGCTGGCGAAGTTGCGCGGCGTCGGCCCTAGCGTCGAAGAGTCGGCAATCACTGTGCCGCTGGCATCCAGCAACAGCACTTCGCCCTTGAAGGGCGCCGCCGTGGATTGATCAAACTGCACCAGGTGCCGGATCTGCGGCGACACTTGGCTCAAGTCCCTGCGCGTGGTGGCTGCGATCAGCCCTTGCAGGGCCAGGTCATACAGCTCGACGTTTCGCAGCACATCGGCATTGATCAGTTGGGTGATGTTGCTGGTGGCGCGCTTGGCGGCCTGCAGAGTGCTGGCGTGTTCACGGACCAGCAACGCCGCGACGATCACCACGATCAGGGCAACCGTCAGGCCACTACCCAGAATCAGTAACAGCTCCGGGCGTGCCGGCAAGGTTCGGACGTGGGGTTGACTCATCGGGCAGACTTCAGCGGTGAGGATGCTGGCAGTTTAGTTCTACCCGATGAAAATTGAATCCAGGGTTTAAAAGAAAGATCCGTCCGTCAGAACACGTTGATCGGATAGTCGACGATCAGCCGGTATTCATCCACGTCCCGGTCCACCGCCGAGTAGCCGTTGCTGCCGCGGTTGACCGCCCATTGCAGGCGTACTGCCAGGTCCTTGGCCTTGCCGCCCTGTACCACGTATTTGAGGTCGATATCCCGTTCCCAATGCTGGGCGTCCTTGCCATCGGCGCTGTACCAGGCACTGTAGCCACGGCTTTGCGGGTCGACCTTGGTCAGGTCGGTCTTGCCGCTGATGTAGGACACCGCCGAGGTCAGGCCGGGCAGGCCCAGGCCGCCGAAGTTATAGGCGTACTTGAGTTTCCACGAGCGCTCATTGGGGCCGTTGAAGTCGGAGTATTGCTGGGAGTTGTCCAGGTACACGCTGTCGCCCTGGGCGATGTAGTCGAACGGGGTGTTGCCGTTGACCCGCTGGTACGTGGCGGTGACGCTGTGGTGGCCGACGTCCACGGTGAAGTGCAGGCTGTAGGTGTTGTTGTTGATATTCCCCAGCAGCGACTGCCCCGTGTCCTGGGTGTGGTAGTAGTGCAGACCGGGGTTGAGACTGATCATCTCGTTCACCACATAGGTGTAGTCCAGGTCGTAGTAGTACTGATTCCACACGTCCTTGAGCTCGGAGGCGTAGAGGTTGCTGGTCAGCCCGTCGATACCACTGAACGATATGCCGGCCCAGTTCATGTGCTGGCTGTCCGTATTCTCGGGCAACGCGCCGTAGCTGGTGCCGATGCGGCGGTGGCCGCTCTGGTTGTAGAACTTGGTGAAGCTGGCCTGGCCACCTTCGAACATCCAGCCGTCGAGGCTGTGGTTGGTCAGGCTCACGCCACGGAAGGTCTGCGGCAGCATGCGGGTCGCGCCGCCGGCGATCATCGGGTTATTGAGGAACAGGTCGCCGGCTTTCAGCTCGGTATCGAATGCGCGCATTTTCAAGGTGCCACCCGCTGTCGAGAACGAGCCCGGCGCCTTGCCGTTGCCACCGCCGTACGGAAGGATGCTGGAGCCATCGGTGCCGCCACCGCCGTCCAGTTTGAGACCGAGCATGGCGTGGGCGTCCAGGCCGAAGCCGACGGTGCCCTGGGTGTAGCCGGATTCGAAGAGGCCGATGAAACCCTGGCCCCACTCCTTGCTGTCATCGGTGTGGATATCGCGACGGTCGCGGTTCATGTAGTAGTTGCGGGTGTTGATATTGAGGTGGGCGCCGGCGACGAAACCGTCGGCAGGGGGGGTGTCTGCCGCGTGGGCAAGAAGGGGCGTGATCGTTGCTGCAATTGCGAGGAATAACGGGGTGAACGTCAGCGAGTTCTTCACCGGTGTAGCTCCTTTGGTCAATCGGAAACGGCCAATGTCGTGGGTGGGTGCCTGGCCTTTTTTACGGCAAAAAAAAGCCGCTGAAGTCAGCGGCTTTAAGACAGATTCCCAGTGTAGAGCCCTGGAAATAAATCGAGGGAAATTCGGGTAAGCGGGAGGCTGCCTTTGCCGTCACGCTCATCGATGCGTCAAATTAACGCAGGCGAGCGGTACGATACAGAGTGTAACAAGATAATGACTGTTGCCCAAATCGCAACAGTCAGGGCGATGGAGATCTTCTTTGGGAGCTGGCTTGCCTGTTGATCGAGGTGTTCAGGCCGGCAGGGTGATGCCGAAGGTATTGCCGCCCTGCTCGCTGCGCACGAACACATCGCCGCCGTGCATCAAGGCAATCGCCTTGACGATGGCCAGGCCCAGGCCATGATTGGCCCCGCTGTTGCTGCGCGAAGCGTCCACTCGATAAAACCGCTCGAACAGACGTGGCAAGTGCTCGCTGGCGATCACGTCGCCGGGGTTGGTCACACCGATCGCCACCTGATGCTCCTGCACCTCGATGTTCACGACGATCACCTGCCCGGGCGCGGTGTGCTGCACCGCGTTGCTCAGCAGGTTGATCAGGGCGCGACGCAGGTGGGCTTTTTCGATCTGTACCAGGGCATCGCCGTGGACCTGCACCTGCACTTGGGCGTCTTCGAGGATGAAGTCCAGGTAGTCGAGGGTGGTGGCCACTTCATCGGCCAGGGAGCTTTCGATCAGCTTGGTGGCCTTGCTGCCCTGGTCGGCGCTGGCGAGGAAGAGCATATCGTTGATGATCGAACGCAGTCGCTCCAACTCTTCGAGGTTGGATTGCAGCACCTCGAAATAATGCTCGGCCGAACGCCCGCGGGTCAGCGCGACCTGGGTCTGGCCGATCAGGTTGGTCAGGGGCGAGCGCAGTTCGTGCGCCACGTCGGCATTGAACGACTCCAGGCGCGAATAGGCCTGCTCGACACGGTCCAGGGTGGAGTTGAACGAGTTGACGAACTGGCTCAACTCCGGCGGCAACGGCGACAGTTGCAGGCGCCCGGAGAGTTTGGGCGGGGCGAGTTTCTGCGCCTCATCCGAGAGTTTGCCCAGCGGCTTGAGGCCGATGCGCGCGACCCAGAAGCCCAGCAACGACGCCAGCAATACACCCACCAGCGCGAGGCTGACCAGCGCCACCAGCAGGTGGTGCTGGGTGGCACGGAAGTTCTCGGTGTCGATGGCGATCATGAAACGCAGCGGCGGGCGCTGGTCCTTGGCCGGGAACTGGCTCACCAGTACCTTGAGCGGGTATTCGCGCCCCGGCAGGCGCAAGTCGCGCTTGCCCGTCGGGCCTTCGGCGAAGGCGCGGATCTGCGCATCGGGGTTGCCGTATTCGTAGTTCGGATCGCTGCTTACCACCCAGAAGCGGATGCGCTTGTCTTCTTCGCCCAACAACTTGAGCTTGGCCTGCATCTTCACCCAATGGTCCGGCGTACCGAAGCGGTTCACCGAAGACTCCAGCACACTGTAACGTGCGTCCAACTCGGCGCCCGGCAGCAGGCCGAGGCTGCGGTCCACCTGCTGATACAGCGCGCCGCCGATCAACAGGAAGATCAGCAGCGCCACCAGGCTGAACATGCTGCTCAGGCGCAGGGCAATGGAGTTAGCTGACACTGCGGCTCTCCAGCACATAGCCCATGCCGCGGATGGTGTGCAGCAGCTTGGTGTCGAACGGTCCGTCGAGCTTGGCGCGCAGGCGCTTGATCGCGACTTCCACCACGTTGGCGTCACTGTCGAAATTGATGTCCCAGACCATTTCCGCAATCGCGGTCTTGGACAGGATCTCGCCCTGGCGCCGCGCCAATACGCTGAGCAGCGAGAACTCCTTGGCGGTCAGGTCCAGGCGCAGGCCGTTGCGGCTGGCCTTGCGGCTGATCAGGTCGATCCACAGGTCGGCGACCGTCACCTGCACCGGTTCATGGCCGCCACTGCGGCGGGTCAGGGCTTGCAGGCGCGCCACCAGTTCCAGGAAGGAGAAGGGTTTGCCCAGGTAATCGTCGGCGCCCTCGCGCAGGCCGCGGATGCGGTCTTCCACGCGTTCGCGGGCGGTGAGCATGATGACCGGCGTCTGCTTGCGTGCACGCAACGCACGCAATACGCCGAAGCCATCGAGCCCGGGGAGCATCACGTCGAGCACGATCACGGCGTAGTCGTTCTCCAGCGCCAGGTGCAGGCCCTCGACGCCTTCGCGGGCGACGTCGACCGCATAGCCCTGTTCCGTCAGGCCGCGGTGCAGGTAATCCGCGGTTTTTTCTTCATCTTCAATAATCAGGACGCGCATGAGCTTCTTGCTCCAGGACGGGGCCTCAGCCTCAATGGGTGGTTGCCAAAGCAGGCGTTGGTTTGGGCCTGTGGAAAAACTTCTCAAGGTACAAGTATATGACGGGGGTGGTGAACAGCGTCAGCGCCTGGCTCACCAGCAAGCCGCCGACCACCGCGATACCCAGCGGTTGGCGCATTTCCGCACCGGGGCCGGCGCCGAGCATCAGCGGCACCGCGCCGAGCAGGGCAGCGAGGGTGGTCATGATGATCGGCCGGAACCGCGTGACGCAGGCCTCATAGATCGCATCCTCCGGCGACAGGCCCCTGACACGCTGGGCCTCCAGGGCAAAGTCGATCATCAGGATGCCGTTTTTCTTCACGATGCCGATCAACAGCACCAGGCCGATCAGCGCCATGATCGAAAAGTCCTGGCCCATCAGCGACAGCATGATCAGCGCCCCCAACCCGGCCGACGGCAAGGTGGAGATGATCGTCAGCGGGTGCACGAAACTCTCGTACAACACGCCCAGGATGATGTACACCGCCACCAGTGCCGCCAGGATCAGCCACGGTTGGCTGGCCAGCGAGCTCTGGAACGCCTGGGCCGCACCCTGGAAGTTGCCGATGATGGTGGTGGGCATGCCGATTTCATTCTTGGCCTGGTTGAGCATGATCACCGCATCGCCCAACGCCACGCCCGGCGCCAGGTTGAACGACAGGTTGGCCGCCGGGAACATGCCGTCATGACTGATCGAAAGCGGCCCCACGGTGGGCGGGTCAACCTTGGCCAGAGCCGACAGCGGCACCATCTCGTTTGTGAGCGGCGAGCGCAGGTAGAAGTAGTTGAGGCTCTCGGCCTTGCCGCGTTGCTGGGTGTCCAGTTCCAGCACCACTTGGTATTGGTTGATCTCGGTCTGGAATTCGTTGATCTGGCGCTGGCCGAAAGCGTCGTACAGCGCCTGGTCCACATCGGTGGCAGTCAGGCCGAAGCGCGCGGCAGCCTGACGGTCGATGCTGATATGGGTGATGCTGCCGCCCAGTTGCAGGTCGTTGGACAGGTCGCGGAATGCCGGGTTGGCGCGCAGTTTCTCGGTGAGGCGCTGGGTCCAGGTGTTGAGCGTCGGGCCGTCGTTGCTCTTGAGCACGTACTGGTACTGGGCGCGGCTGGGGCCGGAACTCAGGTTGATGTCTTGCCCGGCGCGCAGGTACAGCACGATGCCCGGCACTTTGGCCAGTTTCGGGCGGATGCGGTCGATGAACTGGCTGGCGGACACGTCGCGGTCACCGCGGTCCTTCAAGGCAATCCAGAAGCGGCCGTTGGCGATGGTCTGGTTACTGCCCGTCACCCCTACCGAATGCGAAAACGCTTCCACCGCAGGGTCGGCCTTGACGATCTCGGCCAGCGCCT
Source organism: Pseudomonas sp. CHM02 (assembly GCF_000612585.1). Classification (GTDB taxonomy): domain Bacteria; phylum Pseudomonadota; class Gammaproteobacteria; order Pseudomonadales; family Pseudomonadaceae; genus Aquipseudomonas. Next base: position 53,952 of record NZ_JFCA01000012.1, read on the forward strand.
TGTGCTTGGCGACCATGTCCGGGTACGACACATCGGCCGCCGCTTCGCTGGTGCCGAGCACAAAGCCGGTGTCCTGCACGGGGAAGAACCCCTTGGGGATAAACACGTAGCCAACCACGGCCAGGGCCAGGGTCACCACGAAGATCGCCGCCATCGTGCGTTGATGGGCCAGGGCGCGGCGCAGGTTGCGCGCATAGCCGGCCAGCAGTCGTTCGCTGAAGCCCGGTTTGTCGTGGGCGTGGTGAGTGGGGGCGCGCATGAACAGCGCGGCCAGGGTCGGCGCGAGGGTCAGCGAGACCACCACCGAAATCAGGATGGTCGAGGTGGCCGTCAAGGCGAATTCCTTGAACAACCGCCCGACCACGCCGCCCATGAACAGCAGCGGAATAAACGCCGCTACCAGCGAGAAGCTGATGGACACCACCGTAAAGCCGATCTCCCCGGCGCCCTTGATCGCCGCTTCACGCTTGTCGAGGCCCGCCTCCAGATGGCGGTGAATGTTTTCCACCACCACGATGGCATCGTCCACCACAAACCCCACGGCGATCACGATCGCCACCAAGGTGAGGTTGTTCAGGCTGAAGCCCATCAGGTACATCAACGCAAAACTGGCGACCAGCGACACACCCAGCACGCTGGACACAATCATCGTCGCCGACAACTGCCGCAGGAACAGCGCCATCACCGCCACCACCAGCAGGATGGCGATCAGCAGGGTCACTTCCACTTCATGCAGCGACGCGCGAATGGTCTTGGTACGGTCGGTCAACACGCTGACCTGCACCGATGCCGGCAGCATGGCTTGCAGGCGCGGCAGTTCGGACTGGATGCGGTCCACGGTCTCGACGATGTTCGCGCCGGGCTGGCGTGAAATCACCAGGTTGACCCCTGGTGTGTCGCCGGACCAGGCCTGCACGTAGGCGTTTTCCGAACCGTTGATGACTTTGGCGATATCACGCAGTTGAACGGGCGCTCCGTCCTTGTAGGACACGATCAGCTGTGCGTAATCATTCGGATGAAACAACTGGTCGTTGGTCGACAGGGTCGACACGCTGTTCTCGCCGTAGATCGCGCCCTTGGCCAGGTTGAGGCTCGATTGCTGGATGGCCAGGCGGATATCGGCCAGGGTCAGGCCGATGGCGGCGAGTTTGTCCGGGGAGGCTTGTACACGGATCGCCGGGCGTTGCTGGCCGGTGATGTTGATCTGGCCGACGCCGTCGATCTGGCTGATCTGCCGGGCCAGCAGGGTTTCCACCAAGTCGCTCAGCTCGGTGCTGGGCATGCTGTTGGAACTGACGCTGAGGATCAGCACCGGGCTGTCTGCCGGGTTGACCTTCTTCCAGGTCGGCAGGCTGGGCATGTCGCTGGGCAGCTTGCCGGACGCGGTGTTGATCGCCGCCTGCACTTCTTGGGCGGCGGTGTCGATGCTCTTGGTCAGGGTGAATTGCAGGGTCAGCAGGCTGGAGCCCAAGGCGCTGCTGGAGGTCATCTGGGTCATGCCGGGGATGGCGCTGAATTGCACCTCCAACGGCGTGGCCACGGATGACGCCATGGTGTCCGGGCTGGCGCCGGGCAGGGTGGCGGTGACCTGGATCGTCGGAAATTCCGCTTCCGGCAGTGGGGCGATGGCCAGGCGCGGGAAGGCAATCAGCCCGAGCAGCACCAGGGCGAAGGTCAACAGCAGGGTGGCGACCGGGTGGTCGACGCACCAGGCCGACGGCGAACGGATGCCGCTCATGGCTGCACCTTGGCGTCGGCGGTCTGGATCACCTGCGGCGGCTCCTTGAGGACTTCCACCTGGGCGCCGGCCTTGAGTCGCGACTGGCCGTCACTGACCAGCACGTCCCCGGCCTGCACGCCCTTGATGATATTCACGTCGCTGTCCTGGTACGTGATCTGTACCGGCACCACGTCGACCTTGTCACCGTTGACCCGGTACACAAAGTGCGAATCCAGGCCGCGTTGCACCACTGTCGGCGGCACCACCAGGGCATTTTTGTCGAGGGCCGTCTGGATCTTGATGGTCACCAGTTGCCCCGGCCACAGGCGCTGCGAGGCGTTGCTGAATTCGGCCTTGGCGCGCAGGGTGCCGGTGGTGGAGCTGATCTGGTTGTCGATCAGGCTCAAATGGCCTTCACCCAACAGGTCACCAGTCTGGCCGTCAGTGTCGGCGCCCATGTAGGCATCGACGCTGGCCTTGGTGGGGGCTGCGATCAGGCCCTGCAGGGTGGGCAGCATTTGCTGTGGCAGGGAAAACTCGACGGCAATCGGGTCGATCTGGGTCACGGAGAACAGGCCCTGGGTATCGGCTGTACGCAGGAAGTTGCCCTCATCCACGGTGCGAATACCCACGCGGCCACTGACCGGTGAACGAATTTGGGTGTAGGAAAGTTGTACCTGAGCCGAATCGATCGCGGCCTGGTTGCCTTGGGCAGTGGCTTTCAGTTGGTTGACCAGGGCTTGTTGCTGGTCATAGGTCTGCTTGGAGACGCCATCGTCGACGCTCAATTCCTTGTAGCGCTTGAGGTTGACCAGCGCCACCTGCAACTGCGCCTGGCTTTCGCCCAATTGGGCCTTGGCCTGGTCAAGGCTGGCGCGGATCGAGCGGTCATCGATGGTGGCCAGCAGGTCACCGGCCTTGACCAGTTGGCCTTCCTTGACCAGCAACTTAGTGAGGATGCCGTCCACTTGCGGGCGAATCACCACGCTGTGCAGCGACAGCACCGAACCAATCCCGCTGACAAAGCGCGGAATATCCTGCTGCGCGACACTCACCACCCGCACCGGAATGGCAGTAGGCGCCGCCAGTTTGGCCTTGGCCGGGCGGGTCAACGCCCACGCTGCAACGGCCAGCACCACGAGGACACCCACGATCAGGGCGGTTTTTCGTTGAATTTGCATGGGGTGGGGCGCCAGGGCAAAGGATTGGAAGTGTGAGAGGCCTTTATAGCCTGCCAACCCGGTCAGCAAGGTGACTGCTAACTGACAGCGCTGTCAGTAAAGGCCGACCATTCGTACCGGTGGTGGTTAAAGATCCGAGGCGGGCAGGTATACTGCGCGCCAGCGTGGCCCGCAAGCCGGCCCCGCGTCATTTTTTGCACGTTCCGGAGCTTCCATGACTTCCCCGACACAACCCCCTGTTGAAGCGGCCGACCTCGTCGATCCGGCCAGCGCCGAAGGCGTTGAAAAAGCCGAGATCCCGGCGTTCAAGTTTCCGTTCAAGCCGGGTGAACTGGCCGGGGCCAAGAATGCCGCCCAGCCCTGGTACAAAAACGGCGCCAAGAACGGCCACACCAAGACCCCAGGCATGGCGCCACCGGGCACTCGCCGTTCCATGGGTAAACGTTAAGATTGATCCGCTGTAATATTTGCGGGATGTTGCCTACAACTCCAGTCGCTATTTCTACTTGTAGGCCCGCGACCGTTTCTTGAAAGCTTGCGCAGCTTCCGCTGCCCCCCTGGTTTTTCCACAGGGAGCAGCGGAGGGCGCTCTTTCCGGAAAAGGACGTTTCCTGTGGCCCTGATACACCTTTGTGTAACGCTTGTACTGTTGCTTGCGGTGGATGCCGTTGCAGGCCTTGATCAACCTCGACGCGAAATCCGCTTCGCCGTTGCCGCGCAATTTCCCCCCTTCCAGAGCCGCAACCCGCAAGGACAGTTGGTCGGTTTGAATATCGAGTTGGGCAACGCGCTTTGCGAGCAGTTGAATGTGCGCTGTACCTGGGTCGACCAGGTGCTGGTCGAAAACTTCGAACGTCTTGAAGCGCGGCAATTCGATGCAATCATGGGCATCGCTCCGACACCACTACGCCGGCGCTGGGTCAGTTTCACCGAGAACCTCTACCCCTTCACCACGCGCCTGGTCGCACGTCGAAGCTCGGGCCTGATGCCGACGCCAGGCTCGCTCAAGGGCAAGCGAGTTGGCGTACTGCTGGGCAGTAATCGCGAAGCCTTTGTTCGTTCGCAATGGGCGCGCAAAGGCGTGATTATCAAGAGTTTCTGGCTCAACGACGAACTGGTCCGCAGCCTGGTGGCAGGCGATATCGATGCGACTCTGCAGGGCACTGTGGAAATTCGCGAGGCCCTGCTCGACACGGCTGCCGGCCAGGATTTCGACTTCCTGGGCCCCGCCGTTTGTGCTGAGCTGTTGGGCAATGGTGTTGCGATTGCGCTGCGCAATACCGACACGGCGCTGCGTGTCGAGCTTAACCGTGCGCTTGAGCAGCTCAAGCACAACGGCGAGTACCTGCGGATCGTCGAGCCTTATCGCCTGGACGCGCCGTGATGGCTAATTAATTGCGCGGAACATGAGCTGGATCAGTATTTACCCCATCGATGCGCTTAGAGTCGACGCCCTGCCGACCCCCCTAACAATCACGAGCGCGCTTCTCCATGAAGATCAATCTGCCGGTCACCGGTCGGAATGTGGACTTTGCCCCCGACGCCAACATCCTTTCGACCACCGACCTGACCAGCGCGATTACCTACGCCAACCAGGACTTCATCGACATCAGCGGCTACAGCCGTGACGAGCTGCTGGGTGCGTCGCACAACATCCTGCGGCATCCGGACATGCCGGCCGAGGCGTTCGCCCATATGTGGCAAACCCTCAAGAGCGGCCGGTCGTGGATGGGCATGGTGAAAAACCGCTGCAAAAACGGTGACCACTATTGGGTCAGCGCGTATGCCACACCGGTGACCCGAGAGGGCGCGACGGTCGAGTATCAATCGGTGCGTACCAAGCCGGATGCGCGCAGGATCGTCGTGGCGGAGCGGATGTATGCGCGCATGCGAGCGGGCAAGCGGCTGTCCTGGCCGATCGTCGGCATGGGGGTGAAATTATCGGCATGGGGTATCGCCACTTGCGCGGTGACCTGGGCCTTGGGCTTGGGCCTGACGGATTACGCGCTGGTCTGGCAGTTACTGGCGTTGGTGGCGGGGTGTGCGGTGGGGGCGGCTGGCGTGCGGCTGATGTTGCGGCCCTTGGTTGAACTGCAACAGCGGGCGCGCCGGGTGGCCGACAACCCGCTGAGCCAGGTGATCTACACCGGGCGCCGCGACGAGTGCGGGCAGATCGAGTTCGCCCTGCACATGCTCGAAGCCCAAGCCGGCGCGGTGGTCGGGCGTATCGGTGATGCCTCTCAGCGTCTTTCCGGCCACGCTGCACGGTTGGTGCAGCACCTCGACAGCAGTCACGCCAGCAGCCTGGGCCAGCAGACCCAGACCGACCAGGTGGCCGCAGCCATTCACCAGATGGCCGCCAGCGTGGCCGAAATGGCCAACCATGCCCAGCAGGCGTCCAAGGCGGCCGAGCAGGCCGGCAGCGAAACCCGTGAAGGCCACCTGCGTGTGGATGAAAGTCGTGATGCGGTGTTGCGCTTGTCCCAGGAGCTGGCGCGAGCCACGCAGGTGATCCACCAGTTGGAAAACCACAGCGGTGAAATCAGCGGCGTGCTGGAAGTGATCCGCACGATTGCCGAGCAGACCAACCTGCTGGCCCTGAACGCGGCTATCGAAGCGGCGCGGGCCGGTGAGCAAGGGCGCGGGTTTGCGGTGGTGGCCGATGAAGTGCGTGGTCTGGCCCAGCGCACCCAGCAATCGACCGACGAAATCCAGCGCATGATCAGCACCCTGCAAGGCGGCGCACGGGACGCGGTACAGGCCATGGCCCACAGTGGCGAGCATGTCGAAGCCAGCGTCAGACAGGCCCAGCAGGCCGCCGTCGCACTGGATGGCATCAGCCAGCGCGTCATGCAAATCACCGCCATGAGCCAGCAGATTGCAACCGCCGTGGAAGAGCAGAGCACGGTGAGCGAGGACATCAATCGCAACATCGTCGGCATCCGTGATGCCGGCGAGGCCACCGTCAGTGCCGGGCAACAGAGCCGGCTCAGTTCAAGCGATGTGGCCGCACTGGCGGAGGATCTACGGCAATTGGCGCGGGAGTTCTGGTCTAGGCCGCGCGCAACGAGATAAACGCATAGTTGGCCGGCACTTCGGTGGCAATCTGCGCCCCGGCATCCAGCACGTGCTCGGCGATGTCCATCCCCGACACATGGAACACCCATTCATTGGCCACGGACGGCTGACCCACCGCCAACTCGATCGCTTGGGCAAACGCGCCCATGTCCGGCAGGTAAGCGGTAAACCCATCCCCCTTGAGCGCTGTGGTGCGAATGCCGAGCAAGGCGCACACCGCTTCCTTGGTCTGCACATCATCACGGTCGGCCTGGCGTGAGCGCTGGATCAACTGCGCCAGTTCCGGGTCCATCAACTGGCCGCCCACGATCAGCTCCGGCCCCTGTTCCCAGGACTCCGGCGGGCAATCCTTGGCGGCGGGGTTCAGCGGGATATGCGGGTTGATCTCCATCGGATAGATGCGGCACACCAGCGGGCGGCGTTCATAGATGCGGCACAGGTTGTCTTCGTCAAGATTCCGGCAGCGTCCGGCGTTGTAGGCGGCAAAGGTGATTGCCACAAACGCCTCGGTATTGCCGCTGGGCACCACCACCGAACGACGCTCGGCATGTTCGCGTTGCTGCTGGGGCAGCCCCAGGCCATTGACTAGGAAACCTTCCGCCAGAACGATGACGTTACCGCCGTCCGCCGCCCACAGGCGGGCTTCTTCGAGGGTCAGGGGCACGTGGTGGTCGGAGCAGCATTTACCACAACCGACGCAGGAAAAATGAGTGTTCATGGCGGATCTGTCACCAGGCAAGGTCAGAGGGCACGCAGGAACAGTGACGGGTTTTTACCTCTGTTCACCGTTTTAGCTCTCTGGAAGCAAGTTACACGCCAGTGCCTGTCAGTCCTGTGGCACCACATCGCGCAGGACAAATCTCATGCCCGCGCTTTCGTACAGTTGGCGGGCACGCAGGTTGCTCTCCAGCACCTTGAGGTCCACATAGGGTTCACCGCGTTGCTTGAACGCATGGAAGCAGTGCAACAGCAATGCGCGGCCCAATCCCTGGCCCTGGGCGCAGGGGTGAACGGAGAGGTTCTTGATAAACGCGCTGGTCCAGCACTGCGCCACCGCGAGAATGCCGTCGTCGTTGCTGGCCACCAGGCACAGCGTGGGGTCGAACTCGGCATCGGTGGTGAACTGCTGCTGCCAGGTTTCCAGGTTGGGAACGCGACCGCCACCCTGGTCCTGGGTCAGGCGCAATACGGCGTGAATCGCCGGGGCCAGGTCGTTACGGTAATGATCCAACTGCGTGCCCGCCGGCCACTGCGGGGCGGGCAGGCTGCCGATAAGGTCGCGGCGCAGCAGTTGGAAGTATTCGCTCACAGGCCTTTTTGCGCCACGGTTTGAGCGGCCACCACCAGGCACTTGGTCAATTCGGGCGAGGAGAACTTGGTGAGCACCGCGTCGGCACCGGCCAGCCGGGCTTTTTCGCTGTTCATCGCGCTGTCCAGGGAGGTGTGCAGCAAGATATACAGATGCTGGAAATCCGGGGTTTCGCGCAGGGTGCGGGTGAGGGCGTAGCCGTCCATTTCCGACATCTCGATGTCCGACACCACCACATTGATCTGCTCCGCTGTGCCTTGCAGCTCCAGCAGCACATCGATGGCTTCCTTGGCGCTGCGCGCGGTGTGGCAAGTGAGGCCGAGGTTGCGCAGGGTGTGTACCGATTGCTGCAGCGCGACCTGGCTGTCGTCCACCACCAGGATGCGCGCATTGCCCAGCACTTCGGCCTCTTCCATGGTCAAGTCGGTGGGCGCCGCTTCGATTGGCGCCGGTGCGATGCCATGGATGACTTTTTCGATATCCAGCACCTGCACCAGGCCGCCTTCCACCTGGGTTACCCCGGTGATAAACGCACGGTTACCGCCGGAGCCGTAGGGTGGTGGGCGGATGTCGGTGGTCAGGCAATGCACGATCTTGCTCACCGCCTGCACATGCAGGCCCTGCTTGGAGCGGCTCACATCGGTAACGATCAGGCAGCCGCCGTCCGGGTCTGCCAGGGGCATTTCGCCGAGGGCGCGGCTCAGGTCGATCACCGCCAGCGAGTTGCCGCGCAGGGTGGCGATGCCTTTCACATGCGGGTGGGACTCCGGCAGCTTGGTCAGCGGCGGGCACGGGATGATTTCGCTGACTTTCAGCAGGTTGATCGCCATCAGCTTGCCGCTGCGCAAGGTAAAGAGCAGAAGCGAGAGTGAGTCTGCGCGGGCTTTGGTGGTGGACATAAAAACCTTCTGTGGATCAGGGATGATGATCTATAGAGAGTTATCGACTTCGGGGAGCCAGGCTTTAACCGGATTTTGTGTCGGGATGGATGCGTGTGGGAGCTGGCTTGCCTGCGATAGCATCACCCCGGGGCAAATGAAAGACCGAGGTGCTTGCATCGCAGGCAAGCCAGCTCCCACACAAGCCCCATTCCACATGGGCTATATGGGTCAGCCCTTCCACACCTGCGGGTTCACCAGGTCCTGCGGGCGCTGGCCCAGCAGGGCGCTGCGCAGGTTGTCGAGGGCGCGGTTGGCCATGGCCTCGCGGGTTTCATGGGTGGCCGAGCCGATATGCGGCAGGGTCACGGCATTGCTGAGTTGGAACAGCGGCGACTCGGCCAGTGGCTCCTGTTCATACACATCCAGCCCGGCGCCACGGATGCGCTGGCTTTGCAGGGCTTCGATCAGCGCCGGCTCGTCCACCACCGGGCCGCGGGAAATGTTGATCAGGATCGCGCTGGACTTCATCAGCCCCAGCTCACGCGTGCTGATCAGGTGACGGGTCTTGTCGCTCAACGGCACCACCAGGCAGACGAAATCCGCCTCGGCCAGCACCTCATCCAGGCTGCGAAATTGCGCGCCCAGTGCCTGCTCCAGCGCCGGCTTGCGGCTGTTGCCGCTGTACAGGATCGGCATGTTGAAACCCAGGCGTCCACGCCGAGCCACGGCCGCGCCGATATTGCCCATGCCCACGATGCCCAGGGTCTTGCCGTGCACATCGCAACCGAACAACGGCGCGCCGACGCTGGCTTTCCACTGGCCGGCCTTGGTCCAGGCGTCCAGCTCGGCCACGCGGCGGGCACTGCTCATCAGCAGGGCGAAGGCCAGGTCGGCGGTGCTTTCGGTGAGCACGTCGGGGGTGTTGGTGAGCATTATCCCGCGCTCGTTGAAGTACGCTACGTCATAGTTGTCGTAGCCCACCGACACGCTGGACACCACTTCCAGCTTGCTCGCGCCTTGCAACTGCTCGCGGCCCAGCTTGCGACCCACGCCGATCAGCCCGTGGGCGTGGGGCAGGGCTTCATTGAATTGAGCGTTGATATCCCCCTGCTTGGGGTTGGGCGCGATCACCTCGAAGTCCTGTTGCAGGCGTTCGATCATTTCCGGGGTGACACGGCTGAAAGCGAGGACAGTCTTTTTCATTGCAGGCGGGCTCATCGACTACGGAAGAATGCCAAGCACGCTAACATTCCTGGCCACAGTTGTCAGGAGACGGCACACCTAAAGTGGGCAGGGGCCAAATGTGGAAGCTGGTGTTGCCAGCTTGAAATCAGTTCGCCAGTCGCGCGCCGCTGAGGCTGCCACTCAACTCGTACGCCACCAGTTCCGCCTGGTGTGCCGCCAGAATCTCTGGCAGCGAGCCGCGCAGGTATTCCACCCAGGTCTTGATCTTCGCATCCAGGTATTGGCGTGACGGGTAGATGGCGTACAGGTTTAATTCCTGGGAGCGGTAGTTGGGCATCACCCTTACCAGGGTGCCGTTGCGCAGGCCTTCGATCGCCGCGTACACCGGCAGCAGGCCGATGCCCATGCCGCTGGTGATCGCGGTTTTCATCGCATCGGCCGAGTTCACCAGAAAGGGCGAGGTGTTGATTGCCACGCTTTCCTGGCCTTCGGGGCCGTTGAAGGTCCACTTGTCGAGCTGGATCACCGGGCTGACCAGGCGCAGGCAGGCGTGGTTGAGCAGGTCATTGGGGCGATGGGCGCAGCCCTTGGCCTTGACGTACTCCGGCGAGGCACAGGCGATGCTGTAGGTGATGCCCAGGCGCTGGGACACGAAGCCCGAGTCCGGCAGCTCGCTGGCCAGCACGATGGACACGTCATAGCCTTCGTCGAGCAGGTCCGGCACGCGATTGGCCAGGGTCAGGTCGAAGGTGACGTCCGGGTGGGTACGGCGATAGCGGGCAATGGCGTCGATGACGAAATGCTGGCCGATGCCGGTCATGGTGTGCACTTTCAACTGCCCGGCAGGGCGTGCATGGGCGTCGCTGGCTTCGGCCTCGGCTTCCTCGACGTAGGCCAGGATCTGTTCGCAGCGCAGTAAATAACGTTTGCCGGCCTCGGTCAGCGCAATGCGCCGGGTAGTGCGGTTGAGCAAGCGGGTTTGCAGATGGGCCTCAAGATTGGAGACCGCGCGCGACACATTGGCAGTGGTGGTATCCAGTTGCACGGCGGCGGCGGTGAAGCTGCCGGCTTCGGCCACGCAACTGAAGGCGCGCATGTTTTGCAAAGTGTCCATGGAGTGTTCTCAAGGGAGATGCCAAATTGTGACATGAAGTTGCGCGCAGGTGTGTATCCGCTGGGCGCTGTCCCCTCCCGACATGGGGGGCGAAGGGTCAGGACAAGGTCCAGGCCTCACTGACTTTCGCCCTGTAGTGCGGCATATATTCCTGGAGCAAGTGATTGAATGCCGCCTGTGCGCGGGCGCGGTTTTCACGGGTAGGCGCGTCGAGGCTTGCGTGGGCGTGCTGTATCAGGGTTTCGGCGGCCCGGGTGAGTGCCGGGCTGATGCGTTGGAGCGCGTCAATCTCTGCGGTCAGCGACGTGCCGTGGACCTGCCGGCCCAGGGTGTCGAGCAATGCATGAACGTCATCGGCGTGCCGTTCCACGTAATCGTCCCAGCCCGGCTGCTCATCGGGGTTTTCCAGGTAGCGGCGGGCGATTGGCAACAGGTGGTCCAGCGAGTCGCTGCCTAACCGTTCTTTGCGCAAGGTTTGCCGTGTGCGCAACGACTGCGCCTCGATGCCGCTGAACTGTTCAACCTGTTCCGGCAGCACCAGGTCGCGGTCTTTGTTCACGGTATGACGGGTATAGAGCACCACCGGTTGGCCGTGCTTTATCTTTACCAGCACTTGGGTGGAGGACGGTCTGGCGGGATCAAGCAGCGATTCGCTGATCGAGCGGACCAGGTGTTCCCAGTCGAATGTCTGCTCGCCAATGGTGCGAAGTGCTTGGTGCAGCATTTTCTTGACGACTTGCCGGGATTTAAAAGGGGCAATATCGATTGTCAGGTAATCACCGCTCAGGTGCGGGTCATCGAGCTTGCGGTGGCTGACTTCAATTGTCACGCCTTTGCCCGCCCCTGCCTGCGACGAGGCCGTTATCCCGGCAGAGAAACTCTGAATCTGGGCTATGGCGGTCAGCTTGTAGACTTTCAGCGCATCGGGGCGCAGCTGTGCACGGTTGCGCTGGATCAGCGTGTGCAGTTCATTATCCAGCGGCCTGTCGATACGCGATTGTGTCTTGAGCAGCACATAGCGCTCCAGCAATGATTGGGCCTGTTTGTTGCTGGCGTGGCGGGTGGCGTTCAGCTCGGACACGGGCACAGGTGTGCAGACCTGCTGGGTGAATTGTTTGCTGCTGGCGTCGATGTGGTTTTTCATGTCGGCCAACAGCGCCAAAGGGTCGTCGTTGTAGTACTTGTGCGAGGCCAGGCGGCGGTGTGCCAACTCCGGCGCTGTGTCATACAGGCTCAGGATGTCCAGGGTGATCTGGCGGTGAGTGCGTTGCAGGGTTGGCTTTATCGTGGTGTTCACCTGCAGAGCACTGAAGACGTTCACCGTCGCCTTGTTATGGGCCGTCAACGTGAAACCGTGTTCGATAATCACCGGTTGGGACGTGTTTCTCACGCTGGGCAGCTCAACATCGGTCAGGCCCGCGTCGGCCAGTGCAGCCCTGACATAGGGTTGGCTCAGCGCTGAGTAAGCCAGGTGTTTCTGTAGGTGGTGGCTATCACGCAACAAGCTGGGCAGGTTCTTCACGGTGCGGCGGATGCTCTCGCTAAGAGAGGTGCGAACGGAATGGCTGCGCGCATCGGCGTACTGTTCCAGGTTCGGGTATTCGCAAGACGAAACATAGCCGATACCGAGGTGGCTGCGGGTCTGGAACTGCTCCTCCATCGATGCCTTCAACTGTGCCTGCAGGCTGATGGCGCGCGTGCTTCTGATGCGTTGGTCGGCGGAGACCTCCAGGCGGGAGTCGGCTGCCAGCTGCGGCCCCGCGCGGGTCTGTAGCGTTGGCTCCAATGCAAAGCTGTAGCCGATATGACGGTGGTTGCTGCGTTCGCCGCCGTTGCGGACATAGGCGAGTGCCGGCAATAACTTTTGCGTCAGGCGCAGATGTTTGCCAGCGCTGACGGCTGCCCGAAACTGCCATTTGAGGGCGCGACACAGTGCATAGTCGGCTTCGATGTCCGGGTCCCTGGAGGTGCGGTGCCGGCGAAGCAGGTGTTCGGCCTTTTTGAAAAACGCGTAGAAGTCCGGTAACGCCTCTGCCGACACCTCAAGGCTCGGCTCTTGGCTGGACAGCTTGTGGTGAAGCGCCTCTATCGATGCTTGATCGCGATGATAGTCCGCAAGCGGAACCAGCTTTTCCAGGACCCGGTCCGCGATCCAGCACACATCACGTTTCAGGGGGCGCATGCCGGGTTGCAGTGGTTCGGGCGAGAGGTGTAGCTGCCTGCGCAGAACGTCAGCGGTCTCTTGTGCTGGGGCGGGTATGGACGCTCCGAAAGAGCATGCGTTGAGGACTGAAAACATTCGGGCACTCCAGAGGGTGGAATGCTCGTTATTCTGCTTGCTGGCAACGCACCGCGCTGTAGGGAGAATATCTCTGCACCGGGATTAATAGCCCGACATCCTTAGCGCCGGCCCGGATTATCGCCTGAACGGTAACAAAGATTCACAGGAATGCCAGCTTATCGTTCCCCATGCCACCCCCTAGAATTGCGCCACCTCTCCCCGCTACACCACCTCAGGAATACGCAGCAGTGCCGCGTCGCATCAGCAGAGAGCTGAAGACTCTCAGTGTTTGGGCTTTATCATTAGCAATCAGCGGCTGCATCGGAACCGGAGGAATCGCCCCCCAAGGCCAGTCCCTCAACGCCAATCACCTGGCCACCGACGAAGCGATCCAGAGCGCCGCCCAAGACGCCCACTGGCCCACCGCGCAATGGTGGCAAGCCTACGGCGACCCCCAGCTCAACCGCTGGGTCGACCTCGCCACCCAACACAGCCCAAGCATGGCCATGGCCGCCGCGCGGGTGCGTGAAGCACGGGCCATGGCCGGGATCGCCGAGTCGGCGCAGGCGTTGCAGATCAACAGCGACACTGCGCTCAAGCGCCACAACTGGCCGAAGGATCAGTTCTATGGTCCCGGCGAGCTGAGCGGTGCCAACACCTGGGACAACACTGCGTCCTTGGGCCTGAGCTATGCCCTCGACCTGTGGGGCCGCGAAAGCAACGCCACCGAACGTGCCGTAGACCTCGTCCACATGAACGTCGCCGAAGGCCGCCAGGCCCAGCTCGAATTGCAGAACAACGTGGTACGCGCCTATATCCAGCTGTCGTTGCATTACGCCAACCGCGATATCGTTGCGGCCACATTGGCCCAGCAACAGCAGATTCTCGACCTGGCCAATAAGCGCCTGGACGCCGGGATCGGCACCCACTTCGATGTAAGCCAGGCCGAAACCCCATTGCCCGAAACCCATCGCCAACTGGACGCCCTGGACGAAGAAATTGCCCTGACCCGTAACCAGTTGGCGGCATTGGCGGGCAAAGGGCCGGGGGAGGGCGCGACATTGCAGCGTCCCACCTTATCCCTCGCCGCGCCCTTGAAACTGCCGTCGAGGCTGCCCGCGCAATTGCTCGGGCAACGCCCTGACGTGGTCGCCAGTCGCTGGCAAGTCGCGGCCCAGGCCCGGGGCATCGATGTGGCCCACGCCGGGTTCTATCCCAACGTCGACTTGGTCGGCAGCCTCGGCTACATGGCCACCGGCGGCGGCATGCTGGCGTTCCTGGCGGGCAAGAAACTCAACTACACCGTGGGGCCTGCGATTACCTTGCCGATCTTCGACGGCGGCCGCTTGCGTGCAGAACTGGGCGAAGCCAGCGCCGGTTATGACATGGCTGTCGCCAGGTACAACCAGACCCTGGTCAATGCCCTCAAGGGCATCAGCGACCAGTTGATCCGCCGCGAATCCATGGATAAGCAATCCGCCTTCGCCGCGCAATCGGTGGCGTCGGCGCAGAAGACCTACGACATCGCGATGATCGCCTACCAGCGCGGCCTCACCGACTACCTCAATGTGCTGAATGCGCAGACGTTGCTGTTCCATCAGCAGCAGATCGAGCAACAGGTCCAGGCCGCGCGCCTGAGTGCCCATGCTGAATTGGTGACGGCCCTGGGCGGCGGCCTCGGCGCCGGCGACGATGTGCCGCAAGACGCCAAGACCCTCCCGAGCAAGACCCCGGCGGCGCTGGCCGTGTTCGATCACTGAGTAGAATTTGATGACTCCCTTGCCTGCACCGCTGCGCTGGCTGCATTCCCTTGAGTGGCGCCGTGGTTTTTTCGACTGGGCACGCAGCGATGGCGTGACCTGGGTGTACATCTTCAAGGTGCTGGTCGCTGCGTTCCTCACGCTGTGGTTGGCCATGCGCCTGGAACTGCCGCAACCACGCACCGCAATGATCACCGTGTTTATCGTGATGCAGCCCCAGAGCGGCCAGGTGTTTGCCAAGAGCTTCTATCGCTTCCTCGGCACCCTGGCGGGGTCGGCGGTGATGGTGCTGTTGATCGCCTTGTTCGCGCAGAACACCGAACTGTTTCTCGGCGCGCTGGCGATCTGGGTGGGCATCTGCACCGCTGGCGCGACGCGCAACCGTAACTTCCGCGCCTATGGGTTTGTGCTTGCCGGCTACACCGCGGCGATGGTCGGCCTGCCGGCCCTGGCGCATCCGGATGGGGCCTTTATGGCTGCGGTGTGGCGAGTGCTGGAAATCTCCCTGGGGATTCTGTGTTCCACCCTGGTCAGCGCCGCGATCCTGCCGCAAACCTCCAGCGCCGCCATGCGCAATGCGTTGTACCAGCGCTTTGGCGTGTTCGCGCTGTTCGTCACCGATGGCCTGCGCGGGCGCAGCCAGCGTGAAGGGTTCGAGGCCAGCAACGTGCGCTTTATCGCCGAAGCCGTGGGCCTGGAAGGGCTGCGCAGTGTCACGGTGTTTGAAGACCCGCATATGCGCCGGCGCAATGGCCGGCTCAGTCGCCTCAACAGCGAATTCATGAGCATCACCACGCGCTTCAACGCCTTGCACCAATTGCTCGAGCGGCTACGCACGGATGACGCGGATCATGTGGCGGCGGCGATCAAGCCCGGTCTGCAAGACCTTGCCGAAGTGCTCGATGGTTTTTCCGGTCGCGCGCTCACCAGCCCGGATGCGGCGCGCCTGGTGACTCAACTGAGTGCCTACAAGGACGACCTGCCCGCCAAGGTCCGCAGCCTGCGTGCGACGTTCCAGGAGGGAGACCCCAGCGAAGATGAACAGCTGGATTTCCACACCGCCTACGAGTTGCTGTACCGCTTCGTCGATGACCTGCACAACTACGCGCAAACCCATGCCTCCCTGGCCGACCACCGCCATGCGCGCGAGCAATGGGACGAAACCTTTATCCCGAAAACCAACTGGCTGGCCTGCGCCGCCTCGGGCATCCGCGCGTCATTCATCCTGATTGTGCTCGGCAGTTACTGGGTGGCCACCGCCTGGCCCAGCGGCGCCACCATGACCCTGATCGCCGCCGCGACTGTCGGCCTGTCCGCCGCCACGCCCAACCCCAAGCGCATGGCGTTCCAGATGGCCTGTGGCACGTTGATCGGCGCCGTGGTGGGCTTCGTCGAAATGTTCTTCGTGTTCCCCTGGATCGACGGCTTCCCGCTGCTGTGCGTGATGCTCGCCCCGGTGATCATCTTCGGTGCGTTCCTCGCCTCGCGCCCGCAGTACGCGGGTGTCGGCGTCGGCCTGCTGATCTTCTTCAGCACCGGCTCGGTGCCGGACAACCTCACCCTCTACAACCCCTACACCTTTATCAACGACTACATCGCCATGGTCATTGGCATGCTGGTGTGCGCGGCGGCGGGTGCGATCATCCTGCCGCCCAACAGCCGCTGGCTGTGGCGCCGGCTTGAGCAGGACCTGCGTGAGCAGGTGGTGTATGCGATCAGCGGCAAGCTCAAGGGCCTGGCATCGAGTTTCGAAAGCCGTACCCGCGACCTGCTGCACCAGGCCTACGGCCTTGCGGTCGGCCAGCCGCAGGTACAACGCGATTTGCTGCGCTGGATGTTCGTGGTGCTGGAAGTCGGTCACGCGATCATCGAACTGCGCAAGGAACAGGCGATCCTGCCGGTGCACCCGGCGTACGCCGAATCCCAGCCCTGGCGCCAGGCGATCCGCGTGATGGGCCGCTCGCTGGTGCGGCTGTTCCTGCAACCGAGCGCGAGCAACCTGGAGCGCGGCCTGATTGCCGTCGACCATGCGATCAGCCGTGTGCAGGCCACCGACGAACCGTTCGCTCCGCACTTCGACACCTCCGCGCTGCGCCGGGTGAAGAGCTACCTGCACTTTATCCGCACCTCGCTTTTGGACCCGCAATCACCGCTGGCAGCCCTCAAAGGCGCCACGCAAGGAGCCATGCATGCCCCGTGAAATCGCCTTCCACGGCGTCTACATGCCGACCATGACCCTGATGTTTTTGATCGCCGCCGTATTGGCCTGGGCGCTGGACCGCTTCCTGGCCGGCTTCGACCTGTACCGTTTTTTCTGGCACCCGGCGTTGCTGCGCCTGAGCCTGTTCGTTTGCTTGTTCGGCGCCCTGGCGCTGACCGTCTACCGTTGAGAATGCCCCGATGAAAAAATTTTTCAGCCTGCTCGCGACCTTGCTGGTATTGGCTTTGGCGATCTGGATTGGCCGTACGCTATGGGTGCATTACATGGAGACGCCCTGGACCCGCGACGGCCGTGTGCGCGCCGACATCATCAACGTGGCGGCTGATGTGACCGGCGAAGTGGTCGACGTCCCCGTGCGTGACAACCAACTGGTGAAAAAGGGCGACCTGCTGATGCAGATCGACCCCGAGCATTACCGCATTGCCGTCAAGCAGGCGCAGTCGCTGGTCGCATCGCGCAAAGCCACCTGGGAAATGCGCAAGGTCAACGCCCATCGCCGGGCTGACCTCGATGCGCTGGTGATCTCCAAGGAAAACCGCGACGACGCCAGCAACATCGCCGACTCGGCATTGGCGGATTACCAACATGCGCTGGCACAACTGGAGGCGGCCGAACTCAACCTGAAACGCACCCAGGTGGTGGCGGCGGTGGACGGCTACGTCACCAACCTCAACGTGCACCGTGGCGACTATGCACGCATCGGCGAAGCCAAGATGGCCGTGGTGGACATGAACTCGTTCTGGGTCTACGGCTTCTTCGAAGAAACCAAGCTGCCCCATGTGAAGGTCGGCGATAAAGCCGACATGCAACTGATGAGCGGCGAGACGCTGAAGGGCCACGTGGAAAGCATCTCGCGCGGCATCTACGACCGCGACAACCCCGAGAGCCGCGAACTGATTGCCGATGTGAACCCGACCTTCAACTGGGTGCGCCTGGCCCAGCGGGTGCCGGTGCGGATTCATATCGATGAGGTGCCGGAAGGCGTGTTGCTGGCGGCGGGCATTACTTGCACAGTGATTGTACGGGAGTTGCCGGGAAGTTGAGGTGGCTAGTGGGGGCGTGCTTTGGCCCTCACTTTGCGCCGCCGTCTGACCCGCAATATGCTGACGTATCGGCGGTGGTTTCGTGTATTGAGCATTAGCAGGCAGACCAGAGATTGGAACAAGGGAAACAGTGCAAACATAGAAACGGGGTGGCTCCCCAAGTAGTCTGCCGCAAGCCATGCATTCAGGGCCGCGGTGCACACAAGTAGTGGCGGTCCTGAGCATAATCCCTGTGCCACCAAGGCCAGTCCAATGCACATTGCCAGCACCAACATCAGGCTCGCTACTGTCGCGTATTCACTGGGGAGATAGTTGATTCGGGCGTAATACGACAGGCTATATGACAGGTTGCCTGAACTACTGACCAAATTCATGGACACCGCCGTTCCCACCGTGAACGCAAAACGCTTGGTGTCATTGCACCATGTTCGTGGTATGCGCTTGCGGCACACCGCTTTGCAGAAAACCCTAGGCATCCTTCACCTGTGAGTCGACAGAGGTGAAAGAGACTGGGGAATGTTTCCTTGTAATGATGTCAGGCCGTTCGCTGTTTTTTGTAGGACGCGACCTGAGTAGCTATGTCATTGCGCGATGAAGGTTTCATGTAGATGCCGCCACAACAGTGCGCCGCTGGCCTGCTTCTCGAACACCACGGTTGCGCGACGATCCGTCTGCGTGCCGCTGGCATCCACCTGATGCTCGCGGTAAGTCACCGTCGCCCCACGGGCATGCCGATCAATCCCGGCCATCTCGCTCAAGGTGATCTTCAATTCCGGGCGCATGCCGCCTAAACGCGTGAACAGTGCATTGACCCCGGCCGCATTCACCCGGGCGCCGGTAGCGGGGGCGATCATGCTGAACTCCGGCGAAAAGCGGGCGAGCAACGTCTGCAAGGTGCCCTCGGGTGCGACACCGGCAAACCATTGCTCGATCTCGACGTGGGTCTGGATCACTTCTTCAAAAAAATCGCTGTAGTCGATCATTTACAAGCTCCCATTCAAACCAAAGCGCTTCTTCAATACCTTCTCCAGCAACCCCTTGGGCAACAACGCCGCCATCAGCGGCAGCGCCCGGCTGCCGTTGCCCGAACGCAGCAGGCGCGGCGGTTGCGACTGCTGCACGGCCTTGAGCACATCCGCGGCAAATACGCTGGCGGGTGTCGGCTTGTCCTGGGAGGCCTGGCTGCGTGCACGGATACCGTCACGCAGCGGCCACCACGGCGACTTTTCGTTGATCAGCAGCTCGGCCTGGGCGCCAGCGTTTTTCGCAAAGCTCGTGTTGATCGCGCCGGGTTGCACTTCCATGACCCGCACGCCAAACGGTGCCAGTTCCATGCGCAGCGCATCGCTCAAGGCATGCACAGCGGCTTTGGACGCGCAGTAGGCTCCGGCGAACGGCGTCACCAGCACACCGGAAACGCTGCCGATATTCACCACCAGGCCTTTGCTGCGCCGCAGGGCCGGGAACAACGCCTGGGTCACGCCGACAATGGAGAACACATTGGTTTCGAATTGACGCTGCATCGCCTCGGTACCGCCGTCGAGCAGCGGGCCCATGGCGCCGTAGCCGGCGTTGTTGATCAGTACGTCCAGTTCGCCCCATTGCTCGGCCAGGTGCTGCAGGGCGGCGGCGTCGTTGACGTCCAGGTTCACGGCGTTGAAGCCGGCGGCGGCGAGGGTGGCGACATCTTCTTCGCGGCGGGCACTGGCCCACACGTCATAGCCTGCCGATTTGAACGCGTCCGCCAGGGCGCGGCCGATGCCACTGGAACAACCGGTGATGAGTACGTTGGGCATGGATCAATCCTTTGTCAGTCCGAGAAACTGCCTTGCAGGTGCTCGGCACGAAATTCCAGGGTTTGCGGTCGGTAGCCGGGGCGCAAGGGCGGCGTGGGCAGGCAATCGTCCCAGGTCGCGCCGGCCTGCAGCTCGCCGGGGCCGCGATAGCGGGGGGCTGCGTAGACGTTGTCGGCCAGGTTGACCGAGTCGCCCGGTGCATACGCGGCGACACGCCAACGCAATTCGGTGAGTGGCACGTCGTTACCATTATTGAGGGTCAATTTCAGTGGGCGATCCGCTGGGCATTCCTGTGGTGCATAGCTGATGCGCAGTTCCAGGCGTGCCAGTTGCGAGGCTTCGCGGTTATCCAGCCAGACCACCCAGATCGCCACAAAACCCAGGCCGACGGCGGCTGCCAGCGAAACCGGCAAGGCCTTGGCCGGGTAGCGCAGCAGCAGAATCAACCAGGTGATGATCAGGAGGACGCCGAAGAACATGATGACAGTCTCGTATGCGGATAAAACATCCTACTCGCGGGACGGCCTTGATGCCTATCGCTGGGATCAGTTTTGCTTTACGCGGGAACCTGAGCGCGCCTTTTCCCCACACAGCCAGCATAGGGAAATGCAGACTATCCAGGAGGGTACCCACCACGTTCTGATTATGTGAGACGAACTATGATTGCTTCAGCTCTTCTTGTGCCGGCCGCCACTTCCGCACTGGCGTCAGCGGTGACCTCTCTCGTCACTCCTCAGCCCGCGTCAACGCCGACCAACGCTGGAACTTCCGATCAAGCGAGCGCAGGGCGTGACGTTCACGCGCAGCCCCGTATGCAAAACCAGAAGCTGACCAGTCTGGCGCAAACGCTGCTGCAAGGGGCCGGTACGTTTTTCCCCACCGCGCGCTATAACAACGACACGAACAGTGAGAAAGCCAAGGGGTTCGTCTATACCGTTGGTGGTGCAGTCGCAGAGGGTATCGGGAAACGGCTCGGCGCTAGTGGCGGTATGGCCGCAAAACTGGTTGGCACGGTTTTGGTCGGTGGAGGCCGGGTTGCCCAGGAATATGGCAAGGACAAATGCGGCAGCGCGGCCAGCACCACGAACAATACCGGCGATTACAATGCTTATTCCCCATTGGCTTGGGGAGGCAAGTCAACGTCATAGCAGGTGCTGCTGTAATGAAAAAGCCCCCGCCCAACCGGCTGCGGATAGGGGACGCAGTCGGCTGGGCGAGGGCTTCTGGTACGACTGTTTTACTGCGCGATAGTTTTCACCGACACGCCGCGTTCAACCGGTGTCGAGCGCCCGTAGATATCTTCGAACCGCTCGATATCGTCTTCGCCCAGGTAGCTGCCCGATTGCACTTCGATGATCTCCAACGGGATCTTGCCCGGGTTGCGCAGACGGTGCACCGAGGCGATCGGGATGTAGGTGGACTGGTTCTCGGTGAGCAGGAACACGTTCTCGTCACAGGTGACTTCGGCGGTGCCGCTGACCACGATCCAGTGTTCGGCGCGGTGATGGTGCATCTGCAGCGACAGGCACGCGCCCGGCTTGACCGAGATGTGCTTGACCTGGAAACGCCCGCCCATGTCCACCGAGTCGTAGGAGCCCCACGGACGGTAGACTTCGCAGTGGTTCTGGGTTTCGCTGCGGCCCTGGTCGTTCAGGGTCGAGACCATCTGCTTGACGCCCTGGACCTTGTCCTTGTGGGCGATCATCATCGCGTCCTTGGTTTCCACCACCACGATGTTGTCCAGGCCGATCACCGACACCAGCTTGCCATTGCCGTGGATCATGCAGTTGCGGCTGTCCTGGATCACCACGTCGCCTTTGCTGACGTTACCGTGGATGTCTTTGTCGTTGACGGCCCACAGCGACGCCCAGCAACCCACGTCGCTCCAACCGGCACTCAGCGGCACCACACAGGCGCGCTGGGTTTTTTCCATCACGGCGTAGTCGATGGAGTTGTCCGGGCAGCAGGCGAACGTGGCTTCGTCGAAGGTCACGGTGTCGGCGGTCTGTTCGCTGCGTTCCAGGGTCAGCAGGCAGGTGTCGTAGATGTCCGGATCGTGCTTTTTCAGCTCTTCGAGGAAGCGGCTGGCGCGGAACAGGAACATGCCGCTGTTCCAGAAATAACCGCCGCTCTTGACGAACTCGACGGCGCGTTTTTCATTGGGTTTTTCCACGAACTGCTCGACGCGGCTCACGCCTTCCGGCAGCAGCGAATCGTTGGTGGACTTGATGTAGCCATAACCGGTTTCCGGGCGGGTGGCCGGCACACCGAACAACACCATCTCGCCACGTTCGGCGGCCACGGTGGCCAGGGCCAGGGCGCGTTGCAGGGCTTTCTGGTCATCGATCACGTGGTCGGCTGGCAGCACCAGCATCAGCTCGTCACGGCCTTCATTGACCAGCATCATCGCGGTAAGGGCCACGGCCGGCGCAGTGTTGCGGCCGAACGGTTCCATCAGGATGCGCTGGCTCTCCAACTTGCGAGCGGCCAGTTGCTCGTTGACGATAAAGCGGTGGTCCTTGTTGCAGACCACGATCGGGGAGTCCATGCCTTCGAACACCAGGCGCTCCAGGGTTTGCTGGAACAACGTGTGTTCACCGGTCAGGGCCAGGAATTGTTTAGGGAACTGTTTACGGGAAAGCGGCCAAAGACGTGAGCCGCTACCACCGGAAAGGATTACTGGGATCATGCTGTTTCTCCTTGAATCGATATGGGTCAGAGCTACGAAGGTTTGTCGTTTCACTCTTGTTTTTGTCTCGGTCCGACCGGACTCCTCGGTCCCTGTGGGAGCCGGGCTTGCCCGCGATGCAGACGACTCGGTTTGTCAGGTACACCGAGGTGATGCCATCGCAGGCAAGCCAGCTCCCACAGGGGAGCGGAGCCAGGTCGAAAATCTAATTAGCGGGTCGACACGGGGCGTTTCACCCACACTGGCGACAGGCTCGAACCGGAACCGGTGACGTACAGCACCGCTGCTTCACCGCGCTCCAGGGCAACCGGCTTCACGTCGCTGACTTTCTTGTCGCCGTCATACAGCGCCAGGCTGACTTTCACCGGGTTGATTTCGCGCTCGCCACGGCCTTTGGCCGCGACCGACTGGACCACATCAGTCTTGCCGTCAGCGGTTTTCAGGGTCAGGGCCTTGTCGCTGAGGTTCTGTACGCGCACCAGGGACTTCTGCTTGTTCTTGAACGGCGGTTCTTCGATCAGTTGTGGCTGGCCGCTGCCGCTGTTGACCAGGGTGTAGTAGTGGTCCGGTGCGAGTTTGACCGGTACGGTCTGGCTGCCGACCTTGGCGCTGTAGTCACCGCCGGGCATGAAGCTGAAGTCGCTGCTGGCCAGGGGGGCAACGTCGCTCAGGTTGGTCGCGCCGACGGTGGCGCTGACTTCCTGGTTGCTGGCGTTGTAGATGCGCACGAAGCTCGAGCCTTTTGGCGCGGTAGGGCCGTAGAGGGCGGCGTCGCCACCGGCGAAGGCGGACATCGACACGAAGCTCAGGCCGGCCGCGATAGCCAGGGTTTTAGCGAGACGACGAGGAGTTGTAGTGAAAGTCATGTGAGTTACCTCTCTTTCAGTTTTGCGCCCGGTCGGGCGTCTCGGATTTTTGAGTTTTAACTGGGGTGTTCAATGCCATGTTCTGTTGGCGCGAACCGGCTTGTTTAAGCTGCGCAACCCACGCGGGGTCGGCATCACCGATTTCGTTGTTCACGGGCAGATAACGTTCGGGAAACTCCCAGATCAGCACCTGTGGCGGGCTGTTCTTGAAGTCATCGCTTTTCAGGTAGCTGAGCATCGGCAGGATCGGGCCATGGCCGTCTTCGGCGTAGCTGACCACGTCGCTGCCCAGGGCTTGCTTGAGGGCGCCGACGAAGTTCCAGTTGGGGTTGGCGCTGTAGCTGGTGCCCACCAGTGCCACCGGCGTTTCGCTGTCGCTGAACAGTGCGTCGTCGCCTTTGGTTTCGGCCAGGTGCGTCACGCGCTTTTCCAGCGGCTCTTTCGGCGGCATCAGGTTTTCGAACAGCGGGTCCAGCGGCAGGAACAGACGCAGGTCGCCTTTGTGCGGCTCGGTCTTCTCGGCCTCGGTGACGAAGCGTTGTGGCTCACCGCTCAGCGGGGTCTTGTCGGCAATGGTCTTGGCCAACTGCTTGGCGGCGATTTCAGCACCGTCCGGAGTCCAGTGGGTGTCGGTGCGCAAGAACACTTGCTTGCCGCCGAGCTTGGCCTGTTGCAGCGGGCCGAGCAGGTCCGGGGCGATGATCTTGTCCGCAGCGACACGGGCATGGAAATCCTGATACAGGTTGGCGTGGATGCTGGCCGGTTTCACCTCACCCAGGTGTTCCGGGTACAGGCGCACCTTGGCCGGCACGATCGCCATCACCAGTTGAATGCCTTGCGCCTTGAGTTTCTGGCGCACGCCTTCGACCAGCGCGTAGTTGCCTTCAAGGTTCTGGTCTTCGTTGACGGCGGGGTTGAACTCCTCGTCGCTGTACAACCAGTGGTCGCGGCCCAGCACCACGCCGGGACGGCCTTCATTGAACAGCTTGTAGTCCAGCGCCGCCCACAGGTTGGTACCGATGCGCTTGATCGGGAACTGGTCGTCGTAGTGCGTCTCGACGGCCTTGGTCCAGCGGCCGTTGAGCACGGTGGCGTCGGCATTGGTGCTGAAGCCCAGGAAACTGCGCAGCGACCAGGCGCCGAGCGCCAGCAGCACCACCAGGAACAGGCCGATATAGAGGACGCGCAATGATCGGGTCATGGTCGGCTCCCTCAGAATTGGAAGTAAAGGAACGGCGAGAAACTCTGCGCCGACAGTTTGAGAATCGACGCCACGAACAGCAGCAGCACCGCAGCGCGCATGGCGTAGCGTGGCCAGTCAGCGGTCCAGTAGGCCGGTTGCACCGCGGCATCCTGGCCAACGGTGAAGCCTGGCTCGTGGATGCTGCCGGGGTTGTCGCCCGGTACGGCCTTGATCAGGCTCGGGTCGGCCGGCTTGGCTTTTTCCGCCGGGCGATTGGTGTAGAAATCGCGCAGGCCGAAGAACGCCAGCGTTGCATACGCCACCACCAGGGTTGCCACTTGCAGGCCGGTGAGGTTGGCGCGGTTGAGTTCCGACAGCGACCACTCGCCAAAGCTGAACATCGCACCGTACATACGGCCGGCGACGTGCAGGTTTTCGGCGCGGAAGATCACCCAGCCCATTACCACCAGCAGGAAGGTGAAGGCCCAACGCACCGGGTTGAAGCTGCGCGGCGAGGTGTTGAGGCCGATGGCTTTTTCAATCGCCAGCCACATGCCGTGCCACGCACCCCACACGATGTAAGTGATGTTCGCACCGTGCCACAGGCCACCGAGCAGCATGGTCAGGAACAGGTTGCGGTAGGTGGTCAGCGTGCCTTTGCGGTTGCCGCCCAGGGTGATGTACAGGTAGTCACGCAGCCAAGTGGAGAGGCTGATGTGCCAGCGACGCCAGAACTCGGTGATCGACTGGCTGATGTAGGGCTGCTTGAAGTTTTCCATGAAGCGGAAACCCATCATCAGGCCCAGGCCGATGGCCATGTCGCTGTAGCCGGAGAAGTCGAAGTACAGCTGCGCGGTGTACGCCAGCGCGCCGAGCCAGGCGTCGCCGGTGGTGGGGTTTTGCAGGGCGAAGCAGTGGTCGGCCACCACCGCCAGGGTGTCGGCGATGAAGACCTTCTTGATGAAACCCTGCATGAACCGCGTGCAGCCCTCGGAGAATTTATCGAGGGTGTGGGTGCGGTTGTTGAACTGGTCGGCCAGGTCGCGGAAACGCAACACCGGGCCGGCAATCAGGTGCGGGAAGATCGCCACGAACGCCGCAAAGTCGATCAGGTTGCGGGTCGCCGGGGTATCACCGCGGTACACGTCGATGATGTAGCTGATGGACTCGAAGATGTAGAACGAGATCCCGATCGGCAACAGCACGTGGGTGAGGATGAACGGCTCCAGGCCGGCCGACTTCATCATCACGTTGATGCTGTCGACGCCGAAGTTGGCGTACTTGAAGTAGCCGAGGATGCACAGGTCGACCGCCACGCCGAGCAACAGCCAGCGTTGGGCCGGCTTGGTGCGCACGCCGGCTGCCCCGACCTTGAGGCCGATCCAGTAATTCCATAGCGTCACAGCGGCGAACAGCGCCAGGAAGTCCACTCGCCACCAGGCGTAGAACACATAGCTGGCAATCAGCAGCAGCAGATTGCGATAGCGTTGCCCGCTCAAGTAGTACAAGCCGAGAAAGATCGGCAAGAACAGAAACAGGAACACATTGGACGAGAAAACCATCCCGATCTCTCCATGTTTAACCAACAGTCAAGGGCCAGAGCCCCCCCAAACCCCCCATGGTTTCCATGGACGGCGATGCAGCTTTTTGTGGTGAGCGGGCTTGCCCCGCGCTGGGCTGCGCAGCAGCCCCAATAGCCTCACCACATCTCTCCAGATAGAGCCCTGTGGCAGTGTTGGGGCCGCTTCGCGCCCCAGCGCGGGGCAAGCCCGCTCACCACAGAGTTTTACCCATTGGAGGGTTGTCCTTTCAGCTCAGGAACCTTTGTTGCCCTTTTCATGCGTCGGGTCGTAGACCTTGGTCAGGTCGCCCCCGAGCCGGAAAGTCTTGAACGGCTGCATCCCATGCTTGCGCTCGATCACATCCGGGGCGCAGGTGTAGAGGGTGCAGAAGGGTTCGAGCCAGGCAAACTTCATGTCTTCCTTCAGGTCTTTCATGTCCTGCTCTTTGCCGTTCTTCTGCTCGAAGATCTCCGGGTCTTTCACCCCGGCGAGCACTTTGTCGCCCAGGCGTTTGAGCGCGCCGTTGTTTTCCTGGCGCAGGTCCACACCGTTGACCAGGGCAAAACTGGCGATCATCGACAGTGGCGGCAGGGCGTAGTTGTGATACGACAAGGCGCGTTGCTGACGCTTCAGTTCGTTCGGCAGGAAGCCTTGGTCATCGACCTGGTTTGCGCCGACCTTGTATTCCTTCACCGCCCAATCAAACAGGTCGCGGCGGTTGGTGGCGACGGACGTTGCCATCACCGACCAGGCGGCCCAGTAGGAGTGGTTGTTGGTTTTTTCCAGCGGCAGGTTGTCCCAGTCGCTCACCACCTGATCGGCCAGTTTGTTGAACCAGGCTTCGATCAGTTGCGCTTCCTGCTGGTGGTTGGCCAGCGGGTGCGAGTCGGAGAACTTCAGGCGCACATAGGCCGAAGCCATGCTGCCCAGCGCCCATTTGCGCATCGACTTGCCGGTGTGGTTGAAGTCCTTGGACATCAATGCATCCGCCTTGGCCCAGCTGGTCAGCCAGTTGAGCGTGCATTCCAATTGCTCCGGACGACCGTCGCGCATGAACTGCATCACGCGCTTGCTGGTGTCTTTTTCCAGCTTGGTGATGTCGGCGGTGCTGTCGCGAAAGGCTTTTTCCGATTGCACATTCAGCGTGGAACGGGCCTTGTCCGAACCTTCGTACTTGCTGCGAAATTGCAGCGAGCCGGTGTACGGCGCCGGCATGGCGTCGCAGTCATTCTTGAAGTCGCCGGTCTTGAACGCTTCCACCGGGGCGAAGTAGCCCTGGGGTGGACGCAGTGGCGCGGCGGCGTTGACTGAGCCGGCGAACATCGCCAGGCCCAGCAGCGTTGGAATCAATAACTTCTGCATAGGTAACCTCATTGCCCAGTTGACGCGGTCTGTTGACCACTGGCTGGGAATACGTTGCGTGTGCAAATTTTCGCTTCGACTTTCTGCGCGGCAGCGCCCGCTTCCGGACCCTGCACTTCCACGGCCAGCAAGTTCTGCGAGGCCCAGTCTTCATCGGTGCGCAGTTCAAAGGCGAAACGCCCGTCTGTATCGGATGTTTCGGGTTTCTCGATCTTGATGTCCTCGTGGCGCCCGTTCATGTACCAGAGGGTGGCTTGCAGGGTTTTCACCGACGGGTCGGCGAAGCGGATATCAACCTGATGGTTGGCGTTGCGCAGGTCTTTGTTCGAACTGTTAACCAGCAATTCGTTCTTGCCGGGTTTCAATGTCGTGCTGGCCGTCATCTGCGCGGTCTTGCCTTCGCAGCCGTTGTCGAGCAGGGCCATCATCTGGCGGTAGATGGTTTCCTGGTCGAGGCGATACAGTGGCGAGAACTCCCAGATCAGGATCTTCGGCGGGGTCTTCTGGAATTCGTCGCTGCCCAGGTATTGGATCATCGAGCCTTCCAGGCCACCGCCGGGGAAGGCGACGTTGAGGATGTCGGCACCGATTTCCTGTTCCAGGAAACCGGCGAAGTTGTAGTTCTTGCCGCTGTGGCTGGTACCCACCAGGGTGATCTGCGGGTTGCCCGAGTCGCCGAACAGATCGCCGTCGCCCGCTTCGCCCTTGGGCTCGGTGGTGAACTGGTCCATGTACTGGATCGCGTAGCTGGTGCCGCACAGTTGCCCGGCCATGTTGTGCAGGGTGCCGGTCTTGCCCATGCGTCCGGAGCGCTTGGTCTCGAACTCGCGCTGCGGGATGCCGGCAAACTCCGGCATGGCACGCACTTTGGCACCGACGATTTTCGCCGTGCGCTGGGCGCCATACGGGGTCCAGTGCTGGTCGCCGCGGAAGTAGAAATCGTGGGCCGGCAGTTCATCCGGCAATTGCTCGTCTGTCAACGGCGACAGGTCCGGCACCACGTAGCCCATCTTGGCGAAACGGCCGAGCATGGTCTTGTAGTTACCCAGGGCCTTGTCGAAATCGAACTTGGCTTTCTCTTCCGGGTTGAGTTTGTTGCGGTTCACCAGGCCACGGGTCGGCTGGTAGACCACCACCAGTTCCACGCCCTTGGCCTTGAACGCGTCGTGCAGTTGTTGCATGCGTTTGTAGCCGGCGGGCGATGTGTCGAACTCGGTGCGCAGGTCTTCCTGGGTACGGAACAGCCAGTCGCCCTGGGCTTGTACCAGGGTGGTGAAGTTCTGCTGGTAGCGCGTGGTGTAGTTCTTCGCGTCGTGGGCGGCCGGGCACAGGCTGCAGCACGGCTCGGCGGTGAAGGTCGGCGCCTGCACTTCGTCGGCGCGTACGCCCTGGCTGGCCGCCAGCAGGCCGAGGGTCAGACCCGAGAGGCTCAGCAGTTTGATCATGTGTGGGTGCATAAGGGTCATCCTCAGTCCTGCAATTCGGTCTGGCGTTCGACAGGGTCGATCAGCACGGCTTTCTGCTGGCGCACCAGCAGGTCGAGAATCTCTTCCTGGCGATCGCCCAGCACGCCGTTGAAGCTGATGCCGCTGGACTTGGTCGGCGCCAGCATCGACACGCGGTACAGCTCGACGCTCAACGGCGAGTCGATGGACAGCGGCCCGCTGCCGTTACCCGCCAGTTCACCGCCGACCACGATCAGCGAGACCTTGGCGTCGAACGGGTCGAGGGCGATGTCACGGTCGGTGTCGGTCAGGTCCTTGATGTGGCCGTAGAGGCCGGTCAGGCCGTTGGCCATCGAGGTGTTTTCGTACAACTTGATGTTCACGCTGTTACGCACACGAATACCGTGGCGACGGTTGGCAATCACCTTGTTGCCCCACAACAGGTTGTCACCGCTCTCATAGAGGGTGATGCCGTCGGTGTGGTTGCGGTAGAACTCGTTGTCGGCCACGAAGTTGTTGACGCTGTTGCGGTCGAGCACCAGGCCCGAGAGCTTGTTGTCGTAGCTGCGGTTGTTGAAGATGAAGCTGTCGTTCACTTCCCGGGAAATGATGATGCCGTGCTTCTTCTTGGTGCCGTAGACGGTGTTGTCCGCGATGATCAGGCCGTGGGAACGGTCGTGGGGGTCAATGCCGTAGACGATGTTGTCCTTGTAGGTATTGCCCTTGATCACGAAGTTCGTGGTCTCGTAGCAGTAGAAGCCGTACCACATGTCCGAGAACTCCGAGTCGATGATCCAGCCTGTCGGCTCGGGACGCTTGAGCACCTTGGCCATGTTCGGCGTGTACTGGGAAATACTCACCCCGTACGACTTACTGTTGGCGTAGCCGAAGCTGGCCATCTTGGTCTTGGAGATATAAGTCTCGGTGCCGCCCCAGGCCAGCAGGAACGGGCGGAATTCCTTGGGCGACTTGAACAGCGCCGGGCCGTTGGCCTTTTCGCTCCAGCCGGTGACTTTGGTGTCACGCACAAACAGCTGGCCGTCGTTGATCAGGAACGAACCGGCTTCCTGGGACAGGCGCAGCTCCTGGGTTTTCTTGTCGATTTCCAGGATGCCCTTGCGCCCGACCACGATCGGCAACTTCGCCAGGAACACGCCCGGCGAGGTCTCGCTCAGGTACTGCTTGGGCACCTTGCCCAGCAGGTCCTTGAGGTTCATGTAGCCGTCGTCGACAAAGATCGCCTGGGGAATGCCGTGTTGGCGCACCACCCATTCGGCCATCTTGTTGTCACCGCCAATGAAGTCCTTGAGGGCGTCTTCCTGCATCATGCGGCGGATGCTGATCTTGCCCGGCTTGGCGCGCACGATCTTCTTTTCCATCGCAGCGTCGGTGTAGCCCGACAGGTCCGGCAGGGCCGGCTTGGCCATTTCCAGCGGCGCGGTCGGCGGGCTGGAGATGGTGTAGGTCTTGGCCTGCTGCAGCTCTTTGGCGATGGTCGGCGCTTTAGCCTGCGGCGCGACCTCGGCCAGGGCAGCGCCGCTTGCCAGCAGCACCGCTGCCGCCAGCAGGGCCGAGCCTTTGAGGGCTTGAGGGTTCATTGC
The DNA here is from genome assembly GCF_000612585.1 of Pseudomonas sp. CHM02. GTDB lineage: Bacteria > Pseudomonadota > Gammaproteobacteria > Pseudomonadales > Pseudomonadaceae > Aquipseudomonas. The sequence goes on from NZ_JFCA01000012.1 coordinate 84,229, forward strand.
GCAGGCTCCCATCAGAACTTCCAAATCACGTCGACAAACGCGCGATGCATGTACGAGTCAACCTGGCTGCCATAGGCGTCGCCCGGCTTGAACACGCCTGCACGGAAACGCACCAGGGCCGATGGTTCGTCGATCGACTGGCTGAGTGCGGCCGGAAGCAAACCGGTCTTGAAGTACTTGGTGACCACCAGGTCCATCTCCTGGCCCAGGTCTTTCTTGCCGTCTTCAAGCGGCAGGGAAGTGCTGGACAGGATCGCGCCGGTCACGTCATCGGTGTTGTTCTGCACAGCGTCGATGCCGTTGCTGCCCACCGGCTTGTTGCCGTCGACACGCCAGAACTTGTGGTACACCAGGCTGGCGTCGTAGTCCTCGCGCAGCTGCCAGGAACCGAACAGGCTCATCGACTGCATGTTGTTCATCTCGCCACGGAAGGCTTCGCCGAAGCGGTGCACGCGGGACTGGGTGCCGGTCCAGTTCGAACGGTTGCTTTGCAGGCCGTTCTGTTCGTACTCGGCGCTGGCGCGGGAGTAGGCCGCACCTACTTGCCACTGTGGGTCCAGACGCAGGCGGATACCCAGGTCGGTGGCCCAGCCATTCACGTCATCGCTGCGCTTGGCCGTGGTCGGGCGGGTGCCGTCGGCGTTCAAGGCGTTGACCGTGTCGCGGTCGCCCTGCATGCCGGTGATGCTCGCCCAGTAGTTGACGGTGTTGGTGTTGCGCCAGTTGTAGGCATCGCTGTTGGCTTCGATGCCGAGCCAGGTCAGGTCGCCGTTTTCGCGCTTGTCCAACGAGTCGGTCGGTACGCCGGGTTCCGGGTAGTCGAGCTTGCCGTTGTCATGGGTGTGGTGACCGCGCAGGCCGATCCACTGGCCTGGCGTCCATTGGTAGGCGGCGTCGGCGTAGAGGTGCTGACGGTCCTTGTCCTTGGGCGACAGTTCCTTGAGGTCGGTGCGGTATTCGCTGAAGCGTTCAGCAACGCCGACGTTGGCCTTGAGCAGGGTGGTGTCGAAGGTCCAGTTCAGCGCTTCGATGTTGGTGTCGCGCCATTGGCCGTCGTCATTGCGCAGGCGTTGGCGACCCAGCTTGAGGAGTTCGCCTGGGTAAGGCGTGAAGCCGCTGTAGCCGATCCAGAACTCGCGCATGCCCAAGTAGTTTTTCTTGGCCTTGCGGTCGTTGTTGGTGGTCTGCTGGTTTTCGTCATCCGCCGACTGTTGCAGGGGGTCGGTCTCGATGATGTCGCTCGACACCACCGCCTGGCCCATGGCGTAGGCGCTCCAGTTGCCGCTTTCACCATAGATCCACGGGCGCAGGTCGAGGGCGATACCGTTGACGTCGCCGCCTTTCTGCGTGCCGAGGTCGCGGTCATCTTCGGACTGGGCGGTGGCTTTCACTTCCAGGCCGAAGTTCTTGGCTTCGGTCAGCGCGGCCAGGGTCGGGCACGACCACAGCAGGGCGAAGGTCAGGCCGATACCGGCCTTGACGAATGGGTTGAGCTTCATAGGGATTCCTCGCCGTCTTCTTCTTCCAGGGCGTGCAGTTGCAGCGTGCTCTGGGCCAGGGTGCCGCGGACGGCCAGTTCCTGTTGCACCAGGCGTTGGCCTTGGGCGCGTTGCTCCGGAGTGAGCGGGGTTTCGAGCTGCGCGGCCAAGTCATTGGCCTCTGGCGTGTCCTGGGCTTTAGCCAGTTGGCTGAAGACATAGGCATTCAACGGGTCGGGCTTGGTGCCCTTGCCTTGGGAAAACAATTGGGCGATGGCGAAGTCGGCGCTGTTCTGGCCGTTGCGCGCAGCGGTCAGCAAATGGTCCAGGGCTTTTTGCGGGTAGACCTTGCCCAAGTAGCCACGGCGGTAGATCTGGCCGAGGTAGTAATCGGCGGCCACTTCCTTGCCCACGGCTTTTTCGAAGTGCGCTTCGGCGGCCTTGGCGTCGGCTGGCACCCACTTGCCTTCGTAGTAGAGCTTGCCCAGCAACAGCTCGGCGCGTGGCTGGTCGGCGGCGCGGCCGTTGTCCAGGTACTTCATCATCTGGTCGACGTCGCCCAGTTCGGGGAAGTCGTAGAGCAGTTGCGCCAGGCTGACCCACGATGCCGGGTAGCCGGGGGCGATTTTTTCCAGCAGCGTCTGGGCGGTTTTTTCGTCGGTCTTGCCAAGCGATGCATCACCCAATACACGGGCTACGCTGTCGACGCGTTGTGCGGTGACGGTGCCACGGCTGTAGCCGGCTTCCATCTGCTTGAGCAGCTCGGCCTGTTTTTCCGGCTCGGCTTTTTTCTGGTAGACCGTGGCCAGTTCGACGTAGCAGATATCGGTGGTGTTCAGCGCGGCTTTACAGGTGCGCTCCACGTCATCCAGATGCTGGTCGTAGGTGTCCTGGGTACGATACAGCAGCACCTGGGCGAGGCCGGCTTCCGGGTAACCGGCGGCCTGCCACTTGCTGATCTGCTGCTGGGCATTCACGTTCGGGAAGCTGTGTGGGTATTGCAGGTACAGCATCGCCAGTGGGATCAGGGTGTTGCCTTCGCCATTGGCAAAGGCTTTTTTCAGCAGGCCTTCGGCTTCATGGTGTTCGGCTTCGGTGCTGCCAGGCTTGGCCACCAGCAGGCGACCGAGACGGGCCTGGGCGCGTGGCGAGGTGTCCGCCGCCGCACGGTAGGTGGCTTCGGCCTGTTTGATTTGCGCCGGATCGCGGGTGCCTACCTGGATGTCGGCCAGGCCCACCTGGGCCTCGCTGTAACCCAGGTCTGCCAGTTGCTGGTAATTCTGCTGGGCGGTGACGGTGTCGCCACGCTTGAGCGCTTCATTGGCCAGGCGCTGGTCGGGCAGGCCGGCGCAACCGGCGAGGCTGACCGCAACAGCCAGCAACGCCGCAGTTCCCATGTGGGAGCGGGCTTGCTCGCGAAGGGGCCCTGTCAGTTGATGCATGTGTTGGCTGACACACTGCTTTCGCGAGCAAGCCCGCTCCCACAGGGATTGCGGTGTTTTTGAGAGAGTCATCACAGGCATGTCCTCTGCTTACAGACCGTTGGCCATGGCTTTGTCGATCAGCCAGTTCAGGGACGGGCCACGGTCGCTGGTCACTTCCACCGGGCGACCGGCGTAGGTGGTGTCCAGCGGCGCATCAGGCTTGATCTGCACGCGAATGTCGGAAGACAGGTCGGCGCTGTTCAGGCTGGTGCTGCTGACGATGGTGCCGGTGCGGACTTGTTCTTCGTCGGCCACCTGGAAGTTCACCGGTGTCCCCTGGCGAACATCACCGAACTGGCGATAGGTGAAGCGCGCTTCAACATTGGCCAGGCTGCCGCGCGGTACCAGTTGGAAGATCACATCGCCTTTATTGGCGTACTGGCCGTCGGCGACCATTTGCTGGGCAACCACGCAATCGCAGGGCGACGTCAGGGTGCCGGTCATTTGCTTGCCGAACAGCTCTTCGACCTTGGCCGGTTGCAGTTGGTCTTCGTCCAGGTGGCCCTTGAGTACATCGAGCATGCTGGTGCTGAAGGTCGCCAACGGCGCGCCTTTGGCGGCAATCGCGTCTCCTTTGAGCAGGCTCTGCACGGTGCCGTCACGCGGCATGGTCACGTTCATGCCCGGTACGCTGACGATGCCCGCCTGGGCGTGGCTGACGAAGTACATGCCGTAGATCGACTTGAAGACAAAACCGAACGCGGCGAGGCCGACCAGGAAGATCGCCAGGCTGAACGTCACGGCGCGCAGGCGGCCGAATGCGCTCATGTTGCTGCCGCCGTCCTTGACCTTGCGCGCCTTGGTGAAGTTGTCGCGCTGCAGGGTCGCCAGTACGTCGCCCATGGTCACGATGTCACCGGACAGGTGCGAGGTGATCAGGTGGCGCAGGGTCGAGATGTCCTGAGCGTCGAGGTTCTGGAACTGGCAACCGGTGCGACCCGTCTGGCGGTCGTAGGAGCGAATTTGCAGCTCTACATCCATGGCCAGGCCAAGGTTGTCGATGACGAACTGCAGGCGGCCCTTGTGCACTTCACCCACGGTCAGTGGCTGGGTGGCGGTGAACGCCAGGCCGCCGGCGGAGAGGTCGATCACCCGTGCTTCGGTCTGGGTGCGGTCGGTGTTGAAGAAGCGCAGCTTGGCCGGGATTTTGACCCGGGCATGTTGGCGCTGGGCTTCGGACTCGTGGACAACGTTGGCGTTTACTTGGCTATTCATGGTGTTCTGACTCATAGGTGTAGTTCCTAGTTAATTCAGGCTTGGCTGTCAGACCATCATCAGCAACACGGCGACGAAAATGCTGCCGGCGGAGAAGGTCATGGTCCGAGACGACCAGGTGTTGAACCAACGTTGAAAGCTGGCCAAATCGCGGGTCAGTTTGGTGTCCTGGCGGGTCCAGGACTGTTGATCAAGGCGGAAGAACACGTAGATCTTCACCAACGCGCCCATGATCTGGTTGTAATAGAGAATCGCCGGGTACGCCGGGCCGATCTTGTGGCCGGAGCACGACAGCAGCAGGGTCAGAATCAGGCGGGTGATGCCGATCCACAGCAGGTACGCGAGGATGAACGCACCGCCGTACTTGAAGGTGGCGATGATCGCCACCGTCAGGCCGAGCAGGGAGGTCCACATCGACACGCGCTGGTCGAACAACACGATGCTGGTGAACAGGCCCAGCCGGCGTACACCCAGGCCCAGGGCGCGGGAGTTCTGGCGCAGGTTGTTGCCGTACCAGCGGAACATCAGCTTGCGGCTGGCCTTGATGAAGCTCTTTTCCGGCGGGTGTTCCACGGTGTGGATCGCCGCGTCCGGCACGTAGAAGGTGTCGTAGCCCAGGCGCATCAGGCTGAACCAGCTGGACTTGTCATCACCGGTAAGGAACTTGAAGCGGCCCAGGCGCCAGTGTTGCAGCGAGTCGCTTTCCACGTCGGCGATAAAGCCCGGGTCGGTCACGACATTGGCGCGGAACACCGACATACGACCGGTCATGGTCAGTACGCGTTTGGACAGGGCCATGGAGCACATGTTGATGTGGCGTTGGGCGAAGCGCAGTTTGTGCCACTCGCTCATGATGTAGCCGCCGCGCACTTCGCAGAACTCGTTGGTGGTCAGGCCGCCGACATTGCCGAACAGCTGGAACCACGGCACGGTCTTGCGGACCACGCCTTCGGCGAGCACGGTGTCGCCATCGATCACCGCGACCACCGCGCGTTCATCCGGCAGGTGGCGGGAGATGGCGCGGAAACCGAAGGCCAGGCCGTCGCGCTTGCCGGTACCGGCGATGCGCACGAAGTCGAGCTTGACGTGGTCCGGCGGGTTCATGCGTTCCCACAGGCTTTTCACCAGCAGCTCATCGGACATTTCCACCAGCGAACAGACCACGGTGGTGGGGAAGCCGCATTCGATGGCTTCGCGGATTACCGAGCTGTAGACCTGCGCGGTGGTCAGCGCATCGATACGGAAACTGGTGACCATCAGGAACACATGGGACGGGTCGGCAGCCTTGCCCAGCTTGCGCACTTTGCGGCGCAGATGCGGGTAGACCACGTACAGGAACAGCATGCCGCGAAAGAAATGCGTCGCACCCATCGAGTAGCGCCAGATGCCGACGGCGCCAATCAGGAAAATAAAATTCTTCGACTCGGAGTCGAACGTACTCGCCGGCAAGAGCAGGGCGAGTCCCATCAGCAGGCTCAGAAAGAACAGCCAGCCGGCGGATTGGAGCAGTACGTGTTTTAACTTGGACATAAGCGTCATCCGAAGGTGAAGAAGGCTCCAGGCTGCAAGCGCTGGGGATGGGTACGCTTGCAACCCGGAACTTGCCGTTGCTGTTACCAGCAAATGCCTTCGGTGCGGCCGCTGACGCTGGTGGCCTTGGACATGAAGCCCACCAGGTCGACGACTTGCTTGCCGTGCGGAGCGTTATGCGCCAGGGCACGGAACTTCTCATCGCGGTTGCCCAGGATGATCACGTCGGAGTTGTTGATCACGTCGTCGAAGTTCGAGTTGAGCAGGGACGACACGTGCGGGATCTTGCCTTCGATGTAGTCTTTGTTCGCGCCGTGGACACGGGCGTACTCGACGTTGCTGTCGTAGATGCTCAGGTCGTAGCCTTTGCCGATCAGCATTTCGGCCAGTTCGACCAATGGGCTTTCGCGCAGGTCATCGGTACCGGCCTTGAAGCTCAGGCCCAGCAGCGCGACTTTGCGTTTGTCGTGGCTGGACACGATGTCGAAGGCGTTCTGTACCTGGGATTCGTTGCTGCGCATCAGCGAGTTGAGCAACGGCGCTTCCACGTCCAGGGAGCTGGCGCGGTAGGTGAGGGCGCGCACGTCTTTGGGCAGGCACGAACCACCGAAGGCGAAGCCAGGGCGCATGTAGTACTGGGACAGGTTGAGCGTCTTGTCCTGGCAGACCACTTCCATCACTTCGCGACCGTCGACGCCGACAGCCTTGGCAATGTTGCCGATCTCGTTGGCGAAGGTCACTTTGGTGGCGTGCCACACGTTGCAGGTGTACTTGATCATCTCGGCAACGGCGATGTCCTTGCGGATGATCGGGGCGTCGAGTTCTTCGTACAGCGACTGCAGGACATCGCCGGAGGCTTTGTCGAATTCGCCGATGACGGTCATCGGTGGCAGGTCGTAGTCGGCGATGGCGGTGGATTCACGCAGGAATTCCGGGTTGACCGCAACGCCGAAGTCGACGCCGGCTTTCTTGCCGGAGCAGTCTTCGAGGATCGGGATCACTACGTTGGCCACGGTGCCTGGCAGCACGGTGCTGCGCACGACCACGGTGTGGCGAGTGGCCTTGTCACGCAGGACCAGGCCGATCTCGCGGCATACCGCTTCGATGTAGTCCAGTTCCAGGTCGCCGTTTTTCTTGCTCGGCGTACCGACGCAAATCATCGACAGGTCGGTGTCGCGGATGGCTTCGGCGAAGTTGGTGGTGCCACGCAGTCGGCCGGTTTCGATACCCTGGCTCAACAGCTCGCCCAGACCCGGTTCAACGATTGGCGATTTGCCCGCATTGATCAGGTCAATCTTGTCCTTGGAGATGTCTACGCCAACCACTTCGTGGCCACGGGCAGACAGGCAACCGGCACATACTGCGCCAACGTAACCGAGACCAAATATGCTGATGCGCATCGCATTTACCTCTTTGTCATTCAAGACTGTGTTAATCATGCCAATTAATGGCCGGAGTTCATGTTTGCAAGCGTCACTGATGCCGCGAAAGTTAGGCGAATAGACGCCGACTTACCGCGTACAGACATGTTAAATAGTGAGTGACTAACTATTGCACTCAAGTTGTGCGCAACTTGGCCTTGTTATTGGGGCTTGCCCTGAAATGCAGCCGGCCTTCCTGGGAGAAGGGCTCGGCGCCAGTGCCGCAGGGCTTTGATAGGGGCTTTAAGCCTTAAATATCAATGCCTTGGGTTGTCTCACTGACCCATTAGGGTAAGCACAGCCTTGGCCTTATAGTTCGTGGCAATTGATCCTTATCGCCGCTCTCAACTAATCGGTTGGTAATCTGACCACTGAGTCGAAGTTGATTGTGACAACTTCGCTACTTCCGTTGGTCTGCCGTGTAAGTCATCTCCTACAGAAACAGAGAATTTCGTTACCGGTGGTATGAGCGGTGCTTTAGGACGAAGTTCCAGCCCGCTCATCCTGTTTCCTGAAATTTCTTGAAATATTAGCAAAGATGGCACTGGTACTATATTGATAGCACTTGCTATTTGGACCAGTACTTATAGGGAGTTGGCGCGAGAGGATAGTTTTGTGCCACTAGTGTTTTAAAAAAGTGGTGCCACTACGAAAAAAAACGACGAATGTCGAGTGAAAGAATTGTTAGAGAGGTGTCAGAATATTTTTTGACGCCAAAATAATGACAGTTTCATGATTGAAATGCGTAAAAAAATGTGGGAGCTGGCTTGCCTGCGATGGCGGTGTATCAGTCAGAAATGAATCGACTGATGCAACGCCATCGCAGGCAAGCCAGCTCCCACAGTTGAGATTCAGTGCAGCGAAAGGAGCGGCCGCTTTATTCCGGTGCGTGATCGCGCAAGAACACCAAATTGTCCGGCTTCGACTGCTCGGCATTGAAGCGATAGCCCTGCACGTCAAACTGCTTGAGCTTCGCCGGGTCATTGATGCGCTCTTCGATCACGAAGCGGCTCATCATGCCCCGGGCCTTCTTGGCGTAGAAACTGATGATCTTGTACTGGCCGTTCTTCAGGTCCTTGAACTCGGTATTGATGATCCGCGCCTTGAGGGCGGTGCGCTTGACCGCCGAGAAGTACTCGTTGGAGGCCAGGTTGAGCAGCACGTCATCCCCTTGTTCGGCCAGCGCTTCGTTGAGCCATTCGCTGATACGCGTGCCCCAGAAGGCGTACAGGTCCTTGCCACGGGCGTTGGGCAGCTTGGTGCCCATCTCCAGTCGGTACGGCATCATCAGGTCCAGGGGGCGCAGCAGGCCGTACAGGCCCGAGAGCATGCGCAGGTGGTCCTGGGCGTAGCTGAAGTCGGCATCGCTGAAGGTTTCGGCATTCAGGCCGGTGTAGACGTCACCTTTGAACGCCAGCAGCGCCTGCTTGGCATTGGCTTGGGTGAACGCCGGGGTCCAACTGCCGAAGCGGGCGGCATTGAGGCCGCCGATCTTGTCGGATACGTGCATCAATTCGCTGATTTGCGCCGGGCTGAGGGTGCGCAGTTGCTCGATCAGCTCCTGGGAGTGGTCCAGGTACTGCGGCTGGGTAAAGCGCTGGGTCGCCGGCGCGGTCTCGAAATCGAGGGTCTTGGCGGGGGAAATCACCATCAGCATGAAGTCGTCTCCTGTAAACGTGGAGGGATTCTAGGGGGTTGGACGGTTTGACTCCACCTATGATGGCGATAGGTGCGATCCGCTATGATGGCCGGTGACTCTGGAGAGGGAGACCCCGTGTGCGAATAGCGCTTTTGTTATCGGCTTGCTTGTTGTGCCTGAATGCCCACGCGGCACCGGTGGATGTGGCCAGCCTGGACCGTGGTACCTGGCCGGAAAAACTCGGCAGCCCGGCGCTGTTCGATGTGGCCTCGCGCGCGGAAATCCTGATGTTCGCCCACAGCCTGCTGGCCAGCGAGAACCAGGATGAGGCCGCGCTCAAGCAACGCCTGGGCTTGAAGATCATCAACCTGGCCGCCATCGATGACCTGCGCCGCCAGCTCTGGCAGCGTCTGCTGGAGAACTACACCTTTGCCCAGCAGAGCTGCGAGGAGGACGCCTCGTTCTGTTACCTGGTGGAAAGCATGGACGACCTGCGCGAGCAAGCCGGCAAGTTCGAAGTCAGCGAAAATTCCTTCTATATAGGCTGGGCGGGTCCGAGCCATGCATTCCATGAGCGCTACCTGGACGAGTTGCTGCGCAAGGCCGCGCTGTTTCCGCAGATCAGCAGCGAAATCGCGCGTTTCGGTGACCACGAGCGTAATGGTGACGAGTTCAACGACCGGCTGTTCCTGCTGACGTTCGATGGCGGCCCGGCGCCGGTCAGCGGTAATACCGACTGGCTCACCGACTACCTGCGCAAGCAGAAGATGAACGCGACCTTCTTCGCCCTCGGCAGCAGCTTGCAAACCCGTGTGGAGCGCAGCTCTGTTGTCGATGTGCAGGCGCTTTATCAAGACCAGTGCGTCGGCACCCAGGGCTGGCAGTATCGCTCCCACAGCCATTGGGTGGACTGGCAGAGTTCCATCACCCGCAGTGCCTCGCTGGCGCAGAACCTGATGCCGGAAAATTACGTGCCGCTGTTCCGTCCGCCCTATGGCCAGCGCCGCGCGGACAGCCAGGGTTTCTTTCAAGCCCAGGGCTTGCAGGTGGCGTTGTGGGATATCGACTCCCAGGACGAACCGGGCAAGCTCAAGGCCGATGAGTCGGCGCAACGGGTGTTGACGTTGATGCTGCTGTGGCGCAAAGGCGTGATTGTGTTTCACGACACCCAGGACAAGGCGCGGGTCGCCCTGCCGATCTTGTTGCAGGCAACGGCACAGAGTGGTCTGGGGTGGCAGGACTGCCGAGAGGCGTTTCGCTGAAGTGCCCGGCCCTGTTGGGTATGGGGCAGTTTTGGGGCGATTTTTTACGACATTTCGATGCAGGCGGACTTCCGACTTTAACGGGGTACCCGGCACTCGGCTAGTGCTATTCGTCATCCTGAAAAATAAACTTCAAAAAAGCGTCAAAGTGCTTTTTCCTGTCATGGGTTTTGCGGTATTACGAAGTCAGATCGCCGAAACCTGCAGCACAGGTGGCGTCTTCCAAGACTCCTCATGTGGGCACTGCGCTTGACGTCACTCAGGTGCAGTCGGTGGTCGAATCGAGGCGCAGCACTGTTGTGGTATTGCGTCGACTGGCTCCCACAAAGGTGACCGAGTATGGATGATCATGGACGTAACCCTTCTTCCGACCAGCCAATCCTTTATGTGCTTGATACCAACGTACTGATTCACGATCCAAACGCACTGCTCAACTTCGAAGAACACCACGTCGCCATCCCGATGATCGTGCTTGAGGAGCTCGACAAACTCAAAAGCGGGCACCACAGCGTTGCCGCCGAATGTCGCCAGGCGATCCGCCTGATCGACAAGACATTGGGCGAAGCGTCGCCGGAGGACGTCGAAGTCGGCGTACCGATCCAGCGGGGCAAGAGCGGGCCCAAGGGCTTGCTGTCGATTCTGATGAGCAAGCGCAGCGAGCCCAACAGCCTGCTGCCGGAAAATCTGAACGACAACAAAATCATCAACCAATTGATCGACCTGCACGCTCGCGACAAGGACCTGCGCGTGGTGCTGGTGACCAAAGACATCAATATGCGCCTCAAGGCACGAGCGTGTGGGATCGCTGCCGAGGACTACAGTACCGACCAACTGGTCGACGACGTGTCGATGCTTTCCCGGGGTTATCACATGATGACCGGCTCGTTCTGGGACCGTGTCAGCAAGGTCGAAACCCGTCAGGACCACGGCCGCACTTGGCACCAGGTACAGCTGATCGACAACCTGCCGGCGGTGCATATCAATGAGTTCATTGTCGACGAACAGGGCTTTGTGGGCTGGATCAAAGAGATCCAGGTCGACAAGCTGCTGATTCTCGACCTGCATCAGGAACCCCTGTTGCACCAGGAAGCCTGGGGCCTGAAACCGCGTGATATCTACCAGAGCCTGGCGCTGTATGCGCTGCTCGATCCGGACATCCACCTGGTCAACCTGACCGGCGCCGCGGGCTCGGGGAAAACCATCCTCGCCCTGGCGGCCGCCATCGAGCAGACCATGGTGACCAAGCGCTATCGCCGCATCATCGCCACCCGCAGCGTGCAGGGCCTGGACCAGGAAATCGGCTTCCTGCCCGGCACCGAGGCGGAAAAAATGGAGCCGTGGCTGGGGGCGATCACCGACAACCTCGAAGCCTTGCACATGGATGACGAAAACACCCATGGCAGCGTCGACTACATCCTCAGCAAAGTGCCGTTGCAGTTCAAATCCCTCAACTACATCCGAGGTCGCAGCTTCCAGCAGAGCCTGATTCTGATCGACGAATGCCAGAACCTGACCCCGCACCAGATGAAAACCATCATCACCCGTGCCGGCGCCGGTTCCAAAGTGGTGTGCCTGGGCAACCTGGCACAGATCGACACCCCTTACCTGTCCGCGACCAGCTCCGGGCTGACGTACCTGACTGAACGCTTCAAGGATTTCCCGAACGGCGTGCATATCGCGCTGCAAGGGGTGCCTCGTTCGATTCTGGCCGAATACGCCGAATCTCACTTGTAAAACACAGCCAGTGCAGGAGCTGGCTTTTGTGGGAGCTGGCTTGCCTGCGATAGCATCACCGCGATGTGACTGACACACCGAGGTGCCTGCATCGCAGGCAAGCCAGCTCCCACATTTGATCGGCGTTGGGTTTACAATCGAGGCTCCTGATCAGGAGTATCCCTGTGCTGACTCATCTCGATTCCCAAGGTCGCGCCCACATGGTCGACGTCACCGACAAGTCCGTGACGTTCCGTGAGGCGGTGGCTGAAGCGCGTGTGCGCATGCTGCCAGAGACCTTGAAAATGATTGTCGACGGTGCCCACCCCAAGGGCGACGTATTTGCCGTGGCCCGCATTGCCGGGATCCAGGCAGCGAAAAAAACCAGCGACCTGATCCCCCTGTGCCACCCGCTGATGCTCACGGGCGTCAAGGTCGACCTCAGCGCTGACGGCGAAGATGCAGTGCATATCGTCGCCCGTTGCAAACTCTCCGGCCAGACCGGCGTGGAGATGGAAGCCCTCACCGCGGCGAGCGTCGCGGCCTTGACGATCTACGACATGTGCAAGGCCGTGGACCGTGGCATGACCATCGAAAGTATTCGCCTGCTGGAAAAGCTCGGCGGCAAAAGCGGGCACTTCAAGGCGGACCAGGCATGAGCATCAACGTATTGTTTTTCGCGCGTTACGCCGAAGCGGTGGGCTTTGACTCGCTGGAGATGGAAGGCGATTTCGCCACTGTCGAGGCTGTGCGCCTGGCGCTGGCCAGTGACCCGGAGTTTGCGGTACTCAACGAGACCAGCCTGATGTGCGCCCGTAACGAAGAACTGTGCGGGCTCGACGAGCCGCTACTACCCGGCGACGAAGTCGCATTTTTCCCCCCCGTGACCGGAGGCTGAACATGGCCATTCGTGTGCAGCCCCAGGCATTCGATCCAGGCGCAGAGGTGAACGCCATGCATGCGGCCAATGTCGGCGTGGGCGCGGTGGTGAGTTTTGTCGGCTATGTACGCGACTTCAATGACGGCCGCGACGTGTCGGGAATGTTCCTGGAGCACTACCCGGGCATGACCGAGAAGGCCCTGGCCAAGATCGCCGTGGAAGCGGAGCAGCGCTGGCCGTTGCTCAAGCTGGAAGTGCTGCACCGCATTGGCGCGCTGGAGCCCGGTGAGCCGATTGTGTTCGTGGCGGCTGCCAGCGCCCATCGCCAGGCTGCATTTGATGCCTGTGCATTTGTGATGGATTACTTGAAGACGCGGGCGCCGTTTTGGAAGAAGGAAAATACCAGTGAGGGGCCGCGTTGGGTGGAGGGGCGGCACAGCGATCAGGCAGCAGCAGATCGCTGGAAATAAACATAGCTCTGTAGGAGCCGGCTTGCCGGCGATGACGACCGTGAGAACAGTGCAAGGCTTGAGGCCACATCGCCGGCAAGCCGGCTCCTACAGGGTTTGCGCATTCAGCTTGGGCGTTTGCGTTCTACCGGGCGCAACAGATGCGTCGGCGGCGTCTCACAGCTGATCTTGCGACCCAGCAGCGCCTCGATCGACGGCAGCTGGTACGAGTCATCTTCCCCGGCAAAGCTGATCGACACACCCGCCGCCCCGGCACGGCCGGTACGGCCGATGCGGTGCACGTAGTCGTCCGGCACTTCCGGCAGGGTGAAGTTGATCACGTGGCTGATGCCGTCGATGTGAATCCCGCGACCCGCCACGTCAGTGGCCACCAGCACACGAATCTTGCCTTCGCGGAAACCTTCCAGCGTCTTGATGCGCTTGTGTTGCGGCACATCGCCGGACAGTTGCGCGGCGTTCACGCCGTCACGCACCAGGCGCTCTTCGATGCGGCGCACTTCGTCCTTGCGGTTGGCGAACACCATCACGCGCTCCCAGCCGTTGTCGTTGACCAGGTTGTAGAGCAATTTGTATTTGTCGGCACCGGCCACGGCGTAGATGTGTTGCTCGACGTTTTCGCTGGCGACGTTTTCCGCTTCGATCTCGACGATGGACGGGTCGGTGGTCCATTGCTTGGCGAGGTTCATCACGTCTTCGGTGAAGGTCGCGGAGAACAGCAGGGTCTGGCGTTCGGATTTCGGCGGGGTCTGGCGGATGATCTGACGCACCTGCGGGATGAAACCCATGTCGAGCATGCGGTCGGCTTCGTCCAGCACCATCACTTCGACCATGTCCAGGTGCACGTCGCCGCGCTGGTTGAAGTCCAGCAGACGGCCAGGCGTAGCCACGAGGATGTCGCAGTGACGGGCTTCGAGGTGCTTGAGCTGCTTGTCGAAGTCCATGCCGCCCACGAACGTCATGACGTTGAGGCCGGTGTACTTGGTCAGGTCGGCGGCGTCCTTGGCGATCTGTACCACCAGCTCCCGGGTGGGGGCGATGATCAGTGCGCGCGGTTCACCCATGTAGCGTTCTTTGGGCGGCGGCGTCTGCAGCAGCTGGGTGATGATCGAGATCAGGAACGCGGCGGTCTTGCCGGTGCCGGTCTGGGCGCGGCCGATGGCATCTTTGCCCGCGAGGGTAAAGCCAAGCACCTGCGCCTGGATCGGCGTGCAGTACGGGAACCCCAGGTCCTGGATGGCATGCATCAGTTCCGGGGCCAGTTTGAAATCGTGGAAGCGGGTCTTGCCTTCCTGGGGCTCGACGACGAAGTCTTCGAGTTTCCATGGGATCACGGGCGGTTTTGGTGCACGTTCGCGGCGCGGCTTGGGTGCGACTGGCGCGGGAGCGGCCTCGGCCGGTTTTGCCTGTTCAGGCGGCGTTACGGTCGGCTTCTTCGGCTGGGCGACAGGTGCGGTCCGGCCGGGCTGTTTACCGTCGTTGCGGCTGCCGGGTGTCGGGACAGGAGCACTGGGAACAGGCGCGAGCGGCTCAGCCTCGCTTTTGCCGAACATCTTCTTGAGTGCTTTGAGCACGGTGATCTCATTAATTGGTTAAGGAATGTACGCCGGCCAGTGTAATGCAAGAATCGGGCGCGGCGTAGTGCGTCTGTCATACGGCTACATAAACGGTGGTTTTCAGCCCAGGCGAGCGGTCAACCAGGCACCGATGTCGCGTATCTCCTCGGGTAACACTTCGTGGCCCATTGGGTATTCCTGCCATGTCACGGTGACACCACGGGTCTTCAAATGCTCGTAGGCGCTGCGGCCCATGGCGTTCTGCACCACGTCGTCGTACTGGCCATGCAGGCACAGGGCGGGAATGCGCTGTTGGCTGGCGGATAATTCCAGTTCATCACTGAAAGTGGGGGCGTAGGTGGAGAGGGCGATCACGCCACCCAGAGGGCCTTCCCAATTCAGGAAGGCTGTGTGGAATACCACGGCGCCGCCTTGGGAAAAGCCCGCGAGGAAAATCCGCGAGGCGTCTATTCCGGTCCTCTTCTGCGCTTCGATCAAGTCCGTGACCATGTTGGCCGAGACCTCCAGCTCTTCCAGGCTGATCGATCGGGCCGGGCTCATGGCCTTGATGTCGTACCAACTGGGCATCTCGTAGCCGCCATTGATGGTCACCGGGCGGGTAGGGGCCTGGGGCAAAACGAAGCGCGTGGTCAGCAGGCTTTCCTGCAGCGCTTCGGCCACCGGCAGAAAGTCGTAGCGATCGGCACCCAGGCCATGCAACCAGATTACGCAGGCGTCTGCGGGCTTGGCGGGCTGAAGAATCAAGGGTTCGGTCATGTCTGCTCCATTAATGTGCGTGCGCTCCGATTGGGTGCGTCGGAACGGTGCGCGACGGGTTGATCTGTTAATAAGATGTCGCACCGTTGAATGTTTTTCTATTGACCGGGGCCTGAATCGACTCGGCCATCACTCTGGTACGGGCCTTGCTATGTGTTGAACGATGTCAGCGCTATCTCAGGACGGTAACACTATCAGTGACTGCCGCTTGTGGGATAGCAACTGGAATTACCGCGACAACTTCATGCCGCTTGACCCTAAAAAAAGCCAACACGGGTCGATATCGCCTCATAAGGGTGCGCTGAAGTTCGAGCTCCGACACAACAAGAGCAAACTGGAGGTTTGAATGAAGGTATTGAAATCCACCCTGGCCATCGTTTCCGCGGCGGCTGTACTGGGTGTCAGTGGTTTCGCCCAAGCTGGCGCCACGCTGGACGCCGTGCAGAAGAAAGGCTTTGTGCAATGTGGGGTGAGTGACGGCCTGCCGGGTTTCTCGGTACCGGATGCCAGCGGCAAGATCCTGGGGATCGATGCTGACGTTTGCCGCGCTGTGGCCGCTGCCGTTTTCGGCGACGCTACCAAGGTCAAGTTCAGCCAGTTGAATGCCAAGGAGCGTTTCACCGCGCTTCAATCGGGCGAAGTCGACATTCTGTCCCGTAACACCACCATGACCAGCTCCCGCGACGCCGGCATGGGCCTGAAATTCCCAGGCTTCATCACTTACTACGACGGCATCGGCTTCCTGGTAAACAACAAGCTGGGCGTGAAAAGTGCCAAGGAACTGGACGGTGCAACCATCTGCATCCAGGCCGGTACCACCACTGAGCTGAACGTTTCCGACTACTTCCGTGGCAACGGCCTCAAATACACCCCGATCACCTTCGACACTTCCGACGAAAGCGCCAAGTCGCTGGAATCCGGTCGTTGCGACGTGCTGACCTCCGACAAGTCCCAACTGTTCGCCCAGCGCAGCAAGCTGGCCGCACCGAAGGACTACGTAGTTCTGCCGGAAACCATTTCCAAGGAACCACTGGGCCCGGTCGTACGTAACGGCGACGACGAGTGGCTGGCCATCGTGCGCTGGGTTGGCTACGCCATGCTCAACGCTGAAGAAGCCGGTATCACCTCCAAAAACGTTGAAGCCGAAGCCAAGTCCACCAAGAACCCGGACGTTGCACGTCTGCTCGGTGCTGACGGCGAATACGGCAAAGACCTGAAAGTGAAGAAAGACTGGGTCGTACAGATCGTCAAGCAAGTCGGTAACTACGGTGAAGTGTTCGAGCGCAACCTGGGCAAGAGCACCCCGCTGGAAATCGACCGTGGCCTGAACGCACTGTGGAACGCTGGCGGCATTCAATACGCACCACCTGTGCGCTGATCGCTGATGGTTCTGTCACCCGGTGGGCCAACCGCCGGGTGATGTTCTGTTCCATTATTTCCGGGGCACTTCATGCAAAATCAAATCGGCGCACCAAAGCAGAAGCTCAGCTTCAGCGATCCCAAAGTGCGTGCGTGGCTCTTCCAGATCATCACGATTGTGGCGGTGGTCTCGCTGGGCTGGTACCTCTTCAACAATACCCAGACCAACCTTCAGCACCGGGGCATTACCTCGGGTTTCGACTTTCTTGAACGCAGTGCCGGCTTCGGCATCGCGCAGCACCTGATCGACTACACCGAATCGGACAGCTATGCCCGAGTGTTTGTGATCGGTTTGCTCAATACCCTGCTGGTGACCTTTATCGGGGTGATCCTGGCGACGCTGCTCGGGTTCATCATCGGCGTGGCCCGGCTGTCGCCGAACTGGATGATCAACAAGCTGGCGACCGTGTACGTGGAAGTGTTCCGCAACATTCCGCCGCTGCTGCAAATCCTGTTCTGGTACTTCGCCGTGTTCCTGACCATGCCGGGGCCGCGTAACAGCCATAACTTCGGTGATACCTTCTTTGTCAGCAGCCGTGGCCTGAACATGCCGGCAGCGATTGCCGCTGACGGTTTCTGGCCGTTTGTGGCCAGCATCGTGGTCGCCATCGTGGCAATCGTGCTGATGGCGCGTTGGGCCAACAAGCGTTTCGAAGCGACCGGCGTACCGTTCCACAAGTTCTGGGCCGGCCTGGCGCTGTTCATCGTGATCCCGGCCCTGTGTGCCTTGATCTTCGGTGCACCGCTGCACTGGGAAATGCCCAAGCTGCAGGGCTTCAACTTCGTCGGCGGCTGGGTCCTCATCCCTGAACTGCTGGCACTGACCCTGGCGCTTACCGTGTACACGGCAGCGTTCATCGCCGAGATCGTGCGTTCGGGCATCAAGTCCGTCAGCCACGGCCAGACCGAAGCCGCACGCTCCCTGGGCCTGCGCCCTGGGCCGACGCTGCGCAAGGTCATCATCCCGCAGGCGCTGCGAGTGATCATCCCGCCGCTGACCAGCCAATACCTGAACCTGGCGAAGAACTCGTCGCTGGCCGCCGGTATCGGTTACCCGGAAATGGTTTCGCTGTTTGCCGGCACGGTGCTCAACCAGACCGGGCAGGCCATCGAAGTCATTGCTATCACCATGAGCGTGTACCTGGCGATCAGCATCAGCATTTCCCTGCTGATGAACTGGTACAACAAGCGCATTGCGCTGATCGAGCGGTGAGGAAACACGCATGAGTACGCATACTTTCAAACCTGATATGCCGCCGCCGAACAAAGTGTTCGGGCCGATGGCATGGATGCGCGCCAACCTGTTTTCCAGCTGGCTCAATACCCTGCTGACGCTGTTGGCGTTTTACCTGATCTACCTGGTGGTGCCGCCGATCCTGCATTGGGCGATCCTGGATGCCAACTGGGTCGGCACCACGCGCGCCGACTGCACCAAGGAAGGCGCCTGCTGGGTGTTTATCCAACAGCGCTTCGGGCAGTTCATGTACGGCTACTACCCCGGCGACCTGCGCTGGCGTGTAGACCTGACCGTGTGGCTGGCCATCGTTGGCGTGGCGCCGTTGTTCATCTCGCGTTTCCAACGCAAGGCGATCTACGGCCTGAGCTTCCTGGTGCTGTACCCAGTCATTGCCTTCTTCCTGCTGCACGGCGGGATCTTCGGCCTGACCAACGTGGCGACCAGCCAATGGGGCGGCCTGATGCTGACCCTGGTGATCGCCACCGTCGGCATCGCCGGCGCCTTGCCGCTGGGCATCATGCTGGCGTTGGGGCGGCGGTCGAACATGCCGGCGATTCGAGTGGTCTGCGTGACCTTCATCGAATTCTGGCGCGGCGTGCCGTTGATCACCGTGCTGTTCATGTCTTCGGTGATGCTGCCGTTGTTCCTGCCCGAGGGCATGGGCATCGACAAATTGCTGCGGGCGTTGATCGGCGTGATCCTGTTCCAGTCGGCCTACGTGGCCGAAGTGGTGCGCGGTGGCCTGCAGGCGATTCCCAAGGGGCAGTACGAAGCCGCCGCGGCGATGGGCCTGGGTTACTGGCGCAGCATGGGCCTGGTGATTCTGCCGCAAGCCCTGAAGCTGGTGATCCCGGGCATCGTCAACACGTTTATCGCGCTGTTCAAGGACACCAGCCTGGTGATCATCATCGGCCTGTTCGACCTGCTCAACAGCGTCAAGCAAGCCGCCGCCGACCCTAAATGGTTGGGCATGGCCACCGAAGGCTACGTGTTCGCGGCCCTGGTGTTCTGGATTTTCTGTTTTGGTATGTCGCGCTATTCCATTCATTTGGAACACAAGCTCGACACAGGCCACAAGCGTTAGGAGTTGTTGTTATGAGCGAAGCGATCAAACAGCCTGTGAGCCCTGAAGGCATTATCCAGATGCAGGGCGTCAACAAGTGGTACGGCCAGTTCCACGTGTTGAAAGACATCAACCTCAACGTCAAGCAGGGCGAGCGTATCGTGCTGTGCGGCCCGTCGGGTTCGGGCAAGTCCACCACCATCCGTTGCCTCAACCGCCTGGAAGAACACCAGCAGGGCCGCATCGTGGTCGATGGCGTGGAACTGACCAACGACCTCAAGCAGATCGAAGCGATCCGCCGTGAAGTCGGCATGGTGTTCCAGCACTTCAACCTGTTCCCGCACCTGACCATCCTGCAGAACTGCACGCTGGCGCCGATGTGGGTACGCAAGATGCCCAAGCGCAAGGCCGAGGAAATCGCCATGCACTACCTGGAACGCGTGCGTATCCCGGAGCAGGCCCACAAGTTTCCGGGGCAACTGTCCGGCGGCCAGCAACAGCGCGTGGCGATTGCCCGTGCCCTGTGCATGAAACCGAAAATCATGCTGTTCGACGAGCCGACTTCGGCACTCGACCCGGAAATGGTCAAAGAGGTACTGGACACCATGATCGGCCTGGCCGAAGACGGCATGACCATGTTGTGCGTAACCCACGAAATGGGCTTTGCGCGCACCGTGGCCAACCGCGTGATCTTCATGGACAAGGGCGAGATCGTGGAACAGGCGGCGCCGAATGACTTCTTCGACAACCCGCAGAATGATCGGACCAAGTTGTTCTTGAGCCAGATCTTGCATTGATCGATGCTTGAAACGATAAACCCGGCCTGGTGCCGGGTTTATTTTTTGGGGGGCTAGGAGGCCTTGAGTGTTTCAGTGTCGTTGTGCACGGTGTAGGTAAAGGCGCCGCGCATATCCGCGCCTTCTGCCAGGACTTTTGCGTCAGCAAGCAGGTGCGGGTGACGATCCAGTAGCCGCATCAGCACCACCAAGGGTTTGGGAGCAAGCAACTCGCCACGTTCGTAGCGAGAGAATGCGTTGTGGCCGCCACCGGACAGCAATTCCACCGCTTCTTTTTGCGTAAGATGGAGTTTGCGACGGGTACGTTTTATTTCGGCGCCGATCATTTGCCGGGCGGCGAGGGCAAGTTCATTCTTTGCTGCGTCATAGCGGTCGGTACTGTCGTCTGGGTCCCAGAAACCATCTGCGCATACTTTGCACTCCCAGCCTGAAAGTTCGTCGACCCGGCGCTCCATACCTTTAATACTGATGGTTTCACTGCGGCCCTCGAAATAGGTCAATCCGCTGGGAGCGCCACAGATGTAGCAATCTTTCACCTTCATACATTTTTCTCCTTGAGGGAGATCACCGGAGGGGCACCGTCTGGGGAATCAATGACCTTGATGTAAATCTCCCGATCTTTCGCTTGCGTGTGGTAAGAACCCTAGTGCGTTGCCTTTGTAGTCAGGTCCGAATAGGCTGTAGAAAAATTCATCCTATGATTGGACGAAAGCGCTGAGCCCATGACAGACATCGCCCCCTTGATCAAACGCTCCCTGGTCGACCAAGCCTTGGAGCAGTTACGGCTACGAATCACCGAAGGCCGATGGGCCATCGGTGAGCGCCTGCCCACCGAGCCTGAGCTGTCCGCCGAGCTGGGTATCAGCCGCAATACCGTGCGCGAGGCCATGCGCGTATTGGCGTTTTCCGGGTTGATCGAGATCCGTCAGGGCGATGGCAGTTACCTGCGCTCGATGACCGATCCGCTTGGAGCGATGCGGGCGCTGTCCCATTGCACCCTGGAGCAGGCGCAGGAGACGCGGCAGATACTGGAGGTGGAGGCCATCGGGCTGGCTGCAGTGCGCCGCACCCAGCAAGACCTCAAAGCGTTGCGCAGCGCACTGGACGCCAGCGCCGAGCTGTATCACGGTGACCTGGAGGCCTATATCAGCGCTGACCTGGTGTTTCACAAACACTTGGTCGACGCCGCGCACAACCCTGCCTTGAGCGAGCTGTACCAGTATTTCTCCGCCATCGTTGGCGCACAGTTGCGCCAGACCCTGAATATCTCACCGCGCCGCCAGGCCGTGTTTGACTTGCACGTCGCCCTGCTCGACGCGGTGGAACACCAAGACCCCGAGCGCGCCAAATCCGTCTGCCGGCAGTTGATCAATGAACCATGAAGCCAAACGCACGACCGAACTCGAAGAACTCTTGATCGACGCCGAAGCCGACGACGAGGTGGTGCAGCACAGTCACCCGGTGGTCAGCCGCCCCTGGCTGTTGTTGCTGGGCCTGATCCTGGTGGCGTTGAACTTGCGCCCGGCACTGTCGAGCATGTCGCCGCTGCTGGCTGAGGTTTCACACAGCCTTGGGTTGTCAGCGGCAAAAGCCGGCTTGCTGACCACCTTGCCGGTGCTGTGCCTGGGCCTGTTCGCGCCGATGGCACCGATCCTGGCCCGGCGCTTCGGCGCCGAGCGCGTAGTGTTGGGGATTTTGCTGACGCTGGCTGCCGGGATCATCCTGCGCAGCTCGTTCGGTGAGGTTGGATTGTTTGCCGGCAGCCTGATCGCGGGTGCGAGCATTGGCATCATCGGCGTGCTGCTGCCGGGTATCGTCAAGCGTGATTTCGCCAGGCAGGCCGGCGCCATGACCGGCGTCTACACCATGGCGTTGTGCCTGGGGGCAGCGCTGGCGGCGGGCTCTACGGTGCCGTTGAGTGATTACTTTGGCGACAGCTGGAACATCGGCCTGGGGTTCTGGCTGGTGCCGGCGTTGGTGGCGGCGTTGTTCTGGTTGCCGCAAGTGGGGCACAAACACGGCGCGCATCAAGCCGCCTATCGGGTGAAGGGTTTGCTGCGTGACCCCTTGGCGTGGCAGGTCACGGTGTACATGGGCCTGCAATCGTCCCTGGCCTACATCGTCTTTGGCTGGCTGCCGTCGATCCTCATCGGTCGTGGCTTGAGTGCCACTGAAGCCGGGCTGGCGCTGTCCGGCTCGATCATCGTGCAATTGGCCAGTTCGCTTGCGGCACCGTGGCTGGCCACCCGCGGCAAGGACCAGCGCCTGGCCATCGTCGTGGTGATGCTGCTGACCCTGGGGGGGGTGTTCGGTTGCCTGTACGCACCGCTCGATGGGCTGTGGGGGTGGGCAATCCTGCTGGGCCTGGGCCAGGGCGGTACGTTCAGCCTGGCGCTGACCTTGATCGTGTTGCGTTCGCGTGACGCCCACGTTGCCGCCAACCTGTCGAGCATGGCCCAGGGGTTTGGCTATACGCTGGCTTCCCTTGGCCCGTTTGCGGTGGGCCTGATTCACGACTGGACCGGCAGTTGGTCGGCTGTGGGCTGGGTCTTCGCGGTGATTGGCCTGGGCGCGATCGTCGCCGGGCTGGGCGCAGGCCGTGCGTTGTACGTCGGGGTGTGCAGCGAGAAGGTCTAGAGGTAGACCACCTCCAGAGTGCCCGAGCCGTCCAAGGGGATATCGGTGCTCAGGTCCAGGTTCTGCTTGGCAGTGATCACCGCTTCGAGGGTCAGCGTGCTGGTCAGTGTCTGGATCGCAGAGGGGCCGGCCGTGCTGCCTTCAAGGTCGGTAAACCCCAGTAGGCTTCTGGCGCCGATGTCGATCGGGTTGCGGTTGGACGTGCGCCACGCTACGCCGCCGGTGGTGGACTCGGTGCCATAAAGGCCTGGCAGCGTGTCTGCCACGGTTTGCTTCGGATCGAAACTGACCGAGTACACACCGATCTTGTTGCCGCTGTTGTCCAGGCCCATCCCGTAATAGATCTCGCTGTTGACGTGGGCGGTGCCGTCACGGTTATCGCGCATGCGCAGGGCGTAGCGCACCGGGCCATTGCAATCGACGCTCAGGTTCAGGGATTTGGCCGGCAGCCGCGTACCTGTCGTGAGGTTGAGGTCTTGTTGGGAAATCTTGCCGAAGTCGACCAAGCCCCCGGCGGACAAGGTTGGGGTGCAGGCCACCGGGGTGATCAGGCCTTTGACGTTCAGCTCGACCGTGGAGTCGGCCATCGCCAGCGGGCTCAGGGCAAGGGTCAGGAACATCAGTGACGGTTTCATTGTGGGGCTCCGGTACGCGGGTTAGAGGTAAATGATTTCCAGGGTGGCGGAGCCGTCGAGTCTGATCTCGCTGCTCAGGTCCAACTGCTGGAGCGGGGCGATGACTGTCTTCAGCGTCAGCAGGGCGGATACCTTCTGCAACGCTGTGGGGCCAAGGATGCTGCCGGCACTGTCGGTAAAGCCCAGGTAGCTGCGGCCAGCCAGGGGCAGTGGGTTGGCATTGGCGCTGCTCCAGGCAGCGCCCGCCGTGGTGGACTCGGTGCGATACAGCTGTTGCAGGTTATCGGCGCTGGCCTGCGCCGGGTCGACGTTTACCGAGTAGCGGCCGATCTTTTGCGCGCGTGCGTCCAGGCCCAGCCCGTAGGCTGTCTCATCGGTGCCGCCGGTTGCCGAGCCCAGGCGATTGTCTTGCATGAGCAAGGCAAAATGAGTCGGTCCGTCGCAGTTCACTGTCAGGGCCAATTGCTTGTCCGGCAGATGCGTCTCCTTGTCGGGGTTCAGTGCCTTGGCCGACACCTTGCCAAAGTCCACCGTGCCGCCATTGGACAGGCTGGGCGTGCACGCCGCTGGAGCGAAACGCGCGAGCAATTGCAGCTCCCGGGAGCGACCGGAGGCGGGCGCATCGACCCACCCAGAGGCCTGCCAGGTCACGGCATCGCGAACGCGGGCGGCGCCGTCCTCGGCCCAGGCATTGGCCACCATCTGTACGGAAAAGCGGCGACCGAGCGCGGGCTGGCCGTTGTGCAACGGCACGATGCCATGGTCGGCTCGCCAGGTCAGGCTTGAACCGTGGGTACTCGGTGCTAGCCCGTGACCGGCAATCAAGCCCAGGTTCACGGCATGGCCATCCAGCACCGCGTCCTGGACCTGTAACTGGTAGCTGCCCTGGTCGGTGAAACGAAACCGTTCGGCACCGGCGGCCAGGCCTCGGTAAAACAGGCTCATCGCCACAGGTTGCGAGCAGGTGAGGGTCAGGCCAACACGTCGCTCGCCGAGTAAACGCTCGGGCGCAGGCGTCACCAGTACGGCGCGGTTCATCAGGCCGAAATCCAGGCGTGGCTCGCTGAGGTCCAGGCGGCATTCTTCCTGCGCCTGTGCAGGGCCGATGCCGATGCCGACCAGCACGAGCGCTATCGCGGGCAGCAGGTAATCAAGGTTCATGGCAGGTTTCCTCAAGGCAGTGGGCATCGGGCCGGGGCGGTTTCGAAATACACCTGCGGGTCGGCCTTCTTTGGCAATTCAAAGTGCAAGCGGCAGCGTGGCTGCCCTGGCGCCTTGATCCACAAGGGGGGCAGGTCAAGCACCGTGGGCAGGAACACGTGGTTGCTTTCTTGCACCAGCGTGACGAACTCGCCGTCGGCGGTGGTCACCGTGGCCCCACGCGGAACGGGCCTGTCCAGGGTCAGCAAGGCCCGACGCGTCAGCGCCACGCCAAACTCAAGCCGGTCTACCGCCCCACGGCCCGCCGAGACCACGGCCAGGCCATTGCTGATGTCGGCATTGCGCGGCAACGAGCCGGTTTGCACTTCCACCGGGCTACGGCCATAGGCGCTGACCTGCGGCACCACCGCCTGGCCTTGCCAGTCGGTCCACACAGGGCCGCTCGGCGTGCTGACCTTGACGCCGGCCATGTCCCCCACCGACAGCAACGCAAAGGTGTCGCGCACCGGGTACGGCGAGAAGGTCACGCCGTCGCCGTGCAATACCACCGCGCCACGCGCGCCCCCCTGATAGCTGGAACGCTCGTCGTCCGAGCGCGTGTAGTTGACGTCCAGCTGGGTGTAGAACGGCAGCGCCGTGAGCCCCAGCGACGATTCCACCTGGCGGTCACGGCTGTCATGTTCAACCCCGACCCGATAGGCCAGTTGATCGTTGATCTGTTCGTTGACGCCCGTCCCGATACGGTGCTCGCCGCCGGAATTACGCACCCACGCCCGGCCACGGCGGCGCTCGCCAAGGGGCACGCTGATATTCAGGTAAACGGCGTCGTCGTTGTATCGGCGGCCGCCCATGTGCCATTCGGCGGTGGCCGACAGGGACACGCCACCCACCTGTGTTCCCCACGAGGCCAGCGCGCGGCTGCTGCTGTCGCCGGCAAACGAGGAGGTGCGGGAAACCCCGGCGCTGAACGCGCCCAGCCGGGGATGGGACCATGAGGCCGTGGCACTCTGCTGGTCGCGGTAGCGTGAGCGCTGTTGTTCACGCGTGTCCGTGAGGTAGGTTGATTCGCTAAGGTCGCGGTAGTCCTCGGTTCGCCAGGAGTTGGCGGCGCTGATGGCCCAGCGTTCACCCAGTCGTTGGCTCCATGAGAGGTCGGTCTGCAGGCCGCGTTGCTGATCACGGCGCGTTGACTCGGCGGCGATGACTGCCAGTTGCCATTGGCTGTCCTGCGCGGGCAAGAAGCCCAGGTTCAGGCCAACCGACCGGTAATCCATCGCCGCCAGTACGCCGCTGCCCAGTGACACCAGAGGGTGAGGTGCACTCGTCCACCCCGCGCTGACCACCCAGGGTTGCGCGCCGTCGCCTCCGTCTGCATCGCGCACCCGGCCGGCGGCCACCGAATAGCCCGGCGCCGGCAAGCCCAGCCCGAGCATCGCAGCCGGGACGGTGAAGCGCCGTTCTTCGCCGGAGGTTTCCTTGACGGTCACCTCCACATCGGAGCGCCCGCTCAGGCGCGGCACATTGCTCAGGGAAAAGGGGCCGGCCGGCACCACGGTGGAGTGGATCAGCGCACCGTTCTGGCGTACTTCCACCTGGGCCGGCCCATTGGCGATGCCATCGATGGTCGCACCTTGATTCTGGTCTTGCAGGCCCTGCTCGGTCAGCACTTGTACGCCGGTGATCTGGGCCCCGGCCAGCACTGGGTTATAGAGATTGATCTGCCCCGCCTGCAACACCGCTTGTTGGCGGGCGAAGGTGCGTTGGGCGTAGGCGTCCAGGTGAGTGCTGCGCGAGACGCCGTCTTGCCAGGTCTGGACTTGGCGACTGCGCACGATCCAGTCGCCGGCATTGAAGCCGACTTCTGTATTGGCCGAGCCGAATCGGCTGGTGTCATCGCCGTACTGGTTATGCAGCCCCGTCACGTCGTAATTGAGCAGGCCGGCAAACCCGCCGGTGCTGTAGCCGGAAATATCCCGAGTCGCCGGACGCAGCGCCTGGGTGGGCACCACGAGGGACAGGCTCAGGCTGGCCGGGTCTGGCTCAATCATGGTTTGCGGGTACTGCTCGATAAACCCGTGACAGGCGCCCGTGCTGCGAGGCGGTGTTTCCAATTGCGCCGCGTCCAGCAATGCAGCGTCGAAGCACAGCGTGCCGTGGTCGTCGAAGGTGGCGTCGACACGCCCTCTGCGCAGGCCGTTGACCGACAGGTTGACGGCGTGGCGACCGCTGGCAAAGCGCGGTGCTTGCAGCAGCAAACTGGCCAGCTCCGGGTCGATGCCGCGTTGGTGCAGGGTCTGGTTGTCGAAGGTGCCCGTTGCCGGATCGGCCCAGGCGGGGCCAGCCAATAGGGCAGGGCCAAGGGCGGCCCAGGCAATGACGTGCAGCTGAGCGCGTGACAGGCGTGGTAAAGCGCCGGGCACGGCGTTGCCGTCACGGTAATTCATGACTGTGTTCACACAAATGCACTCTTGTGATGGAGGCCCGTGGCTAGACTTTCGTTGGCGCCAGGCTGTCTTCCCGGTGGCCTTCAGGGAGTGGCCACTTCGTTTTATAGAGGCGTCGCAGTGTCCATGGACGCCGTTGGATCAACGTGTGATCGGCGCATCATGAGGCGCGACGGCAAAGCCATACACCGTGGCCGGCTGCAGGCGTACCGCGGTTGCGGCAGGCCCTTTCGCCGGGACCGTCAAGGTCTCTCCCGGCAGCACATAGGTGCGTGGCAGCATGGCCGCGCCTTTGCCGGGTAGCAGTCGCAGTTCCTGGGCCAGGCGTACCACGTAAGGCGTGGGGTTGTGCACGCTGAGCCGGCCGTTTTTCAGCTTCCAGCTCAACCCCAGCCACGGCGTGCGGTTGGGCGGCAGGCCCTTGGGATTCAGGATCACCGGCAGGTTCTGCCGCACCGTGACGCCCACTTGGGCGCGCCCGGCCTCGGCGCCGGATCGTTTCTGGGGCATGCCCTCGAAAATCACCCGCTTGAGGCGTTGGGTCTTCAGCGGCTCCTTCGATTGCAGGATGAACCGCACCAACTGACTCTTGCCGGGCTCCACCCGTGCGAGAGGGGGCGTGACGAACAGCAGCGTGTCCTTGTCTTCGGGGATGTCTTCAAGGGTCACATGCAGCAGGGCCAGCTTGCCGTCGGTGTTGGTCACCGACACGGCAGCTTCGCCCTCCGCTTCGTGGACGATGACTACCGAGGTGTCGGGCACCATACCGTCGGCCAGCGCGCTGGTGGCGCAGCACCACAGGGCGAAGCCGGCACAACCGGCGCGTATCCAGGAAACTTGCATCATCTGAGCACTCATTCAATAAGGGTTACAGGTACTTGAGGTCCAGGGTGATCGAACCTTGCAAAGGCACTTCTTCCTTCAGCGTCAGGCCACTGGCCGGGCTGATGGCGGTTTCCACTCGCAGGCTGGCTACCAACTGCCTGATGGGCTCGGGCTGGAGGGCGTCCGAGCGCGCGAACCCAATGTATTGCGCCGGGTAGGCGTTGGCCTCGGGGTGCCAGGTGCCGCCGTTGTCGGGCGACGTCAGGACACGCAGCGCCGCGCCGTCGCCTACCGGCCCACGCAACGCCAAGCCCACTGACCCCAGGCGTTCCGACGGCGCGTGAATGTTCATGCCCAACCCGTAGAACACCAGCGGTGCCGGCGATGAGCCCGGGTGATTATCGATACCCACCAGGGCAAACAGGGTCGGGCCTTCGCAGCTGATACTCAGGCCCAGTTGCTGGCTGGGCAGTTGGGTGTATTCAGTTGGCTTCAAGGTCCGTACCGGGATCTTGCCGAAATCGACCAGGCCGCTGTCGGACAGCGACACGCTGCAGGCCTGGGGCGTGATTCGGCCGGTCACGCTCAAGTCCACGGTGGACCCTGCGAGGGCGGGCGTCAGGTTCACGGCGAGCAGCATGAGCGCGCAGGAGAGGATCGTTGTGTTCATCACGTAGGATCACTGTGGAAGAGTTCGGTATCAAAGACGTGCGCCAAGCAGCGCCAGGGTGTTACAGGTAGCGGGCTTCAAGGGTTACGTTGCCTTCGAGGGGGACTTCGCTCGTCAGCGTCAGGCTGTCGGTAGCCTCGATGGCGGCGATGACGCCTAACCTTGCCGAGAATCGAGTGCTGGGAATCGGCTGGCTGGCATCCGCCAGGGCGCTGGGCGCGTATAGCCCCGGTAGAGTATAGGTGTAGGCTTTTTTCCAGGTCGCTCCATGGTCTTGCGACTCACTCATTTGGACGGCGGTGTTATCCACCCTCGGATCTTGCAGGTACGGGGTAAGAAAGCCGATTTTCTCCCCGGCGGGGGTCAACCCCAACCCTGGGTAACTCGGGTTGGAGCTGGTCCCCGATCGGTTATCAACGAACTGCAAGGCCATCGCGGTGGGCGCCTCGCAATGGATGTCGAGTGACAAGTCCATGTGTTCGAGAAACGTGATATCGGTCTGTTTCAAGTCTTTTGCCGCTATCTTTCCGTAATCGATAACCCCTCCATCGGACAGTGTGGGAGCACAAGCACTCGGCGTGATCAACCCCCGTACAGTCAGGTCGGTAGTCGAGGCCGCAATGGCGCTGGTACTCGCGCCCAACAGCAGGGCGCAACTAAGGGTGCGGTGCAGGGTGTTCATGGCTCGGATCAATCCTGGGTTGTTGGGGGTAAAGCGCACGGTCGGGCTTACCAGTACTTCAATTGCAGGGTGGCATGACCGTCGATGGGCACCTCATCCACCAGGGTCAGGTCGGTGGCCTTGACCAGGGTGGTAAACGCGCTCAAGCGGGCGGTCAACACCTTCAGGGCGATCGGGGCGTTGAGGTCGTCAGCGCTGGCAAAGGCAGTCAGGCCTGCGTGCCCCAGGTAAGTGGAAGGGCGCCAGGAGGTCCCGCCGTTGCTGGACATGATGGTGCGCACCGGCACCGTGTCGGCCACTGCGTCCAGGACGCTGAACGCGACGCTGCCCAACATCTGGTCGTCATTGACCCTGCCCAGGCCCTGGCTGGCAGGGTGGATGGCCGAGGTGCCGGCGCGGTTGTCGATGGCAGTCAGCGTGAACAGCGTTTCTGCCTCGCAAGTCACCTCCAGTTGCAGGTTGGCGGTCTCCAGGCGAGTCGGCTGGTCGGGGGCCAGGTCCTTCACGGTCAGTTTGCCGTGGTCGACGATGCCGCCGCTGGACAGGCTGGGAACGCAGGAACTGGGTGTAATCACGCCGGTGACGCTCAAGTCGATGGCGCTCGCGGCAAAAGCACCAGGAGTGCCAGCCATCAGCACAGTTGCGGTAAAGCAGGTCAGGGCACGAATCATGGTTGACACATCCTGTGGGGTAAGGTGGCTTACAGGTACTTCACTTCGAGGGTGGCAGAGCCGTTGAATGGCAGTTCATCGCGCACATTCAGGCTACGGGTCGGAGAGATAAGGGGGCTGATGACGAGATCCGTGCTCAGCGCCTGGATGGGGCTTGGCGCCCACAATGGACCACCGGGTTGATCACTGAATGCTGCGAGGAAAACCACAGGCCACACGTTGTCTTCATTGTTTTTCCAACTGTCGCCGTCGGCTGAGGCGATGTGGGTAGCCGGGGATCCGTCGGCAATCGGGTTGGTGAGCATGAGGTGATAGCTACCGATGTTTTTGTCGCCAATCATGCCCAGGCCGTAGTAGTTGTAAGGGTCAATCGAGCCGGTACTGTTGTCGATGCCTTTGAGGGCGAACAGTGTGGGGGCCTCGCAGGTGACGGTCATTTGAAGGCTGGTCGCCGGTAACTCGGTTAATTGGTCGGGATGGAGGTCCGACACGGAGATTTTTCCGTAGTCGACAACACCCATGCCAGACAAGTTGGGTGTGCAGGCCGTCGGCGTGATTATTCCCTTGACGGTCAAGTCGACGCTGCTGGCGGCATACACCTGTGAGCCGGCGGTCAGCAGCAATGAGAGGGCAAAGAGTCGGGAGCAGGGGGGGCATGGCAAAAGAATCCGAGAGGGCGCGCGGTGCGCCGGGTCAAAAAAGGGTGATTTACAGGTACTTCACTTCGATCGTGGCGGAGCCGTCGAGGGACACTTCATTGCTCAGGTTCAAGTCTTGCGCAGGCGCGATCTGGGTCATCACGGCCAAGTCAGTGGTCAGGTCCTGAATAGGCACGGGTACATACCGGCCACTGGAAACACCGCCGAAACCGGCCAGTTTGCCGCTGTACCAATATTCACCATCAATCGCGCTCCAGGTTTGCCCGCCGTTGTTGGACTCCAGGGGTATGACGGCGACGTTGTCCGCAACCGGGTTCACAAGCTCAAGGTGGTAGGTGCCGATTTTCTGCGTGTTATCGATCAAGCCCAGACCATAGCCCGTCGCGACGATGGCTGAGGACGCCCGGTTGTCGTTGCCGTTCAAGCCAAACAAGGTCTGTGCATCGCAGTTCACATTCATCTGCAAGGTCACGGCTGGCAGATCAGTGGGGGTGCCTTGATTGAGGTCCTTGGCGGAGATCTTGCCGTGATCGACAATGCCGTTGGCGGATAAGGTCGGCGTGCAGGCACTCGGCGTGATCAGGCCTTTGACGATCAGCTCCACTGAGCTTGCGGCAACGGCCGAGCCCTGGTGGGCGATCGTGAGAAAGAGGGCGAGTGCAGCGAGAGGCTTATTCATGTCGTGGGTTCCGGTGCAAGGATTGCTGACTGTGGGTCGTGTGTAACCGTCATGTGTTTGCGACCACCGGGAATGGCTGGCCGCGCCCTTTTTGGGCAGCGGTGAATTTATCCAGCGTGAAGGGCCGGGGGAATACAACAATTACGATAGTGAGCGGAAGTCGTACGTCGTTGATCGGCGATGTCGGAACCGGCTTTTGATTACGTAGGATTTATGCAGTTTTCGTAGTTGTTGTATGGTCCGAAGCCCTCCATTCGACTATTTTTCGGTCCGCTTTCGCGGTCATGAAAAACTCAAAAAGATCATCCAGAAAGCTGCGTCCTGTTGATCAGGTCGGGGCTGTTTCCTGCACGCCTTGCGTGCCATCCACGCCCGTTTATTACGGTAAGTCGAGGTCGTCATGTCATCGGGCATTCCCCCAGGCAACGGCAGTGGGCATGAACCCCTGCCGCCGGCGACCTCGCCCGCCTATTGGCGCCGGCTCAAGGTGTTGGTGATCGACGACCACCCGGCGTATTGCCTGCTGATGGGCGGGATCCTGGAACGGCTGGGCCTGGACTATAAGGCCTGTCGGGACGGTCGCGCCGCGCTCGCCGCCATGGACGAGCACCACTTCGACCTGATCCTGACCGACTGCCAGATGCCTGGCATGGATGGCTACGCCATGACCCGCAGGGTTCGTGCGCAGGAACGTGAGGCCATGACGACGCGAGTCCCCATCATTGGCTTGACCTCCAACCTGGGCCCGGAAGAGGTCCGCCTGTGCCTGGAAGCCGGCATGGACGCCTGGCTGGTCAAGCCCCTCACCTTCATACAACTGCGCGACGTCCTGGTGTACTGGCTGGCGCAGGCCGACATGTGCGTGCCGAGGCCGGAGGGTGAGATTCATGCCCAATTCACGCGCGAAGGCTGGCCAACGCGTGCCGTGCTGGTGCAGATGTTTGGAGGTGGCGAGGTCTTGGAAAGCATGCTGGGCAGCCTGACGCATGAGGCACGGCAAGACTTGCGAGCGTTGTCGAGTGCAGTGATCCGCCTCGATGAGGGGGCCACCGTCCAGCACTTGCACCGGCTGATCGGCAGCGTTGCATTCCTGGGCGTTACCTCGCTGGAAAAACGTGGCATCCGGCTGATCTCGGCGGTCACCCGCGATGGCGTAGCCATGCATGCCCGTACCTTGGTGCGACTGCGACAGGATCTGGTGCGTTACCTGGCCTACCTGTCGACGCTCTGAAGTTCACCCTCATGGTCCGATTTGCAGGAATTTTACGACCTGTAATGTAGGGCGTTTCTGGCGGTGCATTCTGTTTGTTTTGTAGGCCTTAATCTCGTCGGCAGCGATTGCGGGGCTATTCGCCATTAGCGGGTTTTGTTGACGGTTGTTGCGATCCAGAACCAGCGCTATTTTTGCGCAGGTCAATTTGCCATCATGGTGTCCCTCATGCTTCGCGTAATAATTGCTGACGATCATCCAATTGTGCGTATCGGCCAAAAAGTAGTGATCGAAGCGAATGGAAAGTGCAAGGTGGTCGGCGAGGCCGATGGTCCCGATCAGTTGCTCGCCTTGCTCGACCGCACGCCCTGCGACCTGCTGGTGACCGACTTTGCCATGCCGGGCAACCAACAGGCGGACGGTTACGGCCTGTTGAGCCTGATGCACCGCAAGTACCCGGCGATGCCGGTGATCCTGGTGACCATGTTTGCCAACGTCGCCACCCTGCGTGCTTCCTTCACCCACGGCGCCCGGGCGATCGTGGCCAAGAGTGCCTCGGCCAGGGAGTTGCCCCAGGCCATCAAGGCGGTCAGCGAGGGCCAGACCTTTGTCAGTGAATGCCTGCGGGTGCAACTGGTGGAAGCCGGCACCGGTGATCAACAGGCGGTGCCGCAGTTGTCCGGCAAGGAGCGTGAGGTGGTGCGCATGCTCGCCAGTGGCCTGACCGTCAGCCAGATTGCCGCGCGGGTCAATCGCAGTATCTCGACCATCAGCAAGCAGAAAAGCACAGCGATGAGCCGGCTGTGCATTTCCACCGACGTGGATTTGTTCGCCTATGCCCGCAGCAGCGGCATGGTGCCGTGATACCGGTCATTTGCGCGGCGAATGTCAGTAGCATTGGCGACGTGGGCGGCTTATCGTGCGGCTATCTTTTCGACGCCAGCGGAGCCTGCCCATGAGTGATGCCCATAACGCCCTGATCACCGAGTTCTACAGCGCCTTCCAGCGCCTGGACGCCGAAGCCATGGCCGCCTGCTACACCGAAGACGTCGTGTTCAGCGACCCGGCGTTTGGCGAACTGCGCGGACGCGATGCTGCAGACATGTGGCGCATGCTCACCACGCGGGCCAAGGACTTTTCCCTGACGTTCGACCACGTGCGCAGCGACGACACCACCGGCAGCGCGCACTGGGTGGCGACGTACCTGTTCAGCGCCACCGGCAATACGGTGGTCAACGATATCGGTGCGCGGTTTGTGTTTCGCGACGGCAAGATCTGCGAGCATCACGATCACTTCGACCTGTGGCGTTGGTCGCGCCAGGCACTGGGCCTGAAAGGGCTGCTGCTGGGCTGGTCGCCGGCGCTGAAAAACGCCGTGCGCGCCCAGGCGCTCAAAGGGCTGAGGGCATTCCAGGCCAGTCGTTGATAAGATTGGCGCTCTTCTGGTTTGCCGACGTTGACCCGTGACTGATCTTCCTGAACCCAAGCCCTGGTTCGTCTACCTGGTGCGTGCCGCCAATGGTTCGCTGTATTGCGGCATCAGCAATGACCCGGTGCGCCGCTTTGCCTCTCATCAGAGTGGCAAGGGCGCGCGGTTCTTTCTCTCCAGCCCCGCCGTGGCGTTGGTGTACACCGAGCAATGTGCGAGCAAAGGCGAGGCGTTGCGCCAGGAGCGGCTGATCAAGAAGTTGAAAAAGAGCGCCAAGGAATGCCTGGCGGCGAGCGGCTCATTGATCTGACTGATGGGTTCCCATCGCCCCCTGGTGCGGTTTTGCAGGCTAAGCTAGCGGCTCATCCATTGAGCGGAGCCTGGCATGTCTGAGTTGATCCTCCACCACTACCCGCAGTCCCCCTTCGCTGAAAAAGCCCGCCTGCTGCTGGGCTTCAAGGGCTTGTCCTGGCGCTCGGTGTTTATTTCACCGGTGATGCCCAAGCCTGATCTGACCGCCTTGACCGGTGGCTATCGCAAGACGCCGGTGTTGCAGGTCGGCGCCGATATCTACTGCGACACCGCGTTGATCGCCCGGCGCCTGGAACAGGAAAAATCAGCGCCGGCGCTGTTTCCGCAAGGCCTGGAACTGGTCACTCAGGGCTTCGCCGCCTGGGCCGATTCGCTGGTGTTTTCCCATGCGGTGGCGCTGGTGTTCCAGCCGGAATCTTTGGCGGTCAAGTTCGCCAAGGTGCCGCCGCAAATGCTCCAGGTGCTGGTGGCAGACCGTACGAAATTGTTCAGCGGTGGCACCGCGACCCGGGTGCAATTGGAGACGGCCAAGCACCAATGGCCGGCGATTGTCAGCCGTATCGACCAGCAGCTGCAGCACCAGGCCGGTGACTTCCTGTTCGGCGAGCCGTCGATTGCCGACTTCGCCCTGGCCCATCCACTGTGGTTCCTCAAAGGCTCTTCGGTGACTGCGCCGCTGGTTGACGCGTACCCGGCGGTCGCCGCCTGGCTGGACCGCGTGCTGAGCTTTGGCCATGGCACCGCCAGCGAAATGAGCGCCGAGCAAGCCTTGGACATCGCCCGCAACGCCACGCCTGCGGCGTTGCCTGATGAGCTGTTCGAGGACTTGAACGGCTTCAAGGCCGGCCAGCAGGTGACCATTTCGGCGACGGATTACGGTACCGACCTAGTGGCTGGAGAACTGCTGTTTGTGGGGCGCGAAGAGCTGATCCTGCGCCGTAGCGACGAACGCGCCGGCACCGTGCATGTGCATTTCCCACGCATGGGGTTCTGCATTCAGGCGCAATAAAGAAAAATAGTTGCAAATAAAAGTGAGGTAAATCCACCGCCCAACCGTGTAGTGCTTGAAACTGCGATCTATTCGCATTAACAGCGTTTTCTACACGGGTTCTCACAGCATGAAGTCAACGGCGGGCGGTTGGGTAAAACAGTGGCTGGGAGCCTCGGTATTGGCGGTATCGGGGCTGGCGTTGCTGCCCCTGAGCGTGGCGCAGGCACAGGAGCAGCAAAGCGCCCAGTTCAACTTTACCTTGGCAGCCAAACCGCTGCCTCAAGCCTTGAGCGATTTCAGCCGGGTCACCGGGATCAGCGTGATCTACACCGATGAAGCGCCTTACGGCCTCAAGGCCCCGGCGGTCAGCGGGCAGATGAGCGCTACCCAGGCCCTGCAACGCTTGCTCGGCAACACCGGCTTGACCTTCCGCCAGATCGACGCCCGCACCCTGGCCCTGGAACCGGTGCCCACCGAAGGCGCGGTCAACCTGGGCGCCACCACCATCAGCGGCGTTGGCCAGCAGACCCAGGACAGCACCAGCTACCAGCCACCTCCCACCAGTTCGGTGATGCGTTCCCACGCGTTGCTGCTGGAAACCCCGCAAACCGTCAACGTAGTGCCCGCCCAAGTGCTGAGCGACCAGACCCCGCGCAACCTGGATGACGCCCTGGGCAATATCAGTGGCATCACCCAGGCCAACACCCTGGCCAGCACCCAGGACGCGGTGATGCTGCGTGGCTTTGGCGACAACCGTAACGGTTCGATCATGCGCGACGGCATGCCCGTGGTGCAGGGCCGCGCGCTGAACTCGACAGCCGAGCGGGTCGAAGTGTTGAAGGGCCCGTCCTCGTTGCTTTACGGCATTCAGGACCCGGGTGGCGTGGTGAACATTGTCAGCAAGAAGCCGCAACTGACGCAGTCCACTTCCTTGACGGTGCGCGGCTCCACGTTCGGTGACGGCAAGAACGGCAGCGGTGGCAACCTCGACACCACCGGCCCTATCGGTGACTCGGGCCTGGCGTATCGCTTGATTGTCGACCATGAAGATGAAGACTACTGGCGCAATTTCGGCACCCACCGCGAGACATTGGTCGCGCCGTCCCTGGCCTGGTTTGGCGACACCACCCAGTTGCTGTTCGCCTACGAACACCGCGAATTTCTCTCGCCGTTCGACCGTGGTACCGCCATTGATCCCAAGACCAACCATCCGCTGGATATCCCGGCTACCCGTCGGCTGGATGAACCCTTCAACAACATGGAGGGCCGATCCGACCTGTACCGCTTCGAAGCCGACCACGACCTGAACGACGACTGGAAGGCTCACTTTGGCTACAGCTGGAACCGCGAAACCTACGACGCCAGCCAGGTGCGCGTGAGCGCCGTGAACGCCAACGGCACCCTGACCCGCAAGATGGACGGCACCCAGGGCGCAATCACCACCGACCGTTTCACCACGGCGAGCCTGGAAGGCAAGGTCAACGTGCTGGGCATGCAGCATGACCTGGTGTTCGGCCTGGATGACGAGTACCGCAAGATCTACCGCGCCGATCTGATTCGCCAGGACTCACGTGGTACGTTCAGCTACCTGAATCCGGTTTACGGCAATGAAGTCGCAGGCACCAAAGTCAGCGCCGCCGACAGCGCCCAGACCGACTTGCTGCGCAGTGACTCGCTGTTCTTCCAGGACGCGATTCACCTGAATGACCAGTGGATTTTCGTTGCCGGCGCGCGTTACCAGATGTACGACCAATACGCCGGCAAAGGCGTACCGTTCAAGGCCAATACCAATGGCAACGGCCAGGCCTGGGTGCCGCGTGCGGGCCTGGTGTATCGCTACACCGATGAACTGTCGTTCTACGGCAGCTACACCGAGTCGTTCAAGCCCAATTCCACCATCGCCGCCCTGGCCGATGGCAGCACCTTGACCGGCGACCTGACACCCGAAGAATCCAAGTCCTGGGAACTGGGGGCCAAGCTCGATATCCCCGGGCGCATCACCGCCAGCGCGGCA
Organism: Pseudomonas sp. CHM02; assembly: GCF_000612585.1. Classification (GTDB taxonomy): domain Bacteria; phylum Pseudomonadota; class Gammaproteobacteria; order Pseudomonadales; family Pseudomonadaceae; genus Aquipseudomonas. Next base: position 121,186 of record NZ_JFCA01000012.1, read on the forward strand.
TTGTTCACCATCGACAAGCGCAATGTGCTGGTGTCGGTCGGCTCCGGTGCGAACACCATCTACAGCATCGCCGGCCAGGTGCGCTCCCGTGGCCTGGAGTTGGACGCCACCGGCCAGTTGACCGACCAGTGGAGCGTGATTGGCAGCTATGCCTATACCGATGCCGAAGACATCAAGGACAACGACCCGACGCTGGAAGGCAACCGCCTGCAAAACGTCGCCAAGCACACCGGCTCGCTGTCGGTGGCCTATGACTTCGGCAATATCTTCGGCGGCGATCAGTTGCGGGTGGGCACCGGCGCACGCTATGTCGGTGAGCGCGCAGGTGATGCGGCCAACGACTTCAACTTGCCGGGTTATACCGTGGCGGACGCATTTGCCACCTATGACACCAGGATTGATGGGCAGAAGGTCAAGTTCCAACTGAACGTGAAGAACATGTTCGACCGCGTCTACTACACCTCGGCGGCCAGCCGGTTGTTTGTGTCCATGGGCGATGCGCGGCAGGTGTCGGTGTCGAGCACCCTGGAGTTCTAAGACAGCTTTCTGTAAGGGCCGGGTTGCCGGCGATGGTCGTGCGGCGTGCTCACGTTTTTCACCGGCAAGCCGGCGCCTACAGTGGTAGCGTTGTCGCACAGTTTTTTGCGGAATCAAATCACCGATGCAATTTGGAAAGTGGATATACACCGGCACAATGCTGTTTTTGCTGGGGGGGTGCGCAAGTGTTTCACCGACATCCACCCCGGCAAGCCTGGACCAACTCCTGACTGACCCGGCCCTCAATGGCGCCACTGTCTCCTTGATGGTGCGTGACGCCCGCAGCGGCAGCACGCTCTATCAACACAACCCGCGCACACGGTTGATCCCTGCGTCCAACCTCAAGTTGCTCACCACCGCTGCAGCGATGGATGTGCTGGGGCCGCAGTACCGGTTTTCCACCCAATTGTTGAGTAACGGCACGCAGCAGGGCGAGCGTCTAAGCGGCAATGTGTACCTGCGTGGCCTGGGCGACCCGACCATGCAATTCGCCGACTACCAGGCATTGGCTGCACAACTGGCGGCGCAGGGCGTGCGTCAGGTCCAGGGTGATCTTGTCTTCGATGACACGTGGTTCGACGCCGAACGGCTGGGTGTGGACTGGGCCCAGGACGACGAAAGCACCTACTACGGCGCGCAGATTTCGGCGCTGACCGTGTCACCCAATACGGACTTCGATGCGGGCACCGTGCTCGTCACGGCGAAGGCGCCAGCCACCGTCGGCCAGCCGGTGAGTGTGGTGGTCAGCCCGCCCACCGACTACGTGCAACTCAGCAATCGCGCCGTCAGCGGCTCAGGTAACAACTACGGCCTCACCCGCCAGCACGGCACCAATTTACTGCAACTCACGGGCGCGCTGGCGCCGGGCAAGCAGAACCGGCAGTGGGTGAGTGTGTGGGAGCCGACGCAACTGGTGGCGAATCTGTTTGAGCAGGCGCTGGCACAGCAGGGCATCAAGGTGATGGGCAAGCGTGTGATGGGCGCTGCAAGCCCTGCGACAGCCAAGGTGCTGGTGGAACACCCATCGGCACCGCTGCAGGAACTGATCACGCCGCTGCTCAAGCTCTCGAACAACAACATGTCCGAAGCCTTGCTCAAGGCCATGGGGCGCAAGACCGCCAACGCGGGTACGGCGCAGGCCGGCGTCGCGGCCGTGGCGGACTTCATGCGGCGCCAGGGCCTGGACCCGCTGACAGTGAGCCAGGTCGATGGCTCGGGCCTGTCACGGCGTAACCTGGTGTCGTCGCAAAACCTCACTGACCTGCTGCTGGCCACGGCCAGGCAGCCTTGGTTCGACGCCTGGTACAACGCCTTGCCGATTGCCGGCAACTCGGACCGCATGACCGGTGGCAGCCTGCGCTACCGACTGCGTGGGACCGCTGCGGAAAACAACCTGCACGCCAAGACCGGCTCCATGGCCGGGGTGTCCTCCCTGAGCGGCTACATCACCGACGCCGAGGGCCGGCGCCTGGTGTTTTCAATCATCAGCAACAATTACGTGAGTGATGCCGCGCCCATCCGGGCACTGGAGAACCGCGTGGCGCTGGCGCTGACCCAATGGCACGACTAGCTCAGGGCTGATAGCCCATGCGCCAACTCACCGCTCGGGTCGCCGCCAGCAAGTGCTGCGCCGCCGGGCCGTCCTCGTCGGCGTGGAACAGCGAGGTGGGACCGACCACGGTCATCACCGCCGCCACTTGGCCGATGGCGTTGAACACCGGCGCCGACAACGCATCGACCCCGGGCATCAGCAAACCATGCACAAAATGCAGGCCACGGCTGCGGATCTGTTCGCAGACAGTGGCATAAGCCTGGTCGTCCGCCAGGGCGTGGGCGATGCCGGCCTGGATCTCGCGTTCACGCAGCTCCACGGTTTCCCGTGACGGCAGAAACGCGCTGAACACCAGCCCGGTGGACGAACTGAGCAGCGGCAGCACCGAGCCCAATTGCGTGACCACCGTCACCGCACGCACCGCCGGTTCGATCTGCACCACGGTCGCGCCCTGGTTGCCCCATACCGCCAGGAAGCAGGTTTCGTTCAGTTCATCGCGCAACTCCGCCAGGGGCATCGCGCCGACTTTCAACACGTCCATGCTGCCTAGCGCTGCCAGGCCCACGCGCAAGGCCTCGCGACCCAGGCCGTAGTGGTTGGTGGCGGTGTTCTGTTCGGCAAAACCCGAGGCGATCAGCGCCTGCAGGTAGCGGTGTACCTTGCTGGCCGGCATCTGCACGTGCTCGGCCAAGCGCGACAGCGAAGTCGCCGGGGACAGTTCGGCCAGGGCCTTGAGGATATCGGTGCCCACTTCGGCCGAGCGGACTTTCTGTTTACCGGTGTCGCGGGGCTTTTCCATGGAGGGGCGAGAATCCGAGAGATGAATGGGCGTCTTTATAGCTTGACGGTCGATAGTGATCAAATTACGTTATGCGTAACTGGATTACGATAAAAACAACTTCCGCTCAGAGGACGATCCATGAACCTCGAATACCTGTCGGGCTTCGGCAATGAATTCGCCAGCGAAGCCCTGCCCGGCGCACTGCCCGTCGGCCAGAACTCCCCGCAGAAAGCGCCCTATGGGCTGTACACCGAATTGTTCTCCGGCACGGCGTTCACCATGGCGCGCAGCGAAGCCCGGCGGACCTGGCTGTACCGCATCCAGCCATCGGCCAATCACCCTGCGTTCAGCAAGCTTGAGCGGCAGTTGGCCGGTGGGCCGCTGGGGGCAGTGACGCCCAATCGCTTACGCTGGAACCCGCTGGATATTCCGAGCGAGCCGACGGACTTTATCGATGGGCTCGTAGGGATGGTCGCCAATTCCGGGTCGGAAAAACCCTCGGGCATCAGCATCCACACCTACCGCGCCAACCGCTCGATGGCGCGCGTGTTCTTCAACGCCGACGGCGAATTATTGATTGTTCCCGAACAGGGCCGTCTGCGTATCGCGACCGAATTGGGCGTGCTGGACGTCGAGCCGCTGGAAATCGTCGTGCTGCCCCGCGGCCTCAAATTCCGCGTAGAGCTGCTGGATGCCCAGGCGCGTGGCTATGTTGCCGAAAACCACGGCGCGCCGTTGCGTCTGCCGGACCTTGGTCCCATCGGCAGCAATGGCCTGGCCAACCCGCGCGATTTCCTGACGCCGGTGGCCCACTACGAAGACCTCAAGCAACCGACCACGCTGGTACAGAAATTCCTCGGCGAACTCTGGGGCTGTGAGCTGGACCATTCGCCGCTCAATGTCGTCGCCTGGCACGGCAACAACGTGCCGTACAAATACGACCTGCGCCGCTTCAACACCCTCGGCACCGTGAGCTTCGACCATCCGGACCCATCGATCTTCACGGTTTTGACCTCGCCCACCAGCACCCACGGCCTGGCCAACCTCGACTTCGTGATCTTCCCGCCGCGCTGGATGGTGGCCGAGAACACCTTCCGTCCGCCATGGTTCCACCGCAACCTGATGAACGAATACATGGGCCTGATCCAGGGCGCCTACGACGCCAAGGCCGAAGGTTTCCTGCCCGGTGGCGCGTCGCTGCACAGCTGCATGAGTGCCCACGGCCCGGACGGCGAGACCTGCACCAAGGCCATCAACGTGGACCTGGCGCCGCACAAGATCGATAACACCATGGCCTTCATGTTCGAGACCAGCCAAGTGCTGCGCCCGACCCGGTTCGCCCTGGACTGCCCGCAACTGCAACCTTCCTATGACGCGTGCTGGGCCTCGCTGCCTGCCACCTTCAACCCGAACCGGAGATAACCCATGACGCAGCCGACACTTACCCGCAGCTGGGTGGCCTCCGCCAATGGTCACAGCGATTTTCCCCTGCAAAACCTGCCCCTGGGTGTGTTCAGCGTCAACGGCTCCGCACCGCGTGCGGGCGTGGCGATTGGCGATTCGATCCTGGACCTGCACGCCGCGATCGATGAGTTTGACGGTGAAGCCCGTCGCGCCGTCGAAGCGACGGCTGGTGGCCAACTGAACGCCTTTTTTGAACTGGGCCGCGGCCCGCGCGTGGCCTTGCGCGAGCGCCTGCTGGAGCTGTTGACCGAAGGCAGCAAACTGCAGACGCGTGAAGCGCAAGTGCTGCACCGTGCTGCCGATTGCCAGATGCACCTGCCGGCGCGCATCAACGACTACACCGACTTCTATGTCGGTATCGAACATGCGCAAAACGTCGGCAAATTGTTCCGTCCTGATAACCCTCTGCTGCCCAACTACAAATACGTGCCGATCGGTTATCACGGCCGAGCGTCGACCATTCGCACCTCGGGCACCGATGTACGCCGTCCCAAGGGGCAGACCCTGCCCGCCGGCCAGACCGAACCGACCTTCGGTCCTTGCGCACGCCTGGACTACGAGTTGGAACTGGGCGTCTGGATCGGCCAGGGCAATGAGATGGGCGATTCGATTGCCATTGGCGACGCGGCGGAGCATATCGCCGGTTTCTGCCTGCTCAATGACTGGTCGGCGCGGGATATCCAGGCCTGGGAATACCAGCCGTTGGGGCCGTTCCTGTCGAAAAGCTTCATTACCACCATTTCACCGTGGGTGGTGACGGCCGAGGCGCTTGAACCGTTCCGCAAAGCTCAACCGGCGCGGCCTGAAGGCGACCCGCAGCCGCTGTCGTATTTGCTGGACAAACGCGACCAGGCCAGTGGCGCCCTGGATATCGAGTTGGAAGTACTGCTGACCACGGCGGCCATGCGCGAGCAGAACCTGCCGGCGTTTCGCCTGGCCCTGAGCAACAGCCTGCATATGTACTGGACGGTCGCGCAATTGGTGGCGCACCACAGCGTCAACGGCTGCCAGTTGCAGGCGGGTGACCTGTTTGGGACAGGCACCTTGTCGGGGCCGCAAGCCGGTCAGTTCGGCAGCCTGTTGGAAATGACCGAGGGCGGCAAGAAGCCTGTCGAGTTGCCGTCTGGCGAAGTGCGCAAGTTCCTCGAGGACGGCGACGAAATCATCCTGCGCGCCCGCTGCAGCCGTGAGGGTTTTGCCTCCATCGGCTTCGGCGAATGCCGCGGCACTGTGGTCGCGGCGCGCTAGGAGGGCAGGGTGATGGAACTCTATACCTACTACCGTTCTACCGCGTCGTACCGGGTGCGCATTGCATTGGCGCTCAAGGGCCTGGATTTCACCGCCGTGCCGGTCAACCTGTTGGTGCCGGCGGGCGGTGCGAATCGCCAGCCGGAATACCTGGCGATCAACCCGCAAGGCCGGGTGCCGGCCTTGCGCACCGATGAGGGTGAGCTGTTGATTCAGTCGCTGGCGATCATCGAATACCTGGAGGAACGTTATCCACAGGTGCCGCTGCTCTCCAACGACCTGCTCGCCCGGGCCCATGCGCGTGCGGTGGCGGCGATCATCGGCTGCGATGTCCACCCGTTGCACAACTCCAGCACCCAGCACTTGCTGCGCCAGTGGGGACATGACGAGGTGCAGTTGCTGGCGTGGATCGGCCATTGGATCAGCCAGGGGTTGGGAGCGGTGGAGCAGTTGATTGGTGATCAGGGGTATTGTTTCGGCGACCAGCCGGGGCTGGCGGATGCTTTTCTGATTCCGCAGTTGTATGCGGCTGAGCGCTTCAAGGTGTCGCTGGCGGCGTACCCGCGCATTGGGCGGGTAGCGGCGTTGGCGGCGCAGCACCCGGCATTCATTCAGGCTCACCCCGCACACCAACCCGACACACCCTGACCTTTGTAGGAGCCGGCTTGCCAGCGCCTGCAGCGTTGTGTCTGACCCTAAAAATAAAAACAAAGGTACCTTGCGATGCACAATCAGATTGCCAGCTTCCGCGCGGCACTCGACGCCCGTCCGGTGTCGCGCTATCAGTGGTTGATTCTCCTGTTGCTGGCGCTGCTGCTGGTGACCGATGGCTACGACGCCCAGGTGCTGGGCTATGTGGTGCCGGCACTGGCCAAGGACTGGGGGCTGGAGAAGGCCGCGTTCGGTCCGGTGTTCAGCGCCAACCTGCTCGGGCTGACGCTGGGCTCGCTGTTGGTGACGCCATTGGCCGATCGCTTTGGCGTCCGGCGTATCCTGCTGGGCTGCGTGCTGATCTACGCCAGCCTCACCGTGCTGATGGTGTTCGCCAACTCGCTGACCACGCTGATGGCTGCAAGGTTTATCTGCGGCATCGGCATGGGCGGCGCCATGCCCAGTGCCATGGCGTTGATGTCGGACTATTCCCCACCCCGCCTGCGTACGTTGATGGTGACCCTGGCGGCCTGTGGTTTCTCGTTCGGCGGGGCGGCGGGTGGGTTTGTGGCCGCAGGGTTTATCGAGGGCTACGGGTGGCAGGCGGTGTTCCTGGCGGGTGGTGTGACGCCGCTGCTGTTGTTCCCGTTTCTGGTGTGGCTGTTGCCTGAGTCGCTGCCGCGTCTGCTGCGTGATGCATCCCCTTATGTGCGGCTGCAGCAAGTCACGGCGCGTATGTTGCCGGGCTGGCAACCGCCGCCTGCGACCGAGGCCGAGAACCAGCAGGAGCAAGGCAGCAAACTGACGGTCGTGGAGCTGTTCCGCAACGGTTATGCACGGCCGACGGTGCTGATCTGGGCGACCTTTTTTGTCAGCCTGATCCTGCTGTACTTCATGATCAGTTGGCTGCCGTCGCTGCTGTTGGAGAGCGGGCTGGCGTTGAAAGAAGCCAATCTCGTGACGTCGATGTTCCTGTTCGCGGGCACCTTGGGCGCCATCGGCATGGCCTGGTTCGCCGACCGCCTGAAAAACAAAGTGCGCCTCCTGGCCGGCGTGCTCGCAGCCGCTGCGGTGTGCACCATCCTGCTCGGCCTCAACCATGACAACCCGCGTTATCTGGTGGCCTGTGTGTTTGCGGCCGGGTTCTGCATCATTGGTGGCCAACTGACCCTCAATGCCTTCGCCAGCAACTTCTACCCGGCGCATGTGCGTGCCACCGGTACGGGCTGGGCATTGGGCGTGGGGCGGTTTGGCTCAATCCTGGGGCCGCTGTTTGGCAGCATGCTGCTGGCGATGCATATTCCGGTGGAGCAGATTTTCTTCTTCTGCGCGATACCGGCGGTGATCGCGGCATTGTTGATCATTCAGGTGCGCTCGCCGGGGGTTACGGAGCCGAAGAGCCCGCTGCCCGACGATGTGCTCAAGGTGCCGGCGAATCACTGATTCACCGCAGCTCCAAGGTGTGAGCGGGCTTGTTGTGGTGAGCGGGCTTGCCCCGCGCTGGGGCGCGAAGCGGCCCTAGACCCAGACACCGCGTTCTCATGAGTAGAACGCGGTGTTTTTATTGGGGCTGCTTCGCAGCCCAGCGCGGGGCAAGCCCGCTCACCACAATAAGTGCGCTCACCGCAAATAGACCATTTCCCATAACAAACCCGCTCACTGTAGGAAAAATGGTGTGTTCAATGCACCACTGAATTGGGTGGCAGGTGCCCCAGGCGCTCGGTCAGGCGCAGGCGTTGGATTGGGTCTTCGCTGAGCATCAGCGCGTGTTCCAGGTCAAAACGCTCGGCGTTCGGGCAATCCAGGCGCTGGTACAGGCTGGCCCGTGCCAGGTAGTCGGCGGCGCTGGCATTGCCCAGTTCCAGCACGCGTTCGGCGTCGACCAGGGCTTCGAGCGGGGCGTCGTTGGCGAGGTGCAGTTGCCGCAGGTTGCGTGACAGCCGTTGCAGGATCGAACGTGGGGCCGCGGTGTGCAGGTGGTCGGCCTGCAATTTGAGGTTAGGGCCATACTGGCGTTGCAGCAGTTCGCGGCAATCATTGGGGTACAGGCGCCGGCCGCCGCACGGGTCGAGCAGGTGATCGGCGCCGGGCACCCGCAGCAGGAAGTGGCCGGGGAAGTTCACCCCGACCATGGGAATATCCAGGCGTCGCGCCAGCTCAAGGGCGATCAGCCCCATGGCCAGGGGTTGCCCGCGTTTGCGTTGCAACACCTTGTCCAGCAGGGCGGCGGCAGGGCGCAGCGGGGTGAATTCATCCTGGGCAAACCCCAGGTCATTCATGCGCCGCAACAGCGGCTGGCCCAGTTCATCCGCCGGCAGCAGGGGCATGCCCTGGCTCACCTGTTGTTGCAGCAACGTCACTTCCTGCAGGATCAGTAACGGCTGCACGGTCGGGTCGTGCTCGGCAGCTATCCACAGCGCGGCTTCAAATAGCGCAGGGGGGGAGCGTTCCAGGCAGGCGAAAAAGGCTTTGCGGGGATTCATTGCATTCTCCGGCGGATGCCCCCGTTTTAGCCTTGCTGGGAATTTTCGTCCAGTGGCTTGAGAAATATCCTGTGTGCTTATGTCGCAAGCCCTTCGAAAACGGGCGTCTTATTCCAGCGTGGTCCGGCATTTTTCTGCCGCAAGCCTATACTTGGCCCACTACCAGAAGTGATTCGGGAGCTTGACGATGTTTGCTCTCATGCACAGCACCCGCCTTGAATCGCTGCACTTGAGCGTCGACCCGGCCACCGGGCTGAAGGCGGTCATCGCCATCCATAACAGCCGCCTGGGGCCTGCGCTCGGCGGCTGTCGCTATCTCTCCTACCCCGACGACGAAAGCGCCGTGGCGGATGCCGCGCGCCTGGCCCAGGGCATGAGCTACAAGGCCGCATTGGCGGGCTTGCCGGTGGGCGGCGGCACCGCCGTGATCCTGCGGCCTGGCCATGTGGAAAACCGCGCGGCGCTGTTCGAAGCCTTCGGCCGTTGCATCGAGCAACTCGACGGCCGCTACATCACCGCCACCGACAGCGGCACCTCGGTGGCCGACATGGATTGCATCGCCCAGCACACCCGGTTTGTCACCAGCACCACCGCTGCCGGCGACCCGTCGCCGCATGCCGCCATGGGTGTGTTCGCCGGCATTCGCACCACCGCCATGGCGCGCCTGGGCAGCGATAACCTTGAAGGCCTGCGCGTCGCGGTGCAGGGTCTGGGCAACGTCGGTTACGCCCTGGCCGAACAACTGCATGCCGCAGGGGCCGAGTTGCTGGTCAGCGACATCGACCACGGCAAGGTGCAACTGGCCATGGAGCAACTGGGCGCGCACCCCATCGCCAACGACGCTTTGCTCAGCACGCCCTGCGACATCCTCGCGCCCTGCGGTCTCGGCGCCGTGTTCAACCGCACCAGCGTCGGCCAACTGCGCTGCGCCGCCGTGGCCGGCTCTGCCAGTGCGCAATTGACCAACCTGCAAGTGGCCGACCAGTTGGAAGGACGTGGCATCCTCTACGCCCCCGACTACGTGATCAACTCCGGCGGGCTGATCTACGTCGCCCTCAAACACAGCGGCGCCGAGTTGCCCACCATCACCGCGCACCTGTCCAACATTGGCACGCGCCTCACGGAAATCTTCGCCCACGCCCAGGCCGAAAAGCGCTCCCCCGCGCGGGTCGCGGATGAATTGGCCGAGCGCCTGCTTTACCAATAGCCGGTTATTAAAAAGGCCCTGAATCGATGATTCAGGGCCTGTTCAATTCGGGCTTTATTCCGCCGGTGCGTTCAGCAACTCGGACAACGCGTCCGGCTGGCTCTTGAACGCCTTGGCAAATACATCGCGGTTCTTCGCCATGTAGATCCCGGCTTCTTCCACCTGCTGCTCGCTCAGGGACGGTACGGCTTTTTGCAACACTTCTGCCAGCAACTCAGCGAGTTCAAGCATCTTGTCATGACGGTCAGCTTCGGCTTTATCCATGAACAAACGCTCCAGATCTCGGCTGCTGCGGTATACCACTTCGACGGCCATTCACCACCTCACATGCCTTCACGATAGTTGTCTTTTGCGACTACTGTATTTATATACAGCAAAAAGAGTAAGCCAAACGGTGAGGTTTGGATAGCAGTTTTTTAATGTAGTCGGGAAATGGGGGTTTGCTACAACGGAAATTTCTGACAACTTGCCGGGGTTGCGCTGGAATTGTCCGGTGGCTTACCTTCCTCGGGCGTTGCATTTGCAGCGAATGGGCTTGGCAGCCCAACAAGGAAGCGCAACAACCCCCTATGAGATTACAGATGCTTTTTGCATTTGCATTCTTATGTCATGGCGGGTTGCGCATGGACCCCTCGGGGTGCCGGGTCGTTCCTTACCGGTCCGCCAACCTTGTGCAATCCGTCACCCAACCTGCTTGGCGGCAGACGGTGATGGTTTCTTTACTAAGGAACTAGACCAATGAAGAAAATCACTCCCAACCCTCCGTTTACCGATTCGACGCTATTTTGCGTTACACCTGAAGCTGACACAGAAACCTTACTGGCCAATGCCAGCGAAACCCTAAGCAGTGCCCGTGAAATGGCCAACACGCTGGCATTCGACCTTGAAGGTCCGCAGCGGAGTTTAGTATTAGCCATTCACCAATTGGTTGAGATGGGTTGCTTGTTAGTCGACCGCGCGCTAGAGAAAGTCGCACCAGTTTGATGCCTCGCCCTCTGACCGCTCCCGCGGTAGTGGGAGCGGTCAAAAACATAGTCCCGATGGCTTCGATTTTTCCTGTTACTCACTTCATCGCTCAAAGCACGACAGCGAAAACCCGAGCGACTAGACTCCTTCTTCATCGACAACGGAGGCTTTTATGGACACTTCCTTTTCCTCTGGTATCCACGCAGATACCGAAGAGCAGGCTGATAGCTACGACCACTGGTTTCGGGCCAAGGTACAAGCCGCTCTTGATGACACCAGCCCCGGTATTCCTCACGACGAGGTGATGGCCGAGATGCAAGCGCTGATCGAGTCCAAACTCAAGAAAGGCGATGCTGATTGAGTGGGTGCCCGCAGCGCGGGTGGAACTCCGTCAAATTATTGATTACCTCAGTCATCGCAATCCTGTAGCCGCTCTCGAGCTAAAGAGATCAATTGAAGTTTCGGTGCTGGCACTCTCTCGCAGACCCCATCTTTACCGGCCTGGCAGAATCATCGGTACGCGAGAGATGGTGGTACACCCGAATTATCTGGTCGTATACAAAGTGACAGACAACATTCGGGTTCTTTCGGTTTTACACGCACGCCAACGATATCCTTGATAGATCCGCGTCTCGGATGGGCAAAGTATCTACTCTGCTCATTCTCAGACGTGCCTCATGTCACGCCGCCATCATCTTATACCTTCCCCTGGCCTTTTTTCTGCATGCAGAACAACCGTCACGTCCAACCCGCATTATCCGGTCGAGCCGACCTAAGGAAGCATCATCGTGAAGATCAATTGGGCCGAAAGGCTGCGCCAGAACGTACACGGGCTGGCCGAGTCCCTGGGTAACCTGTTCGTTGAGTCGTTCCACTACCTGGCGCTGTTTGCCATTGGTGCGGTGACTGCCTGGGCAGCGGTGATGGAGTTTCTGGGGATGCTCGAGAACGGGCACATCAAGATCGATGACATCTTGCTGCTGTTCATCTACCTGGAATTGGGCGCGATGGTCGGGATTTATTTCAAGACCAACCACATGCCCGTGCGCTTCCTGATCTACGTGGCGATCACCGCGCTGACGCGCCTGCTGATCTCCAACGTGTCGCACCACAATCCACCCGACATCGGCATCATCTACCTGTGCGGCGGGATTCTGCTGTTGGCGTTTGCGATCCTGGTGGTGCGCTACGCGTCGTCGGCGTTTCCATCGGTGAAGGTCGAAGGCCCGCGCCGCAAGGGCGAAGCGGGCCTGGAGACCGAGAAGGGCGAGCTTTAAAGCCCGACGCTGAAAGGCAGGGCGCGGCTGGGCGGCCGCTGTAGGACTTTGTGGTCGCCATCCGTCATCACCGCCAGGATCTCCATGGCGCTGTGACCCTGCTCGATGGCGATGCCGAACTGGATGCTCTGCACCAGGCGCTTCAACCGCTTGGGGTCATTGCGCTGTGCGGCGCTGATCATGCGTTTGGCCACCACGCCTTGATCGTTGGAGAGGGTAAGCATGATGCTGCCGTCCAGCCGCTGGATACTCAGGTTGACGCGGTATTCCGGTGTGAAGGTGTCGGTGATGATCTGAAAAGGATTGTCCATGGTGCGTTACCGCCTGATAAGAACATGCAGTCATTGACGACCGGTGTCGGGATTAGTTCGCGCTGCCTGACCACCGGCCACTCCGTCACTGAGGTTTCACAAATTCCGTTTGCCTCACAGGTTCCACAGCAAGCACCGTGCCGTGTAGGCGCACGCTTGCTCGCAATGGTCGTTAACGCTAACGCGCGAAGGCTGATTCACCGCGGCGCTCTCGGGTTTTTCGCGCGCAAGCTCGCTCCTGCGGGTGATCTATTTCAGGGCAGTACCGGGAAAACGATCGCAGACAGCGCAATCAAGCCAATCATCATCAGGCTGGGGATCAGCACTCCACCCAACTAACCGCCAGGCCGCCCCGTGACGTTTCTTTGTATTTGTCGTGCATGTCGGCGCCGGTGTCGCGCATGGTGCGGATTACCCGGTCGAGGGAAATGAAGTGTTTGCCGTCGCCGCGCAGGGCCATTTGCGTGGCGTTGATGGCTTTGACGGCAGCAATGGCATTGCGCTCGATGCACGGCACTTGCACCAGGCCACCGACCGGGTCGCAGGTGAGGCCGAGGTTGTGTTCCAGGCCGATCTCGGCGGCGTTTTCCAGCTGCTCGGGGGTTGCGCCCAGCACGTCCGCCAAGCCGGCCGCGGCCATGGCGCAGGCCGAGCCGACCTCGCCCTGGCAGCCCACTTCGGCGCCGGAGATCGAGGCGTTTTTCTTGCAGAGAATGCCGACGGCGGCGGCCGCCAGGAAGAAATTGACCACGTCGTCGTCAGACGCGTCGGGGTTGAACTTCATGTAGTAATGCAGCACGGCCGGGATGATTCCGGCGGCGCCATTGGTCGGTGCGGTGACCATGCGCCCGCCGGCGGCATTTTCTTCGTTGACGGCGAGGGCGAAGAGGTTCACCCATTCCATGGCCGACAAGGTTGACGTGATCACATTCGGCTTGCCGATTTCCAGCAGGCTGCGGTGCAATTTTGCCGCTCGGCGTGGCACGTCCAGGCCGCCCGGCAGGATGCCTTCATCGCGCAGGCCTTGCTCCACGCATTCACGCATCACCGACCAGATATGCAGCAGACCGCTGCGGATGTCTGCGTCGCTGCGCCACGCGCGTTCGTTGGCCATCATCAGTTCGGAAACCCGCAGGCCGTGCTTGTTGCACAAGGCCAGCAGTTCGACGGCGGTGGAAAAGTCGTAGGGCAATTCAACATCGCTGGTCGGCGCAATGCCGGAGGCCGCTTCGGCAGCTTCGATGATGAAACCGCCGCCCACTGAGTAATAGGTTTGCTCGCTCAGCAAGTCATTTTCGCCATAGGCGTGCAGGGACATGGCGTTGGGATGGTAGGGCAGGCTCTCGTCCAGCAGCAGGAGGTCTGTGTGCCAGTTGAAGGCAATGTCCTGTGTGCCCGCGAGCAGCAACCGGCCCGACTCACGCAAATGTTGGATGCGGGCATTGATCGAGGTCGGATCGACCCGATCCGGCCATTCGCCCATCAGGCCCATCACGCAGGCGCGGTCGGTGGCGTGGCCAACGCCGGTGGCGGACAGCGAACCGTACAGGCGCACTTCGACGCGGCGGGTGTCGTCGAGTAATTGTTGGCCGACCAGGGCTTGGGCAAAGGTTGCCGCCGCCCGCATGGGGCCGACGGTATGGGAGCTGGAAGGGCCGATGCCCACCTTGAATAGATCGAAAACGCTGATAGCCATGCTAAACCCTTACAAGCAATGGAGTATGAATCGCTGCCATGTTTTGTAGGACGAGCGCAATTGGCGCGATACTGAGCTTCTGGAACGACACTGACCAACGAATTATCCTAAGACACCCTTTAGTAGGACTAAACGCTATGACCCGGCCCCTTCATGGTCAGACGTATGTCTGGCTGCACGTGTTTTCCTGTGCTGCGCGACATTTGTCGTTCACCCGCTGCGCCGAAGAACTGCACATCACGCCGGGGGCTGTGAGCCAGCAGATTCGCCAGTTGGAGGAGCGATTGGGGTTTCGCTTGTTTCATCGGCGTGCACGTGGGGTCGAGTTGAGTGCCGAGGGGCAGCGCTTGGCCGCGACCGTGAGCGAGGCCTACGGCAGTATCGATGCCGAACTGCAGCGTTTGGATGCGGGGATGATCAGCGGCACCTTGCGCCTGCGCTCGATTCCGTCGTTTCTCGGCAAATGGCTGACCCCACGCCTGCCGCGCTTGCAGCAACGCTTTCCGGATATCCAATTGCGCATGGTCGCCGAAGACAGCAGCATCGCCCTGCACGAGGGCGATTTCGACCTGGCCATCGACTTGAACGACGGCAGCTATCCCGGCCTGTTATCCACAGCCCTGTTGGACGAGCAAATCTTCCCGGTGTGCGCCCCGAGCCTTCTACGCGGCAGGCCGCCGCTGCATGGCCCGGCGGACCTGGTGCATTTCCCGCTGCTGCACGACATTACTGCCTGGCGTGGGAGTTATGAGTATGCGGAGTGGGAGTTCTACCTGAACGCCATCGGCTATCACGATGCCGATGTGCGCCGCGGCCACACCTTCAACCGCAACCACCTGACCATCGAAGCCGCCATTGCCGGCATGGGCGTGGCCATCGCACGGCGCACCTTGCTCAACGATGAATTGGAGCGCGGCACCTTGATCGTGCCGTTCGGGCTGGCTGTGCCCAATCACAAACGCTACGTGCTGCTGTATGCACCGGGTGCATTGAGCCATCCGGGTGTGCGTGCGGTGCATGACTGGCTGGTAGAAGAAGCAGGGATTTTTCGCGGATTGCACCCGTTGGTAGAGGGGCAATTGTAGGAATCACAGGGCGTAAGAAGATGTAACTAACTCCCCACCCTAACAGCGTTTTCGCTCGTCGTCAGACTTAATTTGTAATGTGGGATTTATCTTTGCAAAGGGGTTGAATTGTTCTTCTGGCTGCTCAATTGTGTAATCAAGAGGTCATGGTTTCACCACACCGGTGTTGCAGTTGTGACCTCTCGCGAGCTAGCTGAAATAAGGGAAGAACTATGCAAATCCAAGTCAATAGCGATAACCATATTGAAAGCAGCATCCGACTGGAGGAGTGGGTACGTACTACCATTGAGAGCACGCTCGAACGTTACGAAGAAGACCTGACCCGAGTGGAGGTCTACCTGCGGGATGAGAACGGCGACAAGCCCGGTCCCCACGATTTAAGTTGCCGCCTGGAAGCGCGGCCAAAAGGCCATCAACCGCTGTCGGTACTGCACAAGGCCGATACCCTGGAACAGGCGATCGACGGTGCGGCGACCAAGCTGGACCATGCGTTGGAACATCTGTTTGGCAAACTGCAAGGCAAGCCACGCGCTGCCGGGAAAAACCAGCCGACCACCAAAGTCAACGAAGATGAGCTTGAGCAGGAGTTTCTGGAAAAAGAACGTGCCGTATTCAATGGCTGAGTGTTTAACTCCACTAAAAAACGGGCCTGCATACGCAGGCCCGTTTTCGTTTACCTCCCGCGCCGGAAAAAATGCCGGCTCAATAACGCCAGTCCACACGCGCCCAGCCCCGCAAACAGCATCGCCCAGCCAGCGCCGTGGCGTAGTGCGGCTTGTGCATCCGTGGCGTTCAGGCCCGGCACGTCGAGTTTGCCCGCCGCAATCTGCTGGCTGATCGCCGGCCAATCCAGTGCAGTGTTATCCGGCAGCAAGCTGGCCAACTGATCGCCGATCCCCAGCAACAGCACCAGCCCCATCAACGCGATGTTGAGCGCCAGGGTGATCAGCCGTGCGCTGAGGTCGATGCCCGACGCCATCCCGGCGCGGTCCGCCGACACCGAGCCCGTTGTGGTGTTGGTGGTGGGGGAGTTGGTCAGCGCCAGGCCCACGCCGGCGAGTGCGCAACTGCCCAGGATCAGCAGGATGCTGGGGTGCGGCGTGCCATTGGTGGCGGCCATGGCCAGGAAGCCTGCGCCCATCAGGCCGAGGCCGCTGGGGATGATGCGTTCGGCGCCGTAACGCAGGGCCAGGCGTTCGGCCAATGGCGGCACCAGCAGCGTCGGCAAGGTGTAGGCGAGCAGGGCGCCGCCGGTGGTCAGGGTGTCGTAACCCAGGCCGGCCTGGAAATACAGCGGCAAGTAGATCATGAAAGGCCAGAAGCTGAAGTTCATGCCGATCGATCCCATCAACGCGCCGTTGAAGCGCTGGATACGGAACACCGAGAAATCGAACATCGGGTGATCGCTGCGCCGTTCAACGAAGATAAACAGCAGCAAGCCCGCTACCGCCAGGCCCGCCCAGCCGAGCATGGCCGGTGTGCCAAAGCCGTTTTCAGTGCCTTGGGTGATGAAGTAGACCAGGGCGAACACCGACAGCGTCAAGGTGAGCATGCCGGCGATATCAAGGCGATGGGTCGCCGGGTCGCGGGATTCCTGCACGCTGACGTGCAGCAGTCCCAGGGTGAACAGAGTGAGCGGCACATGCATGAGAAACACCCAGCGCCAATCCGCGACCGCCAGGATCAGCGCGCCTATCATCGGCCCGAAGCCCAGGCCCACGCCAGCAATCACGCCCCATATGGCGAACGCCCGCGCCCGCGCCGCCGGTTCGCGAAACAGGTGCGACAGAATCGCGAACTGGCAGATCATCATCGCCCCGGCACCGAGGCCCTGGACGAATCGCGCTGCGATCAGCGTGGCGGCATTATCGGCCAGCCCACAGGCCAGGGACGCCAGCCCGAACGCCCACAGGCACAGCACCAGCATGCGTCGGCGGCCGAAGCGATCGGCCAGGGTGCCAGCTGCCATCAGCACGCTGGTGCAGGCCAGTGTGTAGGCATTCATGATCCATTGGGCGTCCTGGAAACCCGTGCCCAATGGCTGTTCAAGGGTCGGCAGGATGACCGGCACGCTGGAGATTTCCAGGCCGAACATCAGGGCGACAAGGCATACGGCGGTCAGCGCGAGGCCGTTTCTGGCGGTGCGTGGGGGGCTGGTGGCCGATAACGTGGCGGCGGATGGCATGGGATTCTCCTGTGGATGGGGATCGGGTTATTTTCAGGGGAATCTGGCTCTTTATTCGTGATAAGTTTTC
Source organism: Pseudomonas sp. CHM02 (assembly GCF_000612585.1). Taxonomy (GTDB): domain Bacteria; phylum Pseudomonadota; class Gammaproteobacteria; order Pseudomonadales; family Pseudomonadaceae; genus Aquipseudomonas. The sequence goes on from NZ_JFCA01000012.1 coordinate 138,699, forward strand.
CGCTTATCAGGGACTCCAGGGCGACAATCGAGCATGGCCACTCCGCGTTTTGATGGCGTTGAACTCTTTCTGCAAATCGTCGAAAGCGGCAATCTGACCGAGGCCGCCGAGCGTCTGAACCTCACGCGCTCCGCCGTCGGCAAGGGACTGGCGCGATTGGAGGCGCGCCTTGGTACATGCCTGCTGCAGCGCTCCACCCGCCGCCAGCGTTTGACCGAGGACGGCCAGGCCTACTACGAACATTGCCTGCGCGCGCTGGCCGAGCTTGAGGCGGCCGAATCGGTACTGGAAAGTGGCCGGCAACAGCCACGCGGACGTTTGCGGGCCAGCCTGCCGCTGGCTTTCGGGCACCACTATGCGGCGCCCGCATTGTGGGGCTTGATGGCGCGTTATCCGGAGTTGGAGATCGAGATCAGTTTCGCCGACCGGTTGGTGGACTTGGCCCAGGAAGGTTTCGATATTGCCGTGCGGATCGGTCCGTTGCCCGATACCGACCGCCTCAGCGCACGACGCCTGGGCGAGCAGTCGGTGGGGCTGGCGGCTTCACCGGCGTATTTGCAGCGTGTCGGGCCGATTGCAGGCATCGAGGATCTGGCCGGCCACCGTGGCATCGCCTACCGCAGCAATACTCCGCATCGCAATCGAGTGGCCTCGCCGCTGATGATGGACGACCTCCAGGCCGTGGCCGATGCCGCCATCGCGGGCGTAGGCCTGGCCTGGTTGCCAAGTTGGTTGATCGCCCACTATGTGCTGCGTGGGCAACTGCAGGCGGTGTTGCCCGAGTACCGCGAGCAACCCGCACCGATCCATGTGATCTGGCCCACGGCGGCGCATATGCCGGCCAAGACGCGTTGTGCCATCGACGCATTGGTGGCCGGCACGCCCAGTTGCCTGGCGGGCAGTTAGAACCGGCGAGTCAGGATGAGCGTAGGCGTTGTGGTGAGCGGGCTTGCCCCGGCCCATTTCTGGGGGTCGCTGCGCAACCCAGCGCGGGGCAAGCCCGCTCACCACA
>NZ_JFCA01000013.1 GCF_000612585.1 Pseudomonas sp. CHM02
CTTGCCGGCGATAGCGGTGTATCAGTCGCTGGAAATATTGACAGATCTACCGCGATCGCCGGCAAGCCGGGCTCCTACATTAGTGGACGCGGATCAGCCTGGGAAATTGGCCCGCAACGCCTCAAGCCCACCGCTGTAGACACCGGCAAACAGCTCTTCCACCGCTGCATCCGTGGTCCCCGCCGCCGGCGTGAACACACCGGACCAGGTCACTTTCGCCGACGCCTCGCTTAATGCCTCGACCTGCACCGTCGCCAGGTACGCACTCACCGGAAACGGCGACTGCTCGATGGTGTAGCTGTAAGTCCGGCCGACGTTATCAAAGCTCTGCAAACGTTCCACCACCACGCCGCCATCGGCGGTTTGCAGGTGACGCACGCGGCCGCCATCGCTGGCCTCGCTCTTGACGATAAACGGCAGCCAGTCCGGCAGGCTGTTGAAGCCGCCGATCAATTGCCACACCTGATCGGCCGATACCGGGATTTCAATTACAGAAGACGCTGTTGCCACGTTAATTACTCCAGAAAATAGAAAACAATTCAGATCGCCATGCTGTCGACAACACCGCCGTCGACCCGCAATGCAGCACCTGTGGTTGCAGAAGACAGGGGTGAAGCAATGTACGCCACCAGGTTGGCGACTTCATCCACATTCGCCGCGCGCTGGATGATCGACGTCGGCCGCGCATTACGCACAAACACATCCGCCTCGTCCCGCGCACTGCGCCCGGACTGCTGTGTCGCGTCCTTGAGCATCTGCTCCAGGCCGTCGGTAAACGTCGGGCCCGGCAGCACGGCGTTGACCGTCACACCGGTACCCGCGAGGCGCTTGGCCAGGCCATGGGACACCGCCAGGTTGGCGCTCTTGGTCACGCCGTAATTGATCATGTCCGCCGGTATCGCCACGCCGGACTCCGACGACAGGAAAATCACCCGTCCCCAGCCCTGCCCGACCATGCCCGGCACGTAATGCCGCGCCAGGCGCACGCCGGAGATCACATTGACCTCATAGAAGCGTGCCCATTCGCTGTCCGGGACCTCGAAGAAATCCACATCGTTGAAGATCCCCAGGTTGTTGACCAGGATGTCGGCACGCGGTTCGGCGGCGAACAGTTTTTCTGCGCCTTCGGCCGTGCCGAGGTCCGCCACCAGCCCGCGCAGGTCCGTACCGGGGACGGCCAGGCGGATGCTCGCCAATGCGTCGTCCACCTTGCCGGCTTCACGCCCGATCACCACCACGGTGGCGCCGCACGCTGCGAGCGCCTGGCTGATGCCCAGGCCAATGCCAGCCGTACTGCCGCTGACGATGGCCACTTTACCGCTCACATCAATTTTCATCGGTTGAACTCCTGAAGTTAAAGCGGCAGGGGGGCACGGTCCGAAATCAAACGGGCATCGCGCAGGGCCTGCCAGAAGTCTGCCGGGATCTTCTCTGACAACGCCGCGACGTCTTCGGCAATCCGCCCCGGACGACTGGCGCCTGGGATCACCGCCGCCACGGCCGGATGAGCCAGGGAGAATTGCAGCGCGGCGGCTTTTACGCTCACGCCAAACGCCTGGGCAATCGCCTTGATCTGTTCGACCTTGCTGATGATCGCCGGGCTGGCTTGCTGGTACTCGAAGTGTGCGCCGCCAGCGAGGATGCCGGAACTGTAGGGACCACCGACGACGATCTCGACGTTCTGCGCCAGCGCCGCGTCCATCAGGCGTTGCAGGGCGCGATCGTGGTCCAGCAGCGTGTAGCGGCCAGCCAGCAAAAAGCCGTCGGGTTGCGCTTCGGTCAGGTCCAGGGTCAGTTCGCAAGGCTCGACGCGGTTCACACCCAGGCCCCAGGCCTTGATCACGCCCTCTTCACGCAGGCGGGTCAGGACTTTGAAGGCTCCGGTGCGGGCCTGGTTGAAGTACTCCAGCCACTGGTCGCCATAGAAGTCCTGGGCGATGTCATGGATCCACACAATGTCGAGGCGATCGGTTTTCAGGCGGGCCAGGCTGTCTTCAATCGAGCGCATCGTCGCGTCGGCGCTGTAGTCGTTGACCATCTTGTTCGGGCGACCGTGTTCGAACACGCCGCTTTTTTCGCCGAGGTCGCGGGGGCTTGCTTCGATTTCGTCGAGAATCACCCGGCCGACTTTGGTGCTGAGCACGAAGTCATCGCGGTTGTACTGCGACAGGGCCTGGCCCAGGCGGATTTCCGACAGGCCCGAGCCGTAGAACGGCGCGGTGTCGAAGTACCGCACACCGGCGTTCCAGGCGGCCTCGACAGTGGCCTGGGCTTCTTCTTCGGGAATGGCGCGGAACATGTTGCCCAGGGGTGCGGTGCCAAAGCCCAGGACGCCGGGCAGTTTGTCTTTCAAGCTCATGGTTGGATCCTCAATCGGTTCGTGGTCGTCGTTACCGTTGAGCAGATCCTAGATTGCATAGATCGGACCGTCCAAGACATACTACGACCAACTTGAGTCCCAGCAGGTCTAATATGATCGATCTCCGCCAACTGCGCTACTTCGAAGTGGTCGCTGAAGAAGAACACGTCGGCCGCGCCGCCGAGCGTTTGCACATCTCCCAATCGCCGCTGAGCCGGCAAATCGCCCAGCTTGAAGAACGCCTGGGCCTGACGCTGTTCGAACGCAGTCAGCAACGCATCCGCCTGACCCGTGACGGCCAGACCTTTCTGGCGGAAACCAAGGCGCTGCTGACCCACGCCAATCGCCTCGAATCCCTGGGCAAGCGCCTGGGTCGCGGCGAAGAAGGTGGCCTGTGCATCGGCTATATCGAAAACGCCATGCATGCCGGTGTGTTGCCCAACGCCCTGCGTGTCCTGAGGGACGACCGACCCACCGTGCATATCAAGCTGTACAACCTGCCGTCCCTCGAACAACTCGAAGGCCTGCGCCAACGCAGCCTGGACATCGCCCTGGTCGGCGAACCACCGGCCGCCGATGACCCAGACCTGATCGCGCGGCAAGTGCTGGATGCCCCGATGCTGCTGGCCTTGCCCGAGCATCATCCGTTGGCCCGTCAAAGCGAACTGTTGCCCGAGCACCTGGCCGACCAGGAGTGGATCGGCGTGCAGCGCAAGCCCGGCGCAAACCCCGCCGACGACTTCGTGGCCGCCTGCATCCGCGCCGGTTTCACCCCACAGATCCCCATGGAAGCCAGCGAACCGTTTACCGCGCTGGGGCTGGTCGCGTCAGGGCTGGGCGTGGCAATGGTGCAAAAAGGCCTGAGCCGCAATGCCCCGCCCGGCGTGGTGCTGCGGGAGTTGCCGTGGCTGAGTTACACCACCCCGCTGTGGGCGGCGTGGCATCGGATCAACCTGCGCCCGCTGGTGGAAACCTTCCGCAAGGTACTCACCGAACCCAAGGCCTGACGCCGTTCAAAACTGTGGGAGCGGGCTTGCTCGCGAATGCGGTGGATCAGTCAGTGCATGTGTCACTGAAAGACCGCTTTCGCGAGCAAGCCCGCTCCCACATTAGGATGGTGGTGTCGGTTAGATCAACTCCCGCAGGCGATACCACAGCATCCCCAACGCCAGCAGCGGCGATCGCAACGCCTTGCCGCCGGGAAAGGTCATGTGCGGCACCTGGCTGAAAATATCCAGCCCCGTGCTGTGACCGGCGTGAATCCCCTCGGCCAGCAGCCTGGCGCACCAGTGCGTCACATTCAGCCCATGCCCGGAATAACCCTGGGCATAGAACACGTTGGGATACTGCTTCAACCGCCCAACCTGCGGAAAGCGATTGGCGGTGATGCCAATCTTGCCGCCCCACTGGAACTCGATGGCGGTGTTGGCCAGTTGCGGGAACACCTTGAGCATTTTCGGCTGCATATAGGCCGCGATGTCCGCCGGATCGCGTCCGGAGTAATGACAGGCGCCGCCAAACAACAGGCGACGATCAGCGGACAAGCGGTAGTAATCCAGCCCGACTTTCTGGTCGCACAGCGCCAGGTTCTGCGGGTTCAACTGATTGGCCATGTCCTCCGATAACGGCTCGGTAGCGATGATGTAGCTGCCGGCCGGGAGCACCTTGCCGCTCAAGCGCGGTTCCAGTTCTTCCAAGTGCGCATTGCAGGCCAGCACCAGGCTGGCCGCGCGTACGGTGCCGCCGGCACAGCGCACCTGCACGGTGTCGCCATGGAGCAGTTCCCGCACTTCGGTGTGCTCGAAAATCCGCACCCCCAGTGACTCGGCCAGCCGCGCTTCTCCCAACACCAGATTCAGCGGGTGCAAATGCCCGGAGCCCATGTCCACCAGCCCGCCGGCGTACACCGTCGAACCGACCACCTGCTGCATGTCCCCAGGACCGACCAGGCGGGTTTCATGGGTATACCCCAGCTCCGCCAGGTGCGCCTGCTCGCCCTTGAACGCCGCGAACTGTGCCGGCGTATTCGCCAATTCACAAAAGCCCCAGCGCAAGTCGCAGTCGATGCCGTGCTCACGAATGCGCTCGCCCACCAGCGCCACCGACTCGATGCCAGCGCGTTCCAGGTAGCGCACGCCCTCCTCGCCCACGTATTTGGCAAACCCCGACACGTCATGGCCGATGCCGCGAATCAGTTGCCCGCCGTTGCGCCCGCTGGCGCCCCAGCCGATGCGCCGGGCCTCCAGCAGGATCACCGAGAGCCCACGTTGGGCCAGTTCGATGGCGGTGTTGACGCCGGTGAACCCGCCGCCGATCACACACACGTCGGCGGTCAGGTCGGTGCCCAATGCCGGGCGCTCCACCAGGGCGTTGGCCGTGGCCCGGTAGTAGGACCGGGCGTGGTCAGTCGATTGAATCATTTGTTGGTCTTCACTTTGCTCCAGGCGCGGGTCATCAGGCGCATGGTCGCCGGGGTCGGCGTGGTGGAAATATAGAGTTTGTCGAGCACTTCCTGCGGCGGGTATACCTCGGCGTTGTTCACCAGTTCCGGGTCCATGAAGGCCTTGGCGGCAGGGTTGGCGTTGGCATACCCCACCGAGGCGCTGACCTTGGCGATCACTTGCGGGTCGAGCAGGAAGTTGATAAAGGCGTGGGCTTCCTTGGGGTTGCTCGCGTCGGCGGGAATCGCCAGCAGGTCGAACCACAGGTTGGAGCCTTCCTTGGGAATCGAATAAGCGATGTTCACGCCGTTCTTGGCTTCCTTGGCGCGGTTGGCCGCCTGGAACACGTCGCCGGAATAACCGAAGGCCACGCAGATATCACCGTTGGCCAGGTCGGAAATGTATTTGGAGGAATGGAAGTAAGTGATGTACGGACGCAGCGTCAGCAGCTTGGCTTCGGCCTGCTTGTAGTCCTCGGGGTTCTCGCTGCGCGGGTCCTTGCCCATGTAGTTGAGGATCGCCGGGAACAGCTCATCCGCCGAATCGAGGAAGGCCACGCCGCACTGGTTGAGCTTCTTGATGTTCTCGGGCTCGAACAGCACCGCCCACGAGTCAATGTGGTCGATACCCAGCACCTGCTTGACCTTGTCGACGTTGTAGCCGATGCCATTGGTGCCCCACAGGTACGGCACCGAGTGCGCGTTACCCGGGTCGTTTTTCTCCAGCAGCTTGAGCAGCTTGGGGTCGAGGTTCTTGAAGTTGGGCAACTGCGCGCGGTCCAGCTTGAGGAACGCACCGGCCTTTACCTGGCGTGCCAGGAAGTGGTTGGACGGCACCACCACGTCATAGCCGGTGCGCCCGGCGAGCAGCTTGCCCTCCAGGGTTTCATTGGAGTCGAACACGTCATAGATCGGCTTGATCCCGGTCTTGGCCTGGAAGTCGGCCAGGGTGGTCTCGCCGATATAGTCAGTCCAGTTGTAGACGCTGACCGTAGGCGCTGCCTGGCTGGCGCTGCTGAACGCGGCCACCAGGGCCAGCGGGAGAAGCTTTTTCACAAGACGCATATCGACACCCCTTTATTGGTTTTTTTAGACGCTCAACAGCAGGAACTCACGCTCCCAGGAACTGATCACCCGCTTGAAATTCTCGTGCTCGGCGCGTTTTACGGCGACGTAGCCACGCACGAATTTGTCGCCCAGGTACTGCTTGACCGTGTCGCAATCCTCCATGCGTGCCAGCGCATCCTCGAGGGTGAACGGCAGCCGCAGGTTGCGGCGCTCGTAGGCGCGACCTTCCACCGGAGCGCTGGGTTCGATCTGCTCGACCATGCCCAGGTAGCCACACAACAGACTAGCGGCAATGGCCAGGTACGGATTGGCATCGGCGCCGGGCAGGCGGTTTTCCACGCGCATGGCGTCGGGGCTGGAGGTGGGCACACGCAGGCCGACGGTGCGGTTTTCTTCGCCCCACTCGACGTTCACCGGCGCCGAGGTGTCGGGCAGGAAGCGGCGGAACGAGTTCACGTTGGGCGCGAACATCGGCAGCAGCTTGGGGATGTACTTCTGCAGGCCACCGATGTGATGCAGGAACAACGGGCTCTTGTTGCCCTCGGCATCGACGAATACCGGCTTGCCGGTGGCGATGTCGACCACGCTCTGGTGCAAGTGCATGGCGCTGCCCGGCTCGTCGGCCACCGGCTTGGCCATGAAGGTCGCCGCCACGTTGTGCTTGAGCGCGGCCTCGCGCAGGGTGCGCTTGAACACGGTGATCTGGTCGGCCAGGTCGAGGGCGTCACCGTGGCGGAAGTTGATTTCCATCTGCGCCGGGCCGTCTTCGTGGATCAACGTGTCGAGGTCCAGGCCCTGGGCTTCGCACCAGTCGTAGACGTCTTCGAAGAGTGGGTCGAACTCGTTGGCAGCGTCGATGGAAAACGACTGGCGGCCGGTCTCGGCACGGCCCGAGCGGCCCACCGGGGTTTTCAGGGGCAGGTCCGGGTCTTCGCAGCGCTGGGTCAGGTAGAACTCCATCTCCGGCGCGACAATCGGCTGCCAGCCCTTGTCGGTATAGAGCTGCAGGACTTTCTTCAGCACGTTGCGCGGCGACAGTTCGATGGGGTTGCCCTGTTTGTCGAAGGTGTCGTGGATCACGATCGCCGTCGGCTCGATGGCCCACGGCACCACGTAGGTGGCGTTGGACACCGGGCGGCAGATCATGTCGATATCGGCCGGGTCGAGCAGGTCGTAGTAGATGTCGTCGTCGACAAAGTCCCCGGTTACCGTTTGCAGCAACACACTTTCCGGCAGGCGCATGCCTCGCTCATGCAGGAACTTGTTGGTGGGCGCAATCTTGCCGCGTGCGATGCCAGTCAAATCACTGATCACGCATTCGACCTCGGTAATCTTGTGTTCTTTCAGCCAGGCGGACAGCTGATCGAAGGGGGCGTTCATAAGGACCTCGTCATGGGTTGGGTGCATGCGCCGGCTTGTACTCCTGGCGCATTGAGGTCTATCTTGATGCCGCCGCACCTTGGCATCTATCCACTTTGCACGAACCACAACGCACCAATAGAGTGCGCCCAGGTTACCCATGACACAGGCAACAGCTTTGCGCGTACAGGCCTTCACCACCGGTGATGTGGCCGCTCAATGCAGTGCGACACCCGGCTGGGTGCAGCAGTACCAGCAGATGTCCCCGGGGCATTTCGCCGGGCAGATCCGTTACCTCGACCTGCAAGGTGTCGAGGTGTACGAAGAGTGCATGAACACCCGTGTGGAGCAGCATTTCAACGCGCCCGCAGGCTCCCTGGCGTTCTGTTTCGACGGCAGCGACAACGCGCTGTACATGCTCAATGGCGAAAGCCGCAACACCTGGATCACCCCGGAAAACTACCGTGAAGTGGCGGTGGTGTTCGGGCCGCAGTTCGTGCAGCGCCACGGGCTGGATGTGGCGAAACTCGAAGGCCTGTTCATGGCGCCGCTGACGTGCCAGCAGAATGCGCTGTTCAGCCGTTGGCTGAGTGGCACCCTCACCCGCTTGTCCGCCGTGATCGAACCCGCCAGCCGCGACGCCCTCACCCAGCAACTGCTTGACGATTGCCTGTTCATCCTCGACAACGCCTGCGTGTGCCTGGACCGCCACTCGTTGCAGCGGCGCAGCGAAGAACGCCGGCTGATGGCGCGCATTGGCGAATGGGCGGCGGATGCGCCGGACGAGACCGTCAACCTGCTGGAACTGGCCCGAATTGCCGGCGTACCGCTGCGTCAGTTGCAACAGGGGTTCAAGACCTACACCGGGATGAGCCCGGCGCAGTGGTTGCGGTTGCGCCGGTTGAATGGGGCGCGGCGGGAATTGTTGGGGTCACCGGAGTCCACCGTGGCCGAAGTGGCAATGAATTGGTCGTTCTGGCATTTGGGGCGGTTCTCCAACAGCTACCGCGCGCTGTTCAAGGAACTGCCGAGCGAAACCCTCAAGCGCCACCCCTGACCAATTCTCCCCCCCGCAGGTGCTGGCAAGCCGGCGCCTACGGAAGTCTCCAGCCGCGAATCATTCTCGAAAACTTGTAAAAGTGCGCGCTTATGCCTAGCTTATGCGCCCCCCGCCCTGCGCTTTAAGGCCCAGCCCCCATGGTTTTGCGTTTTCGTCCCGTCGTCACCTCACGTTTCGCCCTCGGCCTGCTGCTCAGCGGTGGCATCGGCAGCAGCCTCGCGGCTGAAATCGAACTGCCGGCGGTCAAGGTCCAGGGCCAGGATGAATCCGGCTACCGCAGTGAAACCGCCTCGGTGGGCGGCTTCGATGACGCGCCGCTGCTCGATACGCCGGCCTCGATCAGCGTGATCAACGCCGCATTGATCAAGGACCAGCAGGCGCGCCTGCTCAGTGAAGTGCTGCGCAACGATGCCTCGGTGGGTGACAGTTATGCCCCTATCGGCTACTACGAAAACTTCGTGGTGCGCGGTTTCTCGCTGAATGCGGCGAGCAGCTACAAGATCAATGGGCGCACCATCACCGGCGAGCAGAACGTTGCCCTGGAGAACAAACAGCAGGTGGAAGTGCTCAAGGGCCTGGCGGGCATGCAAAGCGGCATCTCCGAGCCGAGCGGCGTGATCAACTACGTCACCAAGCGCCCGGAAGATGTGCGCTCGGTGACCGTCTCCACCGACGATCGCGGCAGCGGCTATATCGCCACCGATGTCGGCGGCTGGTTTGGCAGCGAACAACAGTTCGGCCTGCGTGCCAACGTGGCCCATGAAGACCTCAATGCCTATGTGGAACACGCCAATGGCCAGCGCGACTTCGTGTCCCTGGCCTTCGACTGGAACATCAGCCCCGACGCCGTGCTGCAACTGGATGCCGAGTACCAGGACAAGCAGCAACGTTCGGTGCCGGGCTACCAGTTGCTGGGCGGTACCGAAGTGCCACACGGTGCTTCGCCGAAAAAGCTGCTGGGGCACCAGACCGGTTCCAGGCAGGTGGGCATCGATTCGCTGAACCTCAACGGCAAGTTCGAATACCGTTTCAGTGATCAGTGGACAGGCAGCGTGAGCGCGGCGCGCAGCAAAGTGGTGATCGATGACTACAGTTCGTTTGCCTACGGTTGCTTCTACGTGACCGATTGCGGCACCGCCTTCTTCAGCCCCACCGGCGACTATGACGTCTACGACTACCGCAGCCCCGACGACACCCGCCGCGACGACGAAGTGCAGGCGACCATGACCGGGTTGTTCAACACGGCCAGCCTGGGCCATGAACTGACCTTTGGCACCAGCGCATTTCGCCGGGTGGTCGACAAGCGCAAGTCGGTCAACGAATACATCGGCAGCACCAATATCAACGTCGACGCCCCGGCCTTCACCCCCACCGACAAGCCGCTCAACGACAGTCACCGCAACCTCGACAGTCGCCAGTACGGCCTGTTCGTCACCGACCGCATCCGTCTCAACGAGCAATGGCAAACCATCCTCGGCGGCCGCGAAGTGCGCCTGGACGAAAAGGCCTTCGACGGCACCTCTGGCGACCAGGTTCGCCACACCCAGCAATACGTGTTCCTGCCGCAGGCTTCGCTGATTTACAAACCGGTCGAGAACATCTCGCTCTACACCAGCTACAGCAAAGGCCTGTCCCTGGGCGGTCAGGCGCCGTGGACCACCATCAACGACGGCGAAACCCTGGCGCCCACCACCTCACGGCAAATCGAAGCCGGCGTGAAATACGACTGGCGCCGCATCAGCTTTGCCGCCGCGGTGTTCCAGACCCGCCAGGCCTACCAGTACGCCAAGCCGGATGGCGCGGGCACCTTCACCTATGTGCAACAGGGCGAGCAGAAAAACACCGGGCTGGAATTGTCGGCCAACGGCTGGGCCACCGAGCGTTTGCAGATTGCAACCAGCGTGGCCGCGTTTCGTGCGCGGGTCACCGGCAGCGGCACACCAGCGTACGAAGATCACCAGGCGATCAACGTACCCAAGCTGCGCGCCAGTGTGTATGCCGACTATGCCTTGCCGTGGGTGAACGGCCTGGCGGTGCTGGGCGGCGTGCAATACAGCGCCAAGAAGTACGCCAATCGCACCGGCAATGTGGAGGTGGGGGACTACGCGGTGGTGAATGTGGGCAGCCGCTACACCACCAAGGTGAGCGGCTATGAAACGGTGTTTCGCCTGAGCGTCGACAACCTGTTCGACAAGCGCTACTGGCGCGACGCGGGCGAGTACCTGGGCGATGACTACCTGTTCCAGGGCGCGCCACTGACGGCGCGCCTGAGTGCGTCGGTCAACTTCTGAACACCCGCGGCGCGGCCAGCCACAGCGCCACCAGGCCGCAGGTCAAGAGGCTCCAGCCAAGGTCCTGCGCCCAGGCCACCAGGGTCAGCCCGGCGCCAATCACCAGGTAGTAGAGCAGGCCAAATACCGCGGCGGCGGTGCCCAGGCGGTCTTGATAAGCCACCAGCGCCGCCCCCAGCACATTGGGGATCGCCATGCCGAATGCCAGCACCACCAGCAGCATCGGCCCTACGAACAGCCAGCTGTCTTGCAGCATCAGGACTGACAGGCCGCCCAGCAGTGCCAACCCGGCAGCGGCCAGCACCAACTGCTCGCCATTCAGGCCACACTTGAGCAAGGCCTTGTTCAGCCACGCCCCAAGCCCCGACCCAAGCGCCAGCAACACACCGCTGTAGCCGAATTCCGCAGCGGACAAACCCAGCCGCGCGAACATAAACGGCCCCACGCTGTAGTAGCCAAACAGCGCAATATTGAACGCCGCCACCAGTCCGACGGAACGCCATACCCCGGCGTCCCGGAGCATCAGGCCCACAGTTTGCCCCAAGGGCGAGGCCGGCAAGGAGGCCGGGCGCGTCTCGGGCAAGGTCCACGCGCAGGCGGCCCACAACACCGTCGCCATCAACAGCAAGCCCGTGAGCATGCCGCGATAGCCGAAGTACTGCACCAGGGTTGCGCCGCTGAACAGGCCAAGTGCCGGGCTGGCCGCCAAGGCAATGCCCATCACGGAAAACACCTGGGCCAGTTGCGCACCGTGAAAGCGGTCGCGCAGCAGCGTCTGCGTGGCCACCGAGCCGACCGCCGCGCCGAAGGCCGCGATGGCCTGGGCCAACAGCAGACCGTTGAACGTGCGCACGCTCAGGGCCAGCAGCGTGGCGGCGACATACAGCCCCAGCCCGGCCAGCATCACGGGACGCCGGCCCCAGCGATCACACAAACGGCCCCAGACCACCACGCCGAACGCAAACGCCAGGAAGTACACCGACAAGGTCTGTCCGGCGCGTTCAGGCCCGACCGCGAAGACCTGGCCGATATCGCCCAGGGCCGGGCTATAGAGGGTTTGGGCCAGTTGCGGGAACATCAGCAACGCCACGGCCAGCACCAGCAAGTGTCTAGATGTCATGGGACAGAACCTTCACGGGAAAACAAGCGGAAGGATTCTAAGCAGTGTGGCCTGGGGTATTATCCGGACTTCGACAATATATCCATGAAATCGGACAAACCATGGCTTGGCTCGCCGCCGACGCATCCTTCGACCCTGACAGCTACCAGGCACCGGTCATCGGCATTGCCGCCCTCCTCGGCGACCACGACTCCGGCCTGCACCAGCACCGGTGCGGTCAACTGCTGTTTACCCAGCAGGGCTGCACCCGCATTACCCTGGACAATCAACTGTGCCTGCTGCCACCGACCCGCGCGGCGTGGATACCTTGCGGCGTGCCCCACCGTGCGGTGATGAGCAAGACCGTGGATTACCGCTCGGTGTACGTAAGCCCGACCGTTGCGGCCCGGTTGCCGACACAGGTGCGGGTGATCGAGGTGAACGCCTTGTTGCGGGCAGTGCTGGAACCGATGGCCATGGCGCCCTTCGACACCGATTGGCACACCGGCCGATATGCCCATTTACTGGCATTGTGCCTGGAGGAAATCCAGGGTGCGGCCGAGCAAACCCTGCGCCTGCCCCTGCCACAGGACAAGCGCCTGGCGCCATTGCTGGCCAATCTCGAACGATTGCCGCCCACGCTGCAAGACCTGGAAAAGCAGATCGGCGCCAGCACCAAGACCATCGGCCGGATCTTCCTGCGGGAAACCGGCCTGGGGTATCAGCAATGGCGCCAGCAGTGGCGCTTGATGCGCGTCATCGAGTTGCTCGCCACCGGGCGCAGCCTCGGCTATTGCGCCTTTGAACTGGGATTCGCCAGCGACAGCGCGTTGATCGCCTTCTTCAAGGGCATGACCGGGACCACGCCGCGCGGCTATTTCAAGACAGGCTGAGGCCTTATTTTGGCATCTTGCGGAAGCCCACGGCCAGGCGGTTCCAGCTGTTGATGGTGGTGATCGCCACGCTGAGGTCAACCTGCTCCTGAGGGCTGAATTCGGCGGCCAGGGCGTTGAAGTCCTCATCCGGAGCGTGGGTGTGGCTGAGCAGGGTCAGGCTTTCGGCCCAGGCCAGGGCGGCGCGCTCACGCGGGGTGAAGAACGGCGTTTCACGCCACGCCGACACGGTGTACAAGCGGCGCTCGGTTTCGCCACCCTTGCGCGCATCGGCGGTGTGCATGTCGAGGCAGAATGCACAGCCGTTGATCTGTGAAACACGCAGGCGCACCAGCTCCAGCAACGGCAGTTCGATGGACAGTTTGCCGACCGCGGCTTCCAGGGCGAGCATGGCTTTCATGGCGTCTGGGGAGGCCGTGTAGAAATCGGTACGGGTTTGCATGGTGGAACTCCAGAACGGTGGGATTGGTGGCTAGATTAGTCACCGGGGGTGGTGCGCGGAATATCCAATTGCGGGGAAGATCAGGTAGCCAATGTCTCAACCCGGCAGCGGAATCACCCGCAACGGTCGCACTGACTTGTAGGAAAAACTCGAGTAGATCTCCTTCACACACGGCAGCGTCTGCAACACCTCCCGCGCAAACTCGCCAAACGACTCCAGGTCCTTGGCCACCACTTCCAGCAAAAAGTCGTAGCGCCCCGAGACGTTATGGCATGCCACGACCTCCGGTATCTCCAGCAGGCGCTGCTCGAAAGCCCGGGCGATTTCCTGGGTGTGACTCTCCATCATGATGCTGACAAACGCGGTCACCCCATACCCCAGGGCCTTGGGCGAGAGGATCGCCTGATAACCGCTGATGACCCCGCTCTCTTCCAGGTTGCGCACCCGCCGCCAGCACGGCGAGGTGGTCAGGGAGATGCGGTCGGCCAGCTCGGCCACCGTGAGCCGGGCATTGCCTTGCAGCGCGTTTAAAAGGGCTTTGTCGGTACGATCCAGGCTGACGGGCATAACTTGCCTCTGATTGTTGTTTTTAGCGGTTTTTCATCCCAGGACGCGGGAATTCGCGGCAAATATTGCAACGTTCATCTTTGGTTATGAGCATAGCATTGTAGGAAATAAGGAGCGTCCGGCATGAACAATAAACACAATGCATTCGGCTTTTCCACCCGTGCCATCCACCACGGCTACGACCCCAAGGACCATCACGGCGCGCTCGTTCCGCCGATCTACCTGTCTGCCACCTTTGCCTTTCCCACCGCCGAATATGGTGCGGCATGCTTTGCCGGCGAGGCCGACGGCCACTTCTATACGCGCATTTCCAACCCGACCCTGGCGCTACTGGAATCGCGCATGGCGACCCTGGAAAACGGTGAGGCGGCGGTGGCGTTCAGCTCTGGCATGGGCGCGATCGCCGCGACGTTCTGGACCCTGCTGCGCCCCGGTGATGAAGTGATCGTCAGCCAGACCCTGTACGGCTGCACCTTTGCCCTGCTGCACCACGGCATCGGCGAATTCGGTATCAAGGTGCGGCACGTCGACCTCACGGACCTGGCAGCCCTGCAAGCGGCACTCTGCCCCGCCACCCGCATGGTCTACTGCGAAACCCCGGCCAACCCCAACCTGCAGTTGGTGGATATCGCCGCCGTGGCCGCCCTCGCCCACCAACAGCCCAACGTCACCGTGGTGGTCGACAACACCTATTGCACGCCCTACCTGCAGCGCCCCCTCGACCTCGGCGCCGATGTGGTGGTGCATTCGGCCACCAAGTACCTCAGCGGCCACGGCGATATCACCGCGGGCATCGCCGTGAGCAACCAGGCGCTGGCCCAGCGTATTCGCCTGCAAGGCCTCAAGGACCTGACCGGCGCGGTGATGTCGCCCCAGGACGCCTCGCTGCTGATGCGCGGCCTCAAGACCCTGGCCCTGCGCATGGACCGCCATTGCAGCAACGCCCAGGCGGTGGCCGAAGCCTTGCAGGCGCACCCGGCCGTGGAACGCGTGACTTACCCGGGGCTGCGCTCTTTCGCGCAATACGAGCTGGCGACGCGGCAGATGAAAATGCCCGGCGGCATGATCGCCTTCGAGCTCAAGGGTGGCATGGAAACCGGCCGCCGCTTCATGAACGCACTCAAGCTGTTCACTCGTGCAGTCAGCCTGGGGGATGCCGAGTCACTGGCCCAGCACCCGGCGAGCATGACCCACTCCACCTACACCCCGGAGGAGCGCGCCCGGCACGGGATCAGCGAAGGGCTGGTGCGTTTGTCGGTGGGGCTCGAGGACGTTGCCGACCTGCTGGCGGATGTGCAGCAGGCATTGGCCACGTGCAACGGCACGCTGCCAGGACGTGTCAGGAAGGCTTCAGCTTCAAATGCCGCGCATACCAGGGCCGCTTCGGCACGCGCTTGAACAGGCCCTGCAGCATGCCTTCGTCTTCGCCGAAGGTAATGCGCAGCGCCAGCTTCATGGTCTCCGGGTCCATCTCCATCGACCGGCCCATCTGCAGGCCCGGCGTGGTGCTGCAGCCATGGGTGTCCGGGCCCAGCCAGGGGTCGCCGACTTCCACCCAGCGGCCGGGCGCGAACCAGGCCACACCATTGACGTCCATGCGGCTGACCTCGCCCGGATTGAAACGCTCATGGGCGCGAAACCAGTCTTCGATGCGGTCATCGATCCAGCCGTGGAAGTGCCAGAACACCGGGTTGACGTGGGAAGAAAACGGATCGCCGAGGAAGTCGTTTTCCGCTGCATACCAGCGCGGGGCAAAGTCCGACGGGTCGCGGGCCATGGGTACGGGTGCGCCGTTGGAGGGATCGCGCGGCACCGAGGCCCAGCGCATGTGCAGCCAGTCGTGCAGGCCCAGTTCCATTTCGGAACCCAACTGCCCGAGGGTGAATCTGGCCAGGTAGCGCGGGTCGCGGTATTGGGACTCCCAGACCTGGAAGTTGCTGTGATAGGTCTCGGCAGCCTTGATGTCGCTCACCCACTGGGTGTATTCGCTGTCGTCCGGCGCCGACCAGGTGGGCGGCAGCGCGAAGCCGTCGTGGTTGTCGAAGTAACGCAGAAAGCCCAGGCGATCACGCTCCAGTGCCGGCTGCGGTTCGGGGAATTGCGGCCACGACGGCAGATCCTGCAGGGAGCGCGCAGTGCCGAGCATATGGCGGTGCATGAAGAAGAAGTCGATGCCCGAGCCGTTGCGGTCCTTGCGTTTACCACGGGCGTCGCGTTCCTGGCCGCGTGGGCCGGGTTGCCAGCCGATGCCGCGCAGGGCGTCGCGCTTTTCTTCGGAGAGTTTGTGCCACTGGTCACGGGTGGCGTGCCACAGTTGGTGAAACAGGCGGTGCTCGGGGGAAATCAGCCGGGCCAACAGGGTCGGATTCAGGCCGATACGCTGGCGGGCTTCGGGGAACCACTGCTTGTGGGCGATGAAACGATTGTCGCGCTCAACTAGAGCCAGCGGCCGGTCGAGGTCGAGGATCTGCCCACTGAGGGTGCTGCTGCCCGCGTTGGCAAAGTCCGCCCAGACCTGATCGAGGGTCATCTTGAATTCATAGGCGGGCGTGCCGTCGGCCGAGTCGCGGTCGATCAGGCGCCAGTAGAGCACGGCGCTCTCCCCCGTCAGCAGATCACCCAGCACACGGTAGCGCGGTTCGCCCTCGGCACGCAGGTTGGCGGCGGTGTCGAGGTAACCCCGCAGGCCACGCCCACGCGGGGCGATGTCGAGCAGCAGCGCCAGACCTTGCAGCGGCAGCCCCTTGAGGCCGGCGTCGCGGCCTTCCAGGCGCAGGTTCCAGACCCCACGCAGCGTGTTCGCCAGGTGCTGGCCGGCGGTGTCGGCCAGGTCCACCGTGGCTTCACCGGGGGTGATGGGGAATTCTTCTTCGCGCGTCAACTCGCGATGGGCATAGAAGGCTGCCGGCACGGCGGCACCTGTCAGTGCCAGGCCTGCGATGAACCCACGTCGAGAGATGGTCATTGTCTACCTTAGGAAACGGCTTTATCAGAGCTAGAACGTTTGCACGCCGGGGAAATTTACCGGTGCGCCCTGCCCGCCTAAATTTCCCCGCCCATCACTCGTTCTTCCCTGATAGCGAAGGCCTCAACTGACTGAGATGGCAATGACAAAACCACGTTCGAAAAAGGCGCTGTATATCGGCTTGCCGCTGGCACTGGCCATCGGTGCCGGGGCCGGTTTCCTGGTCTGGGACCACTGGTTCAAGGGCAATGCCGGCTATCCGCTGGCGGTGATCAAACAGGCCAATGAGATGCAGGACCGGCTGTTGTCGTTCGACAGCCATATCACCGTGCCCGTGGATTTCGGCACTGCCGGCAACGAGGCGGACAAGGACGGTGAAGGCCAGTTCGACTTGGCCAAGGCGGCACGCGGGCGGCTGTCGGGTGCGGCCCTGACGATTTTTGGCTGGCCGGAAATCTGGAACGGCCCCAATGCCCCGCACAAGCCCACCGACGGCTTTGTCGAAGCCGCCCGCAACGAACAGGAAGTGCGCTACAAGATCATCAGCGGCATGGTGCGCGACTACCCCAACCAGGTCGCCATCGCCTACACCCCGGATGATTTCCGGCGCCTGCACGGCGAAGGCAAATTTGCGATTTTTATCAGCATGCTCAACGCCTACCCGCTGGGCAATGACGTGAACCTGCTGGACCTGTGGGCGGCGCGTGGCATGCGCATGTTCGGCTTCAGCTATGTGGGCAATAACGCCTGGTCGGACTCGTCGCGCCCGCTGCCGTTTTTCAATGACTCCACCGACGCCCTCGACGGCTTGTCGGACATCGGCAAGCAAGCGGTGCACCGCCTCAACGACCTGGGGGTGATCATCGACGTGTCGCAGATGTCGACCAAGGCCCTGGAGCAAGTGGCGCAACTGAGCCGAACGCCGATGGTGGCATCGCACTCGGCGCCGCGCGCGTCGGTGGATATCCCGCGCAACCTGAGCGACAAAGAGCTGCAACTGATCAAGAACAGCGGCGGAGTGGTGCAGATCGTGGGCTTCTCCGCCTACCTGCGTCCGCTGAGCCAGCCGACCCAGGACAAGCTCAACGCCCTGCGCGCACGCTTCAACCTGCCGCCCCTGCCCAACCTCGCCGTGGCGCTGATGCCGGGCGACGCGATCATTGCCGCCTGGCCGGAACACACGTTCGGCGAATACGCCAGCGCGCTGTACGGCATCCTCGATGAAGAACCCAAGGCGACCCTCAAGGACTTGGGGGATGCCATCGACTACACCGTGCGCAAGATCGGCATCGACCATGTCGGCCTCGCTTCCGACTTCAACGATGGCGGCGGCGTCCAGGGCTGGAACAACGTCGGCGAAATACGCAACGTCACTGCCGAACTGATCCAGCGCGGCTACTCCGAAGCCGACATCGCCAAGCTGTGGGGAGGCAACTTCCTGCGGGTGTGGGACCAGGTACAAAAAGCCGCCAAGCCGTTGGCCAACCGCTAATCATCCAGAAGCCAGTCCATGACCGACCGCCGCACATTCCTCAAGCAGGCCGGTGTATTTGCCGCCAGCCTGCCACTGGGCGCCGCCCTGCTCCCGCAGGCCATCGCCGCCAACACAACCGATGACCCATGGACGAGGCTCAAGCAACTGTTCAACCAGGACCCGGACTACCTGCACTTCTCCAACTTCCTCGTGGCCACGCACCCCAAGCCCGTACGCGAGGCCATCGAGCGCTACCGCGCGCAGATCGACCGCAACCCTGGCCTGGCCATGGACTGGGACCTGCAGGAAACCTGGAAACGCGAAGGCCAGGTACGCGAGTGGGCCGGCCGCTACCTGAACGCCACGCCGCCGCAGATCGCCCTCACCGGCAGCACCTCCGAAGGGCTGGCGATGATTTATGGCGGGATCAAGGTGCGGCCTGACCAGGAGATCCTCACCACCGTCCACGAACACTACGCCACTGAGTTCAGCCTGGACTTCAGGGTGCGCAAGGAGCAGACCCAAGTCCGCAAGATCCGCCTGTTCGAGAACGCCCACCGCGTGTCCGTCGACGAGGTGCTGGGCAACATCCAGCGCAATATCCGCCCCAACACCCGCGTACTCGGCATGACCTGGGTGCAGTCCGGCAGCGGCGTGAAACTGCCCATCGGCGAGATCGGCAAGCTGGTGGCAGAACACAACCGCAACCGGGATGACAAGGACCGCATCCTCTATGTGGTCGACGGCGTGCATGGTTTCGGCGTGGAAAACCTCGACTTTCCGGACATGCACTGCGACTTTTTCATCGCCGGCACCCACAAGTGGATGTTCGGCCCGCGCGGCACCGGACTGGTGTGCGCTCGCGACCCGCAAAACAAATACGTGACCCCCATGGTGCCGACCTTCTCCGAAGACAAGGACTTCGCCACCATCATGACCCCAGGCGGCTACCACGCCTTCGAGCATCGCTGGGCAGCGGACGAAGCCTTCAAGCTGCACCTGCAACTGGGCAAGGCGCCGGTGCAGGCGCGCATCCATGCGCTGAATACCGAACTGAAAGACCACCTGCTGGCACATCCGCAGATCGAACTGGTCACACCGCGCAGCCCTGAGCTGTCGGCCGGCTTTACCTTCTTCAGGGTCAAGGGCCAGGAGAGTGACGCCGTGGTCGCCTACATGATGAAAAACCGCGTGGTGATCGATGCGGTAGACCGTGATGTCGGCCCAGTGATCCGCACCGCGCCTGGGCTGCTCAATTCTTCCGCAGAGATCCAGCGCTTCATGACGCTGCTGGGCCAGCGGGTGTAACGCACACCTTTTCCACGTTGAATGAGAGGACCCCATGAACAAACCCCTCACGGCATTGGCACTGACCGCCCTGTGCGGCGCCTTGTTGCCAAGCCTCGCCCAGGCCGCCGCGCCACAACCCGGCAAAGTGTTCAAGGACTGCAAGGACTGCCCGGAAATGGTGGTGCTGCCCGCTGGCACCTTCACCATGGGCACACCCGAGGGTGAAGTCGGCCGCGAGCCGGATGAAGGCCCGATGCACGACGTGACCTTCGCCAAGCCGTTCGCCATGAGCCGCTTCCATATCACCGCCGGCGAATGGGACAGCTACATCCGCCAGACCGGCGTGAAAATCGCCGACGGCGACACCCGCCCCGGCCGCGAATGCATCGCCAGCAAGCCGCGCTACCCTCAGGGCCCGCGCCAGCCGGCGGTGTGCATGGACATGGACGACATCAAGCAGTACGTGGCCTGGCTGTCGAAAAAAACCGGCCAGCAGTACCACATGGTCAGCGAAGCCCAACGTGAATACGCCGCGCGTGCCGGGTCTACCGGGCCGTTCCCCTTCCCGTTCGATGAGGGCAAGGACTACAGCATCGCCAAGCACGCCAACACCTATGGCCCGGCCGATGGGTACAGCTATTCGTCACCGGTCGGCAGCTATCCACCGAACGCTTTCGGCATGTACGACATGCATGGCAACGTCTACGAACGAGTGGCCGACTGCGAACACCCCAACTACGTCGGCGCGCCCACTGACGGCAGTGCGTGGATGACGCCGAACTGCGAGGGCTACATGATTCGCGGCAATGACTGGGGTGAAGCGCCGGTGTTCTCGCGCTCGGGTAACCGCAACACCATCTACCCGCAGACGCGGGGGGATTGGATCGGCTTCCGCGTCGTGCGCGACCTCTAATAACGCCAGAGATCCAATGTGGGTTGGGCTTGCTGTGGTGAGCAGGCTTGCCCTGCGCGGGGCTGCGAAGCAGCCCCATTAGATCTGCGGTGAACCCGTCGGGGGACAAGCCCCACTCACCACAGCAAGCCCGCACACATTTTCAACCGTGCCCGCTTTAGATTGCCTGCTTTGCCAGCAACGCCAACCCTTCATGCAACGCCGGGAACAGGCTGTTGTTGAAGTTGTTCCAGCGCAGTTCGAGGATGGTATCGTCCGGCGAGATCTCGGTCTTGAGCACGTCGTGGAACACTTCGCCCGAATCGATGCCGTTGTCCACGTAGTGGAACGAGGCGCCGGTGAGGTAAAGCGGTTCCGAAGGCGTCGTGGCCTTGGTGGCCCAGTCCGTGACGTTCAACCCACGCGCACCGTACAGGGCGTTCCAGGTCGCATAGGCGCCCCGGCGCTCGTAAGGTGACTCGATGCGAGTGATCCCTGGGTGGATGTTCATGATGCGACGGGCAAACGGCGCACCGGGACGCACCAGCTCATCGAGAATCACCAGCAATCCGTCCAGCACCACGATGTCGGCCTTCAGCTCCACCAGCGTGTCGTGCAGGCGGCGTTCGAAATCCTGCTTGCCGGCGATGTGTTCCGCACTGCCCCGTGGCAGGCGCCGATAGGTGGACGGCACGCTCAGCAGCAAATCATTGACCAGGCGTCCCTGCACACGCAGATCGGCCGGATACAGCCACTGGCGCCCCGGCTGGTAGGCAAAACCGTAGTCACGGACCAATTGCTGGTCACGCGGGTTCTGCTCGTCATCGTCGTACACCACCCCCACCAGGTTGTACGCCTCGCCCAGCTGCGTGTCGTTCAGCGCCCCCGCCAGGGATTCCAGCACCGACATCATGTAGCGCTCGTGGTCCTTGTAGGCCACCGGCTGCCCGGCCTTGTCGGCAGCGGCATTGCGCAGGGACCACACGTACACCAGGTTCTTTTTCGTCATTGTCTCGCTCTCGCTGGATAGATCAGGCACGCGCCAATACGCGTGCGCCTACACCACAAGAACGAACCAGGCCCTGCCCGATTTATCGATCACCGCCACCGCCGGGCACGCCGAGCTAAATAGTCGCGCCAATCCTTCGTTTGTCATGGGTAAGGGTCTGTGTGCCCAGCCCCCTCTTTTTCATTTTCCGGGAAGTATTTATGACCGACCCCAAGCGCGGCGCCTTCAACGGTTTGCTCGCATTGCTCAGGCCCTTTCGCACCATTGTGATCGTTTCCGTCGCCCTGGGCATGGCCGGCGGCCTGGCCATCACGTTGTTGCTGGCGACCATCAATAACGCCCTGCACTCTTCCACCGGGATGACGCAGGGAGTGATCCTGACGTTTGCGGCGTTGTGCGTGTTGGCGCTGACCAGTTCGATCGTCTCCGATATCGGCACCAACTATGTGGGCCAGCGGATTATCGCCGCCCTGCGCAAGGACCTCGGTGAAAAGGTGCTGTCAGCGCCCATCGAACAGATTGAGCAGTATCGCTCCCACCGGTTGATTCCGGTGCTGACCCACGACGTCGACACCATCAGCGATTTTTCCTTCGCGTTCACCCCGCTGGCCATCGCCACCACCGTCACCCTCGGGTGCCTGGGCTACCTGGCGTACCTCTCGGTGCCGATGTTCCTGATGATGATCGTCGCCATCGTGATTGGCAGCAGCGTGCAGTTCATCGCCGGGCACAAGGGTATCCGCGGCTTCGACGAGGCCCGCGACCAGGAAGACGAACTGCAGCGCTACTACTCCGCGATTGCCTCGGGCGCCAAGGAGTTGCGTATCCACCGCCCTCGCCGCTATCGCATGAACACCCACCGTATCCAGGAAACCGCCGACCGCATCAGCGATATCCAGGTGCGCTCGGTGAACATCTACATCGTCGCCAAGACCTTCGGCTCGATGCTGTTCTTCGTGGTCATCGGCCTGGCCCTCGCCATGCAGGCCTACAACCCCAACCCGGACCCGGCGGTGATCACTGGCTTCGTGCTGGTGCTGTTGTACATGAAAGGCCCGCTGGAGCATGTAGTGGGTTACTTGCCGATCATCGGCAAGGCGCGGATTGCCTTTGCGCGCATCACCGAGCTGTCCGACCGCTTCTCCTCCCCCGAACCGCACCTGCTGATGGATGGCAGCGAAGCACCCACGCCGGTGGTCAACAGCCTGGAATTGCGCGGCGTGACGTACAGCCCGCCGCCGGTGGAAGGCAGCCAGCCGTTCCATCTTGGGCCGATCAACCTGAGCATCCAGCAGGGCGATATCGTGTTTATCGTCGGCGAAAACGGCTGCGGCAAGACCACCCTGATCAAGCTGTTGCTGGGCCTGTATCAACCCCACGCCGGGGAAATCCGCCTCAACGGCGAAACCGTGACCGACCCGGCACGCGACGACTACCGCCAACTGTTCACCACGGTATTCGCCGACTACTACCTGTTCGATGACCTGGTCCAGGGCAGCGCCACGCAGTCGCTGGACAGTGCCGCCAAGTACCTGGAACGCCTGGAAATCGCGCACAAGGTCAGCGTCAAGGACGGCGTGTTCAGCACCACCGACCTCTCCACTGGCCAGCGCAAACGCCTGGCCCTGGTGAATGCCTGGCTGGAAGAACGCCCGGTACTGGTGTTCGACGAATGGGCCGCGGACCAGGACCCGGCCTTCCGCCGCGTCTTCTATACCGAGCTGCTGCCGGACCTCAAGCGCCTGGGCAAGACCATCATCGTGATCAGTCATGACGACCGCTATTTCGATATTGCCGATCAGTTGGTGCGCTTGAGTGCCGGCCAGGTGGTGCATGAAATGGAACCCGCGTGAATTTCTTTTCCGGTTTCTGCAGGTAGGAACGTCTCACTAGTGGTAATGAGAACCAACCACAACAAATATTTATAATCTGCCCACTAAATATCTAGAAGAGAATTCACCCATGCCAGCAACATTTGGTCTGAGTCCCTTGAGCAAGGCACTCTCCATGCGCCGCCTCTTGAACACCCGCGTACTACCAGGCGCTATTGCCGTTGCGCTGACGCTGCCAGTGGCAGGTTATGTTCAAGCGCAGGAGATCGAGCTGAATGTCCCCGCACAGTCGCTGGGTAGCGCTCTTCAAGAATTTGGTAAGCAGGCCAACCTGCAAGTGCTGTACAGCCCGACTGACGTCGAAGGTAAGCGCAGCCACAAGGTCAAGGGCAAGTTGCAGCCTGGCCAAGCCATGACGACCCTGCTGACCGGCACCGGCGTCGACTTCGACCTGCAGGGCAACACGATGACACTGACTGCCGGCCGCTCGTCCGCCCTGGAGCTTGGCGCCACCCAGGTGACCGCCAACCAGCTCGGCACCATCACCGAGGGCTCCGGCTCCTACACTCCCGGTACCATTGCGACCGCGACCCGCATGGTGCTGACGCCACGGGAGACGCCGCAATCGATCTCGGTGGTGACCCGCCAGGCCATGGATGACTTCAACCTCAAGTCGATCGACGACGTGATGCGCCATACCCCCGGCATCACCGTCGCCGCGTATGACAGCGAACGGACCAGCTATTTCTCCCGTGGTTTCGCCATCCAGAACTTCCAGTACGACGGCATTCCAATCCTGCAGGATGCCCAGTATTCGTCCGGCCACACCTTGACCGACACGGTGATCTACGATCGCGTCGAGGTGCTCAAAGGCGCTACCGGCCTGCTGACAGGTGCCGGTGGCCCTGGCGGTACCATCAACATGGTACGCAAGAAGCCAACCTCGGAATTCAAGGGCTACGTCGACCTGGGCGCCGGTTCCTGGGATAACTACCGCTCGGAAGTCGACGTCAGCGGTCCGCTCACAGAGTCCGGTAACGTGCGCGGTAGGGCTGTGGCGGCCTACCAGGACAAACACACATTCCTCGATCACTACCAGCGCAAGACCAGCGTGTACTACGGCATTCTGGAATTCGATCTGGCACCAGATACGCTGCTGACCGTCGGTGGCGACTATCAGGACAGCGACCCGCAAGGCTCCAGTTGGTCAGGCTCAGCCTCGCTGTATGACTCCGAGGGCAACCGCATCAGCACCCCGCGCTCGTTCAACAACGGTGCCAAATACAGCAAGTGGGCACAGTACACCCGTACTGGCTTCGCGACCCTGGAACACACTTTCGATAACGGCTGGGTCGGCAAGGCGCAGTACAACCACCAGATCAACGGCTATAAGGCTCCGTTGTCCGCCCTGCTGGCGCCGAACGCGACCACCGGCAAGGCCTCGCTGCTCACGCGCACCTACAATGGCGAGACCACCAGCGACACAGGCGACCTGTACGCCACCGGGCCTTTCAGCCTGTTCGGCCGCGACCATGAGCTGGTAGTCGGTGCATCGGTCTCGCGTTCCCGCTGGCTGGGCCGCGACTACACCAACGCCACCAACTACAACAACAGCCACGACTACTTCGATTGGGACGGCGACGCACTCAAGCCTGACCGCGGCCCACAGACCAAGCGCAACGATGAACTCACCCGCCAAAGCGCCCAGTACATCACCGGCCGCTTCAGCCTGGCCGATGACTGGCACCTGATCCTGGGTACCCGCGTCAACAACTACGAAGTCAGCGGCACCAGCCAGGTCAAGGACACCGGCAAGGTCGTGCCTTACGCCGGTATCACCTACGACTTCACCGAGAACCTCTCGGCTTATGCCAGCTTCACCGAGATCTACCTGCCCCAGGACGACTACCGCGACCGTAACAACAAGCCGATCGAGCCGGATGAAGGCAAGAACTACGAGGTCGGCTTCAAAGGCGAGTTCTTCGACGGACGCCTCAACGCCAGCCTCGCCTACTTCGAAGTGCACGAGAAAAACCGTGCCATCGACGACAATGACTATATTCCCGACAGCTACCCAGGCCTTGACTATGCGTCCAAGGGCACCGAGGCGAAGACCAAGGGCTACGAAGCGGAAATCTCCGGCGAGCTGGCACCCGGCTGGCAACTGCAGGCGGGTTACACGCACAAGATCATGCGCGACAAAGACGGTGAAAAACTCTCAACCTGGGAGCCGGAAGACCAAGTCAACATCTACACCAGCTACAAGCTGACCGGCGCCCTGGACAAGCTCACCCTGGGCAGCGGCGTGCGCTGGCAAGGCACGGGCTGGAAGCTGCTGACGAACAACTACACTACAGGTTCTCAGGATAACTTCTCCCAGGATCCGCTGTGGCTGGTGGACCTGATGGCCCGTTACCAAGTCACCGACAACGTATCGGCCAGCCTCAATGTCAACAACGTCTTCGACAAGAAGTACTACACCAACATCGGCTTCTACAACTCGGTTTACTACGGTGACCCGCGTAACATCATGCTCAGTACCCGCTGGAACTTCTGATGCGTAGAACCTAGACGCACCACTCCAAGCCCCTGGTCATGCGCAATGACCAGGGGCTTTTTAGTGCCTGCACACCACCTGCGCCTGCGCGCAAGCCAGGCAAAAAAAAGCCCCTGGCCATTGGGCCAGGGGCGTTGGGTTGACGTTGACCGCTACTTCATTGCATCGGCGAAGCTCTGTACGAACGCGGCGTTATCGATGATGCGATCGTGGGTGGAATCGATCATGACTGACTGCTGTATGCATGCGCTGCCCACCACCTGCTGCATGGTCGCCTCGATCAACTGGCGATGCTGTCCCGCACGGCTCCCGGCAGCCCACCAGCAACTGATCGGCGCCTTGAGCGGCTTGAAGTCGGCATCCTTGAGCCGCTGGCCCAAGGTGCGATCCAGCTCCCAGGAAATCTGCGCTTCATCACCCTCGAGCAAGGTGGCCTTGATTTCCCGAAACGTCTCACCCAACGCGTCGTCAGCCCAGGCACCCAGCGCCTGCCATTGCTGCCCTTCATCGCTGGAGAGCACCTGGCTGTCCAGCCAGGCGGAGTGGATTTGCTGGCTCGAGGCGGGAAACATCACCTGCAACAGTTCAACACGGCGCTGGTTGACCGACAATTCAACGTCATCAGCAATGACCGCCGCGTCCCAGTAAGCCTTCAGCCAGTATGGTGGCGAGGCATCGATCCAACCGACAACTTCCACCTCGCGCCCGGCTTGCTCCAATGCATAGGCAACTTCCATGGCCAGGTTACCGCCCATGGACCAGCCGGCGAGGCGATAGCGGCCCTCGGGCAAGGCATCGAGCAACTGTGCGGTGTAATCCTCGACCATCGCTTGCCAGCTCGGTACTGCACTGCCCTGCTCCGCCAGCGCGCGGCAGATCACCCCCATCACCGGTCGCTGCTCGCGCAGGGCCAAGCCGATGGCCTTGTAACAATGCACCGAGCCGTAGCTTGGGTGGAACAGGAACAGCGGCGTACCTTGCGTCTGGCTGTTGAGCTTGACGATCAGAGAGTGCCCTGCACCGTTACCCAGGCAGCTCACCTGCCCTGCGACCGTCGGGTTAAGCATCAACTGGCTGACCGACAGCGACCTGCCGGTGGCCTTGCGGATACGCTCCCGGAGCATCAGCACCAGCAGCGAATGACCACCCAGCTCAAAGAAGTTGTCAGCCAGGCCAACGCGCTCGACGTCCAGTACCTCACCCCAGATCGTTGCCAGACATTGCTCCAACTCGGTCTGCGGCGCACGAAACGCCTGCGTGTGCTGACCTGCATCGGGCTTGGGCAATGCCTTGCGGTCCAGCTTGCCATTGGGACTCAGGGGCATCTGCTCCAGCAGCACCCACTGCGCCGGCACCATATAGTCGGGCAAGTGCGCAGCCAGGTGCGCACTCAGCGGCTCGCGCCAGTTATCACCCGGCGCTTGCAACACCAAGTAGCCGACCAGGTGCCTGCCATCGACAACCTGCACCGACGCCTCCTGCACGTCATCGGTTTCGAGGATGCGCGCTTCAATTTCACCCAGTTCAATACGCAGGCCACGCAACTTGACCTGATGATCCAGGCGCCCGAGGTATTCGATGACACCATCGACGCGCTGGCGTACGCGGTCGCCGGTACGATACAAGCGCGCTCCCGGCTCGAACGGCGAGGCAATGAAACGCTCGGCCGTCAGCCCGGGACGGCGATGGTAGCCACGCGCCAGACCGATGCCACCCAAGTACAACTCGCCTGCTACACCTACGGCTACTGCTTGCAACTGTGCATCCAGCACATAGGTCTGCAAATTGGCAATGGGTTGGCCAATAGGTACTGTATCGCGGCCCTCTTCGACGCAAGTCCAATGGGTCACGTCGATGGCGGCTTCAGTCGGACCGTACAGGTTGTACAAGCCGGCGGCGGGCAATTTGGAGAATACCTGTTGCTGGGCATCCGCCGGCAGCGCTTCACCGCTGCACACAATGCGTCGCAAACAGTGGCAACTGGACACTGCTGCATCCTGCAAGAACGCCTGCAACATCGACGGAACAAAGTGCAGCGTCGTCACCTGCTCGGCATTGATCAGCGCCACCATCCTGGCGGGGTCGCGGTGATCACCCGGCGCTGCGACCACCAGACGCGCGCCGGTCATCAGCGGCCAGAAAAACTCCCACACCGACACATCGAAACTGAACGGGGTCTTCTGCAAGACCGTATCACTGGCGGTCAGGGCATAGGCTTCCTGCATCCAGCACAGTCGGTTGACCAGTGCCGAATGGCGGTTGCCCGCCCCCTTGGGCTGGCCGGTTGAGCCGGAGGTGTAGATCACGTAAGCGAGGTTTTCACCATCCAGCACGATGCCAGGATTGGTGTCGGGGTAACGCTCGAACGTCGACTCCCCCAGCACCAGGCACTCGACGCCTTGGGCAATCGGTAGCTGTTCCAGCAAATGGGATTGGGTCAGCAGCAGCTTCACACCGCTGTCTTCAAGCATGTACGCCAAGCGCTCACGCGGGTAGTCCGGGTCCATTGGCACATAGGCGCCGCCGGCCTTGAGCACAGCCAACAAGCCGACCACCATTTCGATAGAACGCTCCACGACCAGCCCGACCAACACGTCAGGGCCGACGCCGGCATGGATCAGTCGATGGGCCAACTGATTGGCGCGCCGGTTCAACTCGGCGTAGCTCAGACGCTGTGCGCCAAAAACGAGTGCCGGGGCATCCGGGGTCTGCGCAACCTGCGCTTCGATCAAGTGATGCACCGGCTGCCGCGGATAGTCGCGCGTGGTGGCATTCCATTGATCTACCAAGACCTGCTGTTCGGAAGGATCCAGCAGCGGCAACTGGCTGACGCGCTGCTGCGGATCTTTGAGCATGCCCTGCAGCAGGTTCTGCCAATGAGCCAGCATGCGCTTGAGAGCGGCTGGCTCAAACAAGTCGGTAGCGTAAGTCAGGGTGGCGTGGATGCCATCCGCCGAGGCCTGGGTGTCCAGGCTCAGGTCGAACTGCGCGGTTTGGCTGCCCCAGTCCAGTCCTTCTACACGCAAGTCGGGCAATGACTGCCCCGGAGTCATCAGTCCAGCATCGCTTTGGTGGTTGAACATCACTTGGAACAGCGGGTTATGGCTCAGGCTGCGCTCCGGTTGCAGGGCTTCCACCAACTGTTCGAACGGGAGGTCCTGATGGCTCTGGGCATCCAGGCTACGGCGCTTGACCTGCTGCAACAGCTGGCCGACGGAGATCTGACCGTCGATATCCGCCTTGAGCACTTGAGTGTTGACGAAGAAACCGACAAGACGCTCCACCTCAATCCGATTGCGGTTGGCGACCGGAACACCGATGCGGATGTCTTGCTGACCACTGTAGCGGTACAACAGGCTCTGGAAAGACGCCAGCAACACCATGAACAACGTGACGCCCTCACGCTGGGCCAAGGCATTGAGCCCGGCCGAGAGCGCTTCTGGCAATTCAAGTTGCAGGCTCGCACCGCGATAGCTTTGCACCGCTGGCCGCGCGTGCGCGGTGGGCAGTTCGAGCATCGGCTGTTCGCCGCCGAGCAACTGTCGCCAATACGCCAATTGACGCTCGCGCTCGCCCGTCGCCATCCATTGGCGCTGCCAGTGCGCGTAATCGGCGTATTGCAGTGCCAGTTCCGGCAACTGCAGCGTCTGGCCTTGGCTGTTGGCGGCATACAGCTGCACCAGCTCATCGACCATCACTTGCATCGACCAGCCATCGCTCACGATGTGGTGCTGCACCAGCACCAACACATGTTCATCGTCGGCCAGGCGCAGCAAGGTAACGCGTAGCAGCGGGCCAGCCTGCAAGTCGAATGGCCGGGCAATTTCGGCTTCTACCTGCTGTTGGAGGTTGGCGCCGTCGGCATCCGCCCGCGCGATTTCCAGTGTGGTCGCTGGGCGAACCCGTTGAAACGCGCGCTCGCCATCCTGATACACCTGGGTACGCAAGCTCTCATGGCGCGCCACCAGAGCGTCGAAGCTGCGCTGCAGGGCACGCTGGTCCAGACGCCCGTTCAGGCGCAACACACTGGGAATATGATAAGCCGCGCTGTGCGGGTCCAATTGCCAAAGGAACCACTGGCGTTCCTGGGCGAACGACAGTGCCAACGGTTGGTCACGCCCGACCGCCAGCATCGGCGGAGCCGACCTCTGGTCCGTCGCCTGCAAGGCCAGTACGAAGCCTTCCAACTGAGGCTGCTCGAACAGGGTGCGCAGGGCGACCTCCCGCGCCAGCAACTGCCGCACGCGAGAAATCACCTGCATGGCCAGCAATGAATGGCCGCCCAGCTCGAAGAAGTGATCGTTCAGGCCGATACGCTCAGCCCCCAGCACCTGCGCCCAGATCGCCGCAACCTGCCGCTGCAACGGCGTCACCGGCTCCACCCAAACACCTTGCGATTGCGCCGTATCCGGCTGCGGCAGGCCCTTGCGGTCCAGCTTGCCGTTGGGGGTCAGCGGCATCTGGGCCAGGAACATGAAGTGCGCCGGCACCATGTAATCCGGCAGATTGATTTTCAGCGCGCGGCGCAAGGTTTCGCGAAACCCGGTTTCGTTGGCCAACGGGCCATCGGCCGGAACCACATACGCGACCAGTTGCTTGCCGGTCGGGCTGTCCTGGGCAATGACCACGGTTTCGCCCACGTTGTCCAGCTCGCGCAGGCGCGCTTCGATTTCGCCCAGTTCGATGCGGAACCCACGGATTTTCACCTGATGGTCGACACGACCGAGATAATCCACCACGCCATCCGGACGCCCACGGGTCAGGTCGCCGCTGCGGTACACGCGGCTACCCGGTTTGCCGAATGGGTCCGGCACAAAGCGCTCGGCAGTCAGTGCCGGGCGCTCAAGATACCCACGGGCCACGCCTTCGCCCCCCAGGTACAACTCGCCGGCCACGCCAATCGGTTGCAGGTTGAGTTGCGAATCCAGCACGTAGCCGCTGCGGTTGCCCAGCAGCGTGCCAATCGGTGCGTAGACGGCGCCGCACGGATCACCCTTGCGTGCTTTCCACAGCAGTGGCGTGACCACAGTTTCGGTCGGGCCGTAGCCGTTGAACAGGTAGGTCGGCTTGAGTGCACGCCAGGCCAAGTCATAGCTGGCCTGGGCGACGGCATCACCGCCGAAGCAGTACACACGAACCTTCGGCGGGTTGCCGTCACGCTCGGCATGCTCGGCCAGTTGCTGCAGGTACACCGGTGGGAACACCGCCATGGTCACGTTGTGGCGATGCATTTGCTGGTAGGTGTATTCCGGCAGCCACAGGCTGTCGTCCCGAATCAGCACGCTGGCGCCGTTGATCAACGGGTGCATCCAGCCTTCGTGAGAACCGTCGAAGGCAAAGGACATGAAGTGCAGTTCGCAATCGGCCGGCGAGGTTTCATAACGCTCGCCGGTGGCGACGATGTGGGCCACCAACGGGCCGTGGGACACCGCCACGCCCTTGGGCATGCCGGTGGAGCCGGAGGTGTAGATCACGTAGGCCAGGTTATCGCCGTCCAGCTTCACGTCGGGCGCCGTATCGCTGTAGCCGGCCCATTCCTCGGTACGATCAATCGCCAGGCTATCGAGGCCGTCTGGGATCGGCAGTTGCTGCAACGCGCTGGTGTGGGTCAGCAGCAACTGCGCGCGGCTGTCCTGCATCATGTACAGCAGGCGATCGCGCGGGTATTCAATGTCCAGCGGCACGTAGACGCCACCGGCTTTCATCACCGCCAGGAACGCCACCATGATTTCGGCGCTGCGCGGCATGGCGATGGCCACGCGCACTTCGGGACCAACGCCACGGGCGATCAGCGCATGGGCCAGGCGGTTGGCCTGGCGGTCCAGCTCGCCGTAGGTCAGGGTTTGTGCGTCGAACTTCACCGCCACGGCATCGGGGGTTTCCCGGGCGCGGTCGGCCACCCGCTCGTGCACCAGGCGCTCGGCCGAGAAGCCGGCGTCGGTCTGGTTCCACAGCTGCAGGATGTGCTGTTGCTCATCCTGGCCCAGCAGGTTCAGTTGGCTGATGGGTTGCTGTTGGTCGGCAACCATCGCCTGCAGCAGGTTCTGCCAATGCCGCGCCATGCGCTCGATGGTAGAAGCCTCGAACAGATCGGTGGCATACCCCAGTGACGCCCAGAGCCCGTCCGCTCCCTCCTGAACATCCAGGTCCAGATCGAAATGTGCGGTACGCCGGTCCCACGCCAGTCCTTCGATGCGCAAACTGGCCAGTGACGGTGGCTCATCACCTGGACGCCCTTCGGCCTGGTGATTGAACATCACCTGGAACAATGGGTTGAGACTCAGGCTACGCTCGGGCTGCAAGGCTTCTACCAGTTGTTCGAAGGGCAGATCCTGGTGCGACTGGGCATCCAGCGCACGCTGTTTGACCTGGGCCAGCAACTGGGCAACGGTAGTTTGCTCATCGATCTCGGCCTTGAGCACCTGGGTGTTGACGAAGAAGCCGATCAGCCGTTCGGTCTCGACACGATTGCGGTTAGCGATCGGCACACCGACGCGAATATCCTGCTGGCCGCTGTAGCGGTGCAACAAAATCTGGAACGACGCCAGCAGCAACATGAACAGGGTCACGCCCTGTGCCTGGGCCAAGGCCTTGAGCTCGGCGGCCAGGGCGATTGGCAGCGGCACATCCAGCCGCGCACCGCGATGGCTCTGTTGCGCCGGACGCTGATGATCGAACGGCAACTCCAGCACCGGCTGCTCACCGCCGAGCAAGTCACGCCAGTAATCGAGCTGACGCGCTTTTTCCCCAGCCTCCATCCAGGCACGCTGCCACACGGCATAGTCCGCATACTGGATCGGCATATCCGGCAGTTGCGGCGCCTGGCCCTGGCTGAACGCGGCATACAACTTCACCAGTTCTTCGACCATCACCTGCATCGACCAACCATCGGACACGATGTGATGCTGCACCAGCACCAGCACATGATCGTCCTCGGCCAGGCGCAGCAAGGTCACACGCAGCAAAGGCCCTTGCTGCAAATCAAATGGACGGGCGATCTCGGCTTCGACCTGCTCCTGCAGATCAGCCTCTGCGATCGGGTCCAGCCTGATCGGCAAAGCAGCGTCAGGCCGAATCACCTGCAGCGCTCCGCTCGGTTGCTCCTGCACACAGGTGCGCAGACTTTCGTGACGGGCCACCAAGGCATCGAAACTGCGTTGCAGTGCCGAAATATCCAAAGCGCCCTTGAGGCGCAAGGCACTGGGGATATGGTACGCGGCACTGGAGGGGTCCAGTTGCCAGAGAAACCACTGGCGCTCCTGCGCGTAAGACAGCGGCAACGGTTGTTCGCGACCGATCGCGAGCAACGGTGGTACCTGCTCGCCTTCATGCACCTCCAAGGCTTGCAGAGCGGTGGCGAAACCTTCCAGACGCGGTTGCTCGAAAACCAGTTTCAGTGGCACTTCACGGCCCAATACATGGCGCAGGCGCGAGACTACCTGCATTGCCAAAAGCGAGTGCCCGCCCATTTCGAAGAAGTGATCGGCCAGCCCTACCCGTTCAGCCCCAAGAATGTCTGTCCAGACAGCGGCGACCTGTTGCTCCAGTTCCGTGACCGGGGCAACCCACACCTGTTGCGATTGGCTGGCCGCGGGTTTGGGCAGCGCCTGGCGATCCAGCTTGCCATTCGGGTTCAGGGGCATACGCTCAAGCAAGATCAGGTGCGCAGGCACCATATAGTCCGGCAGTTGTTCACGCAGGATCGACTTGAGCAGTTCGACGTCATGGCGCTCGCAAACCAGATATGCCACGAGCTGGTTATCGGCAGCCAATACCAAGGCCTCACGCACGCCGTCCTGCGCCAGCAGCAACGCTTCGATCTCTCCCAGCTCGATGCGAAAACCACGGATCTTCACCTGGTGGTCGACCCGGCCGACGTATTCGATGACACCATCGGCGCGGTACCGAGCCAGGTCTCCGGTGCGGTACAGGCGCTCGCCGGGTTCACCGAAAGGATCCGGTACAAAACGCTCGGCTGTCAGCACTGCGCGATTCAGATAGGCACGCGCCAAGCCGCATCTGCTACCGATATACAGCTCGCCCACGGCGCTCAACGGCGCCAGGTTCAAGTCGCGGTCCAGCACATACAGGGCGCGGCCCGGCAGCGAGCGGCCAATCGGGCTGGCAGTGGCGCCGATGGTTTCAGTACCGGACGTGCAATCCAGCACGCTCGATACCACCGTGGCTTCCGTCGGACCGTAAGTGTTGAGCAAACGCACATGGCCGAGACCGGCTTTCAACCATTGCGCTGGGCCGTCCAGCGGCATGGCTTCGCCGCCAATATGAATTTGACGCAATGCCCCGTAAGAGCGAGGGCCAGCGGCCAGGCAGTCGAGCAGGAACAGGTTCCAATAGGCGGTTGGCAAGTCGGCCAGGGTGATGCCCTGGGCAATAATTTCGTCGTACAGCCGCGCGCTGTCCCACAGTTCGGGGCCGCGCAGGACAACCGTGGCCCCATGGGTCAGGGCCGGGTACAACTGCTCGACAAACCCATCGAAGTTCAGGGTAGCGAATTGAAGCACCCGGTCTTCAGCGGTCAACTGCGAGTAACCGGCGGCAATACTGGAGAATTCGGTCAGCGCCGCATGGTTGATCGCCACGCCCTTGGGCTTGCCAGTGGAGCCCGAGGTGTAGATCACGTAGGCCAGGTTTTGCGCGGCAACGGCCACCTGCGGATCGCTTTCAGGGCACAGCGCCAGGCGTGCATCCGCCAGATCGACCGTCGCCATGCCTTCGGGCAATGGCATCGCCACATGGGCTTGGGTCAGCACCAGGCGCACGCCACTGTCTTCAAGCATATGCAACAGCCGCTCACGCGGGTATTGCGGGTCCAGCGGCACATAGGCGCCGCCGGCCTTGAGCACCGCCAACAGGCTGACCACCATGTCGAACGAGCGCTCGACCGCCACCCCCACCAGCACTTCCGGACCAATGCCTTGGTCGATCAGGTGATGGGCCAGACGGTTGGCCAGACGGTTCAGCTCGGCATAGCTGATGGACTGATTGTCCAGGCACAGGGCAATCGCATCAGGCCGTTGCCGGACCTGGGCCTGGAACAAGCCATGCACGCCCACGACGTCTTCAAACGCCGTGGCGCTGCTGTTCCAGTCTTGCAATAGCCTGCGTTGCTCGTCATCAACCAGCATCCCGAGCTGTGCAATACGATTGCCAACGCGCCCCACCACCGCCCGCAATAACATTTGCCAGTGCCCGGCCATCCGCCGCACCGTCGCAGCCTCGAACAGGTCGGTCGCATAGCTCAGCGAGGCCCAGATGCCTTCCGGAGATTCCTGGGTATCCAGGCTCAGGTCGAACTGCGCACTCTGGCTGTCCCACTCCAAAGCCTCCACGCCCAGGCCAGGTAACTGCTGCACGCCACGTGGCCCGCGGCCTTCGGCCTGGTGGTTGAACATCACCTGGAACAACGGGTTATGGCTCAGGCTACGCTCGGGCTGCAAGGCCTCCACCAACTGTTCGAACGGCAGGTCCTGATGACTTTGGGCCTCCAATGCACGTTGCTTGACCTGGGCCAGCAACTGGCTGAAGGTCATTTGTCCGTCGATGTCCGCCTTGAGCACCTGGGTATTGACGAAAAAGCCGATCAGCCGTTCGGTTTCCGCACGATTGCGGTTGGCAATCGGCACACCGACACGGATATCCGACTGCCCGCTGTAGCGATACAACAAGGTCTGGAAGGACGCCAGCAACAACATGAACAGCGTCACGCCTTCGCGCTGGGCCAACGTCTTGAGTCCGGTGACCAATGCCGCGTCCAGGCTCATATCGAGCCGGGCACCACGATAGCTCTGCACGGCCGGGCGCGGGTGATCCAGCGGGAGTTCCAGCACCGGTTGCTCACCGCCCAACTGCGCGCACCAATAGCCCAGCTGACGCTCTTTTTCGCCGGCCTCCATCCAGCTACGCTGCCACAAGGCATAGTCCGGGTATTGGATCGACAAATCCGGCAGACGCAAATCATGGCCTTGGCTGTACGCGACGTACGACTGCACCAGCTCGTCGACCATCACCTGCATCGACCAGCCATCGGAGACGATGTGGTGCTGCACCAACACCAACACGTGCTCATCGGGTGCCAACTGCAACAACTTGACCCGCAACAGCGGACCTTGTAGCAGATCGAAGGGCTTGGCGATTTCTGCTTGCACCAACCGTTCAAGCTGCGCGGCATCAGCGCTTTCAAAGGCGATTTCAAGCGACAACTCGGGCCTGACCACCTGCAGCACTTGGTCGACATCCTGATGCAAGTAAGTACGCAGGCTTTCGTGGCGGGCGATAAGGCTATCGAAGCTGCGCTGCAAGGCCGCCCGGTCAAGGCGACCTTTCAAGCGCAAGGCGCGCGGCAGGTGGTAAGCCGGACTCTGCGGCTCCAACTGCCACAAAAACCACTGCCGCTCCTGAGCATAAGAAAGCCGAAGGGGCTCACCTTCCTGGCGCTTGAAAACCGGGGCGATCTCAAACAGGTTGATGCCCTGCTGCTTGAGCATTACCGCCAACGCTTTCTTTTGTTGCGCCGAAAGTGACCCTACCGACTCGATTAATGCTTGCACGCCACGCCCCTCAGGAAATCAATTTATCCAAATCTTCTGCTGATAGACGTTTGAGGGCCTCCAAGGATTTAGCCAATGCGTCCTGCACCGGCGAATTATTTGTCTGCCGGGCAGCCACATGGGCGCTGAAATCAGCCAGGATCGGGGTGGTGAAGATCGATTTGACGTCGAATTCAGCGTGCAACTGCTCGCGCAGGCGCACCACCACCTGCGTAGCCAATAGGGAATGCCCGCCCAGCTCGAAGAAGTTGTCGTGCAGGCCCACGCGCTCAACGTCCAGCACTTCGGCCCAGATCGCAGCGATCTGTTGCTCCAACTCGCTCTGCGGGGCCACGTATTCCCGGGCTTGCAGGTTGGCGTCCACCTTCGGCAGCGCTTTGCGGTCCAGTTTGCCGTTGGGGCTCAGGGGCATCTGTTCCAGTAGCATCCACTGGGCCGGGACCATGTAGTCCGGCAGGTGTTGAGCCAGGTGCGCACCCAGCACATCGCGCCAGTCATCGCCGGCGTTGTGCAGCACCAGGTAGCCCACCAGGTATTTGCCGTCGACCGCCAGCACGGCGGCTTCACGGACCCAGTCGTGTTCCAGCAGGCGCGCTTCGATTTCGCCCAGCTCGATGCGCAGGCCGCGCAGCTTGACCTGGTGGTCGATACGCCCGGCGTATTCGATCACGCCATCTTCGCGATAACGCGCCAGGTCGCCGGTGCGGTACAGGCGTTCGCCTTTGACAAACGGGTGCGCGATAAAACGTTCGGCCGTCAGGGAAGGACGGCGGTGATAACCACGGGCCAGGCCAACGCCGCCCAGGTACAGCTCGCCCAGTACACCCACCGGCACCGGCTCGAAGTTGCTGTCGAGGATGTAGCACCCAAGGTTGGCAATCGGGCGGCCGATCGGCACCGCGTCGCGGCCTTCATCCACGCAGGTCCAGTGGGTCACGTCGATGGCGGCTTCGGTCGGGCCGTACAGGTTGTAGAGCCCGGCCTGCGGCAGTTTGGCGAACACTTGCTGCTGAGCGTCCACCGGCAAGGCTTCGCCGCTGCACACGATGCGGTGCAGGGTGTGACAGGTCGCCACCGTCGGGTCCTGCAGGAACGCCTGCAACATCGATGGCACAAAGTGCAGCGTGGTGACTTGTTCGGCATTGATCAGGCGAACCAGCTTGGCGGGGTCACGGTGATCTCCGGGCGCGGCGACCACCAGACGCGAGCCGGTCATCAATGGCCAGAAGAACTCCCACACCGATACGTCGAAGCTGAACGGGGTCTTTTGCAGCACCGTGTCACTGACATCCAGGCCATAGGCTTCCTGCATCCATTGCAGGCGGTTCAGCAATGCTGAATGACGGTTGCCCGCGCCTTTGGGCTGGCCAGTGGAACCAGACGTGTAGATCACGTAGGCAAGATTTTCGCCGTCCAGCACGATGCCAGGGTTGGCGTCGCTGTAGACCTCAAAGGCCGACTCGCCCAGCACCAGGCTGTCCAGGCCATCAGGGATCGGCAACTGATCAAGCAGATGCGCCTGGGTCAGCAGCAGTTTCACACCACTGTCGTCGAGCATATAGGCCAGGCGCTCACGCGGGTATTCCGGGTCCAGCGGCACGTAGGCACCACCGGCCTTGAGCACCGCCAGCAGGCCCACGACCATTTCGACGGAGCGTTCCACCGCCAGGCCCACCAGCACGTCCGGCCCCACGCCGGCTTCGATCAGGCGATGAGCCAGGCGGTTGGCGCGGCGGTTCAGTTCGGCATAGCTCAAGCGCTGCTCGGCAAACACCAGCGCCGCAGCGTCTGGCGTGCGCGCCACCTGCTCTTCAATCAGGTGATGCACGCAGTGTTGCAACGGGTAGTCGCGCGCCGTGGCGTTCCAATGGTGGACCACTTGTTGACGCTCAGCCGCATCGAGCATCGCCAGGTCGCCCAAACGCTGCTGGCCACCCTCAAGCATGGCGCGCAGCAGGTTGACCAGATGGCGGCCATAGGTGTGCATCGTGCCTGCACCGAAGTGTGCACGCGCAAAGCTGAACTGCACCGACAGCGTGTCACCGACGTCCACCAGCACCGTCAACGGGAAGCTGGTTTGCTCACGGGAGTCCGGCGGGCCAAAACGGATACTGCTGCCACCGCTCTGCTCCAGGGCCTTGGACACCGGGTAGTTCTCGAACACCAGGATGTTGTCGAACAAGGCCTCACCGCCCTGCCCGGCCCAACGCTGGATATCGTACAGCCCGGTGTGTTCATGCTCGCGCAAGGCCAGGTTCTGCGCCTGCACCGCCTGCAACCAGTCGGCCACGCGTTGCTGGCCATCTACTGCGCAGATCACCGGCAGGGTATTGATGAACAAGCCGATCTGCTGCTCCACTCCCACAAGGTCCGCTGGACGCCCGGCCACGGTGGCACCAAAGGCCACCACCGACTGCCCGCTATGGCGCTGCAACAGCACCAGCCATGCCGCCTGGATCAGGGTGTTGAGCGTGACTTTGTGGCTGCGCGCAAAGGCCTCGAGGCGTTCGGTCAGTGGGCGATCCAGGCTCAGTTGATGTTCGCCCTGCCCGTCTGCCGCCATCGGCTGACTGCTGCCCAGGCGGGTCGGTGCTTGCAGTGCACTCAACTGCTCGCGCCAGAAGGTTTCGGTCGCACTGGCATCACGCTGCTGCAACCAGCCGATGTACTCGCGATAGCGTCCGGCCGCTTCAGGCACCGCCGTTCCGGCGTAACGTTGCAACACTTCACCGAACAATCGCGAATTGCTCCAGCCGTCCATCAGGATGTGGTGGTGGGTATAGATCAACTCATGGCGTTGCTCGTCGGTGCGCACCAGCACCAGGCGCACCAGGGGTGCCTTGGCCAAGTCAAAACCCTGGCGACGCTGGGTTTCCTGCAGGTTTTGCAGCGCCAGCTCACGCTCCGGCTTCGCGCGCCAATCGAGGTGTTCGATCGGCAAACGGGCTTCGCGGTACACCACCTGGCACGGCCATTCCAGCTGGCCTTCCCAGAAGAACCCACTGCGCAACACGTCATGGGCTTGCACTGTGGCATCCCACGCTTGCTGGAATCGCGCCACATCCAGGCCCTCGGCGGTCACGCGGATCTGGTTGATGTAATCACCCGCCGCCTGTTCGTACAGGGTGTGGAACAGCATGCCCTGCTGCATGGGCGACAAGGTGTAGATGTCTTCAATGGCATCGGCCGCCAGCGGCAAGGACTCCAGTTGCTGTTGGTTCAAGCGCGACAACGGGAAATCGGAAGCCGTCACGCCACGGTTGCCCGGGGTGCAGCAGTGCTCGACCAACGCCGTGAGTTCGCGGGTAAACGCCTGGCTCAAGGCGTCGATCTGCGACGCCTCGAACATCAGCGGGCTGAAGGTCCAGCCCATGTGCAGTTCACCGCCGAACACCTGGCCGTTGAGCGTCAACCAGTTGCCCAGCGGCGCCTCGGGGCTCTGCTCGGCACCCGCGCTTTCTGGCGCTGGCACGAACAAAGCGTCTGGCTGATCAAAGCTGCCGTCGATCTGCCCCAGGTAGTTGAAGGTGATGCGTGGCACCGGCAACTCACTGAACGCCTGGCGCGTAGCGTCGTCGCCGAGGTAGCGCAGCGCGCCGAAACCCAGGCCTTTGTCGGGCACGGCGCGCAGTTGTTCCTTGATCTGCTTGATCGAGGTGGCAAGGGATTCGGCTGGGGTCAGGCGCACCGGGAACAGGCTGGTGAACCAGCCCAGGGTACGGGTCAGGTCGATATCGTCGAACAGGTCTTCACGACCATGCCCTTCCAGCTGGATCAGGCTGGAAGCCTGCCCCGTCCACTGGCAGATAACCCGCGCCAGGGCCGTCAGCAGCAGGTCGTTGATCTGGGTGCGATAGGCCGTAGGCGCCTGTTGCAGCAATTGCCGGGTGTGCTCGGCGTCCAGTTGGCTGACCACGGTCTGCGCCAGGCGGCCGGGGCGCGCACCTTGCGGATCTCGGCACGGCAGGTCGGTCGGCACGCCCTGGAGCTGTTGCAGCCAGAAGTGTTTTTCCGACTGCACGGCTTCGCTGCGGGCATGGGCCTGCAAACGCTCGGCCCAGGCCTTGAACGATGTGGTCTTGGCCGGCAACTGCTGGTGGCGATACAGGCTTTGCAGGTCTTCGAGGAACACCCGCCAGGACACGCCATCCACCACCAGGTGGTGCATGACCAGCAGCAGGCGCTGGGAACCGTCACCCATCTCGGCGAGTACCGCGCGCAGCAACGGGCCTTGTTGCAGGTCGAGGCTACGCTGGGCCCGCTCGCACAGGGTTTGCAGTTCGGCGGCGTCCTGCACGCTCGCTTGCCACAACAGATTGGCGGCCGGGGCATCGTGGCGTGCGGTCCAACCGTCGGCCTGTTGGCTGAAGCTCAGGCGCAGCACATCGTGGTGCCGGGTGAGCGCTTGCAGCGCAGCGTCCAAAGGCTCGGCCAGAAGAGGCTGGCGCGGCGTCAGCAGCAAGGACTGGTTCCAGTGGTGACGGTCCGGCAGGTCCATCTCGAAGAACAATTGCTGGAACGGCAGCAACGGTGTCTCGCCCTGCACCGGGCCCTGGTCGATCACTTGAGCCGTTTGCAACTGCGCCACGCGGGCCAGGCTGCGCACCGTTTGGTGCTGGAACAACGCCTTGGCAGTGAAATGGATACCGGCGGCACGGGCGCGGCTGACCACTTGAATGGAGATGATCGAGTCGCCGCCACGCTCGAAAAAGTTGTCGTTCAACCCCACTTGCTCGACGCCCAGCACGTCAGCCCAGATCGCGGCGATCTGTTGCTCCAGCGTACTTTGCGGCGCTTCGTAAGAGTGGGTGGCTTCGGGCTTGGGCAGGGCCTTGCGGTCCAGCTTGCCGTTGGGGCTCAGGGGCATCTGTTCCAGTAGCACCCACTGCGCCGGGACCATGTAGTCCGGCAGATGTTGAGCCAGGTGTGCACCCAGCACATCGCGCCAGTCATCGCCGGCGTTGTGCAGCACCAGGTAGCCCACCAGGTATTTGCCGTCGACAGCCAGCACGGCGGCTTCACGGACCCAGTCGTGTTCCAGCAGGCGCGCTTCGATTTCGCCCAGCTCGATGCGCAGGCCGCGCAGCTTGACCTGGTGGTCGATACGCCCGGCGTATTCGATCACGCCATCTTCGCGATAACGCGCCAAGTCGCCGGTGCGGTACAGGCGTTCGCCTTTGACAAACGGGTGCGCGATAAAACGTTCGGCCGTCAGGGAAGGACGGCGGTGATAACCACGGGCCAGGCCAACGCCGCCCAGGTACAGCTCGCCCAGTACACCCACCGGCACCGGTTCGAAGTTGCTGTCGAGGATGTAGCACCCAAGGTTGGCAATCGGGCGGCCGATCGGCACCGCGTCGCGGCCTTCATC
The DNA here is from genome assembly GCF_000612585.1 of Pseudomonas sp. CHM02. GTDB lineage: Bacteria > Pseudomonadota > Gammaproteobacteria > Pseudomonadales > Pseudomonadaceae > Aquipseudomonas. The sequence goes on from NZ_JFCA01000013.1 coordinate 41,537, forward strand.
CACGCAGGTCCAGTGGGTCACGTCGATGGCGGCTTCGGTCGGGCCGTACAGGTTGTAGAGCACGGCTTGCGGCAGTTTGGCGAACACTTGCTGCTGAGCGTCCACCGGCAAGGCTTCGCCGCTGCACACGATGCGGTGCAGGCTTTGGCAGCTCGACACCGCCGGGTCCTGCAGGAACGCCTGCAACATCGATGGCACAAAGTGCAGCGTGGTGACTTGTTCGGTATTGATCAGGCGAACCAGCTTGGCGGGGTCACGGTGATCTCCGGGCGCGGCGACCACCAGACGCGAGCCGGTCATCAATGGCCAGAAGAACTCCCACACCGATACGTCGAAGCTGAACGGGGTCTTTTGCAGCACCGTGTCACTGACGTCCAGGCCATAGGCTTCCTGCATCCATTGCAGGCGGTTCAGCAATGCTGAATGACGGTTGCCCGCGCCTTTGGGCTGGCCAGTGGAACCAGACGTGTAGATCACGTAGGCAAGATTTTCGCCGTCCAGCACGATGCCAGGGTTGGCGTCGCTGTAGACCTCAAAGGCCGACTCGCCCAGCACCAGGCTGTCCAGGCCATCAGGGATCGGCAACTGATCAAGCAGATGCGCCTGGGTCAGCAGCAGTTTCACACCACTGTCGTCGAGCATATAGGCCAGGCGCTCACGCGGGTATTCCGGGTCCAGCGGCACGTAGGCACCACAGGCCTTGAGCACCGCCAGCAGACCCACGACCATTTCGACGGAGCGTTCCACCGCCAGGCCCACCAGCACGTCCGGCCCCACGCCGGCTTCGATCAGGCGATGAGCCAGGCGGTTGGCGCGGCGGTTCAGTTCGGCATAGCTCAGGGTCGCCTCGTTGAAGCGCAACGCCGGGGCTTCCGGCTGCGTCAGCGCCTGGGCCTCGAACAGCTGATGCACCCAACGCCCTTGCGGATAGTCGCGCTCGGTGGCGTTCCACTCAGAGAGAATCTGCTCGCGCTCATGGGCGTTGAGTGTCGCCAGGTCCTGCAAAGGCAACGCGGTGTTCGCCACGGCGGCACGCAACAGGCTCAGCCAGTGCTCGGCCATGCGCGCCACGGTGGCGGCATTGAACAGGTCGGTGGCGTAAGTCAGGGAGGCCCAGATCGCGTCGCCGCTCTCCTGGGTGTCCAGGCTCAGATCGAACTGGGCGCTGTGGGTGTCCCATTCGAGGCTGGCCACGCGCAAGCCTGGCAGTTGATGCGCCGCTGCTTGAGTACTGGCCTGGTGATTGAACATCACTTGGAACAATGGGTTGTGGCTCAGGCTGCGTTCCGGCTGCAGCGCCTCGACCAATTGCTCGAAGGGCAAGTCCTGATGAGCCTGGGCTTCCAGCGCCCGGCGCTTGGTGTGCTGCAACAGTTGGGCGAAGCTCATCTGGCCGTCGAGGTCGGCCTTGAGCACTTGGGTATTGACGAAGAAACCAATCAGCGATTCGGTCTCGACACGGTTGCGGTTGGCAATCGGCACGCCGACGCGAATGTCCTGTTGACCGCTGTAGCGGTACAGAAAAGCCTGGAACGAGGCCAGCAGCAGCATGAACATCGTCACGCCTTCTCGCTGGGCCAGGGTTTTCAAGCCTGTAACCAGTGCTGGCTCCAGCGCGATGTCCTGGCGCGCGCCGCGAAAGCTCTGTTGCGCCGGGCGCGGCTGGTCGAACGGCAACTCCAGCACCGGCTGCGCGCCGCTGAGCAGTTCGCGCCAGTACGTCAGTTGACGGGCCTTCTCCCCCGCTTCCATCCAGCTGCGTTGCCACAGTGCGTAGTCGGCGTACTGGATCGGCAGCGGCGCCAATGCACAGTCCTGGCCCTGGCTGTAGGCGGCGTAGAGTTGCATCAGTTCCTGCACCATCACGCCCATCGACCAACCGTCGGAAACGATGTGATGCTGCACCAGTACCAGCACGTGTTCCTCTGCACTCACGGCGAGCAAGCTGACCCGCAGCAACGGACCTTGCTGCAAATCGAAGGGGCGGGCGATTTCGGCTTCGACGCGGGACTTGAGGTGTGCTTCGTCGACTGCACTTTCGGCGATCTCGATCACGCCGTGGGCCAGCACCTCCTGGGTACGATCCTCGGCGTCCAGGTGCAGGCGCGTGCGCAGGCTTTCATGGCGTGCCACGAGGGTGTCGAAACTGCGTTGCAGGGCAGCCTTGTCCAATTGGCCGCTCAGGCGCAAGGCGCCAGGGACGTGATAAGCGTCGCTGTCCGGGTCCAACTGCCAGAGAAACCACTGGCGCTCCTGGGCGTAGGACAACGGCAGCTTCTGGCCGTCCTCGCGGATCGAGGCAATCGGCAGTTGAGCGAAGCTCATGCCCCGGCTTTGCAGGCGCTGGTAAAACTGCTGGCGCTGTTCCAGAGGCAGGCGAAGAAAGCGCGAAACCAGATCGATATTAGGGTTGGAAAGCATGGTTCAAATCGCCTCTAGTTCGCTCAAAAAGTCACGAAGATCATCAAAATCTTCCGCGCTGCCGGCGCGGAAGGTGGCGGCGGCCTGGACATAGGCGCGCAGCGTTTCGGTCTGGAACACTTCCACCAGCGGCACTTCCAGGCCCAGTTCGGCCTGGACCCGCGAGGTGATCTGGATCGCCAGCAGGGAATGGCCGCCCACTTCGAAGAAGTTGTCGTTCAGGCCCACTTGCGGCAGGCGCAGCACGTCGGCCCAGATTGCGGCGATCTGCTGTTCCAGCTCGGTTTCGGGGGCCACATAGGCCTGTTGCAGCAAGCTCGCATCCGGCTCGGGCAAGCCCTTGCGGTCGAGCTTGCCGTTGGGAGTCAACGGCATCTGCGCCAGGAACATGACGTGCGTCGGCACCATGTAGTCCGGCAGACGGGTTTTCAGGGCGCGGCGCAGGGTTTCGCGCAACTCGGTTTCGTTGGCCAGGCTGCCGTCTGCGGGCACCACATAAGCCACCAACTGCTTGCCGGTCGGTCCTTCCTGGGCCACCACCACGGTTTCGCCGACGTTGCCCTGCTCACGCAGTCGGGCTTCGATTTCGCCCAGCTCGATACGGAAACCACGGATTTTCACCTGATGGTCGACGCGCCCCAGGTAGTCCACCACGCCATCCGGACGCCCACGGGTCAGGTCGCCGCTGCGATACACGCGGCTGCCCGGTTTGCCGAATGGGTCCGGCACAAAGCGCTCGGCGGTCAGTGCCGGACGCTCCAGGTAACCGCGAGCCACGCCCTCGCCGCCCAGGTACAACTCGCCGGCCACGCCGATGGGTTGCAGGTTGAGTTGCGCATCCAATACGTAGCCGCTGCGGTTGCCCAGCAGCGTGCCAATCGGTGCGTAGACGGCGCCGCATGGATCACCCTTGCGCGCTTTCCACAGCAGTGGCGTGACCACAGTTTCGGTCGGGCCGTAGCCGTTGAACAGGTAGGTCGGCTTGAGTGCACGCCAGGCCAAGTCATAGCTGGCCTGGGCGACGGCATCACCGCCGAAGCAGTACACACGAACCTTCGGCGGGTTGCCGTCACGCTCGGCATGCTCGGCCAGTTGCTGCAGGTACACCGGTGGGAACACCGCCATGGTCACGTTGTGGCGATGCATTTGCTGGTAGGTGTATTCCGGCAGCCACAGGCTGTCGTCACGGATCAACACGCTGGCGCCGTTGATCAGCGGGTGCATCCAGCCTTCGTGGGAGCCGTCGAAGGCGAAGGACATGAAGTGCAGTTCGCAATCGGCGGGCGAGGTTTCATAACGCTCGCCGGTGGCGACGATGTGGGCTACCAACGGACCGTGGGACACCGCCACGCCCTTGGGCATGCCGGTGGAGCCGGAGGTGTAGATCACGTAGGCGAGATTGTCGCCGTCCAGCGTCACCTGAGGGGCAGTGTCGCTGAAGCCTGCCCATTCCTCTGTACGATCAATCGCCAGGCTATCGAGGCCGTCCGGGATCGGCAGTTGCTGCAACGCGCTGGTGTGAGTCAACAGCAGTTGCGCACGACTGTCCTGCATCATGTACAGCAGGCGATCGCGCGGGTATTCAATGTCCAGCGGCACGTAGACGCCACCGGCTTTCATCACCGCCAGGAACGCCACCATGATTTCGGCACTGCGCGGCATGGCGATGGCCACGCGCACTTCGGGACCAACGCCACGGGCGATCAACGCATGGGCCAGGCGGTTGGCCTGGCGGTCCAGTTCTCCATAGGTCAGGGTTTGTGCGTCGAACTTCACCGCCACGGCATCGGGGGTTTCCCGGGCGCGATCGGCCACCAACTCGTGAACCAGGCGCTCGGCCGAGAAGCCGGCATCGGTCTGGTTCCACAGCTGCAGGATGTGCTGTTGCTCATCCTGGCCCAGCAGGTTCAGTTGGCTGATGGGTTGCTGTTGGTCGGCAACCATCGCCTGCAACAGGTTTTGCCAGTGGCCGGCCATGCGTTCGATGGTCGCCGGGGCGAACAGGTCGGTGGCGTAGCTCAACGATGCGCCCAACTGGTCACCCGACTCCTCGATATCCAGGGTCAGGTCGAAATGCGCGGCGGTTTCATCCCAGCTCACCGGGCTCATGTCCAACTGCGCCAGGCGTTGCAAATGCTGGCCGGCCAGGCTGATGTGGTGGTTGAACGCAACCTGGAACAAGGGGCTCAAGCTCAGGCTGCGCTCGGGTTGCAAGGCTTCGACCAGTTGCTCGAACGGCAGGTCCTGATGGGCCTGGGCTTCCAGCGCGCGCTGTTTGACCTGGGTCAGTAGCTGGCGAACGGTGGTCTGCCCGTCGACATCGGCCTTGAGCACCTGGGTATTGACGAAGAAGCCGATCAGGCGCTCGGTCTCGACCCGGTTGCGGTTGGCAATCGGCACGCCGACACGAATGTCTTGCTGGCCGCTGTAGCGATGCAATAACGCCTGGTACGAAGCCAGCAGAACCATGAACAGTGTCACACCTTCACGCTGGGCCAGAGCCTTGAGGCTGTCGACCAGCGTAGTCGCCAGCGCAATATTCAGGCGTGCACCCCGATGAGTCGGCACCGCCGGGCGCTGGTGATCGAACGGCAACTCCAGCACCGGCTGCTCACCGCCGAGCAAGTCACGCCAGTAATCGAGCTGACGCGCTTTTTCCCCAGCCTCCATCCAGTCACGCTGCCATTTTGCGTAGTCGGCATACTGGATCGGCATCGCCGGCAATTGCAGCGCCTGGCCTTGGCTGTAGGCCGTATAAAGCTGCACCAACTCGTCGACCATCACCTGCATCGACCAACCGTCGGAGATGATGTGATGTTGCACCAGGACCAACACATGCTCGTCTTCGGCCAGGCGCAGCAGACTCACACGCATCAGCGGCCCCTGGCGCAAATCGAAAGGTTGGGCCACCAGCGCTTCAACCCTGGATTTGAGCTGTGCTTCATCGGTGAGCGCCGACGCCAGTTCGATCCGCGCCTGTGGGCTGACCACTTGCACCGTACGGTCCGCCTTTTGCTGCAAATGCGTGCGCAGGCTGTCATGGCGCGCCACCAAGGTATCGAAGGCACGTTGCAGGGCGGAACGGTCCAGCGGGCCTTTCAAGCGCAGCGCACTGGGCACGTGATAGGCCGAACTGTGCGGGTCCAGCTGCCAGAGGAACCACTGGCGTTCCTGGGCATAGGACAACCACAACGGCTGATCGAGATCCGCCGCCACCATCGCCGGCGCCGAAGCGCTGACGGCCCCCAGACGGTTGACAAAATCGCCAAGCACGGGCTGCTCAAACAGCGTCCTGAGCGATACCTCGATGCCCAGCCCATGACGCACCCGCGACACCACCTGCGTAGCAAGCAACGAATGCCCGCCCATCTCGAAGAAGTGATCGTTGAGCCCTACCCGCTCGGCGCCCAACACCTGGGCCCAGATGGCCGCGACGCGTTGTTGCGTCTCGGTGACCGGTGCAATCCAATCGGCCAGGGGTTGGCTGAGGTCCGGCTTGGGCAGCGCGGCACGGTCCAGCTTGCCGTTGGGGCTCAGTGGCAGACGCTCCAGCAGGAGCAAATGCGCCGGCACCATGTAGTCCGGCAGCTCTTCGCGCAACGCGGCCTTGAGCGCCGTGCGCAACTCGGTCTGCTGGGGGTCGGACAGCGCCTGGCTGGCTACGACGTAGCCGACCAACTGGTTGTCCGCGGCAATCACCAGCGCCTCGCGCACACTGGCCTGGGCGAGCAGACGCGCTTCGATTTCGCCCAACTCGATGCGGAAACCGCGAACCTTGACCTGATGGTCGATTCGCCCTACGTACTCGATCATCCCATCGGCGCGATAGCGTGCCAGGTCACCGGTGCGGTACAGGCGGCCGACGCCGTCGCGGCAGAAGGGATCGGGAATGAAGCGATGGGCCGTCAGGTCCGGACGATTGAAGTAACCACGCGCCAGTAACGGCCCGCCGATCACCAACTCGCCCGCGACGCCTACCGGCACCGGGTTGAGGTTGGCATCCAGCAGGTAGATGGCACGGCCATCCAGCACGCGGCCAATCGGCATCATCGACGGCAAGGCTTCACGGCCCTCGACATACGCGGCGCAGTCCAGGGCGGTGGCGGTCACCGTGGCTTCGGTAGGGCCGTAGGTGTTGAGCAGGCGCACATGCTGCAGGCCCGCTGCACGCCAGGCATTGAGGCCTTCAGGCGGCATGGCTTCGCCGCCGATGTGCAGTTGGCGCAGGCGCCCGTAGCCACGCGGGCCCAGGCCTGCAAAGTCACGCACCAGCGACAGCCAATAGGCCGTGGTCAGGTCGACCACGGAGATATCGTGTTCAAGCAGTTGCTGGTAGAAGGTGTCGCTGTCCCACAGCTCGCCACCGCGTACCACCACCGCCGCACCGCAGCACAGCGCCGGGTAGAGCTGCTCGACAAAACCGTCGAAGTTGAACGTGCCGAATTGCAACACCCGGTCATGGGCTTGCAGCGCAAACAGTTCGGTGAATACCTCCACATGCCGTGCCAGGGACGCCCGGTCGATGCCCACGCCTTTTGGCCTGCCGGTCGAGCCGGAGGTGAACATGACGTAGGCCAGGTTGGCCGGCTGTGCCCTCGACACGGGGTTTTCGGCGCTGTAGTCGGCCAGCCAGCCGGCGCCGGTTTCCAGGCAGACCAGGGTCAGGTTCGCGCTGATCGGCAGATGCTCCACCAACGGCTGCTGGGTCAACAGAAATTGCAAACCGCTGTCCTCGATCATGCATTGAAGGCGCTCGGCCGGGTATTTCGGGTCGAGCGGCACATAAGCACCACCGGCCTTGAGCACCGCCAGCAAGCCGACGATCATTTCCAGGGAGCGGTCCACCGCAACGCCTACCACGGTGTCGGCACTGACGCCCCACTCGATCAGGCGATGGGCCAGGCGATTGGCGCGCACATTGAGGTCGGCGTAGGTCATGCGCTGCTGATCCAGGATCAGCGCGATGTTTTCCGGGTGCAACGTCGCTTGTCGTTCGAAGCGCTGCAATACGTCGGCCTTGGCGGGCTGAGCGACACCCCGTGGGTTCCAGTCTTGCAGCACACGAGCGTATTCATGGTCCAGCAGCAAGGGCACCGCGCCCACGGCTTGCTCGGGCGCATTGATAAACTGCTGCAGCAAGCCCTGCAGGTAGGCGCCGATGTGCTGCACGGTGTCGGTGGCGAAATCCGCCTGCAGGTATTCCAGGTGCAGGCTCAGGCGCTCGCCGCCGTGCACGGTGAGCGTCAACGGGTAGTTGGTGTGCTCCTGGTGGCTGACGCCGCTGAAACGCAAACCGCCCTCGCCCGACTGCTCCAGCGTCTTGGCCACCGGGAAATTCTCGAACACCACCAGCGTGTCAAATAACGCCTCACCGGCCGAACCGGCCCAGCGCTGGATATCGAACAGCGGCGTGTGTTCATGTTCGCGCATTTCCAGGTTCAGGGCCTGTACGCTTCGCACCCAGTCGCTCACGCTTTGCGCCGGGCTGGCGGCGGCAATCAGCGGCAAGGTGTTGATGAACAGACCGACTTGCTGCTCGACATTCGCCAGCGCCGCGGGGCGCCCGGAGACCGTCACCCCACAGGCGACGCTGGACTGGCCGGTGTAGCGCTGCAGCAGCAACAGCCACGCCGATTGCACCAGGGTGTTGAGGGTCACCTGGTGTGCACGGGCGAAGGCCGCCAGACGCTGGGTCTGGATAGCATCCCACTCACAGAGGACTTCACCGTATTCAGCGCCACTCTGTGCTGCGCTCCTGGCCACACTGCGCGCCAGGTGCGTCGGCTCGTCCAACTGCGCCAGGCGCTGGCGCCAGAAGACCTCGCCCAACGCCGGGTCCTGCCGTTGCAACCAGGCGATATGCTGGGAAAACGCCGCGCCCACCGGCGGCAACGCCTGGCCCTTGCAGGCTTGCAGCACTTCATTGAGAACCAGGGCGTTACTCCAGCCATCCATCAGGATGTGATGGCTGGTGTAGATCAAGTGCCAGCGGTCTTCACCCGTACGCACCAGCGCCACCCGCAGCAACGGCGGACGCGCCAGCTCGAAGCCCGCGCGATGGTGCTCGGCGGCCAGGCTGTCGAGGGCAACGGCAAGGTCCTGACGGCCACGCCAGTCGTATTCGGTAAACGGCAAGCTGACCTGGCGATGCACCACTTGCAGGGCCTGGCCTTGGTCGTCCTGCCAGACAAACCCGGTGCGCAACATGTCATGCCGTGCCAGCACCTGCTCCCAGGCGCGCTGGAAAACCGCCACGTCCAGGCCCTGCGCATCGGCGCGCAGTTGGCTGACGTAGATGTCATCCTCATCCTGCTGGTACAGGCTGTGGAACAGCATGCCCTGCTGCATCGGCGACAGCGGGTACAGGTCCTGCACCTCCCGTGCGGGCAACGCCAGGTCGTCCAGCTGGGATTGGGTCAATTGCGCGAGGGTCACGTCGGCCGGTGTCAGGCCGCCCTGTGCCGGGTCGACGCAATGTGCGATCAGCGCCAGCAGTTCCTGCTGGAAATCATCTGCCAGGCGCTGCACAGTCGCCACCTCGAACATCTCGCGGCTGAAGCCCCACTGCAGCGCCAGCTCACCGCCGTACACCTGCCCTTCCACCGTCAGCCAGTTGGCCAGCGGTGCTTCCGAGTCCTGGGCCTGCCCACTGCCTTGGGTGGCCGGGACGAACAGCGCCGACTCGTTGAACTGACGGTCGAACTGGCCCAGGTAGTTGAAGGTGATGCGTGGCGCGGCCAGGTTCGACAGGGCTTTACGAGCCTCAGGCGTGCCGAGGTAACGCAGCAGGCCGTAGCCAATGCCTTTGTTAGGCACGGCGCGCAGTTGTTCCTTCACCGACTTGATCGCCGCCGACAGCTCGCCATCGGCGTGCAGGCTCACCGGGAACAGGCTGGTGAACCAGCCGACGGTGCGGCTCAGGTCGACCGTGTCGAACAGGTCTTCGCGGCCATGGCCTTCCAGCTGGATCAGCGCGGCGGGCTGCTCGCTCCAACGGCTGATAACCCGTGCCAGCGCGGTCAGCAGCAGGTCGTTGACCTGGGTGCGGTAGGCCGCCGGGGCGTCTTGCAGCAGTTGACGGGTATGTTCGGCACTCAGGCGGATTTCGAGCTTGCTGCCCAGGCGGTTTTGCAGGCCGCCCTGGGGGTTGTCGCACGGCAGATCGGCGCTGGCGGTCTGGGCCTGCCAGTACGACAGTTGGTCGTCCAGTGTCTGCGCATGGGCCTGCAACTGCTGCGCCCAGACTTGGTAGGCACTGGTCTTGGCCGGCAATGCGGTGTTGCGGTAAGCCTGTTGCAGGTCTTCGAGCAGGATGCGCCACGACACGCCATCGACCGCCAGGTGATGCACCACCAGCAGCAGCCGCTGGGCACCGTCGGCCATCGTGACCAGTACCGCGCGCATCAGCGGGCCCTGTTCAAGGTCGAGGCTGCGCTGGGCTTCGTCGCAGAGAGCGGCCAGCTCAGCCTCGTCAGCGACCTGGGACTGCCACATCGAGGCGCTTGCAACCGGCTCGGCGTGAGCCTGTTGCCAACCGTCTGCCCGCGGCGAAAAACGCAGGCGCAGGGCGTCATGGTGGTTGACCAATCGGGTCAAGGCCGCGTCAAGGCGCGCGGGTTCCAGGGTTTCACGCGGGGTCAGCAGCAACGACTGGTTCCAATGCTGGCGCACCGGGATCGCCTGCTCGAAAAAGCTGCGCTGCACGGGCGTGAGGATCACCTCGCCGGTGACCGGCCCCTGGTCGATGACCGTCGCCTGCTCAAAGCTCGCTACCAGCGCCAGGCTGCGCACGCTCTGGTACTGGAACAGGTCCCGTGGGCTTAAGCGAATGCCCGCCTGGCGCGCACGGCTGACCACCTGGATGGAGATGATCGAATCGCCGCCCAGTTCGAAAAAGTTGTCGTCCAGACCGACCTGCTCCACCGCCAGCACATCGCTCCAGATCGCCGCTACGGCTTTCTGCACGTCGTTTTCCGGTGCGGCATAGGCCTGTTGTGGCGCAGCGTCCGGCAACGGCAGGGCCCTGCGGTCGAGCTTGCCGTTGGCGGTCACTGGCAGCTTGGCCAGGTGCACCATATGGGTCGGCACCATGTATTCCGGCAGACTGCTGAGCAGCCAGGCCTTGAGGTCGGCCGGTGCCTGGTCTTCCAGCACCAGGTACGCCACCAGTTGCTTGCCGCCCTGCACCAGCACCACGGCTTCGCGCACCGAGGGGTGCTGCATCAGGCGTGTCTCGATTTCACCCAGTTCGATACGCAGGCCGCGCAGCTTGACCTGATGATCGAGACGCCCCAGGTATTCGATCACCCCGTCGCCGCGTTGGCGCACGCGGTCGCCGGTGCGATACAGGCGCGCGCCGTCACCGAAGGGGCTCGGCACAAAACGCTCGGCGGTGAGTGCCGGGCGCCGGTGATAACTGCGCGCCAGGCCAGTGCCGCCCAGGTACAGCTCGCCGCTGACGCCAGCGGCGACAGGGTTGAGCTGGGCGTCGAGCACATAAGTGCCCAGGTTGGCGATCGGCCGGCCGATGGGCACGCTGTCGGCGCCTTCGTCGACGCAGGTCCAGTGGGTGACGTCGATGGCGGCTTCGGTCGGCCCGTAAAGGTTGAACAGACCCGCCTGTGGCAACTTGGCGAACACCTGCAACTGCGCATCCAGCGGCAAGGCTTCGCCACTGCAGACAATACGTCGCAGGCTGCTGCAGGCCTGCACACCCGGCTCATGGATAAACGCCTGGAGCATCGAGGGCACGAAGTGCAAGGTGGTGATGCGGTGCTGCCCGATGGTCTCGATCAGCCGCGCCGGCTCGCGGTGTTCGCCGGGGGCCGCCACCACCAGGCGCGCGCCGGTCATCAGCGGCCAGAAAAACTCCCACACCGAGACGTCGAAGCTGAACGGGGTTTTCTGCAAGACCGCGTCGCTCGCCGACAGCCCGTAAGCCTGCTGCATCCAGCACAAGCGGTTGACCAGGGCACGATGGCTGTTGCCGGCACCCTTGGGCTTGCCGGTGGAGCCAGAGGTGTAGATCACGTAGGCGAGGTTGAGGGCATGGATCGCCACGGCGGGCGATTCGCTGCTGTAGCCGTCGAGCCACAGCGCAGGCTGGTCCAGGGCAATCACCCGGATACCGGCGGCGGGCAGCGACGACAGCAGGCGCTGCTGGCTGAGCAGCAAGCGGATGCCGCTGTCCTCGATCATGTAGGCCAGGCGTTCTTGCGGGTATTCGGGGTCGAGCGGGACATACGCACCGCCAGCCTTGAGAATCGCCAACAGGCCGACCACCATTTCGATGGAACGCTCGACGCAGATCCCCACCAGCACATCCGGGCCAACGCCCTGCTCGCGCAACACATGGGCCAGTTGATTGGCGCGGGCATCAAGCTCGGCGTAGGTCAGTGTGGTGGCACCGAACACCAGTGCCGGCGCATCGGGCGTGGCCTGTACCTGGTCTTCGATCAGTTGATGAATGCCGCGCTCGGTCGGGTATGCCTCGGCGGTCTGGTTCCAGGCGTGGACCAGCACCTGCTGTTCATCCTCGGCCAACATCGGCAACTCACCGATGCGCTGCTCGCCATCGGCAACCATGGCGTGCAACAGGCGTGTCCAGTGCAGGGCCATGCGCTCGATGGTCGGTGCGTCGAACAGGTCATTGGCGTACGTCAATGCGGCGTGCAGGGTGCCGGATTTTTCATAGGTGTCGAGGGTCAGGTCGAACTGGGTGGTGCGGCCTTGCCACTCCACCAGCGCCAGCGCCAGGCCGGAGGCGGTGCTGACGCTCGCAATGTCGGCCACTACCGGCTGGTGGTTGTACATGACCTGGAACAGCGGCGTATGGCTGAGGCTGCGCTCGACCTTGAGGGCTTCCACCAGCCGCTCGAAGGGCAGTTCCTGATGGGCCTGGGCACCCAGGGCATGCTCCTTGATGCCTTGCAGCAGCTCTGTGATGCGGGTTTGCCCGGTCAGCTCGGTGCGCAGCACCTGGGTGTTGACGAAAAAGCCGATCAGCCCCTCGACTTCCGTGCGGTTGCGGTTGGCAATCGGCACGCCGACGCGGATATCGCCCTGCCCGGTATAGCGATGCAACAGCACATTGAAGGCGCCGAGCAACAGCATGAACAAGGTGACGTTGTGTTTTTGCGCGCAGCTACGCAGCTGCGCGGCCAACTGCGGGTCGACCGCGAAGTTGTGGCGCGTGCCCTGGTAGCTCGGCACGGCCGGGCGCGGGCGATCGGTGGGCAGTTCCAGCACCGGGTGCTCATCACCCAGGCGCGCCTGCCAGTATTCCAGCTGGCGCGCCTGCTCCCCGGCTTCCAGCCAGCGGCGCTGCCACAGGGCGTAGTCGCTGTACTGGATCGGCAAGGCCGGCAATTGCGGGGCCTCGTTGCGCTCATGGGCCTCGTAGCAGCGGATGAACTCGTCGATCAGCACGTTCATCGACCAGCCATCGGAAACAATGTGGTGCAGGGTCAGCAGCAGCACGTGCTCCTGGGCGTCGAGCTTGAGCAGTTGCACGCGCAGCAGCGGGCCGTTTTCCAAGTCGAACGGCAGCAGCGATTGACGGACCGCGGCCTGGTTGACGGCCTGTTCACGTTCGGCGGGCGCCAGGTGGCTCAGGTCCAGTTGCTCGATGCTCAACGACGTGTCTGCCGCCACCTGCAACAGCCGCTCATCGGCCTGGCGCTGGAACACCGTGCGCAGGGTTTCGTGACGCGCGACCAGACTGGCAAACGCTTGCTCCATCGCGCCCAGGTTCAACGTACCTTTGAGCCGCACGGCACCCGGCAGGTTGTAGGCACCGCTGGCCGGGTCCAATTGCCAGAGAAACCACATGCGCTGCTGCGCATAGGACAGCGCCTGGCGATCCTCCACCTCTACCCCTGCCGGAATCGGAAACCGGGAAAAATCCACCCCTTCTTTCTGCAAGGCCAGCAGGAACAATTGGCGCTTTTCCAGGGGCAACCCGATAAACCGGCGAGCAAGTTTCAAGGAGTCTTCAGCATTCATTTCTTGGAGTCCGGAGCAATAGGCAGGAAGCACAAAGGCACGTCGTCCCTATAAAACGAACCGGAGAGGGAAAAATTAGCGGGGGGATGGGAGGCGCGTATCCACGGGGAATGCGGGCTGGCGGGAAATGTCCGACAAGAAACCCGTACCCCAAGTGCCATACCGGCACAGTAGAGACCAGCGTCGAGGACAACTGTCTGTCTGGCAGGCTTTTGTTCATCGACGCATTGGTCAGCTACGAAGGGCAAAACCCACAGGCATTGGGGGTCGCCTTTCGCGAGGCCGTAAAAAACTTCCTGAGCGGCGAACGCACTATGCGTCCATCACCCCAACCGCCTATACCCCAACACCGCTGACCCCAGCACCACCGCCCCCGCCGCCAACGCGACCCAAAACCCGCTGGTGGCGCCAAAGTGGTCGATCATCCAACCGGAGCTGGCGGCGCCGATGGCCACGCCGATGCTGAGGCCGGTGATCAGCCAGGTCATGCCTTCGGTCAGGCGGCTGGCGGGCACGATCTGCTCCACCAGGGCCATGGACACGATAAGGGTCGGGGCGAAGAACAGCCCGGAGACAAAGATCGCCACCGCCAGCCCCGGAATGTTGGTCACCAGCAACAACGGTAAGGTCGTCAACGCCGTGGCCACGCCGCAGAACAGAAACTGCCGAGGCAACGACGCCTTGAGCTTCAGGGTGCCGAACGCCAGTCCCGCCAGGCAGGAGCCGATGGCATACACCGACAGCACGATGCTCGCCGCCGCCGGCTGGCCCTGATGCTGTGCAAAGGCGACGCTGACCACGTCCACCACACCGACGATCACACCCATGGCCAGCAACAGGATCATCAGGATCAGCACCGGCGGCGACGCGATCAGCCAGCGGCCGTGATGGTCCTGATGCTCATGGACGGGAGGCTCGGTCTCACGCTGCAACACAAAGGTGGTAACGCCCACCGCCAACAGCAGCGCCGCCACCAGGGGGCCAGCCTCGGGAAACAGCACCACGCTCAGCCCCACCGAAATCGGCGGGCCGATGATGAAACACACCTCATCCAGTACCGACTCCAGGGCGAAGGCGGTCTGCAGCTTGGGTTGGCCTCGGTACAACTCGGTCCAGCGTGCCCGCACCATGGCCGACATGTTGGGCATGCAACCGGCCAGGGCCGCGAACAGGAACAGCGTCCAGTTCGGCGCCTGCAAGCGGGTGCACAGCAGCAACATCAACAATGCCCCACCGCCGATCAGTGCGGCAATCGGCAACACCCGGCCCTGGCTGTAGCGGTCCACCAGCCTCGACACCTGCGGGGCGCAAAACGCCGTGGCCAGGGCAAATACCGCCGCCACCGAGCCTGCCAGGCCGTAGCCGCCCTGCACCTGCGCGAGCATGGTGATCAAGCCAATGCCCGTCATCGACACCGGCATGCGCGCCAGCATGCCCGCCAGTACAAAAGCCCGTGCGCCAGGAACCTGGAACAACTCGGCGTAAGGGTTTGCCATGACTCAGAAGCCTTCTGTCCTTAAAGTGCGCAACCTTTTATCACACCAATCGCTTGATCTGCTTGTGCCGCCATACCAAGCGGTAATAAGCGGTCTGCAATACCAGCATGGCCAGGTAGGTCACCGGAAACGCCATCCACACCCCTTCCAGCCCGAAGTGAGCGTTGAGCAGGTACGCCATCGGCAGCTCGACGCAGAGCACGCAGAAGATCGAGATGACCACCGGCATCAGTACCACGCCGCTGGCGCGCATGATCCCGCCGATCACGGCCTGGAAACCGAATACCAGGATGCTCCACAACATGATGTGCAGCAGGTGTTCGGCGTTGACCCGTGCCGCATCGTCGGTGATGAACAGGCCGAGCAACCAGTGGGACAGGACATAACCCAGCACGATCAGGCCACCGGTGAGGCAGGTGTTGATCAGCAGGCCGGTGCGCAGGATCGGCCCGATGCGCTCCAGGCGCCCGGCGCCAATCGCCTGGGCACCGAGGATCGACGCGGTGATGGCAATCGACAGCGCCGGGAACTGCACGTAGTTGACGATCTGCGTCACCGCGCCATAGGCCGCCGTGGCCTGGGAACCGTGGCCGTTGACCAAAGCGAGGATGACCAATTCCGACAGCGACAGCACCACCATCTGTAGGCCAGTGGGCAAACCGATGCGCAGCACTTTGCCGAGAATGACGCGATCCAGGCGCAAGGACGCGAGCAGTTCGCGGTCCGGTGCCATCACGTGGTTCTTGTGGCGCAGACGCAGGATCAGAAACACCATGGCCGCGGCGTTGCCCGCCAGCCCGGCGTAGACCGCACTCTGGATACCCAAGGGAGGCAGGCCGATCCAGCCGCGAATCAGCGCCGGGGTCAGCAGCAGGCCGACCAGGGTCGATACCATCAACGCCAGCAACGGCGAGATCGTGTCGCTGACGCCGCGCAGCAACTGCGTATAAAGGATAAAGACCAGCAGCAGTGGCATGATCAGCATCATCATCTGCGCATAGCCCACCGCATCGTCGAGCACATCGATCGGGGTGCCCAACGCCTGCAAGGCCGGGCGCGCAAACAGGCTGCCCAACACCGCCGCAATCACGCCCACCAGCGCGCCCAGGGTCAGGGTCGCACCGGTGATCGCCTTGACCATGCCCGTCTCCTGGGCGCCCCAGGCCTGGCCGATCAACACCGAGGCGCCCGCTCCCAGGCCGATCACCAGGGCAATAAAGAAGAAGACGATGGGAAACATCCCCGACACCGCCGCCAGCGCCTGGGTGCCGAGCATCTGCCCGACATAGATGCCGTTGAGGGTACCGGAGAAGCTCTGCAGGAAGTTGGACAGCACCATCGGCGCCAGAAAGATCAGGTAGATCTGCCACAGCGGGCGTTGCAAAGGGCTTTGCATGAAAAAAGGGGCCTCGGAAAACTAAAGCGTCCGAGGTTTATACCGGAAGTGGATCCCATCTTCCTGTGCTTTCGGGTTCAACCACCAGACAAGCGTTGCGCACCGTCGCACCCAGGTGCCGGGCATTGCCTTGCAGCAGGCATTCGGCAATCGCCGGTTCCAGTTCGACCCGCAAGCGTCTGGCCAGCGCCCTCGCGCCGAATCGAACGTCGTGCTGACGGCACAGCCAGGCGCGCGCCTGCTCATCCAGCACCAATGAACGTTGATGCGCCGCCAGGCGCTGGTTGAGCTTGGCAAGTTCCACCTCCAGCAGTGCCTCAAGCCACTGCGCGTCGATGGGCTCGAACATCAGGATGCGATCGATGCGGTTGAGAAACTCCGGTTCGAAGTGCCCATGCAGCGCCTCTTCCAGCACCTGTGCCTCGCCTCGCACAAACACGCGCAGCAGGCGCCGCCAGCCCTGGGTAAATCGCAAACGATGCCGGCGCGCCTGTTGCGCACCGATATTGCTGGTCATGAAGATCAGGCTGTTGCGAAAGTCCAACGTGCGTGTGCCGCCGGCCAGGGTCAGCTGACCGTTTTCCAGTATGCCCAGCAGGCTGCGCACCACCTCCTGGCTGGCTTTCTCCAACTCATCGAACAGCACGATGCCCGGCCGGCTATAGGTGCCCTGGATCAACTCGCTGTTGAACAGGCTGATGCCCTCCTTGCTGCCCACATACCCGGGTGGCGCGCCGGTCAGGGCGGCGGCGTAATGCTCCTGGGCCAGGGTGTGCATGTCGATGCGGCAGAAGCCATCGGCCCGGCCATGCAGTGCCTGGGCCAGCAGGCGCACGATTTCGGTCTTGCCGACCCCGGTCGGGCCCATGAACAGGTTGACGCTCAGCGGCCGGTCACGTTCACCGATATCGGCCTTGACCACCTTGAGCATGCCTTCCACCTGGGCCAGCGCAGCCTCCTGGCCGACGATCCGGCTGCGCAGCAAGGCCATGACCTGGGCCGGTTCAAAGGTAAAGCGCATGCCCTACCCCGCCGTCTTTTCTTGACCACCATGGGGCAATTGCCCCACCGGGCACTGCGCGACGCCGACCGTGCTACGGGTGAACTTCTCCACATTTTCCTGGGCCTTTTGCGCGTCCAGCACCCAGGTGCGGTAGAACTCGAACGGACAATCGGCCACGCCCTTGTCGCCGTCACCCGAGGCATGCATGCCGGTATAGCCACGGTGCAGCAGCTTGAACAGATGGTTCTGCGACTGGTCATTGGCCCGTGCATCGCGGATCTGCGACACCGACAACTGCGCGTACTGGATGCCCATCTCCTCCTCGCCGCACTCGCCCAGGGTGCGCCCGTCAAAGCCGATGATCGCCGAATGGCCGAAGTACGAATACACGCCGTCGAACCCGGCCGCGTTGGCCACCGCCACGTAGCAGTTATTGGCCCAGGCCATGCTCTTGGACATCTGCACCTGCTGTTCCTTGGCCGGGTACATATAGCCCTGGCAACGCACAATCAGCTCGGCGCCCTTCATTGCGCAGTCGCGCCAGATTTCCGGGTAGTTGCCGTCATCGCAGATGATCAGGCTGATCTTCATGCCCTTGGGCCCGTCGCACACGTAGGTGCGGTCCCCCGGATACCAACCCTCGATGGGGCACCAGGGAATGCACTTGCGATAGCGCTGCACGATTTCGCCCAGGTTATTGATCAGCACCAGGGTGTTATAGGGTGCCTTGTGCGGGTGCTCTTCGTGACGCTCGCCGGTCAGGGAGAACACGCCCCAGGTATTCGCCTGGCGGCAGGCCGCGGAGAAAATCGCCGTCTCTTCGCCGGGAATGCTCGCGGCGGTCGCCATCATCTCGTCGTGGTCATACAGGATGCCCATGGTGCTGTATTCCGGGAACACCACCAGGTCCATGCCGGGCAAGCCCTGCTTCATGCCGACAATGATCTCGGCGATCTTCTTCGCGTTGTCGATGACCTCGGCCTTGCTGTGCAGGCGCGGCATCTTGTAGTTCACCACCGCTACACCGACGGTGTCCGGGCTGCTGGAAATGTCGCCATGGCGCATTGCAACGCTCCTGTTCTAGTGACTGATCATCCACGGCCGTGGGCCGGTCCGGGTCTTGAGCCCCAAGGGGTTGGCCTTGCTGGGCTCGACCTGCTTGCGGGTGCCGCAGCAACTGCAACCCGCCGGGTGTTTGCGGCTGTCCTGGTATTCGCCAACGGTTTGCGGCGCATGGGCGCTGCGCTCGTTGCCGGCGATGGCCTTGCGCTGGTGGGACGACAAGGTTTGCAGCGCCGGGGCCGACACCCGCAACTGCCCGCCCGGCCCTTCGCAATAAGGGCACTGGCTGGGTTCGTTGCGCTGGGCGATCGGGCGCAGCATTGTGAAGGTGCCGCAGGTGTCGCAGGCGTATTCGTAGGTCGGCATGGCTACAGGTCCGGCGCGATGGGCAGGTCGATGCTGCCGTCGAGGAACTGGGTGGGGCCGTTGGCGTTGGGGTTGATATCGAACTCGAAGATTTCCGTGGGCAGCCACAAGGTCGCGCAGGCATTCGGGATGTCTACCACGCCACTGATATGTCCCTGCACCGGAGCCGAGCCGAGCAGCGCATAGCCCTGGGCCGGCGAATAGCCGAACTTGGTCAGGTAATTGATCGCATTCAGGCACGCCTGGCGGTAGGCGACATTGACGTCCAGGTAGTGCTGCTGGCCCTGCTCGTCCACCGAGATGCCTTCGAAGATCAGGTAGTTCTTGTAGTTCGGCGTGATCGGGCTCGGCTTGAACACCGGGTTCTTGATCCCGTACTTGGCCATGCCGCCCTTGATCAGCTCGACCTTCATGTGCACCCAGCCGGCCATTTCGATGGCGCCGCAGAAGGTAATTTCGCCGTCGCCCTGGCTGAAGTGCAGGTCGCCCACCGACAGCCCGGCACCCTTGACGTAGACCGGGAAGAAGATCTTCGAACCCCGCGACAAATCCTTGATATCGCAGTTACCGCCGTGTTCGCGCGGCGGCACCGTGCGTGCGCCGGTCGCTGCCGCATCGTCACGGGCCTGGCCGGTGAGCTTGCCCATGTGGGCAGTGGCAGCCAGTGGCGCGTTGGCCAGGGGCGGAACGCGGGTGGGGTTGGTGTCGATCAGTTCCTGTTCGCGACGGTTCCAGTCGGCGAGCATCACCGGGTCGGGCAGGCAGCCAATCAGGCCGGGATGGATCAGCCCGGCAAAGTTCACCCCGGGAATGTGCCGCGAGCTGGTGAACATGCCTTTGAAATCCCAGATGGCTTTTTGTGCGCTGGGGAAGTGATCGGTGAGAAAGCCACCGCCATTCTGTCGCGAGAAGAACCCGTTGAAGCCCCACTGGGAGTCGGCCTTGGCGCCGATATCCAGCAAGTCCACCACCAGCAGGTCCCCCGGTTCGGCGCCGTGTACACCCACCGGGCCCGACAGGTAATGCACGGTGGACAGGTCCACATCGCGTACATCGCTGGCGTCGTCGTTGTTCTTGATCGCACCGGCGGTCCAATCGTAGGTCTCGAGGATGAAGTCATCGCCCGGCTTGACCCAGCAGGCCATCGGGATATCCGGGTGCCAGCGGTTATGGATTTGCTCGTTCTCGGTGACAGGCTGGTTGAGGTCGACTTTGATCAGCGTTTCAGTCATGGACTGGCTCCTGGACGGATGACGGGGTGCGTGCGATCCAGTCTCGGGCGGCCAGGAAAAACGGGAAATACGTTGGATGACGTATGAACGACGGTGTCGCGGTTTTATTCCATCAATTCGCTCGATGACAGTTTCAGTATTTACTGATTGGACGCCTGGCAGGCGAGTGGTTAGATTCCACGGCGAAGATAGCTTTTAGCCATCACTCCTGACCCCTTGAATATCGAGCCTTCCATGAAAAAACCTGTGTCGTTGGCGATGCGTATCGGACTGGGCTTCGCGTCCACCCTGTCGTTGCTGGTGCTGATCACTGCCGTCGGTATTCAACGCGTGGGTTTTATCGACAGCACGCTCAAGGATGTCGGTGAAAAAGCCGCCTTGGTCCAGCGCTACGCGATCAATTTCCGAGGCAGCGTGCACAACCGCGCCATCGCCATTCGCGACGCGGTACTGGTCAAGGATGAACCGGCGCTCAACCGCCACCTGGCTGAGATCGACCAGCTCAAGCGCGATTACCAGGACTCTGCCGTGATGATGGATCGCCTGTTCGCCAACACCACTGCCAGCGCCGAGGAAACCCGCCTGCTGGGCGAAATCAAGGCCATCGAGACCCAGGCCCTGGCCTCCACCGAACGGGTGATCAACCTGCGACGCAGCAATGACATCGCTGGCGCCCAGGACTTGCTGCTGGCCCAGGCTTCGCCCAACTACACCGAGTGGCTCAAACGCGTGAACGCGCTGATCGACTTCGAAGAGGCGCAAATCAAGCAACGCCTGGATACCGTGCAATCGGCCGCCAGCAACTTTGCCGTACTGATGGTGCTGGCCAGCGCCGTCGCGATCATCTTGAGCGTACTGGTGTCACTGCTGATTATCCGCAAGGTCAAGGCCACCCTGGGCGCCGAGCCGGAGGAAGTCGCCGAGGCGATCCGCCGCCTGGCCAATGGCGAGCTGAACCAGCGCATCGAAACCCGCTACCCCGACAGCGTGATGGGCATCCTGAAAAACGCCCTGGCGCGCCTGAGCGACACCATCAGTGAAGTGCGCTCGGCAGCCCAGGCCCTGCGCCATTCTTCGGTCACCCTGTTGTCGGTGGCCAGCGATAACCGCCAGCAGATCAACCTGCAGACCAGTGAAGCCCAGCATGTGGCAGCCGCGATCACGCAAATGGCCGCCTCGGTCAGCGAGGTCTCGGGCTATGCCTCTGCCGCATCCAAGGCGACTATCCTGGCTGACGCCGAAGTGGACAGCGGCCACCGCCTGGTGGGCGAAGTGACCGTGGCCATCGAGGAACTGGCGACGATCCTCGACCAGGCCACCAGCCGGGTCAACCAGGTGTCCAGCGACAGTGAAAACATCGAAACCGTGATCGAAGTGATCAACGCCATCGCCGCCCAGACCAACCTGCTGGCGCTGAACGCCGCGATTGAGGCCGCGCGTGCCGGTGAACATGGCCGCGGATTTGCGGTGGTAGCCGATGAAGTCCGCTCCCTGGCGACGCGCACCCAGGAGTCCACCCAGGAAATCCGCGACATGATCGGCAAGCTGCAAAGCGGCACCCAGGACGCCGCCGACATCATGCAGCGCAGCCGCAGCCTGGCCCAGGTCACCGTGACGCAGACCCGCGACTCCCAGTTGGCGCTGGGCAAGATCAGCCAGGAAGTCGGCGCGATCAATGCCATGAATGCGCAGATCGCCAGTGCTTCGGTGCAGCAAAGCGCGGCCGCCGAAGAGGTGGCGCAGAACGTCACGCGCATCCACAGCTCCACCGTGCAATCGGCGGCCGGCTCCGAGCAGGTGGAAAACTCCAATCACGAACTGGCGGAGCTGGCGGATCGCTTGAGCACCAAGGTAGCGTTCTTCAACGTGGCCTAGCGTTTGTCGCGCTTCATCTGCATGGTCAGGGTGAAACGGTCTGCGGGGTAGACCGTTTCCGACACCGCAATCACCGCGCCGCTCTCGTCGCGGTACTGACGGATGATATTCAACCCCAGCGTACCGCCCTGCGCCTTGAGGCTGGCGGCCAATTCGGCCGATAGCTGCACCGGCCGCACCTGCTGGTCCACCACATCGATATGCCGCGAGAACGCCTTGCCGATCAGCGCGGCGATCAGTTCGTCCGGGTGCTTGCGCGCTTCGGGAATCACCTCGGCAAAAGTCTGCTCGGCATACACGTCGGTCCAGCACAACGGCGCGTTGCCGGCGCTGGCATCGACCTTGATGCTCGACACACAGAAGTAATGCCCGCCCGGCTCCAGCCCCAGGCGCCGGGCCAGGGCGATGTCGGCGACGAACTCGCGCACCGCCTGGATATCGCGGATATGGGTTTCGGCCACCTGTACCAGGTCGGCCACCGACGCCATCGCCTGGGAATACCCGCCTTGCGGTGAAGCGGCTTCGACCCGCGTGCCCACACGCTTGCGCCGCGAGACCATGCCCTGCCCCTGCAATTGGTCGATGGCCGCGCGCACGGTGTGCCGGCTCACCGCATACAGCGAGCAGAGTTCAAATTCAGTTGGCAACAACGACCCTACTGGGTAATGGCCGCTGCCAATCTGATCGATCAAGTCCTTGGCAACCGCCGCATAACGCCTCTGGCTCACGCTTTCCATTTTTACCCTCGTTGTCGAGTTGACAGTGTATCAGCACAGGCGTAATCATAATGTACGTACATATTAAATATGTATGGTTTAAAAATAACAATTAGGACTTTCCCATGTCGAGTACCGTTTTTGATTCCGCCCTGTTCCGCGACATGTTCGGCACCGCCGAAATGCGCGGCGTGTTCTCCGATAAAGCCCTGATCGAACGCTACATTGAAGTGGAAGTGGCCCTGGCCCGCGCCGAAGCGCGTTGCGGTGTGATCCCGGCCGACGCCGCCGAGCAGATCGCCGCGCTGTCACAGTACGAGGCGCTCGACCTGGCGCTGATGCAGCACGAGACCGAAATCGTCGGCTACCCGATCCTGCCGCTGGTGGAGCAACTGTCGAACATCTGCGGCGAAGCCGGCCGTTATGTGCATTGGGGCGCGACCACCCAGGACATCATGGACACCGCCGTGGTCCTGCAGGTGCGCGCCGCACTGGCCATCGTCGAGCGGGATATCCAGACCGTGCGCGGCCTGCTCGCCGGGCTGGCCGAGCGCTATCGCGACACGCCCATGGCCGGTCGCACGCACTTGCAGCACGCGCTGCCGATCACCTTCGGCTACAAGTGCGCGGTATGGCTGAGCATGTTCGACCGCCACGCCGAGCGCCTGGTGGAACTGCGCCCACGCGTCGAAATCGGCCAGTTCGCCGGGGCCGCCGGCACCCTCGCCTCCCTCGGTGACAAAGGCCTGCAAGTGCAGGAAGCGTTGATGGCCGAACTCGGCCTGGGCGTACCGCAAGCCACCTGGCATGTGGCCCGCGATGGGCTGGCCGAGACCCTGAACTTCCTCGGGTTGGTCACCGGGTCCCTGGGCAAGATCGCCCTCGACATCATGATGATGATGACCAGCGAGCTGGGCGAAGTGTACGAGCCCTTCGTCAAGGGCCGTGGCGCCAGCAGCACTATGCCGCAAAAGCGCAACCCGATTTCCTGCGAACTGATGTACGCCGCCGCCAAGGGCGTGCGCCAACACGCCGGGCTGATGCTCGACGCGATGATCCAGGACTTCGAACGCTCCACCGGGCCATGGCAGGCGGAGTGGATCGCCATCCCCGAAGCCTTTGCCCTCAGCGCTGCGTCCCTGGGCCAGGCGACCTTCATGCTCGCCGGCCTGGAAGTGCGCCCCGAACGCATGCGCAAGAACCTCGACATGACCCAGGGCCTGATCGTCGCCGAAGCCGTGATGATGGGCCTCGCCCCGGCCCTCGGCCGCCAGGTGGCCCATGACGTGGTGTACGCCGCCTGCCGCATGGCCAATGACCAGGGCACCAGCCTGCTCGACGCCCTGCTTGCCCAAGGTGAAGCCATTGCGCAACTGGACCTGGCCGAACTGCAACGCCTGACCGACCCGGCCAACTACCTGGGGCTGGCGCCGCAGATGGTGGATATCGCGCTGGCGCGCCAGGGCGCGGTCCCCCGCTGACCTTTCTGGCACCGCTGGTTTTTGTAGTGAGCGGGCTTGCCCCGCGCGAGGCAAGCTCGCTCACCACAAAGCCACGTTCCAGACAGATCATCCAAACACAGCCAATAACAACAATGAGATCACAGACATGTCATCCACCCCCGCAAAAAAACCGCTCTACAAGGACCTGACCTTCCAGGTTGTCGCCGCCATGTTCCTCGGGATTGCCTTCGGCTTTCTCGCCCCTGAGCTGGCCGCCAGTTTCAAGGTCCTCGGCGATATCTTCCTCAAGCTGATCAAGACCGCCGTCGCGCCGCTGGTGTTTTTCACCGTGGTCCACGGCATCGCCTCGGCCGGTGATATCAAGCGCGTCGGCAAGGTCGGCCTGCGTGCATTGATCTACTTCGAGGTGGTCTCCACCATCGCCCTGGCCATCGGCCTGTTGTGGGGCAACCTGCTGCAGATCGGTTCCGGCATGCACGACGCCCACCCGAGCAGCGCCGCCGCGGCAGCCGCGAGTGCCGCCGTGGCCAAGGGGCATGCACCCGCGTCGACCCTGGACTTTATCTACGGCATCTTCCCGGACAACTTCGTCGGTGCCTTCGCCGGCGGCCAGTTGCTGCAAGTGCTGGTGATCTCGGTGCTGTTCGGCTTCGCCCTGCTGGCGTTGAAGCCCGAGCGCCGCGAAGTGATCGAAGACGGCCTGAACCGCATCTCCGAGTGCTTCTTCGAGTTCATCAACCTGATCATGAAGTTCGCCCCCCTGGGTGCCTTCGGTTCGGTGGCTTACGCCGTGGGCAGCAATGGCACGGCGGTATTGATGTCCCTGGCCAACCTGGTGTTGATGTTCTACGTCGGCATCGCATTCTTCATCTTTGTGGTGCTGGGCGCCGTGTGCCGGTTGAGCGGCTT
The DNA here is from genome assembly GCF_000612585.1 of Pseudomonas sp. CHM02. GTDB lineage: Bacteria > Pseudomonadota > Gammaproteobacteria > Pseudomonadales > Pseudomonadaceae > Aquipseudomonas. The sequence goes on from NZ_JFCA01000013.1 coordinate 66,480, forward strand.
CAGCCTGTGGCGCTTCCTCACCTACATCAAGGATGAAATCTTCATCGTGCTCGGCACTGCTTCTTCGGAAAGCGCCCTGCCGCGCCTGCTGCAAAAACTCGAGAAGTTCGGCTGTTCCAAGCAGAGCGTCGGCCTGGTACTGCCCACCGGCTATGCGTTCAACCTCGACGGCACTTCGATCTACATGTCGCTGTGCGTGTTGTTTATCGCCAATGCCTACGGGGTACCGCTGAGCTGGGAACAGCAACTGGGCATCATCGCGATCATGCTGGTGACCTCCAAAGGCGCGGCAGCGGTGTCGGGTGGCAGTTTCGTGGTGTTCGCCGCGACGGTCACCGCCATCGGCGTACTGCCAGCAGAAGGCCTGGCGCTGCTGTTTGGCGTGTACCGCTTCATGTCGATGGCCATTGCCACCTGCAACACCATCGGCAACAGCGTGGCAACGGTGGTGGTGTCGAAATGGTCCGGCGAGTTCTCCCAGCAGACCGCCCAGGATGAATATCAACGCGTGCTCGGCCGTGCCGCCGGCGCTGCGCTTTAACGGGGCCTCTTGATGATCACTCTGCGAATCGAACACGACGCGTTCGGCCCGGTGTCCATACCGGCCGACCGTTACTGGGGCGCGCAAACCCAACGGGCGCTGGAGGTGTTCGGCAGCAAACAGCCGTTCCCCGCCAGCCTGATCCGCGCCTTTGGCCAGCAAAAACGTGCGTGTGCCCGCGCCAATGCACGCCTTGGCGCACTGGCGCCGGCCTTGGCGCAGGCGATCGAACAGGCCGCCGAAGAGTTGGCCAGGGGCGACCTTGACCACCACTTTCCGCTGTCGATCTGGCAAACCGGTTCCGGCACCCAGACCAACATGAACGCCAACGAGGTGATCGCCAACCGCGCCAACCTCACGCTCGGTGGCGAACTGGGCAGCAAGTCGCCGGTGCATCCCAACGACCATGTGAACCGCTCGCAGTCGTCCAACGACAGCTTCCCCACGGTGATGCACCTGACCACCGTGCTGGAGCTGCGTGGCCGCCTGCTGCCCGCCCTCACCCAACTGGGCCAAGCGCTGACCACCAAGGCCGACGCCTGGCAGGATGTGCTGAAAATCGGCCGTACCCACCTGATGGATGCGGTGCCCATGAGCCAGGGCCAGGCCTTTGGCGCGTTTGCCGAACAGATCCGGCATGGCATCGCACGTATCGAAGCGTGTATGCCGCGTCTGCGCCTGCTGCCCCAGGGCGGCACGGCGGTGGGCACCGGGCTGAATACACCGGCAGGTTTTGACTTGGTGTTCTGCGAGGAAATCAGCCAACTCACGGGCATTGCGTTCGAAACCAACCCGTGCAAGTTCGAAGGCATGGGCACCCACGACGCACTGGTGGAAGCCTCCGGTGCGCTGAATGTGCTGGCGGTGTCACTGACCAAGATCGCCAATGATATCCGCCTGCTCGGCTCGGGCCCGCGCTGCGGCCTGGGCGAACTGCTCGTGCCCGACGACGGCCTGACCTCCTCGATCATGCCCGGCAAACGCAACCCGACCATCGCCGAAGTCCTGGTGCAAGCGGCGATGCAGGTGATGGGCAACCACACCACCATCACCCTGGCGGGGGCATCCAGCACCTTCGAATTGAACGTCGCCAAGCCGGTGCTGATCCACAACCTGCTGCACTCGATCGACGTGCTCAGCGACTGCATCAGCCTGTTCACCCACAAGCTGCTGGACGGCCTGGAGGTGAACCGCCCGCAACTGGCGCGCAACGTTGAGCATTCGTTGTTGATGGCGACGGTGCTGAACCCGGTGCTGGGTTATGACCGCGTGGCACAGATCACCCGCAAGGCCGCGGACGAGGGGTTGTCGCCCAAGGACGCGGCGGTGCGACTGGGGTTGATCAGCGCCGAAGAGTACGAGCAACGGGTAAGGCCGGAAATGATGATCGGACCGGCCGCCCGGGCATCGTAGTCACTGGCAAGCGGCTCGCCAGTGTCCTGAACCGATGGGCCAGCGCCGGGTTCAGGAACTGGCGGACACCGACGCCGTCACTCGGTTGGACACGCGATCAGTGGTGCCGCGCCCGATAATGCCGTCGGGCTTGTCACTGTCGTGGTCGGAGTCCAGTTCGCGATTGAGCTTCGGTCGGCTGAGGATTTCCCTGGCCAGCACCGTCATGCGGTCGTCCACCGGGTTGCCCGTCAGCGGTCGCCCTGCGACTTCACGAAGCGATGCCTGGGTGATGGTTGGACCGCCATCCGTGTTGGGTTTGAAGTAATCAAAATTATTGCCCAGTTCCATCGCCAGATCTGCGTCGGTGGTGTGTTTGAAGTGTTGAGTGAGCTCGGCACCCTGTGGGTGCATGCCGCCCCCGTACGATGACGCGTACATACCATCGATGACCGGTTGCTCGGGTACATGCCTGTCGAATACCTGGGGACGATGGGCTGCCCAGCTCTCGCCGTAGCCATTGTCTATACGATGACGCTGCATGGCACCGTCATACCTGCGCGGCCCATCCTGCATGATCGACGCTTCCTGCAACTCAAAGTGTTCGGCCACGTTATGTGCATCCCCCAGGCTGATCAGCCCATCTTCACAGCCGCCGTGGTTGATTGCATCGAGCAAGTGATTCATTTCCGGACGGCCGAGCACTTCCCTGGCCAGCAGGGTCATCCGGTCGTGAAGCGGGTCACCGATCAGCGGCCGGTTGCCCGCGTGCTGAAGCACGGCCTGCGTGACGAAGCCGGACGGTCCCTGGAAGTAACTGAAGCCCTCGACAAAGTCCCGCGCGACCACCGAATTGGGCGCCGGGCGATAGTCGCCAAATGAGGGTTTCATCGCGGGCTGACAACCAAACCCCGGGTTACTGCCCAACGGGTAAAAAGACGTAGATTGACCGTAGTGATTACTTATCATCGCAATACCTCAGATGGTTGATGCATAGAAAGTGACCAACGCCCGAGCCGGCATTTGATCAGCGCTCATCTGTGGCAATAGGTAAGACGACGGTTCCATCAAGCGCAGTCCGCAATAGCACTGACGGGCAGGAAAACTTACCCGCATACACCTCCAGGAGATAAGACCCGAATCGCTCAGACCGACAGGTACCGACTGATCGTCGCCTCATCCACCCGATCCCGGGTTTCTTCGATCACGAAGCGGCCCTTCTCGATCACCAGGAAGCGATCGGCGATTTCCAGGGTGAATGACAGCACCTGCTCCGACACCACAATGGTCAGGTCGCGCAGGTTGCGAATCTCCTTCAGCGTGCGCGCAATGTCCTTGATGATCGACGGCTGGATGCCCTCCGTCGGTTCATCCAGCAACAGCACCTTGGGGTTGGTCGCCAGCGCCCGGGCAATCGCCAGTTGCTGTTGCTGGCCGCCAGACAGGTTGCCGCCCTTGCGCGATTGCATGTCGTAGAGCACCGGGAACAGCGCGTACAAATCTTCCGGCACCTTGCCACGCGCCGACGCCGGCAGGCCGGTCTGGATGTTTTCGAGTACCGTCATGCTCGGGAAAATCATGCGACCCTGGGGCACATAGGCGATACCACGCGCCACCCGCTCATGGGTTTCCAGCGCGGACACATCGTGGCCATCCACACTCACCTGGCCTTTCCACTGCGGGAGGATGCCCATCAGGCTCTTGAACAAGGTGGTCTTGCCCATGCCATTGCGGCCCATTACCGCGACAATCTCGCGCTTGGCCACGTTCAGGTCCAGGTCGTGGAGGATCTGGCTCTGCCCGTAGCCGCAGGACAACTGGTCGATCTTGAACATGCGCGGCTCCTCAGTGGCCCAAATACACTTCGATGACTTTCGGGTTGCTTTGCACCGACTCCATGCTGCCCTCGGCCAGCACCTTGCCCTGGTGCAGCACCGTGACCTTGTGGGCGATGCTTTTGACGAACTCCATGTCGTGCTCGATCACCAGCACCGAACGGCCCTGGCTGATGCGGTTGAGCAGCTCGGCGGTCTGCGCGCGCTCGTTGACGCTCATGCCGGCCACCGGTTCATCCAGCATCAATAACTCGGGGTCCTGCATCAGCAGCATGCCAATCTCCAGCCACTGCTTTTGCCCGTGGGACAGCAGGTCGGCCTGTTGTTGCAGCAGGTCGCCGAGGAAGATCTCCCGCGCCACTTCCTCCACCCGTGCGATCACTTGGGCGTTGCGCTTGAAGAACAGCGCGCCCCACACCTTGCGCCCGGCCGGATAGGACATCTCCAGGTTCTCGAACACCGTGAGGTTTTCGTAGATCGACGGGTTCTGGAACTTGCGGCCCACGCCGGCACGCACGATGTTGTACTCGCGCATCTTGGTCAGTTCCTGGCCGTCGAACTGGATGCTGCCGCTGGTGGCGCGGGTCTTGCCGCAGATCAGGTCGAGCACTGTGGTCTTGCCGGCGCCGTTGGGGCCGATCACCACGCGCACTTCATTGCGGTCGATATACAGGTTGAGGTTGTCGACCGCCTTGAAGCCGTCGAACGACACGGTGAGGCCTTCGATGGCCAGCACCGGTTTTTTCATTTCAAAGCCGACGGCGGTCATGGCTGGGTCTCCAGAATCTTGCTGTTGGCCTTGGGTTTGACCGGCGGGTTCACCGGGGTCGCCGCCACGGGTGTGCGTCGCAGCACCCTGGCCAGCGCCTGGCGCCCATGGCTGTCCCACAAACCAGCCAGGCCGTTGGGGAAGTACATCACCACCGCAATGAACAGCCCGCCCATCAGGTACAACCACAACTCGGGGAAGGACTCGGAAAAGTAGGTCTTGCCGTAGTTCACCAGCAGCGCGCCATACACCGCGCCGAGCAGCGACATGCGCCCGCCCACGGCGGCAAAGATCACCATCTCGATCGACGGCACGATGCCCACGAACGACGGCGACATAAAGCCCACCTGCAAGGCAAACATCGCCCCGCCAATCGCCGAGAATGCGGCGGCCACGCAGAACACGAAGATCTTGAAGCTGGCCACGTCATACCCGGAAAAGCGCACGCGTTCTTCCTTGTCGCGCATGGCCATCAGCAGCCGGCCGAGCTTGGACGCGAGGATGAAACGGCCAATGAAAATGCAGCCGAACAGCAAGCCGGCGTTGATGAAGTACAGGATCAGCTTCGCGCTGTCGGTGCGCAGGTCCCAGCCAAGCAGGGTCTTGAGGTCGGTGATGCCGTTGACGCCACCGGTCAAGCCTTGCTGGCCAACGATCAGTACCGTGAGGATCAGCGCAATCGCCTGGGTGACGATGGAGAAATACACATCGCCCACGCGCCGCTTGAACAGCGCCATGCCGATGATGAACGCCAGCAGCACCGGCACCGCGATCACCGCCACCAACGTGAAGCTGAAGCTGTGGAACGGCTGCCACAACCACGGCAGTTCGGTGATCTGGTTCCAGTCCATGAAGTCCGGAATGCCCGGTGTGGACTGGATCTTGGTGCTCTCCGGGTCCGAGGCCTCAAGCTTGAGGAACATCGCCATGCAGTAGCCGCCAACCCCGAAGAACACGCCCTGCCCCAGGCTGAGAATGCCGCCATAGCCCCAGCACAACACCAGGCCGACCGCGACAAACGCGTAGGTCAGGTATTTGCCGACCATGTTCAGGCGGAACGCATCCAGGGTCAGGGGGAATACCACCAGGATCAACAGCGCCAGCAACACGATGCCGATCAGGTTTTGCTGGCCGCCCAGCAGCTTGTCTAAAGCCTTCATCCGGTCGCCTCTACTTGCGCACTTTGATGGAAAACAACCCTTGCGGGCGCAGCATCAGGATCAGAATCACCGAGGACAAGGTGAGTACCTTGGCCATCGAGCCACTGAGGAAAAACTCCGACAGCGATTGGGTCTGGGCAATCACGAAGGCCGAGGCGATGGTGCCGAACAGGCTTTGCGCGCCGCCGAAGACCACCACCAGGAAGGTGTCGACGATGTACTGCGAGCCCGCCGTCGGCCCGGTGGAACCGATGGTGGTGAACGCCGCACCGGCCACACCGGCCACACCGCAGCCCAGGGCGAAGGTCATGCGGTCGACCTTGCGCGTATTGATGCCCACCGCACGGCTCATCAGACGGTTCTGCACCGTGGCGCGTACCTGCAGGCCCCAGCGCGAGCGGTAGAGCATCAGGAAGATCGCGGCAGTGAGCAGCAGGGTCAGGGCCATCATGAACAGGCCGTTGCGCGGAATCTCGATGGCATCGGTGAAGTTCACCGAACCCATCAGCCAGGCCGGCGGTTCGGCGCTGACTTCGCGGGCGCCGAACACCGAGCGGAAGGTCTGCTGCATCACCAGCGACAAGCCCCAGGTGGCGAGCAAGGTGTCCAGCGGCCGCTTGTACAACCGGCTGATCATCGCCCATTCCACCAGCCAGCCGATGGCGCCAGCGACGAGAAATGACAGGGCGATGGCGAAGAAGAAGTAATAGGGTTGGAAGCTCGGCACAAAGTGCGCCGTGAGGCTGGAACACACGTAGGTGGTGTAGGCGCCGATGGTCAGGAACTCACCGTGGGCCATGTTGATCACGCCCATCTGGCCAAAGATGATCGCCAGCCCCAATGCCATCAGCAACAGCACGCAGAACACGGACAAGCCGTTGAACCCCTGCATCGCCGCGATGGCTCCAAATTCCGATAGCCATTCCATGATGATGGTCTCCTGAGAGCCAGGTTGAAAACAGACCTGTAGGAGCCGGCTTGCCGGCGATCCAGGCACCTCGGTATTTCAGTTGCACCAAGGGGATGCCATCGCCGGCAAGCCGGCTCCTACGGGGGGCAGGTTATTGGTAGCCTTTCGGGAACGGGTTCGGCTCGATCAGATCCGACTCGTAGATCACCTTGAACTGGCCGTTGGGCTGCACTTCACCGATGCGCGACTTGCTCCACAGGTGATGGTTCTCGTGGATCTTCACATAGCCTTCCGGCGCGGTTTTCAGCTCGATGCCTGGCGACGCGGCCACGACTTTATCCACATCGAAGCTACCGGCTTTCTCCACCGCGGCTTTCCACAACCATGGCCCGAGGTAGGCCGCCTGGGTCACGTCGCCGATCACTGCATCCTTGCCATACTTGGCCTTGAAGGCCTCGACGAAGGCTTTGTTGTTGGGGTTGTCCAGGCTCTGGAAGTACTTCATCGAGGCATAGAAACCGGCCATGTTTTCGCCGCCGATACCGAGCAGTTCGTCCTCGGTCACCGACAGGGTCAGCAAGGTCTGCTTGGACGCATTCACGCCCGCCGCGTTGAGTTGTTTGTAGAACGCCACGTTGGAACCGCCCACCACCGCCGCAAACACCACGTCAGGCTTTTTCAGCTTGACCTTGTTGATCAGCGAGCCGAACTGGGTGTTGCCCAGCGGGTAGTAGTCTTCACCGACCACCGTGCCGTGCAGGACGTTTTCGATGTGCTTGCGCGCGATCTTCATCGAGGTGCGCGGCCAGATATAGTCGGAGCCGACCAGGTAGAAGGTCTTGGCGCCCTTGGTCTTGGCGATCCAGTCGAGGCTGGCGAGGATCTGCTGGGTGGCTTCCTGGCCGGTGTAGATCACGTTTTTCGACTGTTCCAGGCCTTCATAGAAGGTCGGGTAGTAGAGCAGGCCGTTTTCTTTCTCGAAGATCGGCAGCACCGCTTTGCGCGAGGCCGAGGTCCAGCAGCCGAACACGGCGGCGACCTTGTCGTTGACCAGCAACTTCTTGGCTTTTTCGGCAAAGGTCGGCCAGTCGGACGCGCCGTCTTCCTGGATCACCTTGATCTGCCGTCCCAGGATCCCGCCCGAGGCGTTGATCTGTTCGATGGCCAGGCGTTCGGCCTGGATCGAGCCCGTTTCGGAAATCGCCATGGTGCCGGTGGCCGAGTGCAACTGGCCGACGGTGACTTCGGTCGGGGTCACGGCCAGGCCTTCGTTATCGGCCAGCACGCCCTGGCTGAACAGAGCGGCCGCCAGCAATGACAGGGCCAACAGCGGTTTGGAGCGGATCAATCGTGGTGCCATGGGGCGACTCCTCTGCAATGAGGGGTCCAGCATGGCGGCAGTGGGCCAGTGCGGGTATACGCAGCCTGACGTAACGGCGTACGTCATTTGACGTATGCCACTGCGCACCCTTTCAGGGCAGATTGTGGCGAGCGGGCTTGCCCCGCGCCGGGCTGCGAAGCGGCCCCAAAAATAGGAGTACTGATTTCAGGGCGGCTTCGCCACCCTGGCGCGGGGCAAGCCCGCTCACCACAAAAGCCAGCTGCCACATTTTGAATCGGGGCACGGAACTTGCTCATCCACCTTGCCCACTCCCCGGAGCCATCCTACCGTGCACCCTCCTCCCGGCACCCAGCGCATCGTCAAGATCCGCCGCGACTACAACACCTGGGTCGCCGACGAGACCATGGAAGACTACGCCCTGCGCTACACCCCCAAGTCCTTTCGAAAGTGGTCGGAGCTGCGTATTGCCAACACCGCCCTGGGCGCGGTGTCGTTCCTGGCGCTGGAGGCCATCGGCGGCGTGTTGGCCTTGAGCTACGGGTTCACCAACACGTTCTGGGCGATCCTCGCCATCAGTATGGTGATCTTCCTTACCGGCTTGCCCATCAGCTACTACGCGGCGCGCTACGGCGTGGACATGGACCTGCTCACCCGTGGCGCCGGCTTCGGCTATATCGGCTCGACCATCACCTCGCTGATCTACGCCAGCTTCACCTTCCTGTTCTTCGCCCTGGAAGCGGCGATCATGGCCCTGGCGCTGGAGCTGTATTTTCATATCCCGCTGGCCCTGGCCTATGTGATCTGCTCGCTGCTGGTGATCCCGCTGGTGGCCTACGGCGTGACCCTGATCAGCCGCCTGCAACTGTGGACGCAACCGATCTGGCTGCTGTTGCTGGTGCTGCCCTACGGTTTCGTAGGGTGGAAAAACCCCGATGCCTTCAGCGACTGGACCAGCTTTGTCGGGCGTAGCAGCGAGGGTGGCGACTTCAACCTGTTGGCGTTCTGTGCCGCCTGCACCGTGGCACTGTCGCTGGTGACGCAGATCGGCGAACAGGTGGACTACCTGCGTTTCCTCCCGGAAAAAACCGCCGCCAACCGCAAGCGCTGGTGGGCCGCCCTGCTCTGCGCCGGCCCCGGCTGGATCATCCCCGGCGCCTTGAAGATGTTCGCCGGCGCGTTCCTGGCCTTTCTGGCGCTGCAACATGAAATCCCCATGGAGCGCGCCGCCGAGCCGACCCAGATGTACCTGGTCGCGTTCCGCTACGTGTTCAGTTCGCCGGAATGGGCACTCGGCGCGATGGTGCTGTTCGTGTTCATCTCGCAGATGAAGATCAACCTGACCAATGCCTACGCGGGCTCGCTGGCCTGGTCCAACTTCTTTGCCCGCGTGACCCACAGCCACCCCGGCCGCGTGGTGTGGCTGGTGTTCAACGTGGCCATCGCGCTGATGCTGATGGAGCTGGGCGTGTTCGACGTGATCGACCAGGTGCTGGGGCTCTACGCCAATATCGCGATTGCCTGGATCGGCACGCTGGTGGCGGACCTGGTGATCAACAAGCCGTTGGGCCTGTCGCCCAGGCACATCGAGTTCAAGCGCGCGCACCTCTACGACATCAACCCGGTGGGCGTCGGCTCGATGCTGATTGCCTCGCTGCTGTCGATCCTCGCCCACTTCGGCCTGTTCGGCAGCCTGGCCCAGGCGGCGCCGCCCTTCGTGGCGCTGGGAACAGCGTTGATCATGGCGCCGCTGCTGGCCTGGCTGACCCAGGGCAAGTACTACATCGCCCGCACCAGCGACGTGCAGCTGATTCACCCGGTCGCGCCCGCGACCCACGCGGTGTGCGGCCTGTGCAGCAACCCGTTCGAGACCGCAGACATGGCGTTCTGCCCGGCCTACAGCACGCCGATCTGCTCGCTGTGCTGTTCGCTGGATGCGCGTTGCGGTGATCGGTGCAAACCCCACGCACGCCTGGTCACCCAGTTCGAAGGCGTGCTGCGCTGGTTGCTGCCCAACACGATGATGCCGCGCCTGCACACGCGCCTGGCCCATTACCTGGGGTTGTTGCTAGCGCTGGTGTTGATGCTTGCCGGCGCATTGGCCTTGATCTATGTGCAGGCGGCGCAGGGTTTGCCTCATTCGGAGACCTTGTACCAGGCATTCTTCAAGGCGTTCCTGACCCTCTCGGTACTGGCCGCCGTGCTCGCGTGGTGGGTGGTGCTGACCCGCGAAAGCCGTGGCGTGGCCCAGGAAGAATCCGACCGCCAGACCCTGCTGCTGATGCAGGAAATCGACGCCCACAGCCTCACCGACCAGGCCCTGCAGCAAGCCAAGGAAGCCTCCGAGGCAGCGAATGCCGCCAAGAGCCGCTACGTCACCGGGCTGTCCCATGAACTGCGCACGCCGCTGAACAGCATCCTCGGCTTCACCCAGATTCTGCAGCGCGACAGCGCCATGCCCGAGCAGCATCAGGATGCGTTGGCGACCATCCTGCGCAGCGGCTCGCACTTGGTGTCGTTGATTGATGGCTTGCTGGATGTGGCCAAGATCGAGGCCGGCAAGTTGCGCCTGGAACAGACGGAAATCCCCTTCCCCGAACTGCTCCATGACCTGGAACAGATGTTCACCCCCCAGGCCCAGGACAAGGGCCTGCGCTTTCGCCTGGACTGCGTGGGCAAGATCCCGGCGGTGGTGCGCGGCGATGAAAAGCGCGTGCGTCAGATCCTGATCAACCTGCTGGGCAACGCGGTGAACTTCACCGACAGCGGCGAGGTGCGCCTGCGGGTCAGTTATATGCGCGAGACCGCCAACTTCGAGATTATCGACACCGGTATCGGCATCGATCCGGGGCAGTTGGAGCGGATTTTCCAGCCGTTCGAACGCGGCGACCTGATGCGCCAGGACAACGGTGTGGGCCTGGGCCTGACCATCACGCGCATGCTCACCTCATTGATGGGCGGCGAGTTGCGAGTGACCAGTGAGTTGGACAAGGGCACCTGCTTCCAGGTGCGGCTGTTCCTGTCCCAGGTGCGCGCACCGCAAGCCGTGGTGCATGTGGAGCACGACATCATCGGCTATCAAGGCAAACGGCGGCGCATCCTGGTGGTGGATGACCACGTGGACCATCGCAAGGTGCTCAGCGGCATGCTTACGCCTTTGGGTTTCGAGGTGATCCAGGCCAGCAATGGCCAGGACGCGATCCGCCAGGTGGCGTTGCTGGCGCCCGACCTGATCCTGATGGACCTGTCGATGCCGACCCTGGATGGCTATGAAACCAGCCGCCTGATCCGCCGTAATGCGCTGTCCACGGCGCCCATCATCGTGATCTCGGCCAACGCCTTTACCGACGACCGCGAGCGCAGCATTGCCGCCGCCTGCAACGACTACCTGGCCAAGCCCGTGCGCACGCCGGAACTGCTTGGGCGCTTGCAACAGCACCTGGGCCTGCACTGGCTGCGGCGCACCCAGAGCCGGGTGCCACCACCGCCACCCAGCGTCTTGCCCAGCCCGGAAGACCTGGCGGCCCTCGCCGAACTCAGCGCCATCGGCTACGTGCGCGGCCTGCACGAAAAACTCGACAGCATCCTTGCGCAGAGCCCCGACACCGAGCCTTTCGTCAGCAAGGTGCGCGGGCTGCTCAAGGGTTTCCGCCTGGATGAACTCAACCGAACTCTCAAGGAGGCCGAAGATGAATGCACTCACCCGCAGCACTGAACCCGGCGTCGTGCTGATCGTGGACGATACCCCGGATAACCTGGCGATGCTCTCCGACGCGCTCGACGAGGCCGGCTACATGGTGCTGGTGGCCCTCGACGGCCTCAGCGCATTGAACCGCGTGCAACGCCGGCGCCCTGACCTGATCCTGCTGGACGCGATGATGCCCGGCCTGGACGGCTTCGAAACCTGCCGCCGGCTCAAGGCGCAACCCGCCAGTGCGGATATCCCGGTGGTGTTCATGACCGGGCTGACTGACACCAAGCACGTGGTGCAGGGCTTTGAAGTGGGTGGCAGTGACTACGTGACCAAGCCGATCCAGACCGACGAGGTGCTGGCGCGGGTGGCGGCGCATTTGCGTACATCGCGGATTTTGCTCTCGGCGCGGGAGGCGCAGCAGCCGAGTGTGTTGACGCTGGAAGATGCGCCGGCGCAGCGGCTGCTGTCGGCCCGGTTCCAGTTGACCGAGCGCGAGGTGGAGGTGTTGCGCTGGGTGGCGTGCGGGAAGACCAATCGGGATATCGGCGATATTCTGGGGTTGAGCCCGAGGACGGTGAACAAGCATCTGGAGCATGTGTATGTGAAGCTCGGCGTGGAAACCCGCACGGCGGCCACCTCTGTCGCGTTGGCTGCAATCTAAAAATGTGGGAGCTGGCTTGCCTGCGATAGCGGTGGGTCAGTTTGCATCTAAGTGGCTGACATTCCGCCATCGCAGGCAAGCCAGCTCCCACATCGGATTCGCATTACCCACCAAAGGTGTGTGAGGGCCGCCTCAACGTTGGATCGAACGGATTGATGCGCGGCCCGATCGCCGCCGCTTCGCGCTTGAGCAACTCCACCACCATCGGCAACCGGCTCGGCCCCAGGCGGTCGCTGATGGTTGCCACGCTCAACGCCGCCACCGCATGCCCATCGCGATTGAGGATCGGCACTGCCAACCCGGCCATGCCTTCCAGCACGCCGGTGTTGCGCGCCGCATACCCCAGGTTGCGCACGTTCTCCACTTCCGAACGCAGCAGCACTTCGTCATACAGATGGAAGTCCTTGAGCCGTGGCAGGTTGTAGCGGATTACGGTTTCGCGCTCTTCCTCCGGCAAAAACGCCAGGATCGCCAGGCTGCCCTGCCCCACGCCCAATGCCACGCGCCCGCCGATATCGCCGGTGAAGGTGCGGATCGGGTACGGGCCTTCGCTGCGGTCCAGGCAGATCGCATCGAAGCCGCTGCGCGCCAGCAGGAACAGCGAATCACCCAATGAAGCACTCAGGCGCAGCATGCTCGGGCGCACCAGGTCGCGCAGGTTGCCGGTCTTGCCCGCATTGGCCGCCAGGGCGAAGAACTCCAGGCTCAGGCGATAGCGCTTGCTGCGTGCGTCCTGCTCGACCATGCCTTCGTCCATCAGGCTGCGCAGCAGGCGGTGGGTAGTGGGCTGCGAGAGGCCGACCTGTTGCGCAAGTTGGGTGACGCGTTCGCCGCCCTCCGGCACTTCACCCAGGGTGCGCAGCAGCGCGAACAGACGAGACACGCCGCCCGCCCCAACCTCTTTGCCATTTTCATTTCGATCAGTGGAATCCATAACTACCAATCTCTTTGTAAATTCCGGTGAGTGAATAAATATGAAAATAATAGTCCATTCAGTGAAATTCCATCTTCCGCCCATCCTAGTCTTCGTCCTAATCTGCGTCCACAGGGGCGAAATGAACAACTAACGGCAGCCGACTCAAGATCGAGCGCCAACGCACCGGCAACACCTCATTCGCATCTGCCCAAAACAAAAAAGCGCGTTTCGACGCGACTCAAAAAAGGTGGAACGCAGACATGGCATTTCTCCAACTCAACGCCTTGAGCAAACGCTACGGCGCCGTCGATGCGGTGGTCGCCACCGACCTCGCGGTGGAAAAAGGCGAGTTCGTTTCCCTGCTCGGTCCCTCGGGCTGCGGCAAGACCACCACCCTGCAAATGATCGCCGGCTTCGTCGATGTGAGCGGCGGGCAGATCCTGCTCGACGGCCGCGACATCACCCACGCCAAGCCCGCCAGCCGAGGCCTGGGCGTGGTATTCCAGAGCTACGCGCTGTTCCCGCACATGACCGTGCGCGACAACGTCGCCTTCGGCCTGAAGATGCGCAAAGTGCCGGCCGCCGAGATCGCCAGCAAGGTCAAGACCGTGCTCGACCTGGTGCGCCTGGCGCCGCACGCCGACCGTTACCCACGCGAGTTGTCTGGCGGTCAGCGCCAGCGCGTGGCCCTGGCCCGCGCCCTGGTGATCGAACCGCCGGTATTGCTGCTGGATGAGCCGCTGTCCAACCTCGACGCCAACCTGCGCGAAGAAATGCAGTTCGAGATTCGCCGCATCCAGTGCGCCGTGGGTATCACCACCTTGATGGTCACCCACGACCAGGCCGAAGCGCTGTCGATCAGTGACCGCGTGGTGGTGATGCAGGCCGGGCGCGTGACCCAGATCGACGCACCCTACAAGCTCTACGAACACCCGCGCACACGCTTCATTTCGGATTTCGTCGGCAAGGCCAACCTGCTGCCGGGCGATTACGACCAACTGGGCATCCCGCAAGTACGGCATGAGAGCGGCGACGGCGAGCTGGTCCTGAGCCTGCGCCCGGAAAAGATCAGCCTGGAGGATGCCGGTTCAGGCCGCCTGCAAGGCAAGGTGCTCGACCGCTACTTCTTCGGCAGCCAATGGCTGTACCGCGTCCATACCAACCTCGGCGAAATCACCGTGGTGCGCAGCAACGATGGCAGTGCGCCGCTGGGTTGCGGCGCAGCGGTGGGCCTGGACTGGCATTCCGACCTGCTGCGCGTACTGGCGACGGATGAGGTGCACGCATGAGTCGCGGTTACTTGCTCTCGCTGCCGGCGCTGGTGCTGTTTGCCGGGCTGCTGATCCTGCCGTTGGGGCTGACGCTGGTGCTGTCGTTCAACGTGTTCGACTACCAGGTGGGCGTAAAGGCCGATGAATGGACCTTGGCGCACTACCTGTCGTTGTTCAGCGATTCGTACTTCTACGAGATCTTCTGGCGCACCTTCTGGATCAGCGCGCTGGTGACCCTGCTGTGCGTAGTGATCGGAGTGCCCGAGGCCTACATCCTCAGCCGCATGGGCACGCCATGGCGCTCGATCTTCCTGATCCTGATCCTGACGCCGCTGCTGATTTCGGTGGTGGTGCGCGCCTTCGGCTGGAGCCTGTTGCTTGGCGCGGACGGGCTGGTCAACCAGGTCATCCAATACCTCGGCGGCCGCCCGGTGAAGCTGCTGTACACGCCATTCGCGGTGATCATCGCCCTGGTGCATGTGATGCTGCCGTTCATGATCATCCCGGTGTGGACCTCCCTGCAGAAGCTCGACCCGTCGGCTGAACAGGCCGCATTGTCGCTGGGCGCCAGCCAGGCCACGGTGATGCGCAAGGTCGTGTTGCCGCAGGTCATGCCCGGCGTGCTGTCCGGCACCCTGATCGTGTTCGGCCTGGCCGCCAGTTCCTTTGCGATCCCCGGCCTGCTCGGCGGACGCCGTCTGAAAATGGTCGCCACGGTGGTGTACGACCAGTACCTCTCGGAACTCAACTGGCCCATGGGCGCGACCATCGCGGTGGTGCTGCTGTTGGTCAATCTGCTGATCATGCTGAGCTGGAACCGCATGGTCGAAGGCCGCTACAAAAAGTCCCTGGGGGTTTAAGCGCATGTCCAGAAACGGTCCTTTGGCCCTCGGTTTCCACGGTTTGGTGGTGCTGTTCATGATGGCGCCGCTGGTAGTGGTGTGCCTGGTGGCATTCACCCCGGAAAACACTTTGAGCCTGCCCACCTCGGGCTTCTCGCTGCGCTGGTTTCGCGCAGTGTTCGAGCGCGCAGACTTTATCCAGGCGTTCTATAACAGCCTGATCCTGGCCTTCACCGCCGCGACCCTGGCCACCTTGATTGCCGTGCCAGCGGCCTTGGCGATCAGCCGGTACACATTCCCGGGACGCAATTTTTTCAGCGCGCTGTTCCTGTCGCCGATCATCATCCCGCACCTGGTGCTGGGCGTGGCGATGCTGCGTCTGTTCGCGCTGATGGGCGTCAACGGCAGCTTCACCTGGCTGATGCTGGCCCACGTGGTGATCATCACGCCGTATGTGCTGCGCCTGGTGTTGGCGGCGGCAATCGGTATCGATCGCAGCGCCGAACACGCCGCCGAGTCCCTCGGTGCGGGCCGCTTTACGCTGTTTCGCCAGATCACCCTGCCGATGATTTTGCCCGGTGTCGCCGGGGGTTGGCTGCTCGCCTTCATCAACAGTTTCGATGAAGTGACACTGTCGATTTTCGTCAGCTCGCCCGCCACCCAGACCCTGCCGGTGCGCATGTACGTGTACGCCACCGAGTCCATCGACCCGATGATGGCGGCGGTGTCGGCGCTGGTGATTGCGCTGACGGCGGCCACCATGATTCTGCTGGATCGGGTCTACGGCCTCGACCGCGTGCTGGTGGGGAAACATTGATGGCCCTGTTCAAACGATTGGCCGAAACCGAGCGCCCTGCCCTGTCCTTTACCCTGGACGGCCAGCCTGCCAGCGGCTTGCGCGGTGACACCGTGCTCACCGCCGTACTGACCTGCGCCGAGCACCTGCGCGGCAGCGACTTCAGCGCCGAACGACGTGCCGGTTTCTGCCTGATGGGCGCGTGCCAGGACTGCTGGGTGCGGCTTGAGGACGGCCGCCGCGTACGCGCCTGCTCGACACTGCTGGAAGAAGGCCAGGCGATCAGCCGCGATCCGGGGCGCCAGCCATGAAGCCGGTGGTGATCGTGGGCGCAGGCCCGGCGGGGATCAGCGCGGCGCGCACGTTGCTCGACCATGGCATCACACCCTGCCTGGTGGATGAGAGCCTGCGCGGTGGCGGGCAGATCTATCGGCGGCAACCCTTGGGCTTCCAACGCAGCGCCAGGCAGATCTACGGATTCGAAGCGAGCAAGGCACAAGCCGTGCACCGCACCCTGGATGAGTTGGCGCCGCTGATCGACTACCGGCCGGAAACCCTGGTGTGGAACGCCGAGGACGGCCGCCTGGACCTACTCAACAACGGGCGCGCCGAGAGCCTCGAGTACGCGCAGATCATCGTCGCTACGGGCGCCACCGACCGTATCCTGCCGGTGCCGGGCTGGACCTTGCCCGGTGTCTACAGCCTCGGCGCCGCGCAAATTGCCTTGAAATACCAGGGCTGCGCCATCGGTGAGCGGGTTGCGTTCTGTGGTAGCGGACCGTTGTTGTACCTGGTCGCCTATCAGTACGCCAAAGCCGGGGCCAAGGTGGTGGCGGTGCTCGACAGCGCACCGTTCAGTGCGCAGTGCCGTGCGCTGCCGGCGCTGCTCGGGCAACCGGCGACATTGGCCAAGGGCTTGTATTACCGTGCCTGGCTGACGGCCCATGGGATTCCCGTGCATCAGGGCGCCACGCTCAAGCAGATTGATGGAGAACAGCGGGTCAGTGGCATTCGCTGGGGCGAACACAGCCTGGAGTGCGACGCCGTGGGCTTTGCGCATGCCTTGCGCAGCGAGACGCAACTGGCGGATTTGCTCGGTTGCGAATTCGCCTGGAACGCGTTGAATCGCGCCTGGCTTGCGCAACACGACAGCGCCGGGCGCAGCAGCGTCAGCGGTGTGTACCTGGCCGGCGACGGTGCCGGGATCATGGGCGCCGATGCGGCGCAGATGGCCGGCGAGCGTGCCGCGCTGGCACTACTCGAAGATGCGGGCATTGCCATTGATCAGCGCCGCCCCGCCAAATTGGAACAGCAACTGGCCGGCATCCAGCGCTTTCGCCAGGGCCTGGAAACCGCGTTCCCGTTCCCTGAGCAGTGGGCCGCACAGGCGCCGGACACGTTGATGGTGTGCCGCTGCGAAGAAGTCAGCGTCGGCGATATACGTACGGTGGTGGACGAAGGTCACTGGGAGATCAATCGCGTGAAGGCCCATTGTCGCGTCGGCATGGGCCGCTGCCAGGGCCGCATGTGCGGGCTGGCGGCGGCAGAGATTGTGGCCGAACGCAGTGGCCGGGCAATCGAACAGGTCGGCCGCTTGCGTGGCCAGGCGCCGATCAAGCCGCTGCCGTTTGGCGTGGAGGTGCAGCCATGATCGACGTCATCGTCCTGGGCGGCGGGATTGTCGGCGCCTCCGCGGCCTTGATGCTCGCGCAGAAAGGTCAGCGCGTGGCCCTGGTGGAACGGGATTTCTGTGGCTCGCATTCCAGTGGCGTGAATTACGGCGGCGTGCGTCGCCAGGGCCGACCGTTGCATCAGTTGCCGCTGTCGCAGCGTGCCCATCAACTGTGGGCCGACTTGCCGGGACTGATCGGCATCGACGGCGAGTATGTGCGCTCCGGGCATTTGAAGCTGGCACGCAGTCACGCCGATTTTGCCGCGTTGCAGGCGTATGCCGAGCAGACCCGTGGCTTTGGCCTGGGCTTGCAGTTGCTCGATTACGCCGAACTGCGTGCACGTTTCCCCTGGGTCGGCGATATCGCGGTGGGCGCCTCGTTGTGTCCGCAAGACGGGCACGCCAACCCGCGCCTGGTATCGCCCGCCTTCGCCCGTGCCGCGCAGCGCCTTGGCGCATCGGTGTACGAGCAGGCTGAGGTGATTGGCATAGACCATGACGGCCAGCAGTTTCAGGTGCACTGCGCCAACGGCCTGCACCTGCAAGCGCCGTGGTTGCTCAACTGTGCCGGCGCCTGGGCCGGCACCGTCGCCGCGCAGTTTGGCGAGCCGGTGCCGATCACCTCGGCGCACCCGGCGATGCTGGTCACCGAGCCGCTGCCGGTGGTGATGAATGTGAGCACGGGGGTGGAAGGCGGCGGGATCTATGCGCGGCAGGTCGCCCGGGGCAATTGCATCCTCGGCGGCGGTCGCGGCTTTGCCCTCGGCCCGCTGACCGCACGCCCAGGGCAAGCGGCAGTGCTGGAGATCCTGCGCAACGCCGGCGAGCTCTACCCGTTTCTCAAGGGCGCCCATGCGATTCGCACCTGGAGCGGCACCGAAGGTTACCTACCCGATCACGAACCGGTGATCGGTCCCAGCAGCACCCAACCTGGCCTGATCCACGGTTTCGGCTTTGCCGGCGCCGGGTTCCAGCTCGGCCCCGCGGTCGGTGAAGCCCTGGCAGAGATCGTCTGCACCGGAGCCGGCCGCCAACCCATCGAAGCGTTTTCCATCCGTCGTTTCCAAGCCTGAGAGGAAAAACATCCATGAACCCACGTATTTCGCTGTCCTGCTTGTCCCTCGCCCTGCTCGCTTCCACCGCGCACGCCGCGCCCACGCTGTACCTGGGCATGAACGGCGGCACCATGGAACGGGTGTACGCCGACAAGGTGCTGCCCGCGTTCGAGAAGGCCAATAACGTCAAGGTGGTGATCGTACCCGGAACGTCGTCGGACATCCTCGCCAAGGTCCAGGCCAACAAAGACAACCCACAGATGCACGTGATGTTCCTCGACGACGGCATCATGTACCGCGCCATCTCCATGGGCCTGTGCGACAAGCTGGCGCCGAGCCCGACGCTGGAACAGATCCCGGCCAAGGCCAAAATCAAGGACGAAGCGGTGGCCGTGACCCTCGGCGTCACCGGCCTGGGCTACAACGCCAAGATGTTCAAGGAAAAAGGCTGGGCCGCGCCCACCTCGTGGATGGACCTGGCCGATCCGCGCTTCAAGGAGAAAGTGGTGTTCCAGTCCCTGGCTTCGTCCACCTTCGGCCTGCACGGTTTCCTGATGTTCAACCGCATCCAGGGTGGCGACGAAACCAATGTAGAGCCTGGCTTCAAGGCCTGGCCGAAAACCGTCGGCCCCAACGTGCTGGAATACATCGCCAGTTCGGCGAAAATCTCCGAGATGGTGCAGACCGACGAAGCCGCGATCTTCCCGCTGACACCCACCCAGGTCGCCACCCAGAAACTGCTTGGCGTGCCCATGGAATATGCGCAGCCCAAGGAAGGCGCCGTGGTGCTGAACGTGGCCGAATGCGTGATTGCGCGCAATGACCAGCCGGAACTGGCACAGAAACTCGCGGCTTTCCTGCTGACCGCCGAAGCCCAGGCGCCGGCGCTGGAGGAAGGTGATCAGATCCCGTCGAACCCGACCACGCCAACCACCGACAAGACCCGTGCGCGGGTGGAAGCGATGCAGGGTTACTTGCAGACCGCGATCTCGATTGATTGGGACCAGGTCAACCAGGCACGCCCGGAGTGGAATGCGCGCTGGAGCCGTTCGATCGAACGTTGACCGCAATCCCCTGTGGGCGCTGGCTTGCCAGCGAAAAACGTCAACGATAACGCGGGCATCCTGGCGATATGCGTTGTCGATGCGTTCTTCGCCGGCAAGCCGGCTCCTACACGGGGGTGATGGGGAGTGCGCGTTTGTGAGCGGTCTTCAGGTAGGCCTGCTCGACAAGGGTCCTCACCCGCTCACTCACCGGCTCGCCCATCAGGTACGCGTCGATCTCTTCGTAAGTGCAACCGTAGGCATGTTCATCGAGTTTGCCCGGCACCAGCTCTTCCAGGTCGGCGGTGGGGTGTTTGTGCACCAGGTTCGCGGGTGCACCGAGGGCGCTGGCCAGCAGGCGTACCTGGGTTTTGGTCAGCCCCGACAAGGGCGCCAGGTCACAGGCGCCGTCGCCGAACTTGGTGAAGAACCCCATCAAGGCTTCGGCGCCATGGTCAGTGCCGACCACCAGGCCATTGTGCAGGTTGGCCACGGCGTATTGCGCGATCATCCGTGTGCGGGCCTTGACGTTGCCTTTGATGAAGTCCACGTGTGCGGCGCTGGCCTCGGTGGCGGTCAGGCTGGCCATGAGGCCGTCGACGCTGGTGGCGATGTTCAGTGTGTCGATGTGGTCCGGGGTGATGAAATCCAGGGACGCCTGGGCATCGCTTTCATCGGCCTGGGTTTTATACGGCAGGCGCATGGCGATAAAGCGCGCGGCGTAACCCTCGCTGCGCAATTGCTGTACCGCCCATTGGCACAGGCGGCCGGCGGTCAGTGAGTCCACGCCGCCGCTGATGCCGAGCACCAGGGCCTTGCAGCCTGAATGGCGCACGGTGGTCTTGATGAAGTCGATGCGCCGTTGGATTTCCTCGGGCTCGCCACCTTGGGTCAGCGAGCGGTTGATATTCAGTTCCCGTGCGATACGGTCTTGCATGTCACACCTCCACGTTGCCGACGTTGAACACCTGCGCTGCGTACTGCAAGAACGAGGCGTCTTCGCAGACGTTCTTGATCGGGTCATCCGAAAATTTCACCACCGGCTCGCCGTGCACCCGCACCAGTTTCATCACGATGCTCAGCGGTTCCACACCCTCCACATCACAGGCCAGGCTGGTGCCCATGCCGAACCCGAAACGGGCCTTGCCGCGCACGTGGCGCAGGATCGGCAGGCATTTTTCGAAGTTCAGGCCGTCGGAGAACATCAGGTCCTTGGTCATCGGGTCGATGCCCAGCGCTTTGTAGCGGGCCAGTACCTTGTCAGCCCAGACGATGGGATCTCCGGAGTCCTGGCGCACACCGTCATACAGCTTGGCGAAGTACAGGTCGAAGTCCTTGAGGAAAAAGTCAGTGCTGATGCAGTCGGTCAGGGCGATGCCCAGGCGGCCGCGGTATTCGCGCACCCAGTTTTCCAGGGCGGCATTCTGGCTTTCGCGCAGCCGGCCCAGTTGCTGGTGCACCATCAGCCATTGGTGGGCCATGGTGCCGATCAGCGGCAGGTCGAATTCGTAGGCCAGGTGCGCGTTGCTGGTGCCGACGAACTGGCCGGGGAAGTCGCGGCGCATGATGTCGACCACTTCGCGCTGCGCCTTGAACGACAGGCGCCGGCGCGTGGAGAAGTCGGAGACGCGCAGGTCGGCCAGCTCATCGCGGCTGAGGTTTTTCTCCAGCCAGTCGAACTTCTGGTAGAGCTTGCGGGTGACGTCTTCCAGGGTCACGTCGGGGTATTTGTCGCGGTTGCGCAGTTCGCTGACCAGGGCCAGTACCGGCTGTTCGAACATGATGCAGTGCAGCATCGGGCCGACTACGCGGATGTTCAGTTGACCATCGACTTCACTGACGTGGATATAGCGCAGGTTGAAGCGAAACAGGCCGAGGAAGCGCTCGTAGTCCGGAGTGAGGTACTCGCGAAAGCGTGGGTTGAACAGAAAGCGCAGTTCACCTTCGCGCATGTGCAGGCCGGCCATCTTCTCAAGTTCGGCGCGCAACTCGGGGATCAGGTGGCCGAGTTTTTCCTTCGAGCGGACGATGAAGTTGTACTCGACGTCGACATTCGGGTGCTGGTGCAACACGGCCTGCATCATGGTGAAGGTGTAGTAGTCGGTGTCGAGCAAACCCTGGATCACCGGGGACTCATAGTCGTATGCACTTTCCATGGTGTCTCTCCTTAACGCGTGGCCATCGCGGCCAGTTCTTCGCGGGTGCTGCTGATGACGGCACCGGCCTCGAGCAGTTCATTGACCGCCTGTACACCGCCCTCCGCGCTGATGCCCCGGCACGCCGGCAGGTGCAGGACCACTTCCAGGCCGGCCTTGAGCAGTTGCAATGCGGTGGTCTTGACGCAGTAGTCCAGGGCCAGGCCGCCGACGATCACGCGGGTGACGCCGTGGGCCTTCAAGTACTCGATCACGCCAGTGGACAGTTTGTCGTGCAGGTCGTGGTAGCAGGCGCCGTAGGGGTGCAGGTCGGGTTCGACGCCTTTCCAGATGAAATAGTCGTAGTCATAGGGCGTGGGCAACGCGTCCAGCAGGGTGAAGCCCTCGGTGCCGGGTACGCAGTGGCTCACCCAGGTCACGTCCGCGTGGGCCAGCCCGGTGGGTTGCAGCATTTCGCTGTGCTGCGCCACCACCCAGGGGGCGTGCGGGGTGTGGGCGTCCTTGCTGCCGACGCGATGGCCGGCGAGGCTGGCCATGTAGTTGAGCTCGGCGCCGATCTGGTCACCGCCGGCCACAGGCAATTCGTCGGGGCACAGCGGCGTGAAGCTCTTCTGGGCGTCGACATCGAATGAGGCAATGGCAGTTTTCGCAAGGGTCATGGTGGTTCTCCTGTGGTCTGGAAATAAAAGTACACGTCATGTACTTTCATTGCAAGAAACATTTGGTTATCTATGCTGGGGCTCGTACATGACATATCTGTTCGATCCGTTAGACTGTGCCCTACTGCTGTCTAGAAGGACGTCAACATGCCCCTTAGCCCCTACCTCCATACGGTCGACCTGTGCGTGCTGTTTTACTGCCGCACCGCCGGCGAGTTGAAACTGCTGCTTAACAAACGCGAAGCCGAGCCGTTCGCCGGGCATTGGGCGCTGCCGGGTGTCGTGGTGAATGGCGGCGTGCAAGATCTGAGCCTCCAGGACGCGGTGGAGCGTTTGCGTGCAAGTGACAAGGTCGGGCTGAGACTGGCCTGGAGCGAGCAAGTGGGTACGGTGGGCGATGCATTTCGCGACCCGCGGTGCTGGTCGTCGTCCACCTACTACCTGGCGATCGTGGGCGAGGAGACGCAGTTGGGTGAGCACCAGGGCTGGTTTTCGCTGAAGGCGGTGGCCGATGGCAGCATCAAGCTCCCGTTCGATCACAACAGCATCGTGGCGGCGGTGCAGGAGCGGCTGTTTTCCAAGTCGTTGTACAGCAGCTTGCCGCTGATGTTTCTGGGCGATGAATTCAGTGCGCCGGAAGCGACCACGATCTTTTCCCTGGTGCTGGAGCGGCCGGTGTTGAAGACCAGTATTCGCCAGCGGCTGTTGAAGCTGACTGAGGCGGGGTATCTGCGCGAGACCGGGCGCAAGAAGAACGGTGAAGGCGGCAGGCCCCAGGCGACGGTGGAGAACCTGAAACCCGGGGACATTTACTTCTTTGATCGCAGCTTTGCCGAGTGAACCACCCCCTGGAGCCGGCTTGCCGGCGATGGCGGCCTTGGGCATTGCGCAGTTTTCAAGGGCCTCATCGCCGGCAAGCCGGCTCCTACAAGTTTTTTGGGTCAGCTCATCCAGTTGCCGCCATCGACATTGTAAGTCTGGGCCACCACGTAGTCGGACTCTTTCGAGGCCAGGAACACCGCCATCCCAGTCAGATCCTCCGCCGTGCCCATCCGCCCGAACGGCACCTCTGCCCCTACCCGCTTCTTCTTCTCGCCTGGCGCCAAGCCTTCATGCCTGGCAAACAACGCATCCACCCCATCCCAATGCTCACCGTCCACCACGCCCGGTGCAATGGCGTTGACATTGATGCCCTGCTTGATCAGGTTCAGCCCCGCCGATTGGGTCAGGCTGATTACCGCCGCCTTGGTCGCGCAGTAGATCGCCACCAACGGCTCGCCCCGGCGTCCGGCCTGGCTGGCCATGTTGATGATCTTGCCGCCATGGCCCTGGCTGATCATCTGCCGCGCGGCGGCCTGCAGGGTGAACAGCGTGCCGGCGACATTGATCGAGAACAGCCGCTCGTAACTGTCGCGGGTGATGTCGACGATGGGCGCCAGGTCGAACAGCGCGGCGTTATTGATGAGGATATCCAGCTTGCCGGCCTGGGCCACCACGGCAGCAATCGCAGCGTCGATGGAAGCCTGGTCGGTGACATCCATGGCCACCGCATAGGCTTGCGGGCCCAGTTCGACGGCCGTGGCCTGGGCGCGTTGCAGGTTGATATCGGCGATGGCCACCGTGGCGCCTTCGGCGATGTAGGCCTGGGCAAAGGCGCGGCCGATACCGCGCGCCGATCCGGTGATCAGCGCGCTCTTACCTTCGAGTCGTTTCATTGAAGAGTCCTGTAAAAACTATTTCGGGTAGCCGGCGCGTTTCATCTCGCGCTCGGTGCTGGACTGCGCTTGCAGCAAGGCCTGGTCAACCGACATGCCGCCGGTCAGCGCGGCCGAGAACAGCTTGCCGACCGAAGTACCAATGGCCTGGAACTCAGGGATGGTCACGTACTGGATGCCCACGTACGGCACCGGTTTGGCCGAAGGGTGCGCGGGGTCGGCGTGCTTCATCATCTCCAGTGTTACCTGGGCAAATGGCGCGGCCTTCAGGTACGCCTCGTTGTAGGTGGACTGGCGCGTGCCAGGCGGTACGTTGGTGACGCCCTCCTTGTCGGCGACCAGTTGGATATAAGCCTTGGACGTCGCCCAGCTGATAAAGGCCTTGGCGGCGTCCTTGTGCTTGGAGGTGGCCGGGATCGCCAGGGACCAGGCGTAGAGCCACGAGGAACCTTTATCGGTGACTTCCGTGGGCGCGGCGGCAAACCCTACGCTGTCGGCGACCTTGCTCTGGCTTTTATCGGTGGTGAAGGAACCGGCCACGCTGGCATCGACCCAGATCGCGCATTTTCCGCTGTTGAACAGCGCCAGGGTTTCATTGAAGCCGTTGCTGGACACGCCCGGCGGGCCGTATTGCTTGAGGGTGTTGACGTAGAAGTTGGCGGCCGCTGTCCATTCGGGGCTGGTCAGCTCGGGCTTCCACTGTTCGTCGAACCAGCGCGCACCAAAGGCGTTGGCCATGGTGCTCAGCAAGGCAATGTTCTCGTCCCAGCCGGCCTTGCCACGCAGGCACATGCCGTATTGGTCCTTGTCCTTGACCGTGAGCTTGGACGCGAACTCGCCGAGCTGGGTCCAGGTGGGGTGCGCCGGCATGCTCAGACCTGCCTGCTTGAACAGGTCGGTGCGGTAGTAGGTGACGGTGCTTTCGCCGTAGAACGGCAGCGCATACAGGGTATCGTTGACCGACAGGCCCTGGCGTACCGAGGGGAAGATATCGTCAGCGTCGTAATCGGCCGGCAGCTGGGTCAGGGGTTCCAGCCAGTGCTTGGCGCCCCAGAGTGGGGTTTCGTAGGTGCCGATGGTGAGCACGTCGAACTGGCCGCCCTGGGTGGCGATATCGGTGGTGAGGCGCTGGCGCAGCACGTTTTCTTCCAGCACCACCCAGTTGAGCTTGATGTCCGGATGCTGTTCTTCGAACACCTTGGACAGGCGCTGCATGCGGATCATGTCGCTGTTGTTGACCGTGGCAATGGTGACGGTGTCGGCGGCATGGCTGGGCATGGCCAACGCCAGGCCGGAAAGCAGGAACAACGCTTGCGGGAGCTTGAACATAGCGGTTTCCACCTGTTGTTTTTGTTGTTGAGCGTCGATTACAGCAGCTTGGCCAGGCCCTCACAAACGCGTGGCGGATGCGCGACTGATACTTTTTTAACGGGCGCCTGAACGTTAAAAAAGTATCAGTGCCGGGCGAAACCGGGAGTAGCGTGGCCATTGCCAACCCGCGTATTTTGAGACGACCCTGCCAATAAAAGAGGCATCACCATGCCCATCAGCCGCGCCAAGCTGTTCGAACACCGCCCCGCCGAACTCGAAGTGATCCTGCCCGAACCGGATCATTGCTTTCGCTGGTTCGAACATGACTATCCCTATGACCTGGCGCGCTGGAACCACCATCCCGAATTCGAAATCCACCTGATCCGCCAGGGCAGCGGCAAGCTGGTGGCCGGCGACTACATCGGCGCTTTCAGCGCCGGGCATGTAGCGCTGATCGGCCCCGACCTGCCCCATGACTGGATCGGCGAACTGGCCCCCGGTGAATACCTGACCGGCCGCGACGTGGTGCTGCAATTCGACGGCGCCGCCCTCCTCGCCCTGCGCAAGACCCTGCCGGAGCTCGGAGACCTGTCGGCGTTGTTCGAACAGGCTCGCCGTGGCCTGGAGTTCATTGGCGAGACGGCTGTGAAAGCAGCGCATCTGATGGAGGCCATCGGCAATGCCCATGGCCTGCAACGGTTGATCCTGTTCCTGCAACTGCTCGACACCCTGAAAAATGCGCCAGCACCGCAGGTCAAGGCCCTGGCCAGCGCCTGCTACGCGCCGACCCTGGATGCGCGCAGCGCCGAACGTATCAACAAGGCGTTCGACTATTTGATGCGCGAGCTGACGGGCGATGTGCGCCTGTCGGTGATCGCCCAACAGCTGGAAATGAGCGAACCGGGCTTCTCGCGCTTCTTCAAGCGCAACACCGGCCACGGCTTTATCGACCTGATGCGCAAGTTTCGCGTGCAGCGCGCCTGCCGGCTGTTGCTGCAAAGTGATATGTCGGTGGCGGACATCTGCTTTGAGGTGGGCTACGCCAACCTGTCCAATTTCAACCGACACTTCCGGATCGAAATGAACCAGACGCCGAGTGACTATCGACGGGAAACCGCCATGCACCTGTTCCAACGCATTGAAAAAATGACACCCAGTCAATTCTGACCAAAAGGTCGACTAATCCCGTTTTTTTCAAGGCTGATCAATCGATTGAGCAAAGTTGGTACAGCCTGTGCAAACGTTTGCGGAACGAACTTGGCCACCAGGTTCACCTCTACCCGAGAATCGGGTCCAAACCGCGTACGAATAGGGATTTTCAATGCATCACACCTCACGGCACCCTGCTTCCCTTGGTGTTTCCCTGCTACTGGCCGCCGTTACGGGAGTACTCAGCCCGCCCATTTTGGCGCAGGAAAAACCCGTCGATGACTCAGCACAGGGCGAAACGCTCAGCCCTGAAGCCAGCCCGGCAAAAAAAGGCGCGTACCTGTCGGACTGGTTCAACCAGGACTTGACGTTGATCGGCAGCAAAGACATCAGCTTCGGCCCCAAACCGCAGGATGACGTCTACCTGGAATACGAGTACTTCGGCCGCAAGGGGCCGTTCGAGTTGTACGGCTATATCGACGTGCCGAAGATCCTCACCATCGGTAACAGTAATGACAAAGGCGTGTGGGACCATGGCTCGCCGGTGTTCATGGAGCATGAGCCGCGTATTTCCATCGATTACCTGGCGGGCCGCAGCCTGGCCATCGGGCCTTTCAAGGAATGGTACGTAGCGTTCGACTGGATCTACGACCACGGCAGCAACAAGGAAAACCGCGCCAATACCCTGTACAGCGGCCTCGGCACGGACATCGACACCCACTCGCGGGTCAACCTGTCGGCCAACTTCTACGGGCGTTACCAGTGGGAAAACTATGGCGCCAGCAATGAATACTCCTGGGACGGCTACCGCGCGCAGATGAAGTACATCGTGCCCATCGGCAAGTTCGACAACGGTGCTTCACTGACCTATATCGGCTTCACCAACTACGATTTCGGTTCGGACCTGCACAAGGACAACCCGGCGCGCACCGCCAACTCCGTGGTCGCCACCAACGTGCTGTTGTATTCGTTTACCCACCTGCGTTTCACCCTGGTCGGCCGTTACTTCCATAACGGCGGCAACTGGGAAGACGGCAGCGAGTTGAATTTCGGCGAAGGCAACTTCCGCGCCCGCTCTGATGGCTGGGGTTACTACGCCGGCGTGGGCTATCAATTCTAATCAAGGAGCTTCAGATGAAAGCGTTCAAACGTCTCTCAATGGCCGTCGGCCTGGCCCTGCTGCCCCACGTGGTGCTGGCGGATGCGCCTGCGCCGATCAAACCCAAGGTGATGCTGATCACCATGTTCGCCCCCGAGGCGCAGACCTGGATCGATCGCCTGCAACTCAAGCAGGAAGTGCGCGTGCCGGGGCTGTCCGCCGAATACCCGGTGATCCGCTGCAACACCCAGGACGTGTGCCTGCTGGTGACCGGCATGGGCCAGACCAATGCCGCCGCGTCAACGCTGGCATTGGCACTGTCGCCCAAGTTCGACCTGCGCCAGAGTTACTTCCTGATCGCTGGAATCGCCGGCATCAGCCCCAAGCACGGCACCATCGGCACCACCGCCTGGGCGCATTACCTGGTGGAGTTCGGTACTCAGTGGGAGCTGGATTCACGGGATGCCCCCAAGGATTGGCCGACCGGCTACATAGGCATCAACACCAAGGGCCCCAACGAAAAACCGCCGCTGGACTACAAGACCGAAGTGTTTGAACTCAACCCCAAGTTGCAGGCCAAGGCCTTCGCCTTGTCGCAGAAAGTCGAGCTCACCGAAAGCAAGGAATCCAGCGCCTGGCGCAAACACTACCCTGCGGCCCCGGCCAACCTGCCGCCGCAAGTCACCCGTTGCGACACCCTGGCGGGCAACACCTGGTTCTCGGGCACACGCCTGAGCGAACGCGCCGAAGTCTGGACCAAGCTGCTGACCGACAACAAAGGCGAGTACTGCACGACCCAGCAGGAAGACAATTCCACCTATGAAGCCCTGCTGCGCGCCAGCCGCGAAGGCCTGGTGGATATCCAGCGCCTGGCGGTGGTGCGTGCAGGCTCGGACTTCGACCGCCCGTACCCTGGCTACAGCGAAGTGGACAACCTGCTGAAGTACGCCGATCAAGGCGGCTTTGTGCCGGCGCTGGAGAACCTGTACCGCACGGGTAACCCGCTGGTACAGGCAATCCTGAAGAACTGGTCCGCATGGGAAAAAGGCGTTCCAGAAGCCTGATGATTCTGTAGGAGCCGTGTCAGGGCAGGAAGATGATTTTGTCGGCGCTGCCCCGGTTCACTTCTTCGAAACACTGCACTCCGTCGGCCAGCGCCACTTCACGCAGGCCGGTGGGGAGCGGCAGCAAGCCTTCATCAAAGAAGCGACCGAACTGCTCCAGCATCACCGCGCATTGCTCGCAGTTGTAGAGCAACGAATTGATCCCCACCACCGAACCACCCTTGCGGTACAAGGCCAGGGCCGGCAGTTGCACATGGCCGTCCACCGGTGCCGCGATGATCGCGATACGACCGAACGGCGCGAGGCCTGCCACGGCGGCCGGCAGCCAGAAACCGGTGGTGTCGAAGATCACATCGGCGCCGCCCGTGAACACGGCATTCACCTGCGAACCCAGCTCTTCCGGCTTGCCCAGGGCAATCGCCTCGAAGCCCTGCCCTTGCAAGGCTTCAACCTGCTCCGGTCGACGCACGGCGGCCAGCACCTGGGCGCCGCGGACTTTCGCCAAAGCCAATGCCGCACTGCCCACGGCACCATTGGCGCCAATCACCAGCAACCGCGTGCCTTTCCCCACACCGCTGCGCTCCAGCGCGTCCCAGGCGGTGGTGTACGGCACACCGAGGCTGGCGGCCTGGACGAAACTCAGGTGGGTGGGTTTATGCGCCACACCTTTGGCCGACACGATGAGGTACTGGGCATGGGAACCGTCGGCAAAGAACCCCAGGTCGCGGCCGGTCCCCCAGACTTCCTGGCCCACCAGTTCCTGCGGTCCCTCCACGACCACACCGGCAAAGTCGCGACCGGGAATGCGCGGCAACGTGGTGTAGGGGAAGCGGCCCAGCACGTTCTTGACATCGCTGGGGTTGAGGCCCGCGGCCTTGATCTGTACCAGTACTTCACCCGGGGCCGGCACCGGGGTGGCGACGTCGACAAAGGTGAGGGCGGCAAGATCGCCGGTGGCAGTGAATTGCAGTGCTTTCATGGCCAATATCCATCGAAGAAAAAGGGGATCAAGACAACCAGGTGCCCACCAACTGCCGGCCCATGGGCCAGAGCTTTTCGCCCAGCAGCATGCCCATCAGGCCGATCAAGGCGATGGCTGGCGGCGCGGGCGAGCGGAAATCCAGGGCGCCGTAGAGCACGCCGACAAACAGGCCGATGGCGAGAGAAATCAGGTAGTTCATGGGGGGTGAGCGCCGTGTGGGTGGTTGCGCTCAGTGTAGAGAGGCGGATCCTGAAGCATCGGCCAAGTGCTTCAGGATTTCGGCCAAACCCTCAACCCACGTAGTGCGAAGGCGCCACACCGAGTTCGCGGCGGAACATGTCGCTGAAACTGCTGGGCGAGTAGCCGAGGGAACGGGCGATGCCGCTGACGGACTGGCCCTGGATCAACTCCGCCACCGCCGTGGCCAGTTGCACCTGGCGGCGCCATTCGGCAAAGCCCATGCCCAGGTGGTTCTGGAACAGCCGCGCCAGGGTGCGCACGCTGGCGCCGGCAGTTTCGGCATGGTGTTCGAAAGGAATCTCCAGGGACGGCGCGGCCATGACCGCCTGGCAGGCATTGATCAGGCGGCGGTCCGCCTCCACCGGCATGGCGATGCGGATCTGCGAGCGGCGTGCCCGTTGCAACTCCATCAGGGCCAGGCTGACCAGTGCGTCGTAGTACGCCGCGTCACCGTGGTCGCCTTCGTCCACCAGCGTGACGATCAGCTCCCGCAGCAACCCACCGACTTCGATCACCTGCACCTGGCTGTCCAGCGTCGCCGCCAACGCCGGGCGCAGGTAGATATTGCGCATCTGCAGATCCGACACCACGCGAATACCGTGTTCCACCCCAGGCGGCAGCCAGACGGCACGCTGCGGCGGTACCACCAGGGCTTCACGCGGGGTCTCGACCCACATCACGCCGCTCATGGCGTAGAGCAACTGGCCCCAGTCGTGGCTGTGGGGTTCTACGTACAGCCCACGCGGATACGTGCGCGCCAGAGGCTGCACGGGAACGGCGTGATCACTGAGGTCGGGAGGCGCGGCCTGGGCCATGGGAGCACATCAATCAGGGGTGAGCCGCCATGGTAATGACCACCGCTCGACAATCCGAGTGAATTTTTACCGCCGTGGGTGATCACTTGCTTATACCGGGAGGGTCAATGGACCAATGAATAACGCAAAACTGTTTGTGATCGACTACACCCTGCATGGCGAACCCAAGTCGTTCATCATTCGCCTGGAAAAACTGGATGCCCCTGAAGCGTGGCATTGGGCGAGTTGTGACGCGGGCGTGGGCCGCATCGGCCGCTTTGCCCGCGAGCAAGTGAAGAAGACCAGCCAGCAACAGGCCGAAAAATTCGGCATTACCAACGTGCAATGGCGCCGCTCGGATGCGCGCGCCCAGGCTTGATCAGGGAGAGAACCATGGATTTACCGGTACGGGTCAATGGCAAGGCGCGCATTGACTACACCCAGGACACTCTATTCGGGCCAATGGCCAAACATGTCGAATGCCAGGTGAGCTTGCAGCAACAGCCTGGCTGGACAGTGCTGAAAGTGTTCCAGCCTTTGCCGGATGACCTGCACGCGGCACACACCGTGGTGTTTGCGCTGGAGGGGCGGCGCACCAGCGCCATCGTGAAGGACCGTCAGCGTTTGTCAGACCATAGCCTGCGGCTTGAACTGGAAACTCAGTAGCCCACAGAACACCGATACCTTTGGGAGCTGGCTTGCCTGCGAAGGCGGCCTGAGTGGTTAGATCTGTAGGAGCTGGCTTGCCGGCGATGCGGGCACCTAGGTACATCAGGCACACCCAGGCGATGCCATCGCAGGCAAGCCAGCTCCTACATTTTTGACCGCATTCAGCCCTTGGCTGACTTCGCGCATTCGCAGCCGGTGGCCGCCGCACACGGCTCGCCATGGGCATGGTGCTCGGCACAGCCCTGGCAGCAATAGCCCTTGCCGTCCTTCATGACTGCGTCAACGCCCAGCACACACTTGCAGTGTGGGCAGGCACAGGTTTTATCTGGCATGGTCAGACTCCTTCTTCATGGTCGTCCCGGTGCGGCGGGCGCCGGCACCTAAAGCAGTGACTGCGGCCCGCCGGCGATGGTTCAAACCATCAGTCGGTGCGGGTATTGCTGCGGTACATGAACACCAGCGCCAACGCCAGGCACGCCATCGCCACGATCCGGCTGCTCGACAGTTCAATCGCCGGGTTGCCCAGCCAGCCGAAGTTGTCGATCAGCATGCCCATGCCCAATTGGCCGACGATCACCGCAACCGTGGCGACGGCCGTGCCGACCACCGGCACCGCACCGACCATCACCATCATGTACACCACCCCGAACAATGCGCCGGTGAGCTGCCATTTCGGCACGTCCAGCAGGCTCACTGCCTGGGCGGGCTCAAAGAACAGGATCATCAGCGCGGTGACAATCGCGCCCACCACAAAGGTCACCAGGCTACCGCGCAACACACCCACCGCCTGGCCCAGACGGCCATTGATGGCGGCCTGCACACTCAACACCGCACCTGCGGCAACCACGACTACCAGTAACAGAATCAGATTCATCGCCTTAACCTCGTGCAATCAGAACAAGTGCCACCACAATCAGCGCCAGGGCAATCCAGCGCTCACCATTGACCCGCTTGCGCGCCGCACCGAACCAGCCGAAATGGTCAATCAGCACACTCTTGCCGACCTGACCGGACAAAATCGCGATCATGGTCATCGCAATGCCGATATGCGGCGTGGCAAGCGTGAGCACCACCACGTAGATCGGCCCCAGGAAACCGCCGATCAACTGCCAGCGCGGCAGCTCGGACAGCGCCGGCCCTTTTTGCGGGCCGCTGAACAACAACAGCAGATACAGGATTGCCGAGCCCACCCCGAAAATGCTCAGGGTTGCCCACAAATGGCCGACCTGCACACCCAACGGCCCAAGCAACCCCGCCTCCACCGACAGGCCCATGCCCGCCAGGATCACCAGCGGCAATAACAGCAGCCGCAAGAGGTTTTTTTTCGGCTTGGCGTGCGCCACGCCCTCGATAGAACTTGCTTGCATACATCACCTGCACATCAATAAAGGATTGGATGGCGCGCATTATCCAGTGGCTCTTCTGTGCAATAAATGGGAGCATGCAGACAACACCTTTGCGTAAAACGCACAGCCAGGAGGCATGATGCAAGGCTTGAATGAATTGAGTTTCAAGGCGCTGCGCCTGTTCGTCGCGGTGCTGGATTTCGGCAGCTTCTCCGAAGTCGCCCGTCGCGAGGGCCTGGCGCCCTCCTCCATTTCCCGGCAAATCCAGTTGATGGAACAGGCCCTCGGCCAACAGTTGCTGTACCGCCACACCCGCGCGGTCAGCCCCACCGAGGCCGGCCGCCTGCTCGGGCGGCATGCGCGGTTGATGCTCGAACAACTGGAAGCCGCCGGCCAGGCGCTGCAGGAACAGGAAAGCGAGCCCAGCGGCCTGGTGCGTATCAATGCGCCCATGGTGTTCGGCCAGCGTCACCTGTCACCGTGGCTGGGCGAATTGTGCCGCCGTTACCCGAAGCTGCAACTGGATATCCAGCAAACCGACACCTACGTCGACCCACTGCAAGACGGCACTGACCTGCTGTTCCGCATCGGCGTACTCAACGACTCCAGCATGCAGGCACGCATCTTCGCGCCCCAGCGCTTTCGCCTCGCCGCCAGCCCCGCGTACCTGGCCCGGCATGGTACGCCCCGGCACCCCGACGAACTGGTCAACCACCAGTGCCTGGCCTACAAAGGCGTTACCGGCCAGCAACGCTGGTTCTTCCGCAAGGGCCAGGGCGAATGGACACCTTATAGCGTCAAGGGCCCGATCACCGGCAACCACGCCGACACGTTGACCCACGCCGCCGAGCAGGGGCTGGGGCTCGTGGTGTTTCCCTCGTGGCTGATCGGCGAAGGCTTGCGTGCGGGCACCTTGCAGGCAGTACTGACCGACTATGAAGTGGCGACCACCCTTGAGCCGCAGCAGATTGCGGCGCTGTGGCCGGGAAGCCGGCGCCTGTCACTGAAGGTGCGCACGGTGATTGATTACTTTGTGGAGTGTTTTGGGAGTGTGCCGTATTGGGATCGGTGACCTGTACAGGCGCACCACTGAGGGCATTTCCTACCTCAAAAAGTAGGTAGGATCTGATTTTGCCGGCCAGTATTTTTGGGCAAGGCGCATTGCGGCAGACTTGGGCAACTTCCGCGATGGGACAGCGTTCATGAAGACGACATGCGCAGGCACTACGGTGACCTTAGATCAAGCACACGCTGGACACATTCGAACACAGGTCCTCGTGTTCAACCTGAACGATCAACCCAACACCCACTGCCCAATCAACCAGGCATTCGCCCCGCTGATCACCGCAAACAGGAACCACGCCAGCAACCGTGTCGGCAGCCGATTCACGAATGGCCCCATCAGTTGCTTGTCGCCGGTCATGCGGATCAATGGATACAGCGCAAACGGCAACTGCAGGCTGAGCACCACCTGGCTGAGGATCAGCAGCTTGCCGATGGCATCGTCGCCCATCAGCCATACGCCCAGAAACGCCGGGATCAGCGCCAGCCCACGGGTGATCAGGCGCCGCTGCCAGCAGGGAATACGCAGGTTGAGGTAGCCTTCCATGATCACCTGCCCGGCGATGGTGCCGGTAAAGGTGGAGCTTTGCCCGGAGGCCAGCAACGCGATGCCGAACAGGATGCTGGCGAACGCGCCACCCACCAGAGGGTCGAGCAGGTGGTAGGCATCCTGGATTTCGACCACGTCGGTGTGGCCAGTCTGGTAGAAGGCCGCGGCGGCGAGCACCAGGATCGCAGCGTTGACCAACAGGGCCAGGGCCAGCGAGCCGATGGTGTCGATACGCGCCAGCTTGACCGCGTCCTGCTTGCTGGCGAGGTCTTTGCCGATCAAGCGGGTTTGCACAATGGAGCTGTGCAGGTAGAGGTTATGGGGCATTACCGTGGCCCCGAGAATACCGATGGCCAGGTACAGCGGCGCGGCATCGCTGATGGCCGACAGAGAGGGGGTGAAACCGCTGAACACGTCCGGCCAGTAAGGTTTGATCAGGACCAGCTCGATGAAGAAGCACACTCCGATGGTCGCCACCAGCGCCAGCATGATCGCTTCCAGGCGGCGAAAGCCTCGGTTCTGCAGGGCCAGGATCAGCAAGGTATCGAAGGCGGTGATGACAATGCCGGTGGTCAGCGAAACCCCCAGCAGCAGGTGGAATGCCAGGGCACAGCCGAGCACTTCGGCAAGGTCGGTGGCAATGATGGAAATTTCTGCGAGCACCCACTGGGTGCGGGCAGAACGCTTGCTGTAGCGCTCGCGGCACAGTTGCGCCAGGTCCTTGCCAGTGGCGATACCCAACCGCGAGCACAGGCACTGCACCGCCATCCCCGCAAGGCTGGCCAGCAGCACCACGAACAACAGGTTGTAACCGTAGCGCGAGCCGGCCTCGATGGCCGTGGCCCAGTTGCCCGGGTCCATGTAGCCAATGGAAATCAACAAGCCCGGGCCGGCGAACATCAGCATGCGCTTGAAGAACGACGCCTTGGGATCAACGGCAACGGAGCCGGCCACTTCCGGCGGACAAAACGGGGCGGTAGCGATTTTTGGCAGGCTGAATTTCACGCGGTATCCCAGGCAAACACACTCGATAGAGGCGCAGCTTATCAGTCGGACGCAACCGTGCGCATCACCGTGTCCCGCGGCAGGTCGAAGGCTTCGACTACTTGCACCACCAGGTCCATCTCCTGATTCAGCGCCTCACGCTCCATGCGCTGGCGAATCACACCGATCACCAGCACCGCCAGGGTGGTGATCGAATACGCCGGGCCGGAAAACGCGCGCACCCCACTCACCAGCAGCATCGCCGCGGCCAGCGCCTGGCCGACCACAGGGATGGCCGTGGCGGCACCACGGCGCAGGATAAACCCGGTCAACCCCGCCAGTGCCGTACCACTCAACGCGGTGGTGGCTGACCGGCCGACATCGAAACGGCTGAACAGCCCCTGTTCCTTTTGTGCAGCGGCCTTGAGTTCGGCGTCGAACACCTGGCGGTCGGCGTTGCTGAGTTTGTCCTTGTACTGTTCGATGAGCTTCTCGGCGACCAGCGCTTCAAGGTCGGCCAATTCGACGGTATCCAGAGGCCCGTCAAACTTGATCCCCAGCCGCTGCACCACATCTTCGGCGATCTGGCGGTAACTCACGCCATGGCCACGGGCCAGGTTCATGAAGGTATCGCCGCCCATGCGCTGCAACTCGATGGCCAGCTTGAGTGGCTCACGCGCCGTGGCATCGATCGACGCACTGCGCTTCCGGGCCATCAGTTCGGCGAGGAATTTCAACTCTTCCGGCCGCGCCTGCACCAGCGCCGGGAACAATTCCGCGTCTTCTTCGGCAAAACGCACTTCAGGGCTGCGCTGGTCGGCGCGAATCATGCCGCGTCGCTCGTGCAGCAGGTCGGTGTACTGCACCACCGTCTGCAACTGTGGCCAATAGGCAGCATGGTCGAAGCTCGCCAGGTGCACATTGGTGACCTTGGCCTTGAGCGCCGGCGTCACCGGGATCGCATACCGGCCGATGCAGCGTTCGGTGTCCGGCTTCAGGGCCAGGGCCCAGTCCTTGCTGGAGTGGCAATTGATCACGCGCCCCTTGAGCGGCGCCGAGACGTCATCCCACGGGCTCGACGTGCAAATCGCTCCGCCCATCAACAGCAGATTGTCCAACGGCAGCTCGCGGGCGGTTTCAGGGCTGGCGAGCAGGCTTTTGACCAGGATGCGCGCACCAAGGGAATGACCAATCAGGTTGATACGCCGGACTGCAAGGGACTCGCCGTGCAGGTAGCTGGCCAGTTCTGGCAGCAGGCTCCTGGCGACTTCATCCACCCGCGCCTCGACGCTTTTGTAATGATCGAGGAAATACGCAATCGCCTTGCCCACGCCCACGGTCGCCGCCCCCAGGCTGCCACCGCCGAGCATCGCGCCGATCACCTCCTTGAAGGGCGCGAACAGGTTTTCCAGGAAATGCCCCGCCGGCCAGAACAGCATCAGGTTGGTAGAACCTTCGATACTCGCCAACTGCTCCTTGAAGCTGCCCAGTTGTTGCCGGTTGAAGAACGCCGAATAACCATGAACATAGAGATTGAGCACGTCTCCCTGAGGCTCGCCACACAGTAGGAACGTGGGTTTGCGGGTGCGGTGCATTTCATCCCACTGGTGCTGCATGGGGCAGTGACTCCTGGTGACAAGGGACGGCGATAGTAACAAAGCGCGGGACTCAACGTCGTACCGCCGGGAAAACGCACGCTGAGCCGAGATGGATTATCCATATGGATAGACAGTCATGGCATAAATCCGGGATTTTGTTCGCATATTTACTGCTTTAGGCTGGGTTCAGTCTTGTATCGAATCTGAGGAAACACCATGAGCACGCCCGAATTCTTTGTCACCCCAGGCTACGGCGATTACCTGCGCGAACACCTGCACTACTCGCAAGCGGTAAAGGTCGGTAATCGCGTGGAAACCTCAGGCCAAGGCGGTTGGGACGACGAGTTTCAGATCCCCGTCGACCTGGCCGACGAAATCGCCCAGGCGTTCCGCAACCTGGAACGCACCCTGGCCACGGCCGGCGCAAGTTGGGAGCACGTGATTCACGTCAACTCCTACCATGTCGGTGGCTTCCCTCCCGAGGTCAACGAGGCGATGGTCAAGCACTACCACCAGTACATGCCCAATCATGCGCCGATCTGGACGCAAGTCGGTGTCGAGGCCCTGGGCCTGCCGACCATGCGCGTGGAAATCCGCGTGACCGCGATTATTCCCTGACCCCGAACGTACGAATCACCCACTCGACAAACACCTTGAGCCGCGCGCTCTGGTGGCGGTTGGGTGGGTAAAGGATATGCAACGGCGTGGTCGGGCGTGACCAGTCCGGCAGCACGCTGACCAGTTGGCCCGTGTCCACGTAGTACTGCACGATCGACCTGAAATGCTGCCCGACGCCCAGGCCAGCGAGCAGCATTTCCTTGAGGCCGTTGCCCTCGTTGGTGGAAAACGCGAAGTCGCCCACTTCGATGCGCGTATCGCCCTGCTCGAATATCAGCGGCTCCGGCTTGCCCGACCCGGTAAAGAAATAGCCGACATTGAGATGGTTCTGCGCCAGATCCTGCGGCGACGTCGGCACGCCTCGACTTTCCAGGTAACCGGGCGCGGCGCAGGTCAGGTAGTCCAGGTCGGCCACCTTGCGCCCGATCATCGCCATGTCATCCAGCTTGCCGGCGCGGATCACGCAGTCCACACCCTCCCCCACAATGTTCACGGCGCGATCACTGATGCCCAGGGCCACCGTGATATCGGGATATTCGCGATGAAAATCCACCAGCGCCGGAATCAGCAGGCAATTGGCAAATGACGCCGGCGCATCCACTCGCAGATGCCCGCCGGGCTTGAGGGTTTGCCCGCGCAGGGCGCTGTCCACTTCATCCAGTTCCGCCACCAGGCGCCGGGCGTGCTGGTAATACTCCAGCCCATCGGACGTGGGCGCCAGCGCACGGGTGGTGCGATGCATCAACTTGATGCCCAGGTGCTTCTCAAGGTCAGTGATCAGTTTGCTCACGCTGGATCGCGGCAGCGCCAACTGGTCGGACGCACGGCTGAATGAACCGGTTTCGACCACTCGGACGAACGCGCGCATGGCGAGGAGTTGGTTCACGAGAGGGGTCCGTCAATCGTTATCTGCCCTTCAGGAAACGTCGCGACAATGTCCTGTTCGCCGCCCATCGCATGGATGTAGCCGCGCTTGCGCAACTCATGCAATGGCATTTTCATCAGGTGCTGCCGCAACAACTGCTCGGCTTGCGTGCGGGATTCCGGGGGCATGCCTGCTTGAAGTCGTGCAGATTTCTTAGCCACCGTGGCGCTCCCCTTACCGCTATTCGAATAGGTCAACATTCCAGCAATGGAATACTTAATCAACTTTTTTCCATCCCGCTTTTCCCTTCGCCCCTCAAAAACACAATTATCGACATGTAAAAAGCGCTCTAATACCCCCTGTTGACTGGCTTTAAAGATCCTGGAGTTCGCAATGCCCCATGAAGGCAACCTGTTACAAGCAGCCGTGGTATTCCTGTTTGCCGCTGTGCTGACCGTGCCCCTGGCCAAACACCTGCAATTGGGCGCGGTGCTGGGCTATCTGTTCGCCGGTGTGATCATCGGCCCGTCGGTGCTGGGCCTGATCGGCAACCCGCAAAGCGTCGCGCAATTCTCCGAGCTGGGCGTGGTGTTGCTGCT
The DNA here is from genome assembly GCF_000612585.1 of Pseudomonas sp. CHM02. Lineage (GTDB taxonomy): Bacteria > Pseudomonadota > Gammaproteobacteria > Pseudomonadales > Pseudomonadaceae > Aquipseudomonas. Next base: position 105,836 of record NZ_JFCA01000013.1, read on the forward strand.
GTTCATCATCGGCCTGGAACTGTCGCCCAAGCGTTTATGGGTGATGCGCAAGGCGGTGTTTGGCGTCGGTCTGGCCCAGGTGTTGCTCACCGGGTTGGTGATGGGCGCGGTGGCGTTGTGGTTGTTTGGCCAGTCATGGAACAGCGCGGTTGTGCTGGGGCTGGGCCTGGCGCTGTCGTCCACCGCCTTTGGCCTGCAAAGCCTGGCGGAGCGCAAGGAGCTGAACCAGCCACATGGTCGCCTGGCGTTTGCCATCCTGCTGTTCCAGGACATCGCCGCAATCCCACTGATCGCCATGGTGCCACTGCTGGCCGGCAGCGATCACCCGACCACTGAAGCCCAGGGCCTGCAGCATGTATTGCAGATCCTCGGCAGCATCGCGGTGGTGATCATCGGTGGACGCTACCTGTTGCGGCCGGTGTTCCGCATTGTCGCCAAGACCGGCCTGCGCGAAGTTTCTACGGCCACCGCGCTGCTGGTGGTGATTGGTACCGCGTGGTTGATGGAACTGGTGGGCGTGTCCATGGCCCTTGGCGCCTTCCTCGCCGGCCTGCTGCTGGCGGACTCGGAGTACCGCCACGAACTGGAATCCCAGATCGAACCGTTCAAGGGCCTGCTGCTGGGTCTGTTCTTTATCAGCGTGGGCATGGGCGCCAACCTCAGCCTGCTGCTCAGCTCGCCGCTGGTGGTGATCGGGCTGACGCTGCTGCTGATAGGCTTGAAACTGCCCCTGCTGTACGCCGTGGGCCGGTTGGTGGGTGATCTCAATCGCGAAAGCGCCCTGCGCCTGGGCGTGGTGCTCGCCGCCGGCGGTGAATTTGCCTTTGTGGTGTTCAAGATCGGTCGCGACCAGGGCCTGTTCGAACCGCCCCTCTACGACATTTTGGTACTGACCATCACCTTGTCCATGGCGCTGACGCCGCTGCTGTTGCTGGTGTGCCCGAAGCTGTTCAAGCCAAAGGTCAAGCCGGTGGAAGTCCCCGAGGCATACCGCACCATCGAAAGCGACGCCCCACGCGTGATCATCGCCGGCATGGGCCGCATGGGCCAGATCGTGGCGCGGATCCTGCGCGCACAGAACATCTCGTTTATCGCCCTGGACACCTCGGTGGAAACCATCGAGCTGACTCGTAGCTTCGGCGGCATGCCGGTGTTCTATGGCGACCCGCAACGCCCCGAAATCCTGCACGCGGCCAAGGTCGACCAGGCGGAGTTCTTCGTGATCGCGATGGACGACCCGGAGATCAACATCAAGACTGCCGAGCGGGTGCGCAACCTCTACCCGCATATGAAGATCATCGCTCGCGCGCGTAACCGCCAGCACGTGCACCGCCTGGTAGACCTGGACGCCTCGCCGATTCGCGAGACGTTCTACTCCAGCCTGGAAATGAGCCGCCGCACCCTCGTAGGCCTGGGGTTGAGCCAGGCCCAGGCCGATGCGCGCATCACCCGCTTCAAGAACCACGACCTGCAACTGCTGGCCGCGCAACACGCGGTATACGACGACGCGGCGAAGGTGATGCAAACCGCCCAGGAAGCACGGGCAGAACTCGCGCGGCTGTTTGAGATGGATCGACTTGAGGAAGAGTCCGACAAGGCGTGAGGCTACAGGTGAACGATTTTGCGAATTTTCTGACAGAATACGGCGCAATTTCGTTCACCCCTGGAGCGCTTCATGGCCACTTTCACCAAGACCGCCGTCCTGCTGGCCCTCGCGCTGACCGCCGGTAGCGTGTTCGCCGCGTCCAAGCCGACTACGCAAACCATCTCCACCTTGGGCGGCAAGTTCACCTTCAACCTGCCCAAGGCCTATGCTGCCGACACCTTGCCCACCGGCAAGGCCGAAGATGGCACCGCCGACACCCAAGGTACGATGTACGCCAACCAGACCACGAAAAGTGTGGTGATCGTCGCCGAAACCGTGCGCAACGATGGGATAACCATTGGGGATAACGACGCAACATTCCTGGATGGTGCCGTGGCTGGCTTCGTCAAGGACCAGAGTGCGGCCCTGCCCGACTTCAAGAAACAAAGCGAGAAGAAACTGACCTTCAAAGGCCTGGGCCTGCGCCAGGTGGACAGCACCGCCACCCAGGGCGGCGGCAAGACGCTGAACTCCACATTCCTGGGCGGTTCGGGCAACCACCTGCTGGTGATCCAGGCGATTTCACGGGCGGATGATGCCAAGGGGCATGCGGCGTTGGTGAAGCAGATTACCGGCGGGAAATAACCCGCACGCACCTGAGCCGGCTTGCCGGCGATGGGTCCTTGAAGTCAGCGTAATATCCAATGGCGCCATCGCCGGCAAGCCGGCTCCTACAAGGGAGGTGGTCAGTTCAGGCTTTTTTCCAGCCAGGCCTTGAGGTCCTGCACTTCGGTTTCGCTGATGGTGTGGTTCATCCCCGGATACCCATGAAACTCCGGCTTCAACCCCAACCCGGTCAATACCTCGTTCGCCCGGGTCGCCGAGGCATAGGGCAGCGCCTGGTCCAGGGTGCCGTGGCCGATGAAGATCGCCAATTGACCCCGTGACGCGTCCGGCTTCAGCTGCGCCTTGAGCACCGGCAACACGCTGCCACTCAACGCCGCAATGCCGCGCAGCAGCTCGGGCCGGCGCAAGCCCACCTCGTAGGACATGATCGCGCCCTGGCTGAAGCCGACCAGGAACACGCGGTCAGGTTGGGTGTGGTACTTGGTGGTGGCTTTGCCGACAAAATCTTCGATCAACTTGGCGCTGCGCTGCAGGTCGGCGGTCTCGCCATCGTAGTCGCCGTCACCGGGCGTCTTGGTGAACCAGCGATAGCCGTGCGGGTCCACCGGCATCGGCGCACGGGCCGACAGGTACGTCCAGGTGGGCGGCAGCGCCTCCTTGATGCCGAACAGGTCTTCCTCGTTGCTGCCAAACCCGTGCAGGAAGATCACCAGCGGCTGATTGCGCGCGTCGCCCTGGGTTTGTTCCAGGTACGACAACGGCAAATCGGTGTGCAGCGTAGCGTCGGCATGGGCGACGCCGGCCACCAGGGTCAGCGCCAGGGCAAACAATTTGAGCATGGGACGTTACCTCAGGGTTTGCGGAGCAGATAAGTGTCCATGATCCAGCCATTTTCCAGGCGCGCCGCCTTGCGCACCCGCTCGATGTCTTCAGCCACTTCACTCACCTTGCCGCTGATGAGGATCTCGTCCGGGGTACCCAGGTAGGCACCCCAGTAGATGTCCAGGCCCTGGTCCGCCACGGTGCGGTAGGAATCTTCGGCGTCCAGCATCACCACCAGGGTGTCGGCATCGCTTGCCTGCCCTGCCGCCAGGCGGCGCCCGGTGGTGATCTCGACCGACTTGCCGATGCGATTGAGCGGCACTTTGTGCCGGGCGGCCAGGGCCTGCACGCTGGTGATGCCAGGGATCACCTCGAACTCAAAGGAACAGCGGCCACTGGCCAGGATCGCCTGCAGGATACGAATGGTGCTGTCGTACAGAGCTGGGTCACCCCAAGCCAGGAAAGCGCCCACTTCGCCGTCAGCCATTTCCTCGTTGATCATGCGTTCGAAGGTCTGCTGCTTGTCGCGGTTGAGGTCCTGCACGGCGGTGGTGTAATCGATGTCGCCGCGCACCCGCTCGGGGCACTCGGCCTCGACGAAGCGGTAGCCGGGTTCGGTGATGTAGGTCTCGCAGATCTCGCGACGCAGGTCGATCAACTTGTCTTTGCTCTGGCCCTTGTCCATCAGGAAAAACACGTCGGTGCGGTTGAGCGCCTTCACGGCCTGCATCGTGATGTAGTCAGGGTTGCCGGCGCCGATGCCGATGATCAGGATGCGTTTCATGGGATGCTCTCATTGCGGGGCGGGGATTTTGCCATGTTCACGCGCTCAGGCGTGAGTTTCCAGGCGCAGGCGCCAGACCTGGTTGAAGCGCAGTTCGGTGGCCGACAACGGTTCGACATCGATCCGGTAGAACATCGACAGCGGAAACCGCATGACGTGCAACATCGCGGCGCGGATCACAAACGGATGAGTGATGGCCACGACATGGCCAGGCCGGGATTCGAGGGACCTCATCCATTCGCCGACCCGCACGCAGATCTGCTCCACCGACTCACCGCCAGGCGGTGCGAACGTGCTGTCGGTGAGCCAGGCAGCCAACTCATCGCCACCCAGTTGGTGGATGTCCTGGCCCTTCCACCGGCCAAAATCAGCATCACGCAGGGCGTCTTCGCTGACCGCGTCCGCACCGAACAGGCTCGCCGTCTGCCGGGCCCTGGCCTCCGGCCCGCACAGCAGGCGCCGCGTTTTCTTGTAGCGATCGGCCAGGGACAGCGCCGCGCCTTGCCAATCCATCGCCACGGCCTCGTCATCGGGAAAACGTCCCTGTTTCTGCAAGGGCGTGACGGCGTGGCAGATCAATGTCAAACGGGTGGCTTGCATCACAATTTCACTCTGTTTCGGTCGGCAGTCAGCGTAGACTGGCGAAGTTGTTTCAATATGTTACAACGAACATGAAACAGGAAGCCGGTTCAATCCCGGCGCGGTCGCGCCACTGTATTCGGCCCAACAGCCGTAAGCCAGACCCTGTTTCAGCCCTATCGCTATCCATTTCGGGACGCGTCATCCCTGGAGGTTTTCATGGCTACTGCTGCTGCAACGACCCCTGATGTCTATGTGCCGACGATTCCCCTGGGCGAAATCCTGCCCTGGGCGATCTTCGGCGGCCTGCTGTTGCTGCTGGCGATCTACTTCGTCGGCGCCGAGCAAGGTGCTACTGCCGTATTCAAGGGCATGTACGTGCACGAATTCGTCCACGACGGCCGCCACCTGCTGGGTTTCCCCTGCCATTGATCGATAAGGAACACATGACATGACAGGGCATTTACTCGTACGCGGGATGCTGGTGGGCCTGCTCGCCGGCGTGCTGGCTTTCGGCTTCGCCAAGACCTTTGGCGAGCCGCAGATCGATAAGGCCATTGCCTTCGAAGACCAGATGGCACAGATGCACGGCGACGCACCTGAAGAAGAACTGGTAAGCCGCGACGTGCAAAGTACGTTCGGCTTGTTCACCGGGGTGGTGGTGTACAGCGTATCCCTGGGCGGCATCTTCGCCTTGGTGTTCGCCTATTCCCTCGGCCGCATCGGCAAGGTCAGCCCCCGAGGCCTGGCCGCACTGCTGGCACTGGCGGCATTCGTGACGCTCATCCTCGTGCCCGGCCTCAAGTACCCGGCCAACCCACCCTCGGTAGGCGACCCGCAGACCATTGCACAACGCACCCAGCTGTTTTTCCTGATGCTGCTGGTGTCGGTGGCTGCGGCGGTGATTGCTGTCAATGCGGCACGCAAGCTGATTGCCCGCCGTGGTATTTGGACGGGCGCGATCCTCGGCGTGGCGTTGTACATCGTGATTGTGTCGGTGGCTGGCAGCCTGTTCCCGGTGATCAACGAAGTGCCCGAGCAGTTTTCGGCGGTGCTGCTGTGGAAGTTCCGTGTCGCGTCGCTGGGGATCCAGTGGGTGCTGTGGACGACCTTGGGGCTGGTGTTTGGGGCGGTGGCCGAGCGCAAGCTCAGCCAGCCAAAAGCGCGCTTCAATTCTTGAATCAAATCCCGGGACGGGCCAGGTACAACACGTGGTAACCCGTTCCGGGATGGTCCGCTTGCAGCGGCTTGGCCGACAAGGTCACTCGCACCAAACGCCACGCTTGCACATCCAGCGCCAGGAACACCGCAAAGGTGTCGCCGCTATCGGCCACCTGTTGATTGCGCCGTTTCTCCTCGGCCAAGACCTTCGCCCTGTCCGCTCCCGGCTCCAACGCCCACTCTTGGCGATACAAACTCAACGCGCCCTGCGCCGTGCCACGCTGTACATCCAGCGGCAACCAGCTCTCGATATGCGGCCGACCGAAACTGTCGAGCACCTTCTGAAAGCGCTCGCCCAATAAAAAGTCGGCGGCCTGCGACGGATCGGCCCACAAGTACACCGACGAGTAAACATTGCCCCCGCGCTCCTGAGCGATAAACGCCTTGAACAGCAACCCTTCGGCGTTATCCCACAACGGTCCCAATTGCGCGGCACGGCGGCGAATCACGCCCATGTCGTAGTCGGCAGGCAAGCGGTGTGAATACTGTTTGGCAAACATGCGAGAACTCCTGTGCAAGATGAGGGTTCAGCTTGCGCAGCGGTGATGATTTCAACAAGATATCAGCCGATATATGTGCAATAAGGATTCGATATGACTGACGCGCTCAAACCGCTGGACATCGATACCGTGCAGGCCTTCGTGCTGGTGGCTGACTTCGCCAGTTTCACCCGCGCCGCCGAAGCCCTCGACACCTCCCAGGCGGCAATCAGCCTCAAGCTCAAGCGCCTGGAAGAGCGCCTCGGTTATCGCCTGCTCGAGCGCACGCCACGCCATGTGCGGCTGTCGCCCCAGGGCGAACAGTTCATCGTAGCCGCCCGCGCCCTGCTCAATGCCCATGAACGCGCCTTGGCCGATATGAACAGCCACGCACAGCGGCGCCTGGTGATCGGCATCAGCGACCACGTCGCCGGCCCCGACCTGCCGACCTGGCTCAGCCGCCTGGCCGCTTATGACCCATTGGTGATCCTCGAAGTGCGCATTGCCTCCTCTCGCGACCTGGTTGCCGCGTTTGATCGCAATGAGCTGGACGCGGTAATCGTACGCAACGAGGGCGACCGCCAGGACGGCGAAGTATTGGCGGTGGAACGCTTCGGCTGGTTCGCCGCCCCCACCTGGCAACACAGCCCCGGCACACCGTTGCGCATGGCCACCATGGCCGCGCCCTGCGGCGTGCGCCAACTGGCGACACGTGCGCTGGACACGGCGCGCATCGACTGGACCGAAGTGTTCGTGGGCGGCGGCGTCATGGCCGTCGGCGCCGCCGTCAGCGCCGGACTGGGCGTCGCCGCCCTCGCCCATCGCGTAGCACCGGCGGGTGCGGTGGACGTGAGCGAGCAATACAGCCTGCCGCCATTGCCGGTGAGTGAAGTCGTGCTTTACAGCCGCATCACCGATGGCCGCTCCAAGGAGACATTGCGTGCACTGAGCGCCACCTTCCGCGGCGTCCTACGCAGCCCCTTGTAGGAGCTGGCTTGCCAGCGAGGGGCGTCAACGATGACGCGGGAAGCCAGCATGAACGCGGCGCCCTCGCGTTTTTCGCCGGCAAGCCGGCTCCTACAGTTCAGGGTGCGAAACCGGGGCGGCCTGGTGCATCCCGGTACAGGAGCTGGCTACCCAACCCCCTGCAACGGCAATTCATAAGACTTCTTAACCGTCCGCACCACCAACGTCGACGAATACGTCCGAATCGGAATATCCCGGTAAGTCTCCAGAAACCGATAGATATACTCGGTGTACTCCGTAGCGTCCCGAAACTTCGCCACCATCACAAAATCAAACTCCCCCGTCATCAAGTAGCAATCCTGAATCTCAGGATGACTGGCAAGGATATGCTGCATCTTGCGGTCGATATCGTTGCTGTCCTTGTCCAACTTGATCAGGAAAAAGGCCGTCACCTGGATCCCCAGCTTGCGCTCGTCCAGTACCGCCACTTTTGCCTTGATAATCCCCATGCTTTCCATCCGGCGAATCCGCCGGTAACAACTGGTGGACGACAGCCCCACACTGTCGCTCAACAACTCCAGGCTCTGGTCGCAATCCTTTTGCAACTTGCCCAGGATCTTCAAATCCATGGCGTCTGTCATCGGTTCCGAATCGTCCTTGAAAAATGCAATGAATCCGTCGCAATGACGGGCCAATTTGCACAAATCCTGCGCAGTGGCTAGTTACCATCGATTCAGCGTAGCAGCCCGGCCAACACCTGGCCTCAAGGCGGCATGAGAGGGATCTTATGATAGTCGCGAAACCGACGTGGACCGCTGATATCCAAGGACTTTTCAGCGCACCCTACTGGATACCCGCCAGCCAGCGCGCCGCCGTGGCGGCCACGTGGATAGGCTGCATGAACGCCTACGACGTGTTCCTGGAAGACCCGGCCTCGGTCAAGACCTGGTCGAAAACCATCTACCAGCACCTCGCCTCGCGCAACATGCCGTTGACCACCGACCAGCAGCAATTCTGGCCCATCGATGCCCTCGAAACCTTCCGGCTGTGGGTCAACCAGGGCTGGCGGCTGGACAGCATCTCGCCGTTCGACCTGGCCGAGCGCATCCCGCCACCGGCGCTGCCGCACCCGGTCAAGCGCGTACGCCAGGACATCCGCGCCCTGAGCCTTGAGCAACTGAACCTGTACCGCGCCAAACTCGATGACGTGATGCACGTCGGCGACCCGGACAGCGGTTCACCCTGGCAGCGCTACGCGTATATCCATACCAACTGGTGCCTGCATTATCAGGAAGCCTTCGCGCTGTGGCATCGCGCCTACCTGCTGTACCTGGAAGCGCTGATCGATTGCGCGATCCCTTACTGGGACTGGATGGCCGCCGACGCCAGTGTCGACGGCAGCCCCCAGGCCGGTTTGCCCCAGGCCTTCCTCGATGAAACCTACGTGCACCCGCACACGGGTGAGGTGCGGCGTAACCCGTTGCGCTACGCGGCTGCCAAGGATGGTTGTTCGAAGGTCTGCGCCACGGCGCCCGTGGACGGCGTGGAGTGCCTGTATGTGCAGCGCAACCCGCTGTTCTACACCCAGGGCGAGGCCTTTCGTTTCGAGCGGACCCAGCTGTATGGCATGAGCCGGATCTTCCAGCAGCAGGTAGTCGATGCGCTCGCGTTCACCACCTTCAGCCAGCCCCAGGGCGTGCCGGGCTACCCCTGGGCCAACATCACCACCTTTGACCCTCCTCAGCCGAACAACCTGTACCCCAACCGCGCGCTGAATTTCGACGGCCTCTACGAGCAACCCCACGACAACTATCACGGCTGGATCGGCGGTGACATGGCCGATAACGCCTACACCGCGTTCGACCCGGTGTTCTGCTCCTATCACGCCAATATCGACCGCATGCTGGAAGTCTGGATCCGCGCCAACCCGGCGGCGCAGTACACCACCCAGTGCCTGCTGCAACCCTTCGCCGGGCACCAGGCCGATGAAGTGACCTTCACCAGCGCCGATGCCTGGCGCTACACCACGCTCGGTGACATGGCCCAGGACAGCCGGCACATCGGCTACGACTACGGCACCCCGGTGGCCCCTCAATTCGGCGCGCCCAAGGCGGCGATGCGTGCGTGCTGCCCGCATCAGAAAACCGCCGGACAGGCCGCCGGCACCGGGCCCTGGGTGGTGTTCGACCACGTGCGCTGCACCCACGACACCTACCTGATCGACGTATTCCTCAACCAGCCCGACGCCACTGCGCAGCATGCCAGCGCCGACAACCCGCATTACGTCGGGCGTTTCAGCCGTATCGGCATGGGCCTGGTGGATGACAAAGGCCGCTGCATCACCCAAGGCGTCTCGCGCGCCCTGAACGCCGCGCGCAGCGTCAAGGCACTGAACCTCAAACCGACCGACGCGGCGCAGTTATCGCTGATCGTGACCCATCCCGATAGTGGCCAGGTATTGACGCCCGACGCGTACGCGGCCCTGCCTGGCTTTATCGCCCAACTGGTGTGGGACGACCCACGCCAAACCTCCGCCGGCCCCGCTCCGGATGCCGGTTGCTGCTCCACCAACACCACTGCTGGAGAACCAACATGAGCACGCCCTTCACCCAATTCACCTCCCCTGCCGAACAAGCGCCCAAGGACTACAACAAACTGGGCCTGGAGGACCAGTTGTCGACCTTCGAAACCAACTGGAACAACAACGTCACCGGCTGGACCCAGATGTCGGTCATCGGCAACCCCTGGTCGAACCTCAACGACGCGCCCCGCTCGGGCTATTACAACCCGCTGGAAAGCGGCTACGGCACACAGACACCGGTCACCATCACCTGGCAGCCGTTCCCCAATCGGCTGTGGACGTTTTTCTACAACAACGGCGCCGCCGTGGTCCCGCAACTGGGCGGCAAGGCCATGACCCTGGACCAAGTGATGCAGTTGACCGACCACGGCCAGATCACCCTCAACAACACCCTCTATTCGCTGTACCCGGACCCGAAGGCGACCCAGCTGCAGATCCCCAGTGTGCTGTGCAAGTCCATCAACTGGAACGGCCCGTATGCCGACTTTTCGCCTTCGGGGCCACGGGGCTGGCTGGATGAATATTGCGAGTGGTCGATCACCCGCGACCCGGACGGCAACATGCGCAGCATCATGTTCACCAGCGAGAACCCGGCGTATTTCCTGACCATGTGGAACATCGACCCGAACGCCGTGCTGGGGCTGTACCAGGCGTATGTCGACCCACGGGTGAAAATCGAAGACCTGTACCTGCGCTACACCGCCGATGGCCCGACCGGCAAGGCCGGCGAACCGGTACTCGACCCCACCACCGGCCAGCCCGCCTACGACACCGTGAACAAATGGAACTCGGGCACCGTGCGCATTCCCGGTGTGTCGGGCGGCGCGATGCACCTGACCTCCGGCCCCAATACCCTGAGTGCCGAGATCTACCTGGCGGCCGCCGCCACCATCCTGCGGCCGCTCAACAGCAGCCGTAACCAGCAGAGCCTGATCTGCTGCGCGCAGTACGGGCAGAACTATCGCAACTCCGACCCGCATATCGGTTTTTCCGCCAACCAGGCCGCAGTCAATAACCTGATCTCGTTGACCAACCCGATCGGCCTGTACCTGCAACAACCGAAATCCTTCAGCACCTGGAAAGGCCCTCAGGGCCAGGATGTCAGCAGCTACTGGCGCGTCACCCGCGGCACCGCCGGCACTGGCCCGAACAACTCCGACCAGATCCTGCAGGCGGTCTTCGAGGTGCCGCAAAGCGCGGGGTTCTCGATCAATGACATCACCATCAATGGCACGCCGATCGACTACGTGTGGGTGATCGCCAACGAGCTGAATGTGGCCCTCAGCGTGACCCCGGCACCGCTCACCGCCCCGCCCAAGGAGTGCGACTGCGTGGCGGCCAACACCACCGATGCACAGCCCTGGCCGGTGCAACTGCTGCCGGTGGACCTGTTCTACGGCCAGTCCCCCAGCGACCTGCCGGCCAGTTTTGCGCCCGGCACTTCGGGCCAGTTCGTGCTGGTGGTGCAAGGCGCCGACCCGAACACCACCGTGGCGAATGCGCGGGTGCAATTTTCCAATCCGGACATCAGCGCCCACGTCACGCAGTTCTTGCCGGATGCCTCGGCGATCCCTGGGCAAACCGACGGTGGCGGCACCCAGGGCTACATCATGACCATCACGGTCAGCAGCAACGCAGCACCGGGGCTGGTCAGCGTGCGCGCGCTGAACCCCAGCGAAGCGGCCAACCCCAGCGCCACCCAGCACCCGTGGGAAAGCGGCCTGGCGCTGGTGCCCGACGCCTGAGTACCTCCCGGCCGCCCATGCCTGGCGTGGGCGGTCGCCCCTGAGCCTTGAGCAAGGAATGCGATCATGAACGGATGGCTTCGCCCGCTGCGCCGGGCACGCTTGAATATTTTCGGCTGGATAACCTGCGCCCTTCTCCCCCTGCTGGCCCCCGCACCGGCCAGTGCGGCCTCGGACGCCCAGAGCTGCGTCAGCCAACTGGTGTTCGATCCTACGAGCGGCGGCTTCCTGCCAGTGAACAATTTTGGCACCGAACAGGACTTTCTCAACTGCTTCGGCTGGCAGTTGTTCATTGCCATGAACTGGCCGGTCGACTCCGGCTGGCCGGCCAACGCGAGCCTGGCGGGTGAGCCAGACACGCAAAGCACGGCAGCCCAGTTCGGCGTGCCGCCAACGCCCGGCCAGCCGATGAGCAACGCCCCGGTGTGGGCCAGCTACAAGGATGCCAGCGAGATCTTCCTGCCCGGCGCACCCAAGCCGTCCGGATGGGGCGTGGAAACCCTGCTGCCGTCCAAGTGCACCGCTACCGGCACTCTCAAGGCGTTCGCCACGGGCGCGCGTAAATACATCACCGCCACCTCAGAAAGCGCGATCAACCGCAAGCATCGCTTCCACCTGTCCAGCGGCACCCAAGTGACATTGCCCGATTCGATCATGGAAGCGTCCGGTGGCTGGCTGACGGACCAGTCGGGCAACCTGGTGTTTTTCGAGCGCAAGGTCGGCAAGGCCGAGTTCGACTACATCGTCAACAACGGGCTGTACGACGCCGCGAACCAATTGATCGTGGCGCAGAACAGCGACAACCGGCATCCCGCCGGCCTGTCATTGCCGGCGGGCAAACTGGTGCGCGAACTGCCGGCCAAAGCGCTGCCCCAGGAAGAGTTGGGCGCCCTGGAGCTCAAGGCAGCCTGGCGCGTGCTCACCAACAAACCCGAGCTGTACGGGCGCTACCTGACCACCGTCGCCTGGCTGCAACGCCCGGACACGCTGGAATGCACCCAGGAAGTGGTGGGCCTGGTGGGCCTGCATATCATCAACAAGACCCAGACCCAGCCGAACTTTATCTGGACCACCTTCGAGCAGGTCGACAACGTGCCCGACGGCGGCGCAGCACCGCCCCAGGGCTACAGCTTCAACAGCACGCCGTGCAGCGGTGATGCCTGCACGCCCAACGTCCCCCGCGTGCAGTGCGATGCCACCCACACGCCGCCCAACTGCACGCCCCTGGACCAGCCGGTGCAAGCCACGCGGGTCAATGCCACGCCTCAGGACCTGCAGACGCTGAACACGGCGGTGCAGCAGACGTTTGCCCAGAAAACCCAGGGCCAATCGGTGTTCCAGTACTACAAACTGGTGAATGTGCTGTGGTCCAAGACGCCCAACGCGCCCAACGATCCAGGCCCTGGTCCCAACGTGAAAACGCCGCTGTCCTACGGGCCGTTCGTCAGCGACCAGAGTGTCGTCGTCGCCAACACCACGATGGAAACCTACGTGCAGACCGACAACTGCAACGACTGTCACCAGTACGCGGCGATTGCCGGCAAGTCCGGGCTGGCATCGGACTTTTCTTTCCTGTTCGGCAATGCCGACTCGGCGAAGAATGCGCGACTGATCAAACGCATCGAGGGGTTCAAGACCCTCAAGGATGATCACTAGACGGCTTTCTGCAGGATCATTCGCGGGTTGCAATAAGCCCTTTTAACGGAATTTTCATATGGGCTCGCCTAAGATCGCCCACCTCGTTGGGGAGTAACCTGCTTCTGATCCTGTCGGAAGCGTTCGTATCAACATATTCGGCAACCTGCCGTGGTGCGAACACCGTCTTTTCGGTTGGTGAGACCAGCGACATACCCACGCCTGAAGTCGGGCGCGTGGGTGTGTCGTTGTCTCCTGTAGCCCGACTGGAAGCCGCACCGTGAACCCCATTTCCCTGATCCTTCTCGCCCTGGCCATGTCCACGGACGCCTTTGCGGCGGCCATCGGCAAAGGCTCCAGCCTGCACAAACCCCGCCTCACCCAAGCCCTGCGTGCCGGCCTGATCTTTGGCGTGATCGAAGCCATCACGCCGATGATCGGCTGGGCCATCGGCCATGCCGCCACGCGCTGGGTGGAAAACTGGGACCACTGGATCGCCTTCACCCTGCTGGTCGGGCTGGGGCTGCACATGATCTGGAACGGGTTGAAGGCCGATGATGAAGAGGCCGAGAAACCGACCCGGCATTCATTCATGATCCTGGCCGTCACGGCGTTCGCCACCAGCATCGATGCGCTGGCGGTGGGCGTGGGCCTGGCGTTTGTGGACGTGAACATCCTGATGGCAGCGGCGGCGATCGGCCTGGCGACCATGACCATGGTGACGATCGGCATGATGCTCGGGCGGGTGCTGGGCACGGTGGTGGGCAAGCGCGCCGAGATGGTCGGTGGCGTGGTGCTGATGCTGGTGGGTGCGACGATTCTGTACGAACACCTTTCAGCTTGAGCACCCACCCCCTTGAAAGGGTCGCTTTATGTGGGAGCCGGGTGTGCCCGCGATAGGATCACCTCGGTGTCTGACAAACCGAGGTGCCTGTATCGCAGGCAAGCCAGCTCCCACACAAAACAGCTATCACCGACGAATCGTCGGTGGTATCAGGCGGCGTGGTTTTCTTTTTTCAAACTGTCCATGTCGATCACGAACCGATACTTCACATCCCCCTTGAGCATCCGCTCATAGGCCTCGTTGATGCCCTGGATATCGATCATTTCGATGTCCGAGACAATCCCGTGCCTTGCGCAGAAGTCCAGCATGTCCTGGGTCTCTGCGATGCCGCCAATCAGCGAGCCGGCCAGGCTGCGACGCTTGAAGATCAGGTTGAACACCGTGGGCGATGGGTGCGGGCTGTCGGGGGCACCGACCAGGGTCATGGTGCCGTCACGCTTGAGCAGGTTGAGAAACGCATCGAGGTTGTGCGGCGCGGCGACGGTGTTGAGGATGAAATCCAGGCTGTTGGCAACCTTGGCCATTTCGTCCGGGTTCCGGGACACCACTACTTGATCGGCGCCCAGGCGCAGGCCGTCTTCGCGCTTGTTCGGTGAGGTGGTGAACAGCGTGACGTGGGCGCCCATGGCGTGGGCGATTTTCACCGCCATATGGCCCAGGCCACCCAGGCCGACCACACCGACCTTCTTGCCGGGGCCCACCTTCCAGTGATGCAGCGGCGAATAGGTGGTGATGCCCGCGCACAGCAGTGGCGCCACGGCAGCCAGGTTGGCGTCATCGTGGGAGATGCGCAGCACGAACTTCTCCTTGACCACGATGCTGTCCGAATAGCCGCCGAAGGTATTCTCACCGCCGAACACCGGGCCGTTGTAGGTGCCGGTAAAGCCGTTTTCGCAGTATTGCTCCTCGCCCTCGGCGCAGGATGGGCAGTGCTGGCAACTGTCGACCATGCAGCCGACGCCGGCCAGGTCACCGACCTTGAATGTCTGCACATTGGCGCCGACCGCCGTGACGCGGCCGACGATTTCATGGCCGGGCACGGAGGGATACAAGGTGTTGTTCCACTCGTTGCGTGCGGTGTGCAGGTCGGAGTGACAGACCCCGCAATAGAGAATATCGATCTGTACGTCATCAGCCCCCGGCGCACGGCGCTCGAAGGTAAAGGGCTTGAGGGAATCCTTGGCGTTCTGGGCGGCGTAGCTGTAAGTCTTGGCCATTTCGTTCACCTGTGTGATCTGACGTGAGAGGTCAGTGGACCAGCATAGACGCTCAACCGTTCAACCGTTCAACCGAGCACATGTTTATAAGCGCCGGAACCGGGCATGATCGTGCTGAACCGTCGCCCGCTCGATACGGTCACACCTCATACGCTCATCGCTGCAGGTACTCTGAAATGACGCTTCCTCAAGAAATGACCCTGATCGAAATCACCGTGCCCGGCGCGCCTGAAGTGCTGCAACCGCGCCGGGCCGATGTGCCGGTCGCAGGTCCCGGCGAGATCCTGATCCGCGTGCACGCTGCCGGAGTCAACCGCCCTGACGCCTTGCAACGCGCCGGGAAGTACCCGATGAAACCCGGCATGAGCCCGATCCCGGGGCTGGAAGTGGCCGGTGAAGTCGTCGCCCTGGGCGACGGCGTGAACGAGTACGTCGTCGGTGACAAGGTCTGCGCCCTGACCAACGGTGGTGGCTACGCGCAGTTCTGCAGCGTACCGGCCAGCCAGGCCCTGCCTATCCCTGAGGACATGGACTGGATTCAAGCCGCCGCCGTCCCGGAGACCTTCTTTACCGTGTGGGCCAACCTGTTCGGCCTCGGCGGCGCGCACAAAGGCCAGCGCGTGCTGATCCACGGCGGCACCAGCGGCATCGGCACCACCGCCCTGATGCTGTGCCGCGAATTCGGCATCCAGGCCTTCGCCACCGCCGGCAGTGCCGACAAGTGCGCCGCGATTGCCAAGCTGGGCGCCGAGCCGATCAATTACCGCGAGCAGGACTTTGCCGAGGTCATCGCCAGGCGGACCGGCGACAAGGGCGTGAACGTGATCCTCGACATCATGGGAGCCTCGTACCTGAACAACAATATCAAGTCCCTGGCCATGGACGGTCACCTGGTGATGCTGGGTTTCCTCGGGGGCGGCAAAGCCAACGACGTCGACCTGCTGAGCATCCTCGGTAAACGCGCGGTGATAACCGGCTCGCTGTTGCGCGCACGCACCAAGGAGGAAAAGGCCGCGATTGCCGAACAGCTACGCGAATACGTGTGGCCGGTGCTGGCTGCCGGGCGGTGCCTGCCGATCATCGACAAGGTGTACGAATACACTGACGCCGCCCAGGCCCATGCACGGATGGAGGGTGGCGATCATATCGGCAAGATTGTGCTACGCGTGGAGTAACCAGCCCCGCCGGCGCCTACAAGAGGGGGTAGTCGGAATAAGCGGGGTGGTCGATATAGCCCTCTGCAAAGGATTGCCAGTCAGCGCCCTTCTCATAAAGGCCACCCAACTTCTTGAACTCATATCACCCGGTTGAAGTGGTGACCCACGAGACCGGGTTTGGTGATCACGAACGCATGCGCCAGGCGTTCTTGCGGGCATTCGGGCAGCCGCCGCAAGTGATGCGGCAGGCGCTGCTTACTCCAGGTCAGGCTGGTAGCCGAACAGCGACTTCACTTCCAGGTAATCCTCCAGGCCAAATACCCCCCACTCGCGGCCGTTCCCGGACTGCTTGTACCCGCCGAACGGCGCGCCGTTGTCCGCCTTGCTGCCATTGAGATGGACCATCCCCGTGCGCAGCCTGCGAGCGACCCTGCGCGCGCCCTCCAGCGTGCCGGCCGTGACGTAGCCGGACAGGCCATAGGGGCTGTCATTGGCGATGGCAATCGCCTGCTCTTCGCTGTCGTAGGGAATGATTACCAGCACCGGCCCGAACACCTCTTCGCGGGCAATCGGCAGGTCGGGGTGCACATCGGCGTAGACCGTGGGCCGCACATAGAAACCGTGGGTGATGCCCGGCGGCCGCCCTGCACCGCCGCACACCGGCGGGACGTCCACGGCCGCCAACAGCGCCTGCACCCGTTCGAATTGCGCCTGGTTGGCCAGAGGCCCCATGGCGGTCGCCGGGTTGCTGTCATCAAAGCAGCTCTGCGCGGCAACCTCCTGGGCGATTTCCACTGCCCGCGCCTGCAAGGCACGCGGCACCAGCAGGCGCGTCGGCGCATTGCAGGACTGGCCGCTGTTGCGAAAACAGCTGCTCACGCCGTGACGCACGGCGGCGTCCAGGTCCGCATCGGCAAGAATCAGGTTGGCCGACTTGCCACCCAGTTCCTGGGACACACGCTTGACCGTGTCCGCCGCCACCTTGGCCACCGCGATGCCCGCGCCGGTGGAACCGGTAAACGAGACCATGTCGATTCCAGCATGCCGGGCGATGCCGTCGCCGAGGGTGGGGCCATCGCCATTGACCAGGTTGAACACACCCTTGGGCACTCCGGCCTGGTGCAGGATATCGGCCAGCAGCATCGCCGACAGCGGCGCCTTTTCACTGGGCTTGAGCACCATCGTGCAGCCTGCGGCCAGGGCCGGCGCGAGCTTGCAGGTGAGTTGGTTGAGTGGCCAGTTCCACGGCGTGATCAGGCCGCACACCCCTATCGGTTCGCGGCTGATCAGGGTGCTGTCGTGGGCGTATTCGAAGGCATACGTCTTGAGCACGTCATACGCACGCTGCAAATGGCCCAACCCTGCGGGCACATGGGCACTGCGCGCCAGCGACAGTGGCGCGCCCATTTCCTGGTGCACGCATTGCGCCAGGGCTTCGCTGCGCTGGCGATAGCCGTCGATGATCGCCGCCAGCAGTTCCAGGCGTTGTTCGCGCGTCCATTGCCCATAGCTGTCGAAGGCGCGCCTGGCCGCGGTGACGGCGCGGTCGAGGTCGGCCCGGGTGCCAAGGCTGATGGTCGCGACGGTTCGCTCTGTGGTCGGGTCGATCACCGGCAAGGTGTCGCCGCCCAGGGGCTTGACCCATTGCCCGTCGATGTAGAAATCCAGGTGATTCATCGCGTCGCCTCGAGTGCCTTGGCCAAGGTGCTGAACACCTGCGCGACCTGTTCCTGGTTGATGATGAGCGGCGGCGACAGCACGATGTTCTCTCCGGAGGCGCGCACCAGCACGCCTGCCTCGAAACACCGCTGGGCCACTTCTGCAGCCCGCGCACCGGGGCCGCCCTCGCGGGGTTTGAGCTCGACCGCGCAGAGCAGGCCAATGGCACGCACATCCAGCACCAACGCCTGCTCACGCAAGGCCAGCGCGGTGTTCTGCCACAACGGCGCCATCTGCTGCACATGCGCATTGAGGCCCAGCTCTTCATGCACCTGCAGGGTCGCCAGGCCGGCGGCGCAGGCCAGCGGGTGGGCCGAATAGGTGTAGCCGTGCATCAGTTCGATGGCCTGTTCCGGGCCTTGCATGAACGCGTCGTACACCGCGCCGCTGACCAGCACGCCGCCCATGGGCACCGCACCGTTGGTGAGGCCCTTGGCCAGGGTCATCAGGTCTGGAGTGACACCAAAGGCCTCGGCGGCGAACCCATGGCCCACGCGGCCGAAGCCGGTGATGACTTCGTCGAAGATCAACAGCAGGCCATGTCGATCACAGATCTCGCGCAGCTTTTGCAGGTAGCCCAGGGGCGGTGCGTAGACCCCGCCCGAGCCGGTGACCGGCTCGACAATCACCGCCGCCACCGTGGCCGGGTCGTGTACGTCCAGTAACTGCAGCAACGCATCCGCATAGTGCGCGCCCTGCTCCGGTTGGCCGGGGCTGAATCGCGAGCCGGCGTCATACGGCAACGGCAAGTGCGCGACGTCGCCGAGCAACGGTCCGAAGTCGCGCTTCTGCCGGCCGATGCCCGACACCGACAGCCCGCCAAAGCCCATGCCGTGATAGCCCTTGGCACGGCCGATCAGCTTGGTGCGCCGACAATCGCCTCGGGCTTGATGGTAGGCACGGGCGATCTTCAACGCGGTGTCCACCGCCTCGGAACCGGAGTTGGTGAAGAATACTTTGTCCAGGCCCGCCGGCGCTTTGGCGACCAGTTGATCCGCCAGGCTCAGCGCCGCCGGGTGGCTCATCTTGAACGAGGACACAAAGTCCAGGCGCCCTGCCGCTTCGCGAATGGCTTCGACGATACGGGGCTGGCCATGCCCGGCATTGACGCACCACAACCCGGCCATCGCGTCGAGCACGTCACGCCCTTCGGGGGTGCTGTAGTGCATGCCGGCGGCGCGGTCGAACAGCATCGGTTGGCGGTTGAAGGGGCGCATTGCGGTAAAGGGTGCCCACAGGGAAGAGGTCATCGGTTGTACTCCTTAAAGCGGGATTCGTGAGCCGATCAGGGTCGGGCGTTGCAGGGCACCGGCGTTGGTATTGACGCCCCGGTCGAAACGCAGGCGCCCGTCCTGTACGCGGCAGGTAACGTGGTCACCAAAGGCGGTTTCGACGAAGCGCCAGTCCATGCGCAACTCGCCTTCGGTGGACCAGCAGGCCTGCGCGACCACGGCGGTCTGTTCAGGCTGGTACTGATGGTGCAAGTAATTGCCGGTGATGCTGGTGAGGGTCTCGATCGGCTGCCGGAAACCGGCGCGCACGTGATGAGTGCCGCGATGATCCACCAGGGTGAAATCGCAGTAATCCGCCTGGAAATCGAAGGCCACTTCGCACACGCCATCCTCATTCGGCTCGATGGCGAAACGGCCCAGCAGTGCACCGCTGGCAGGCGAGCTTTGCAAACCGTGCAGCGTGGGCAGGCGCAGGTCGTCGATCAACGCGTCCAGTTGCGCCTGACTTGCCTTGGCATCAGCAGCGGTGCGCCCCAGCGCCGGGAACAGGTGCTGCCACAGCGCCGCGTGCAAGCGCTTTTCTCCCAGGCGCAGGCCGCAGGTGAAGACAATCACGGTGTCCTGGTCCGGCAGCACCATGCACTGCTGGCCAAACACGCCCGAAGCGTAGTAACCGCCATGTTCGGTCATCCACCATTGATAGCCGTAGCCCTCACGCTGGGCTTCATTGGCCTTGTTCTTGTCGCGTGGCAGGTACTGCTTGCCGTCGAACTCCCCCATCCACACGTCTTGCACCTGGTTGCGCGTGGCCGCGCTGACCCACTGTGGCGACAGCAACTGGCGCCCCTGCCACTGGCCGTGGTTGAGGTGCAACACGCCGAACTTCAACGAGTCCTCGCTGGTGCAACTCAAGCCATTGCCACCGGAGTTGAAACCACCGGGGGCCAGGTCCCACTCCAGGTGATCGAGGCCCAGGTAGTCGAGGACGCGCGCTTGCAGCAACGCGTGCATCGTCTGCCCCGTGACCTGCGTAACGATGGCCGACAGCATGAAACTCGACGCACTGCTGTAGATAAACGACTGCCCCGGCGGCTCATCCACTGGCTCATTGAGGAAGGCTTCGACCCAGCTGCTTTGCAGGTTGCGCCAGTCGCCGCCAGAGATGCCACGGGTATGACCGGTGCGCATGGTCAGCAAGTCTTCCACGGTCATGGCCGCCAGGTTGGCGCTGATGGGTTGCGGGCACAGCTCGGGAAAAAAGCTCACCACCTTGGCATCGAGGCTCAGGCGACCGTCGTCGATCAACAGGCCGATCGCCGTGGCGGTCCAGCTCTTGGTAGCCGAATGCTGCACGTGCAGGCGATGCGCCGAATAGGGCTGCCAGTACGCCTCGGCCACCACCGCACCCTGGCGATACAGCAGGAAACTGTGCAGCTCAAGGCCTTGCTCGGTCACGGCCCGGAGGAAGTCGACAACGCCGGCCGGGTCGACGCCGCGCTCATGGGGCAAGGCTCTGGGCAGCGGGATGTAGGTCATGATGGGTCCTCAATGATGTTTTTATATTTCAAATAATGCAGATAAAGATTTGTTCGCTGCGGCCCTGATGTATTTGAGCCCCCTATAATTCAGTTTTTCCGGGTATCCTTGCCTCCCCTGTCACAGGAACGACTTCGCACCATGTCCCAACTCACCTCGCTGCAGACCAAAGTCGCCGGCCAGATCCTTGCCGCCATCGCCAGCGGCGACCTGCAACCCGGTCTGCACCTCAAGGAAGTGGAACTGGCCCAACGCCTGGGCGTCTCGCGCTCGCCCATCCGCAGCGCACTGGCGTACCTGGCCGAACAGAAAGCCATCGAGCCGCTGCCGCAACAGGGCTATCGCGTACCGCTGCAAACCACCGAAGGCTTGGCGCAACACTTCACCGAGCTGCACAACGAAGAGGACGAGTTGTACACGCGGCTGATCGACGATCGGCTGAACCAGGTGCTGCCCGACCACATCTCCGAAAGCGACCTGCTGCGCCGCTATGGCGTCGGCAAAAGCGTGCTGCGCCGCTGCCTGTTGCGCCTCTCCGATGAAGGCGTGATGCAACGCAAGCACGGGCACGGCTGGCAGTTCCTGCCGACCCTGAACAGCCCGCAGACGCGCCTCGAGAGCTACCGCTTTCGCATGCTGCTGGAGCCGGCCGGGCTGCTGGAGCCGACCTTCAAGATCAACCCCGAACAGTTCCGCCGCTGCCGCGAACGCCAGATGGAATTGCTGGAAGGCAAAGTCGACGGGCAACGCTTTATCGAATACAACGCCGAGTTCCACGAACTGCTGGCGGCCGCTTCGGGTAACGGCTACATCCTGCAGGCGATCCAGCAGCAGAACCGGTTGCGTCGACTGACCGAGTTCCACACCGTGAACAATCAGGAAAGGGTCAAAGTCTCGTGCTGTGAACACCTGGCGATCCTGGATGCCCTGGAGCAAGGCGATAACGAATGGGCGTCGACGCTGCTGCATCGGCACCTGGATGTGGCGAGCAAATTGCGTGTGGCGCGGAATAGGGGATGAGGGGCGCGCACGCGTGCCCCGCTCGCAACTGACCCGACCTCGAAGCACCCTCGAAACCGACCAGACCTCAACAACATACGCAACCCCTGTAGGAGCCGGCTTGCCGGCGATAGTCGTCAACGAGGACGCGACAAACCCGAATAATCGCGGCGCCCTCACGTTTTTCGCCAGCAAGCCGGCTCCTACAGAAAAGCGCACGCTCGATGCGAAGCGAGCCCGGCAGGACGCCGGGTCAGCCGCCGTTACCGCTGCAATGCACCCGAAAGCGCTCATTACCAAAGCGCCACGGTATAACCAACAATCACCCGGTTCTCATTCATATCCCGGAAATAGTTAGCCTTGCTCAACCCGTTGCGCCAACGCAACGACACCCCTTTCAGCGCCCCGGACTGAAACACATACCCCAAATCAATATCCCGCTCCCACTCACGCCCCTCCCCCACAAACCCCTTCACCTGCGCCTGATCACCCTTGGCCCAACGCGTCGAAAACGTCAGCCCCGGCACGCCCAGCGCCGCAAAGTCAAAGTCATACCGCGCATGCCAGACCCGCTCATTGGTCTGCGAGAAATTACTCAACTGATACTCGGAAAACAGATAGGTATTGGTCCCGTCCACATAGGTAAACGGCGTCTCCCCATACTGCTCCTGATACCCCCCACCCACACTGTGCCCCTTGTAGCTGAACATCGCCCGCGTACTCAGCGCACGGTTGTCCACCTTGCCCGCCAGGCCGGCACCGGACTTGTCCGCATCGAAATAGCGGATATCCGTCTTGAGCGTGCCACCACCCAGCGCAAAGCTGTTTTTCACCCCCACGAAATGCTGCTGGTAGATGTCCTCCAATTGCGCAAAGTGGTAACTCAACGTCATCCCCGGCGTGAGCTTGTAATCGCCCCCGGCAAAACGGAAACGATCACTCTTGGCGGTGCTCTTGTAGGCGCCGCTCTGGCTGGTCAGGGCCATGTCTTCGTATTCGGTGGATTCACGCTGCTTGGTCTGGTCGATCTGCCCGCCGATCAACGCCAGCCCGGCGATGTCCGTGGACGTCACCTGGGTGCCCCGGAAGGTCTGTGGGAACAGCCGGCTGGTGTTGGGTTGCAAGGTCGGCAGGTCCGGCAGCAGGTAACCGCTGCGCAGCTCGCTCTGGGCGAAGCGCACCTTGCCCGTCACGCCGTATTTGGAATACTCGTCATGGGCGCGCCTGGAATAGCTCGGTTTGCCCGGCGTGGCATCGTTGTCCCTGGACAACAGGCCGGAGCCAGAGCGGTCCGGGCTGGAGTCGAGCTTCAGGCCGAGCATGCCGACCACGTCCACACCAAAACCCACGGTGCCTTCGGTAAAGCCGGACTTGAGGTTGAGGATAAAACCCTGGGCCCATTCCTCACGCTTGGATTGCCCGGCGTCTTCGCGGTAGTCGCGGTTGAAGTAGTAGTTCTTGAGGTCCAGATCTGCCTTGCTGTCCTTGATGAAATCAGCCTGGGCCGGGGCGCACAGCAGGCCCCCGCTCATAAGGCCGACACCCGTCAAGATCAGGTTGAGGTGGTTGTTGTGCATGTTCTTGGCTCCTGGCAGTCGTTATGGGTGAGTAGGTCTTATTGTTTTTCTGGGCACGACATTCCCCATCGCGCAGGCGTGAGGGCCTGCGCGCCGGGTGAAATCAGGGGGTTAAATGGCCGGTCGTATTCGGTAGCCGCCGTCCGGCAGTTGCTCCAGCGGGCTGGCGGCGGCCAGCAGTTGCCGGGTGTACGGGTGCTGCGGGTGATCGAAGATCTGTTCGCGCACGCCCACTTCCACCACATTGCCCTGGTGCATCACCGCGACCCGATGGGCAATGCGCTCCACCGCCGCCAGGTCATGGGAAATGAACAGGCAGGCAAAGCCGTACTGCGCCTGCAGGCGTTCGAACAGTTCGAGGATCTGTTTCTGGATGGTCATGTCCAGTGCCGAGATCGGCTCGTCGGCAATCACCAGTTGCGGGTGACGCACCAACGCCCGGCCAATGGCGACGCGCTGGCGTTGACCACCGGAAAGCTGATGGGGGAAACGCTCGACAAACTGCGCGCCCAGGCCAATATCCTTGAGGGTTTGCGTCACCCGTTCACGGCGCTCGGCGGCGTTCAGGCCGGGCTCGTGACGCAACGGCTCAGCGAGGATTTCACCGATTTTCATCCGCGGGTTCAGGGACGAATACGGGTCCTGGAAGATCATCTGGCATTGCAGGCGATGGGTGCGGTTGGCGGCCTTGAGGATATCCACGCCCTTGAAGCGGATCGAGCCGGCACAGGGTTTGATCAGGCCCACCAGGGAGCGCCCCAGGGTGGTCTTGCCCGAACCGCTGCCGCCCACCAGCGCCAGGGTTTCGCCGGGGGCGATCACCAGGCTGGCGGAATGCACCACGCGGTTATGCTGACGCTTGCCCCAGAACGTGGTCGGCCCGGGATGCTCGATGCACACCTGATCCACCTCCACCAACGGCCCGTTGCTGGCCGGCAACGGCGCCAGCTCGCCGCGGCGCGGCAAGGCTTCCAGCAACTGACGGGTGTATTCGGCCTTGGGCGCGAGCAGGATGTCTTCGATGCTGCCCTGCTCCACCGCCTTGCCGTGACGCATCACCACTACCTTGTGCGCGTACCGCGCCACCAGCGACAGGTCATGGCTGATAAACAGGATCGCGGTGCCCTGCTCGCGGGTCAGTTCGAGCATCAACTCGATCACGTCCAGTTGCGCCAGGCAGTCGAGGGCCGTGGTCGGTTCGTCAGCGATCAGCAAGGCCGGGCGCAGCAACATCACCGAGGCCAGCATGATGCGCTGGCGCATGCCGCCGGAGAATTGGTGCGGATAGGACTCCAGGCAGCGTTCGGCGGCCTTGATGCCGATACGGCGCAACATGGTCAGGCACCGTTCGCGGATCTGCGGTGGGTCGAGGTCGGTGTGCAGCTTGAGCGCTTCGCTCATCTGCTGGCCGATTTTCAACGCCGGGTTGAGCGACACCATCGGCTCCTGGAACACCATGCCGATGCTGGCGCCGCGAATCGCACGCAGCGCTTCAGGGCTGACACTGGCCAGGTCACGACCCTGGAAATCCAGGCGCCCGCCGCACACGTGCATCGGCAACGGCAACAGGCCGATGGCGGCGCGGGCGGCCATGGTCTTGCCGCTGCCGGACTCTCCCACCAGCGCTACGATCTCGCCCGGCGCGATGCTGAAACTCAGGTCATCCACCGCCAGCGGGCCGTGTTCGCCCACACGGATCTTCAGGTGTTCGACGTTCAACAAAACAGGATTGGCGGACATGTTCACTTCCTCATCCGGGGGTCGAGACGATCACGCAGTGCATCGCCAAACAGGTTGATCGCCAGCAATGTCAGGCAGATAAACAGCCCGGGAAACACCCCCAGCCAGGGTGCCGAAGCGATGTACGGCCGGCTGCTGGCGAGCATGTTGCCCCAGGTCGCCGCCGGCGGCGGTACGCCCAGGCCGAGGAAGCTCAAGGCGCTTTCCGACAGCAGCGCCCAGCCGAACATACTGGTGGCCAGCACGCACAACGGTGCCAGGCAGTTCGGCGCAATGTGCCGCAGCATGGTGTACAGCTCGGAGTTGCCGATCACCCGCGAGGCTTCGATGTACTCCAGTTCACGCAGGGACAGCACGGTGCCGCGCACCACGCGCACCACCGACGGCGTGTAGGCGATGCCCAGGGCCAGCACGATGCCGTACTTGCTCGCGCCGATGATCGCCATGATGCCCAGCGCCATGAGGATGCCGGGGAAGGCCAGCAGCGCATCGTTGAACATCATCAGCACGCGGTCGGTCCAGCCGCGCAGGTAACCGGCGAGCATGCCGATCAGGGTGCCTGCCAGCACGGCGACGCTGACCGTCAGCAAGCTCACCCACAGGCTGGTACGTGCACCGATCAGCAGGCGGCTGAACACATCGCGGCCAAATTCGTCGGTACCCAGCCAGTGGGCGGCCGATGGCGCCTGGAAGCGCGACATCAGGTCGATCTTCAGCGGGTCGAACGGCGACCACACCAGCCCCATCAATGCCAGGGCGATCAGCGCCACCAGCAGTCCGCCGCCGATCAAGGCGTTGGCCGGCGCCCACGCGCGCCGGCGCTTGGCCGCTGCGGGCACGGCAATCGTCGAACTCATAACTTCACCCTTGGATCGAACAGCGGATAGAGCAGATCCACGCACAGGTTGACCAGCACGTAGATAAAGGTGATCAGCAGCAGGCAGCCCTGCAGCACGGGATAATCGCGGGCGAAAATCGCGTCCACCATCAGCCGGCCGATGCCTGGCAGGGTGAATACGGTTTCGAGTACCGCGATGCCGCCCAACAGGTTGCCGAGGATCAGCCCCACCAGGGTCCAGGTCGGCGCGAAGGCGTTGGGCAACGCGTGTTTCCACAACACTGCACGCTCCGACAACCCCTTGGCCCGGGCGTGGGCGATGTATTCCAGGCGCAGCACTTCGATGGTGCTGGCCCGCGCCATGCGGGTGATCGCGCCGACTTCCACCAGGGTCAAGGTCACCACCGGCAACACCATGTAGCTCATGGCTTGCCACGGCGCCTGGGCGAAGCTGACGTAGCCCACCACCGGCAACCAGCCGAGCTGGATACCGAACGCATGCAGCAACAGCAGGCCGAGCCAGAAGCTGGGGATCGACAGCAGCAAGGTCGCGATGGACACCAGCCCCAGGTCGAGGGCGCTGTTCTGTTTCCACGCGGCGATCAGGCCGATGGGCACCGCGATCAGCGTGGCGAACAGCACAGCCACCAGCACGATGGTCGCGCTGACGCTGAAGCGGTCGAGAATCAGCGGCAACACCGCTTGCTTGGTGCTGATGGAAAACCCCAGGTCAAAGCTCAGCACCGCCTTGAACCAGATCAGGAACTGCGTCACCAGCGAGTGATCCAGGCCCAGGGTGTGGCGCATGTCGGCCAGGCTTTGCGGGTCGGCCATGTCGCCGAGCATCAGCAGCGCCGGGTCGCCCGGAATCAGGCGGATCAGCGCGAACACCATCACCGAGATCAGCAACAGGGTGGGGACCGCCATGGCGAGTTTTTGCAGGATAAAACGCAACATGCTGGAGGCCCCGTTATTGGGCCGCGAGGCTGACGCCCCACAGCCGTGGCGACGACACCGGCCACGAATGGAAGCCCTTGACGCTGTCACGCAGCGCTGCGGCGACCGTACCGTTGTAGATGATCACCATCGGCGTGTCGTGGATCATCATCGTGTGCAACTGGTCGAACAGCGCCTGGCGCTTGACCGTGTCGCTCTCGCGCACCGCCTCACGCAGCACCGCCTGGGCCTGGGGGTTGTCCCAGACCTTGCGCGGCTCCTTGGTCTTGTCGCCCATCAGCGAGTCGAAGCTGGTGGCGGGGTCCAGGCGCGACGAGTAAGAGAACGCCATCATCTGGTAGTTGCCGCTCTGGTAGCGTTCCAGCTGGGTGCCCCACTCCAGGGTTTCCATCTGGATATTCAAGCCGCTGGCCACGGCCATCGCCTGGCTGAGCAGGCCCATGTCGAACATCTGCGAATAGCGTTTGTTGACGATCATCTTGATCGGTTGGCCGTGGTAGCCGGCCTCTTTCAACAGGCGCTGGGCTTCCTGCGGGTCATAGTGATAACCCTGCCTGGCCGTGGCGCTGTAGAAGGGGCTGGTTTGCGGGATCGCCGAGTTGTTCGGCTCGGAAGTGCCGTTGGACAACGCGGTGACCATCTGCCCGTAATCGAGGGAGTGGGCGATGGCCTGGCGAATGCGCACATCTTTGAGCAGCGGGTCGTTGGTCTGGAACAGCAGGCCGCAGATGGCCATGATCGGGCTGAACGAGATCTGCACGCCCGGCGTGGCTTTCAACTCCTGGGCGTCGCTGGCGCTGACGTTAGGCAGCAGGTCGATGTTGTTGGACATCAGGGCGGCCTTGGCCGACGAAGGATCGGGAATCACCATGAAGCGCACGGCGTCGACCAGGGCGGTCTTCTTGCCGGTAAAACCGTCCGGCCCGGCTTCATCGCGCGGGCTGTAGTCCTTGAAGCGCGACAGCACCACGTACTGGCCGGGCTTCCATTCGCCGAGGCTGAACGGGCCGGTGCCAATCGGGGCTTTCCAACTGCCGTCCGCCGCCAGCGAGTCCGGGTGCAGGATGCCGCTGCCGCCACAATCGGGGCGCGCCATCGAGGCCAGGAACAAGCCGCTGGGCTGGTCGAGGTGGAACACCACGGTGAGGGGATCCGGGGTGTCGATGCCGGTGATTTTCGCCCCGCCGCGGCCATCGAACTCAGCCAGGCAGCGCCATTGGGTCTTGGGGTTGAGGTAGCGCTCCCAGGTCCACTTGACGTCCTGGGCGGTCAGCGTCGCGCCGTTCTGGAAGTGCACCCCGTCACGCAATGTGAAGGTGTAGGTCATGCCGTCATCGGAGCGTTTGACCTCGCGGGCCAGCAACGGGCCGACGGAAGCGTCTTCACGGTGGGCCACCAGGCCCTCGACGATGTGCAGCATCACCGTGTCGGTGTTTTCGTCACGGTTGACGCCGGGTTCGGTGCTGCGGATATCGGCGTTCAAGCCGACACGCAAGGTGCTCTGGGCCTGCGCAAGGCCGGCGCCCAATGCAAGGGTGACGCACAGCGTTCCATTGAGTAAGCGATTCACGGGAGATGTTCTCCTTCGCTGAAAAGACCGGCCAGGGGCAGGAGCCGGCTTCAAGCCTGTGTTAGGTCGTTGTTGTTATGGCCTGATCGAGATCAGCACCGCGGCTGTTTTTTGTTTTTTTAAATTCGCCTGAACATATTCACAGCAAGCAGCATCCTTGTAAATGTTTTTTTAAGCATATAAAAACATTGATAGTTAAATTACAGGCAAAAAAAAGAGGCCGTAGCCTCTTTTTCAGGGACAAGCCGGCGAGCATCACTCAGTGCAACGCCGCCCGCGTAATCAGGTAACTCACCAATTGCGGGTCATCCTCCAGCTCAATCGTCTGCACCGGACGCGGCAGGTTATCCAGCACCGTGCGCCAGAACGCCTGGGACACTTCGTCCTGATCATAGAAGCGCACCAGCCAATTGGCTTCGCCGCTGCACAGCACCTGGCTGGCGATGGCACGGCCGATGCCTTTGCGGCGGTAACGCTTGAGGATGAACAGGTCGGCCAATTCCAGGGCGTCGATGCCCGGCAGTTCGCTGCCTTCGATCAACAGGAAACCGGCGATATAGCCATCGACCAGCAGCAGGTTGGCGCTCCATTGCGGGTCCTGCCAGTAACGCGTCAGGTGTTCGTCATGGATATAGAAGCGGCCGTCCGCCTCGACATCTTCCTGCTCCCAGTCCGACGACTCGTAGGCGTAGTACTGGTAGAGATTGCGGATCAGCTCGGCGTGCTCCGGGCCGGTCTGGATCAGTTCGACGGTGGTTTCAGGCATGGGGCTCTCGGTCAGGAATGCAGGGCGACATTGTTCACAAAACCCACGGACAGTCCAATAGAGCGACCAACCTTTCTACTTGCTGAACCGATTGCAAATAGGTGTTGCCTCCGCCGAAACCCTGAAACATTTCGAATAAACTCCGCGAAATTGCCTCCCCTTTTTCAAGGACACGTATTGTGAGCAACGTCTGTTCCGCCGGCCTGGATGTGGGTTTTGCCTCCCTGGACTACCTGCAGATCTTCATCCTGGGCGTGATCCAGGGCATCACCGAACTGTTGCCGGTGTCGTCCACCGCCCATATGCGCGTGGTACCCGCCCTGCTCGGCTGGCAAGACCCCGGCTCGGCGTTTTCGGCGGCGATGCAGTTGGCGGCGCTGGCGGCGGTGGTCAGTTATTTCTGGCGCGATGTGCGCCAGGTAACGACCGGCAGCATCGGCGCGGTGCGCCGGGGTGACTATAACGACCCGTGGTTCAAGCTGGCCGTGGCGATTGTGCTGGCGACCGTGCCGATCGGGATTGCCGGCCTGGCGCTGTCGTCGACCTTGAATGCCTGCAACTCGCCGTTGCGCGGGTTGATGGTGATCGGCCTCTCCTGCGTGGTGATGGCGGTACTCCTGGCCGTGGCGGAAGTGCGCGCACGCCACACCCGGGAGATGGGCGAAATGCGCCTGCGCGATGCGTTGATCGTGGGGATTGCGCAGATTGGCGCGTTGATTCCTGGTGTCTCGCGTTCCGGCTCCACCCTCACCGCTGCGCTGTTCCTCAATTTCAAGCGTGAGGAAGCCGCGCGGTTCTCCTTCCTGCTGGGCCTGCCAGCCATCGCCCTCGCCGGCCTGAAGGAACTCTGGGTATTGCTGCGCGCCGACATGCCCGTGCATGCCTGGCCACACTTGTTGTTCGGCCTGGTGGTGGCGAGCATCTCGGCGTTTTTTGCGATCTGGGGGCTGATGAAGTTTCTGGAACGGTTCTCGACCTGGCCGTTCGTGATTTACCGTGCGTTGCTGGGGATCTTCCTGATCGTGGCGGTGAGCACCGGCCTGCTGAACTGACCCCGTCCTGAGCTGGCTTGCCAGCGATAGCGGTGTATCCGTCATCACACCCGTTGACTCACGCACCGCTATCGCCGGCAAGCCGGCTCCTACAGGGGGGCGCGCTCGGCCAGCGCTTCCAGCAGGTCAGCCGAGGGCACGAAAAACAGGCCACCG
Organism: Pseudomonas sp. CHM02; assembly: GCF_000612585.1. GTDB lineage: Bacteria > Pseudomonadota > Gammaproteobacteria > Pseudomonadales > Pseudomonadaceae > Aquipseudomonas. Next base: position 136,220 of record NZ_JFCA01000013.1, read on the forward strand.
GTGACCGCCGTGCTGAAGTCCAGCAGGCGGTCATAGTTGCCCACAGGGCGGCCAACGAACATGTTTTCCAGCATCAACTCCAGAGGCTCAGGCGAGCGTGCATAGCCGATGAAGTAGGTGCCGAACTCGCCGGCACCCGGCCGGCCGAAGGGCATGTTGTCGCGCAGGATCTTCACTTCTTCGCCGTTCTTGTCGGTGATGACCGTCAATGCACTGTGGGAGTTGCTCGGCTTGGCTTCCTCGTCCAACTCGATATCCGACAGTTTGGTGCGCCCGATCACCTTCTCCTGGGCTTCCACGGTCAGGCCGTTCCAGGCCGTCATGTTGTGCAGGTACTTCTGCACCAGCACGTAGCTGCCACCCCGGAACGCGCTGTCTTCATCGCCGACGATGGTAAACCCCTCAGCCTTGCGCCCTACCGGGTTCTCGGTGCCGTCGACAAAGCCGATGATGCTGCGCATGTCGAAATAGCGGAACCCCTGGACCTCATCCACCACCTTCACGCTGTCACCGAGAGCCGCCATCACGTGGGTGGCCAGCTCGAAGCACAGGTCCATCTGCTCGGCACGGATATGCAGCAGGATATCCCCCGGTGTCGACACAGCCATGCGCCCTTCTACGCCAAATTCGCGGAACGGGTGCAACGCCGCCGGGCGTGGTGCGCCGAACAGCCGGTCCCACGCCGCCGAGCCAAACCCGCAGACGCAGGTCAGGTTGCCCGCCGGCACGCGCTTGCCCACTGAACGCACCAGCCCGGCGAGGTCCGCGCACCAGGCGCGGACCGTTTCCTCACGGCCGGGGGCGACGGTGGCGACCATGAAAATCGCGCTACTGGTGATCGGGTGGCACACGGACTGCGGCTCAAGGGGTGGCTGCACGGAGGACGTCGGCATGATGAAAAATCCAGGCTAAGGGCAAAAGACCCGCGCAGATTAGCAGATCATTCCCTTGTAGGAGCTGGCTCGCCGGCGCCTGCAGGGTCAACTGGTGGCCTGACAGTCTTGCCACACTTGGCGAATCAGCGTCTGGAGCTTTAGCGCTTCGGTCCAGCGATCGCTGATCTCGCGGCCGTCGGCACCGGTGATCGCATACGGCGGCGGGCCGAGTTCACAGGTGAAGGACAGGCTTTGCGGTGTGTCGGGTCGGGCCAGCCAGTCTTCGATCCCGTAGCACCACCACTTGGTAAAACGCTCGACCCAGGGTTGATGCTGGGGGAAGTCCAGGGAGACCTGCACCTGCTCGCTGCTGGCGACACGACCGTGGAAACCCCAGCTGTGGCGCAAAATCGTGCGGATCTGGTAGTCATCTTCAGCGGCGCCAGGCTCCGGCAGCTCACGCCCGACCACGTAGTGGGACAGGTCGGCCAGCAGTTTCAAGTCGGGCATCTGTGCCAGCAGATCGAGGGTGAACAGCAGGTCATTGGTGAGTCGATAACGGTGGGTTTCCAGCAGCACCGGAAAGTCCACCTGCTCGGCCAGGCGCTGCCAGCCTTCGACCAATCGGGCCGCTTCGGATGGGGTACGCGGGCGCACGTCGGCTTGCAAGGTGAGGTGATGGCAGCCGTAGCCGCTGATTACATCCAGCGCGGCCGCCAGGTCGTCCACCGTTTGCGGGAACAACTGGCCTTCGACCTGCAGGCCCCTGGCCGTGGCGGCGGCGTGCAAACGCGCGACGTCGGCGAGCTTGAAGTAATGGTCGGTAATGCCGTCGAAACCGGCGGCCTTGATGCGGTCGAGTTGGGCATCGAGCGAACCGGGCTCGGTTTGCATGGCCCACAGGGATTGGAACACCAGGAATTGGCGCATATCAGCCTCGCAGCAAGTGTTTAAGGGACAGCTCGGGGTCGGCCAGGCTGGCGCGGGCCAGCGACAGGTGTGCGCTGATCAGGCGCTCGCACAGCTTGATGTCCTTGGCCACGCTGTTGCCCGGCGCCCAGCCGCAGGCACCTTGCAAGCGCTGATCGGCATCCAGGTAGAACAGCAGCACGCCACCGCTCGCCAATGGGCGGCTGACCGTCAAAGGTGTAATCACACCCACGGCCTGCAAGCCCCAGTCGTACTGATCGGACCAGAAACCGGGGAGTGCCTCGAACGGCACGTCGCGACCCAGCAGGTTCAGCGCCGCGTGCCGCCCCTGGGCCTCGGCGTTGCGCCAGGTTTCCTGACGCTGGTATTCGCCACCCAGGCGAAACTCGCACACGTCACCGGCGGCATAAATGCCCGGCGCGCTGGTGCGCAGGTGGCTATCGACGCGAATGCCCTGCCCCACTTCCAACCCCGCCGCTGCGGCCAATTCGGTATTGGGTTGCATGCCGATGCCAACCACCACCAGGTCGCAGGGCAAGCGTTGCCCGTCCACCAGCCACACGGCGTCGGTCTGGATGGATTCCAAGGCCACATTCAAGCGCACGTCGACCCCGTACTGACGATGCAGCGCCAGCAACGCCTCGCTGATGACCGGCGGCAACACCCGCCCCGCCAGGCGCGGGCCGGCTTCGAGCAGTATCACCTCGCAGCCCAGGCCACGTGCGGTCGCTGCCACTTCCAGGCCGATAAAACCACCACCGACCACCACCAGCCGCGTGCCGGCCTTCAGCGCACTGCGCAGGGCCAGCGCCTCATCATGGGTACGCAGGTAAAGCACATGGGCCTGCTCCTGGGGCAAGCGTCGCACCCGACCGCCAGTGGCCAGCAGCAGACCGGCATACGCCAGCCACTGGCCGTCGGCGAGTTGCAGGCGATGCTGCTGCGGCTGCAAATGCGTCGCCGGGTTGCCGGCGATATGCTCGATGCCCAGCTCGGCCAGCCGCTCGCTGTCGCACAGGGTGCAACCGGCCAGCTCCGCCGTGCCCTGCAATACGCCCTTGGACAGCGGCGGCCGCTCGTAGGGCAAGTGCAGTTCGTCGCCGATCAGGATCAGGCGCCCGGCATAACCTTCTTCGCGCAAGGTCAGCGCCGCACGGCCACCGGCATGGCCGGCGCCGACGATGATCAGAGGGGCGTTCATCATCACGCCGTGACGGCGAGTAATACTCGCCCCGCTTCGACCCGCACCGGGTAGGTCTTGAGGTTGACGCACACCGGCGCGCCGAGGGCCTTGCCCGAGCGGTAGTCAAAGCGCCCGTTGTGCTTGGGACACTCGATCACATGGTCCATCACCAGCCCGTCGGCCAGGTGGATTTTCTCGTGCGTGCACAGGCCGGCAGTGGCGAAGAATTCATTCTCGGCCGAGCGATACACTGCGTAGGTGTGCGGGCCGTGATCGAAGCGCAGCACGTCTTCCTCGTCTATTTCGCCCACGGCGCAGACGTCGATCCATTGATCGTTCATGGTGTTTATCTCCAATTATCTGACGACTTGCCCACCTTGTGGTGAGCGAGCTTGCTCGCGCTGGGCTGCGAAGCAGCCCCAAAATCGGCGGCATAGTTTTGTCTG
>NZ_JFCA01000014.1 GCF_000612585.1 Pseudomonas sp. CHM02
CAGTAAACTCTCGGTCGCGGGTGAGCGGGGCCGCTTCGCGCCCCAGCGCGAGCAAGCTCGCTCACCACAGAGTGGTGTGTACACCTGCGACATGGGTGTTTAGCTGGCATATGGCGCCAAATCTTGGGGTTTGTGGCAAACTTCGCGGTTATAAATGCCGGGATCGTCGTGCAGGGCTGCGACGCGATGGAATAAAGCGATGCCAGTTTGGTGTCCGCGGTGCGGAATCGGACTACTTACAGTTTGGTACGACGGTACCAATATCTTCTGCCTGACAGATTTAGAGGAACGACCGTGCATAACGTCGTCATCAGCGGCACTGGCCTGTACACCCCGGCCAACAGCATCTCCAACGAAGAGCTGGTGCAGTCTTTCAATGCTTACGTGCATCAGTTCAACAGCGATAACGCCGCCGCCATCGAGCGCGGTGACGTGCAGGCGCTGACTGAATCCAGCGCGGCCTTCATCGAAAAAGCCTCGGGTATCAAGAGCCGCTTCGTGATGGACAAAGACGGCATTCTCGACCCGCAGCGCATGGCCCCACGCTTGCCCGAGCGCAGCAATGACGAGTGGTCGGTGCTGTGCCAGATGGCCGTCGGCGCCGCCGAACAAGCCTTGCAACGCGCCGGCAAGACCGCCGCCGACATCGACGGTGTGATCGTTGCCTGCTCCAACCTGCAGCGCGCCTACCCGGCCATCGCCATTGAAGTCCAGGAAGCCCTGGGCATCGAGGGTTTTGGTTTTGACATGAACGTGGCGTGTTCTTCGGCCACCTTCGGCATCCAGAATGCCGTCAACAGCATCCAGCTGGGCCAGGCGCGGGCGATCCTGATGGTCAACCCGGAAGTTTGCACCGGGCACTTGAACTTCCGCGACCGCGACAGTCACTTCATCTTTGGTGACGCGGCCACTGCGGTTGTCCTGGAGCGTGCCGACCTGGCGACTTCCGAGCATCAGTTCGACGTGGTGAGCACCAAGCTGCTGACCAAGTTCTCCAATAACATCCGCAACAACTTCGGCTTCCTCAACCGCGCCGCGGAAGAGGGCATTGGCGCGCCGGACAAACTGTTCGTACAGGAAGGCCGCAAGGTGTTCCGCGACGTGTGCCCGATGGTGGCCGAGCTGATCGGTGTGCACCTGGAAGAGAACCAACTGAACGTGGCCGACGTGAAGCGCTTCTGGCTGCACCAGGCTAACCTGAGCATGAACCACCTGATCGTGAAGAAGCTGCTGGGTCGCGAAGCGTCGGTGGAAGAAGCGCCGGTGATCCTCGATACCTACGCCAATACCAGCTCGGCGGGGTCGGTGATCGCGTTCCACACGTACCAGGATGATTTGCCAAAGGGCTCTGTGGCAGTGCTCAGCTCGTTTGGCGCGGGCTACTCGATCGGCAGCGTGATCCTGCGCAAACGCTGATCCACCTCGTTCCTTGTAGGAGCCGGCTTGCCGGCGATGATATCCCTGCGGTGTAAATGACGCACCGTGGCGCCTGCATCGCAGGCAAGCCAGCTCCCAGAGGGATTGGGTTTCCAGAGTGAAATCGAGGTAAACGATGGCAGCAGCGGACGACGCGCACCTGCTAGAACGCTTGCTCAAGGGTGAGCAGCGGGCCTACAAGGAATTGGTCTCCACCTACCAGAGCGCCATGCGGGCGGTGGCTTATGCCATTGTCGGCCAGCGCCACGCCGATGAAGTCGTGCAGGATGCGTGGCTGTCGGTGGTGCGCAACCTGGCCAAGTTCGAAGGCCGCTCCAGCCTCAAGACCTGGCTGCTGACCATTACCGCCAACGCCGCCAAGGGGCGCTACAAGCAGAATCGACGTGAGGTATTGCTCGACGACCTGCCTTCGCCCCACGGCACGATTGGCGATGATCGCTTCACCCCCGACGATGGCCACTGGGCCGTAGCGCCTTATGCCTGGCACCAGGACACCCCGGAAGCCCTGCTGACCGAAGATGAACTGCGCAAATGCCTGGAACATACGCTGCTGAGTCTGTCGGAGTTGCAGAGCAGCGTGCTGGTCCTGCGTGAACGCCAGGGCCTGGAGTTGGAAGAAATCTGTAATCTTCTGACGCTGTCGCTCTCCAATGTCCGTGTGCTGTTGCATCGAGCACGGCTTAAAGTCTTCGCCACAGTGGAGCATTTTGAGGAAACGGGCGAATGTTGACCTGTAAAGAACAAGTGGCGCGTTCCAGTGACTATCTCGATGGGCAACTGACCTTTCGCGAGCGTCTGCTGGTGCGTCATCATTTGATGTTCTGCCCGAACTGCCGACGGTTTATCCGCCAGATGCGCCTGATGCAGGCGACGCTGAAGATCATGCCGGATGAGCCGGTTGAGGGAGTGGATGCCCTGGCGCAGCGGCTGGCGCAAGAGCGACTCAAGGACCTGTAGGAGCGAGCAAGCTCGCTCCTACAGTGGGGCGGGGTTAGAACTTGGCTTCGGCGTCCAGCTGCAGGGTGTTCGCGTTGGCATCGCGATAGCCGGTGGCGCTGGCGTAGTCGGCTTTGGTCAGGAAGTAAGTGGCGCCGATGGCGAAGTTCTTGTCGATGTCGTAACCGACTTTGAACTTGTGACCCCGTGCACCGGTGAAGCCGCCGGCGAAGTCCGAGTCGGTGAAGGCACCCACCACCGCATAACGTTGTACGTCGCGGTAGTTGTAGTCCAGGTTGAGGCCAAACACTTTGGACTTGGCACCGAGCAGCCAGGCAGTGTCCTTATCTTTATCCGTGGCTTTGGTGTTTTGCACGTATTGGCCATAGAACGACAACGGTACCGCCAGGCCGCCGATATCGACTTGGCTGAAGCCTTCGTACAGGCGGTACTCGCTGGCATTGCCGGCCGTGGTGTTCGCCACGGTTTCGCCTGGGGTCAGGCAGCCAGGGGTGGTGCCGGTCGTTGTCGGGCAACGGCTGTCTTCATCGTTCTGGAACGCGTAGACGCTGCCACCCAGGGTCAGTTTCAGATTGTCGGTCAGCGAGAAGCGAGACCCCAGTTGGCCGGCGGTCATGCGCAGGTCATTGCGAAATTGCACGCCGTCGCCGTTGACGTTGTCCTTGAGGCTGTAGTTACCCAGGCTGCCGAACAGCTCGGCGCTGCTGCCCAGTGGGTATTTGTAGGTCAGGGCCAGACCTTCCGGGTTGATATCGCTGTCCCAGATCACGTCGCCCATGCTGACCCAAGGCTGCAACATCTTGCCGCCGATCACGTGCAGGTTCTTGATTTGAGTCGGGTGGTAGTCGATGTAGCCCAGATCCAGCCAGATCGACTTCTTGTTGAAGTAGCCATCCAGGTCCTGGTTGGTGGAGCGAGCATCATCGCTGCTGCCGGTGGCGATACGGATGCCGGTGTCGACTTGCGAGTTGATTTCGGTATAAGCGCCCAGACGAGCACGGATGCGCTCACGGTCCTTGTCCTTGCCGCCATTGTTCGGGGTGCCATCGATCTTGATGGTTTCGTGGCGGAAGCGCACATCACCCTTGAGCTGAGTCTTGGCGGCCCAGGCCAGTTTCTGGTCGAAGCTGCTCAGTTCATTGGTTTTCTTCGCGGTGGCCGCGATCTGTTCGTTGGTCTCTTGTTGAGCTTGCCGTGCGATCTGCTGTTCTTTCTGGTCTTTGGCCAGTTCGCTTTGCAGTTCAGTGTACTGCGCAGCGGTGATCTGGCCGTTGGCCTTGAGCATGTCGAGCAATTTAGCGTCGACTGCAGCGCTGGCCGGAACGCTCAGGGCCAGTAACAGGCCGCCGCACAGGACCGCCGCAGTTTTAGTGGAAGCAAGACGCATATCAATCTCCGAAGGTGAGGAGGGATGGCAAACCATCCAGGACACAACCGACCGATGACGGACGGAAAAATAGCCACCTGCTAGAACCAGGTGCTCTAAAAACAGGCGTCAGTATCACGATCGTTTATGACGACGCAGTGGCGAAGTGATGTCATCTAGATGACAAATTGTTCATCTTCGGAACTATTGCTTTAGCGCTTTGTCTCGCGAATCGGGGGTGTGCGAAGCCCGGCGATCAGCGATACTCGCCAAGCTTTCACGCCCCTGAAGTAGTGAGGATGCCGATGCCGTTGCAACGCCTGGACAGCCTGTCCGAAATCGCCCCGCAAGCCTGGGATTCGTTGGTGCCAGAGGCCCAGCCGTTTGTCCGCCACGCCTTCCTGAGCGCGTTGGAAGACAGCGCCAGCCTGGGCCCGCAGTCGGGCTGGCAGCCAGAGCATCTGTTGCATTGGGAAGGCGATCGGCTGGTGGCAGCGTTACCCAGTTATCGCAAGTGGCACTCCTACGGCGAGTACGTGTTCGATCACGGTTGGGCCGATGCCTGTGAGCGGGCCGGTATCGACTATTATCCCAAGCTGCTGACGGCTGTGCCCTTCAGCCCGGTGAGTGGGCCGCGCTTATTGGCCGCGAGTGCCGATGAGGGTGTCGAGTTGCTCAAGAGCCTGCCGGGTTACCTGGAAATCGAAGGGCTCTCCAGTGCCCATATCAACTTCACGGATGACCTGGCCGATGCGGCACTGGCCCAGCAACCGGGCTGGTTGCAGCGCCTGGGTTGTCAGTTTCACTGGCAGAACCGTGGCTACCGCGACTTCCAGGATTTCCTCGATGCATTGAGTTCACGCAAGCGCAAACAGATGCGCAAAGAGCGCGAACAAGTGGCGGGGCAGGGCATCGACTTCGAGTGGCTGCAAGGCCATGAACTGAGCGAGGCGCAGTGGGATTTTGTCTACGCCTGCTACGCCAACACCTATGCGGTGCGCCGCCAAGCGCCCTACCTGACCCGCGCCTTTTTCAGCCTGCTGGCCGAGCGCATGCCCGAAGCGATTCGCGTGGTGCTGGCCAAACAAGGCCCGCGCCCGGTGGCCATGGCCTTCAGTCTGATCGGCGGCGAGAGTTTCTACGGCCGCTACTGGGGCTGCCTGGCAGAATTCGACCGCCTGCACTTCGAAACCTGTTTCTACCAAGGCATGGACTACGCCATCGCCCACGGCCTGCAACGCTTCGATGCGGGGGCACAGGGCGAGCACAAGTTGATTCGCGGGTTTGAGCCGGTGATTACGCGGTCATGGCACTACCTGCGCCATCCGGGATTGAAGAATGCCGTGGAGGATTTCCTCGAGCGCGAGCGGGTGGGGATTGTGGCGTATGCCGAAGAGGCGAGGGCAGCCTTGCCGTATCGGCAGGTATAAAGTCCCCTGTGGGAGCGAGCTTGCTCGCGAAGAACGCCAAGACACCGCGTTAAACCAGGCTGCCCGCGTTATCGTTGACGTTTTTCGCGAGCAAGCTCGCTCCTACAGGTGAGGCCTCAGCCCGGCTCCTCCTTGCCCAGCCAGCGGTAGGTAACACCACCGATTACCGCGCCGAGGATCGGCGCGAGCCAGAACATCCACAATTGCTGGATCGCCCATCCGCCGACGATCAGTGCCGGTCCCGTACTGCGGGCCGGGTTGACCGAGGTGTTGGTCACGGGAATCGAGATCAGGTGGATGAGTGTCAGCGCCAGGCCGATGGCGATGGGCGCCAGGCCCGGCGGGGCACGACGGTCAGTGGCGCCGAGGATGATCACCACGAACATGGCGGTCATCACCAACTCACTGACAAACCCCGCCGCCAGCGAATAACCGCCCGGCGAATGCTCGCCATAGCCGTTGGACGCCAGGCCCGATGCCAGTTCGAACCCCGGTTTGCCGCTGGCGATGAAATACAACAGCGCAGCGGCAATGGTGCCGCCGATCACCTGCGCCACGATGTACGCCGGTAACTCCCTGGCCGGAAACCTTCCGCCCACGACCAGCCCTACCGACACCGCCGGGTTGAGGTGACATCCGCTGATATGCCCGATGGCGAACGCCATGGTCAGCACCGTGAGCCCGAACGCCAGGGCCACGCCCAACAACCCGATCCCGACTGCAGGAAACGCCGCGGCCAACACCGCACTCCCGCAGCCGCCCAACACCAGCCAAAACGTACCCAGTCCTTCTGTGATTGAACGCTTGAACAAAGACATGCAACCCGTCCTTGATAGATCGCTCTATCCATTCAGCCAATCAGTGATGCTTCCTGCAGATTTACTTCAGCGCCCGTCTGGGCACTGCACTGATTACAGCACGGTTGTGGCACAAATCCAGGCGCAAAAAAAAGCGCCAGCCCCCTGAAAATAAAGGGCTGGCGCCGTCTTAACCAAGGAGCCGGCTTGCCGGCGATGAGGCCAGAAACATCACCGCCGTGCTTGAGGCCGCAATCGCCGGCAAGCCGGCTCCTACAGAGGTGGGTTAGTCGATGCCGACAAAGCCTCCGGTCTGGTGCTGCCACAACCGCGCGTACAGCCCGCCGTGGGCCAGCAATTCGGCGTGGCTGCCGCTCTCGGCGATCTGGCCTTTCTCCAGCACCACCAGGCGGTCCATCCGTGCGATGGTCGACAATCGGTGTGCAATCGCGATCACCGTCTTGCCCTGCATCAGGGTTTCCAGGCTTTCCTGGATCGCCGCTTCCACTTCCGAATCCAGCGCTGACGTGGCCTCGTCCATGATCAGGATCGGCGCGTCCTTGAGCAGCACGCGGGCGATGGCGATCCGCTGACGCTGCCCGCCGGAGAGTTTCACCCCACGCTCGCCCACGTGCGCATCCAGCCCGGTGCGGCCTTCAGCGTCCGACAGCAGCGGGATGAACTCATCGGCGCGTGCCTTGCGGATGGCAGCCCAGAGTTCTTCGTCGCTGGCGTCCGGCTTGCCGTACAACAGGTTGTCGCGGATCGAGCGGTGCAGCAGCGAGGTGTCCTGGGTGATCATGCCGATCTGTTCGCGCAGGGTTTCCTGGGCCACCTCGGCGATGTTCTGGCCGTCGATCAGGATACGCCCGCCCTGCAGGTCGTAGAGGCGCAACAGCAGGTTGACCAGGGTCGACTTGCCCGCACCGGAGGGGCCGATCAGGCCGATCTTTTCCCCGGCCTTGATGTTCAGGTTCAGGCCGCCAATGATCCCGCTCTTCTTGCCGTAGTGGAAATCCACCTGCTCGAAGCGCACTTCGCCATGGGGCACGCTCAGGCGCGGGGCGTTGTCGCGGTCGATCACCGCCAGCGGCTGGGCGATGGTTTTCAGGCCATCCTGTACCTGGCCGATGTTTTCGAAAATGCCGTTGACCACCCACATGATCCAGCCGGACATGTTGACGATACGAATTACCAGGCCGGTGGCCAGGGCAATCGCGCCAACGGAAATCATCGACTGGGTCCACAGCCACAACGCCAGGCCGGTAGTGGTGACGATCAGCAGGCCGTTCATGGTGGTGATCACGATGTCCATGCTGGTGATCACGCGGCTGGCCAACTGGGTTTTTTCGGTCTGCTCGATGATCGCTTCCTTGGCGTATTCCTGCTCGTACTGGGTATGCGCGAACAGCTTCAAGGTCGTGATATTGGTGTAGCCGTCGACGATACGGCCCATCAATTTGGAGCGCGCCTCGGAGGAGATCACCGAACGCTCCTTCACCCGTGGCACGAAATAGCGCAGCGCCAGGCTGTAGCTGATGATCCAGGTCACCAGCGGAATCATCAGGCGCCAGTCGGCTTCGGCAAACAGCACCAGGGAACTGATGGCGTAGATCGCCACGTGCCAGATCGCATCCACCGCTGCGACCGCAGAGTCGCGCAGGGAGTTGCCGGTTTGCATGATGCGCTGGGCGATACGCCCGGCGAAGTCATTCTGGAAGAAATTCAGGCTCTGCTTGAGCACGTAGCTGTGGTTCTGCCAACGGATCAGGCTGGTCATGCCGGGGCTGATGGTCTGGTGCACCAGCAGGTCATGCAGGGCGCCGAAGATCGGGCGCAGCAGCAGGGCGACCACGGCCATCCAGATCAATTCGGTGCTGTGCAACTGGAAGAAATTCGCGGGCGGCGTGCCCTGGGCCAGGTCGATGATGCGGCTCAGGTAGCTGAACAGCGCCACTTCGATGAGTGCACCGATCAGGCCCACCACCAGCAACGCAGCGAAGTGCGGCCACACCTGGCGCAGGTAGTAGAGGTAGAAGGGCAGGACTTTATCGGGCGGGGCGGCGCTGGGGGCGTCGCGGAAAATATCGATCAGTTGTTCAAAACGACGATAGAGCATTAAGTCTGACGCCCGCGGGGCGGGCTCTCCTTTCAAATGCGCGCGCGGCCTTGTGGGCTGCGCGCGGAGCTACCTGCTGACCTCAGTCGATGCGCTTGGCCGACTTGATCACAACAGGATCGATTGGCACGTTCTGCATGCCCTGCTTGGTGGTGGTCTGCGAGTTGACGATGATGTCGACCACGTCCATGCCCTTGACCACTTTGGCGAATACGGCGTAACCGGCATCGCGGCCCGGGTCGAGGAAGGCATTGTCAGCGACGTTGATGAAGAATTGGCTGGTGGCCGAATTCGGGTCGTTGGTGCGCGCCATGGACAGGGTGCCGCGTACGTTATGCAGGCCGTTGCTGGCTTCGTTCTTGATCGGGTCCTTGGTTGGCTTTTGGGTCATTGCCTGGGTGAAGCCGCCGCCCTGGACCATGAAGCCCGGGATCACGCGGTGGAAAATCGTGTTGGTGTAGAAGCCGCTGTCGACATAGGCCAGGAAGTTCTTGGTGCTGATCGGCGCCTTGACCGGGTCCAGTTCGATCTCGATGTCGCCATTGGTGGTGGTGATCAGTACGTGAGGCGCCTTGGCGGGCTCGGCGGCCATCAGGTTGGCGGCGAACAGAACAGAACCGGCAAAGAAGGCGATTTTTTTCAGCATGGGTCAGTGATCCTGGGTAGTGGTTTCGACTGTCTTTAGAAATTCGAGCAGGGTTGCGTTAAAGACTTCGGGTTGATCCAAGGGCGTGGCATGGCGGGAATCTTCGATCACCACCAGTCGCGCATCGGGCAGCAGTTTTACATAGTTTTCTTTTTGCGCCACGGGCGTGTAGTCGTGGTCGGCACTGATGACCAGGGTTGGACAGGTGATCCTCGAAAGTCGTTCCTGCACGCCCCAGCCCACAATGGCATCGAAGCTGGCGAGATAAGCACGTTTGTCGTTTTTTGCCCAGCGTTCGGCCATCTTGCGGCGCAGGTCAGCCTGGTGCGGTTTAGGGAACAGCCGGTCGCCGAGGGCCTGGCCGATGGTGTTCAGGCTGAGGACGCGGGCAAGCGTCCAGCGTTTGGCCCATTGCCAGTAATCGTCGGCGCTGCGCACCTTCACCTGCGGCGCGCTGTTGACGATGCACAGGCTTTTGACGCGTGCCGGTTCGTCCACCGCCAACTGGAAGGCGATCATGCCACCCATGGACAAACCCACCACATGGGCGGGCGGCAGGTCCAGGTGTTCGATCAGCGCGAGCAAATCATAGGTGAAGCCCTGGATGCTGTAGCGCTCCCGGGGTTTGTCCGAGCGGCCATGGCCACGCACATCCACCACGACCAGGCGGTAATGTTTGGCCAATACCGGAATCTGCAGTTCCCAATCCTGGCTGCTGGAGCCCAGGCCGTGGATCAGGATCAGCGGCGTGCCGTGGCCGTATTCCTCGTAGTGCAGGCTGCAGCCTTCGTGGTCGAACCAAGCCATGGATGAACTCCGTTTCAGGCTTGCTGGGGGGCGGCGAAAGGTGCGTCCAGCGGGGCGGTGTCAAAGGTGCGCAGCAGTTCCACGAGGATCTGCGTCGCCGGGCCCAGGGGCTTGTCTTTGTTCGAGTACAGGTAAAACGTCGGGTTGCGGCTGCCGCCCTTTTCCAAGGGGAGTTGCTTGAGCAGGCCTTCCTTGAGTTCGCGCTCGATCAGGTGGCGGGGCAACCAGGCAAAGCCCAGGCCGCTGCTGACGAACGTGGCGGCGGTGGCGAGGCTGCCGACGGTCCAGCGCTGTTCGGCGCCGAGCCAGCCCACATCCCGCGGTTGCTGGCGGCCGGAGTCGCGAATCACCACCTGCATCTGGCTTTCCAGGTCCTGGAAGCTCAGTTCGCGGTTCAGGCGATGCAGCGCGTGATCGGGGTGGGCCACGGCGATGAATTCCACGTCGCTCATTTCCGTGCCCAGGTAGCCAGGGATGATGAAGCCGCTGATGGCCAGGTCGGCCATGCCATCGAGCAGCAGTTCCTCGACACCGGAAAGCACCTCTTCCCTCAATCGCACCCTGCACCCGCGGCTCTGGGGCATGAACGCGGTGAGCGCCCGAACCAGGCGCGCATTCGGGTAGGCCGCGTCCACCACCAGGCGCACCTCGGCTTCCCAGCCCTGCTCCATATGGTGGGCGAGGTCTTCCAGCTGGCTGGCGTTTTTCACCAGTTGCCGGGAGCGGCGCAACAGCACTTCACCGGCGTCGGTGAGCACGGCCTTGCGCCCATCGATGCGCAGCAGCGGTACGCCGAGTTGGTCTTGCATGCGGGCCACGGTGTAGCTCACCGAGGACTGCGAACGGTGCAGCGCTTCGGCCGCCTGGGCGAAGCCGCCATGGTCGACCACGGCTTGCAGCGTGCGCCATTGATCGAGGGTAACGCGGGGCGCTTTCAAGATGGGTTCCTCTTGTCCTAAGCTGGCAGTCCTTATTGGAGACTGCCGAATGAGAAAATTCTGTTGTGTGTTGCTGGCGCTGCTGCCGATGAGCGCGTTTGCCTACCCCATCGACGTAACCAAAAAGATCGACGGCGTCAGCATCGATTACACCGCCTCCGACGTGGACGGCGATATCAGCTCGATCCAGCTCAATAACTACGGCACTAACGATGCGGTGTGTTCGGTAACCTTCACCAACGGCCCGGAGTCGCCGCGTCATCGCACCGTCACCGTGCCAGCAGGCAAAAGCACCAACACCACGGTCAAGTTCAACCGCGCGATTATCAAGATGCGGATCGCCCTGGCTTGCTCGCCGAAGTAACTGACAGCGGAGCATGCTCCGCTTATAAACAAATTTATAGATGGTTTATAGCAGTTTTTTGCGCTTTTTTATCGAATTGGCTCTGATTAATCTTCACTCCATCGACTTACAGCAATTACAGATGGAGCCTACAAAGCCATGTCCAATGTTCTGATCATCGAAAGCAGCGCCCGCCAGCAGGATTCGATTTCCCGCCAACTGACCCAGCAGTTCGTCAGTCAATGGCAGGTCGCCCATCCGGCGGATCAGATCACCGTGCGTGATGTGGCCCTCAACCCGGTCCCTCACCTGGACGCCAACCTGCTCGGCGGCTGGATGAAACCCGCCGATCAGCGCAACGAACGTGAGCAAGTCTCGCTGGATCGCTCCGACGAATTGACCAACGAACTGCTGGCCGCCGACGTTCTGGTGCTGGCCGCGCCGATGTACAACTTCGCCATCCCCAGCACCCTCAAGGCCTGGCTGGACCATGTGTTGCGGGCCGGTGTGACCTTCAAATACACCGCCACTGGCCCTCAGGGGCTGCTGACCGGCAAGCGCGCCATTGTGCTCACCGCTCGCGGCGGCATTCACACCGGGGCCAGTTCCGATCACCAGGAACCCTATCTGCGTCAGGTCATGGCGTTTATCGGGATTCACGATGTGACCTTCATCCACGCCGAAGGGGTGAACCTGAGCGGGGACTTCCAGGAAAAAGGCATCAACCACGCCAAAGCGTTGTTGGCACAGGTTGCGTGATCCTTTAATCGCCAGATAATCCCGCGATGTTTATCTAGCTCCACGCAAACCCTTCAAGTACGCGTAACGAACCTCCCTTTGCACTTTTGCTCCTGAGTGCTCCTGCCCGACTGACGCTTTAGCGAGGTCGGGTTTTTTTTGCCCCGAGTTTCTTCAAGCGCGGAAAACCTTTAATGTCCCGCCCATTCGATACGAGGCGCGCATGGGCTACTTACTGGTTGTTACCCTGATTCAGGCATTTTCCTTCAGCTTGATCGGCGAATACCTCGCCGGTCACGTCGACAGCTACTTCGCCGTGCTGGTGCGCGTGTTGCTGGCCGGGCTGGTGTTTATCCCGCTGACCCGCTGGCGTTCGGTGGAACCAGCTTTCATGCGCGGCATGCTGGTGATCGGCGCGTTGCAGTTTGGCGTGACCTACGTGTGCCTGTACCTGAGCTTTCGTGTGCTCACGGTGCCGGAGGTGCTGCTGTTCACCATCCTCACGCCGTTGCACGTGACCCTGATCGAAGACGCCCTCAACCGCCGTTTCAACCCCTGGGCGCTGGTGGCTGCGCTGGTGGCGGTGGCGGGCGCCGCGGTGATCCGCTTCGACCAGATCACCCCGCACTTCCTTGGGGGCTTCCTGCTGCTGCAATTGGCCAACTTCACCTACGCTGCCGGGCAGGTGATGTACAAGCACCTGGTGGCGCGTTATCCGAGTGATCTGCCGCACTACCGGCGCTTTGGTTACTTCTATCTGGGCGCGTTGCTGGTGGTGTTGCCGGCGTTCCTGTTGTTCGGCAAAGCCAACTTCCTGCCCGACGCGCCGTTGCAATGGGGCGTGCTGGTGTTCCTCGGGCTGGTCAGTACGGCACTCGGGATGTACTGGTGGAACAAGGGCGCCTGCCTGGTGCAGGGCGGCACACTGGCGGTGATGAACAACCTGCATGTGCCGGTGGGGCTGCTGCTCAACCTGCTGATCTGGAACCAGCATGAACCGCTGGGCCGCCTGGCCCTGGGCGGGTTGGTGATTGTGGGGGCGGTGTGGATCAGCCGGTTGGGCTTAAAGCCCGTACCTGGCGTACAGTCACAGACGTAATGGGCCCGGGGCGTGCGTGAGCGGCAATGAAAGTCTGTTATAGAAAAGAACGGTGCGGGGGCGGCAGAGTGGACAAGATTGATGAACTGATCATTGCAGCCTTGAAGGATGACTCCCGGGTCAGCCTGGCGCAATTGGCGCGGCAAGTTCACAAGTCTCGGACTGCGGTAGAGTCGCGCGTTCAAAAGCTGATTGAAAAAGGCATCATCCTGGGCTTCACCATCAACGTCGCCGAGGAGGATGAGACCCAGCAGTCGGCGTTTTTGATGCTGACGCTCAATGGCAGCAATTGCCATCTGGTGTTTCCGAAGATTCAGCAGTTCAGCCACGTGGTCCATGCCTACTCGCTGTTCGGCGACGTCGACATGATGCTCGATGTTCGCTACAGGAGCTTTGAAGAACTGATGGTCTTCAAGGAAACCCTGCTGAAGATCGAGCATGTGAAGGAAGTCGTGGTCAACCCGGTGCTGAAGGCCTGGCGCTAGGCGCGATCGCGAACGGTTTCGAGAAAATGGTGACTCAGGTTCGGCATTTTCTGACGAAGGGTGTCCACGAGTTCTTCGATGACCGCCTGGTTGAATGTGAGCGACGTATCGTCATGCCCCAGGATCACCACCAGCAGCCTGGACGAGTCTTTCGTCAACCGAAAGTCATGGGCGTCGGCGTCAACCTTGCCGATGCTCGCCAACGGCACATCACCGCAGGTATAGACGATATCGCCGACGGGAATCGTGATGGGCTTCTTGGCGAACAGTGGGCGTAGCACCCTCGGCTTATCCGAGCGCATCACGTAGATGTCATCCTGCTGATGATAGGTGTGCACGCCGATGCTGACCCCATGGCGGATCGCAACCGCGTTGTACGCGTCGACGATGTTGTTAATGGAGTAGACGCCTTTGGCGATGAAGCGTCGCAGCAACTTTTCGTTGGCGCTGACGGTGTTTTCGTAGCCGAGTTTTTTAAGCTGCTTGGCAAACCCTTCGTACACGATATTCGACTCCAGCTCGTTAAGGCGGGAGGCCACGTGGTTCAGGTTACTCTGCAGCACGGCGACGAAACTCTGGTCATTCGAGACGGTGATGTCTTCGATCACCGCGGCACACGCATTATTGATGCCCAGCTCGCAGGCTGACTTTTTGATGATCAAGCGACTGTTCATAACCTTAGCCCCACAGTTTGTTTCGAAGGTTCGCGGTACTGATGTCCAGTTGCAGCGCCGAAGGACTTTGCAGCCAGAACAGCCCCGGACAAGTGGCGAAGTCGATGGTGACCGGCGTGGTATCACCCGGGCGGATGAAATAGCGGTGGCCGCAATAGGCCTCGTCTGCCTGAGCGCTTTGTATGGCCTGAGGTGAGGGCGTCTCGAAGGTATGGCGTTTATCGCAGCAGAAGAAACCGATCCGGCCATGGCTGATCTGGCTGACCGCATCGGCCTTGGGGCGTGAGCGGCCGAGGTAGCTATCGAGCGCCAGCGACAGCAGGTCCGGGTGATACACCTGCTGAAACAGCAGCGGTGCGATGCCGCCGTGCAAGCGACCGCCGGCCTCAATCATCACAGGCCCGGCGTCAGACCAGATGATTTCCATATGAATCGGCCCGACCTGTACACCCAGGGCCGCGGCTGCCTGGCGGGCGTAATCGGTCAGTGGTTGCAGTTCGGTCGCCTGAGGGTCAAGGGTGTCCAGGCTTTCGTAGACAAACATGCTGCCGTTCTTCTGAATCTTGGTGTACTTGCAGACGCTGGCAATGATGTAGGTGCCGTCAAAGGCGACCATATCCACCACGTACTCCGGTCCCGCAATGAACGGCTGCACGATAAAACCGAGGTTGACCTCGCCCAAGTCGTTTTTCTGTTGCCAGGCGGCGTTTCTCAAGGCGGTCTCCACTTCGCCCTTGCCCTGGGCAAACACCACCCCTTCGGTGGCCGCCGAGTTCAGCGGTTTGACCACATAAGTGGCCGCCGGGTCGAGTTTGGCCACCACTTCGTCAATGCGGTTCTTTGAACTCAACAGGTGCGAAGCAATGTTGGCCAGGGGGTATTTTTTCAGCGCCTCCTGCATGGAGAACTTGTTACGTCGCAGGTCGCTGGTGATACGGCTGTTGCCCGGAATGCCGAGCAGCTCCGTCAGGTAGTCCGTGAGGTAGATCGCCGTTTCGCAACCGGCGATCACGGCGCTCAGTGACAAGGTTTCCAGGGTGATCAGCAGGCTCTCTTCCCAGACATACACCTCATGGAAGTTCTCTGTGATCAGGTCGTTGGTGAAGTGTTCAGGCAAGGCGCGCGTGGAGATCACGGCGATGCACCGTATGCCCTGCGCATTGAGCAAGGGCGCATAGAGTTTGCCCGTGGAGAACGGGTCAACAATCAGTACGGTTTTCACGTCGTGTATTCCTTATTCCGTGGTGGCGGTGGGCGCGGCGGCGGGGGTCAGGTTCCAGGCCAGTACGGCCGTGGCCAGCAGGCCGGCGGAGACGATCATCAACAGGCGTGCGCCTTCGAGGCCGAGAAACCCCGAGGTGGTAAAGAACGTCAGGATCATCGGTGCGGAGCCACTGACCAGCAGGTAATAGAGCGAGCTCTTGGCGGCGATCACGTCGGCAACCCGGGCGTTGGGCGCTGACTCGATCAGGGTTTTGCGCAACTGGATCCGCAGGCTGTTGATGCAGAAACCCAGCAGGAAGGCTGCCACCATCATCACGTAGAGGTTCTGGAAATAGACGATTGCCACGTCCGCCAGTATCACCAGCAAGATCGCCCCGTAGCTGTTGAGTTTGATGCGTGGCAACACGGCGGCGCTGAAGGCACCCAGGCCCGCCAGGCCACTGGCTACGCCGAACAACGTTGCATTCCACTCATTGAGCTTCTGGAAAACGATGGGCACCAGGCTGTTGAACGCACCGATATGGAAGCCGATCATGCTCAACACAATGATCAGGATGTAGAGGTTTCGCGGCAGGTCCAGCGGCCGGGCAGTGGACGCTCCGGTTACCTGTTCGGCGGTTTCTTCGTGAGGGGTATCGGCCACCAGCAGGATGGCCGCCAATGAGAGAATGGCCGCCAGGCTGATGACCTGCAGCGTCTGGTTGACCGAGAACACATCCACGATCAAGCCGCCCAGGAGTGCGCCGCCGAAGGCACCGATTTGTATGGAGGTTTGCATCAGCCGCGCGCAGGTGTCGCTGTCGGTGAGGCCGGCCAGCACCAGCTTGGTGTTTTTCGATTCCAGGGTACTGATGGTGAAGTAGTCGGTGACGCCCACCACAAACGCGATCGCCAGGAAGCCGATCGGTAGCAAGGCGGCCTCGGTAAACGACAGTCCCAGTACCGCGGCAAAGGCCGCCAGGCGAATGTACAGCAGCCGTTTCAGGCTGAGTTCAATCGTGAAGAACTTGCCGATGTACTGTTCGCATAAATAGGGCACCACGGTCGCCACGCATAAGGTGGCGCCGACCAGGAATGTCGAGCCGGTTGTCTCCAGGCCGAACCAGACCATGGCGATGACGATCGCCATGTCGAGGCCGGTGAAGAGGGTCACGATTGAATAGAACGCGGTGAGTGTCGATTTAGTATTCATGGGCTTCATCAGTCGTAACGGGAGATTTTAAGTAACGGCACACAGCGCTCGGTGTCGCCGACCACGGTGCTGATATGGTTTCTGACGCGTACGGTGGGCAGCGCCTTTTTTTCCAGGTTGCAGACCTTGTACGCGTTGTCGTGCCAGGGGCAGATCACGCTTTGGCCGTCACCCGTCACTTCGCCCATGTGCAGCGGGCCGCCACGATGGGGGCACGCGGTGGGCAGCAATTGCGTTGAATACGCGTGACGCTTGAGGAAGTAGGTTCTTTCCTCCACGGCCACATAATTGGCGTGGGTGATATTCAAGCTGATGGCTTTCATTGGGTTTCCCCTCAGATGGCGGTGACGGTGTATGTGCAGGACTGGCTGCAGATGCGGGTGCCATGCAGCATTCCCTTGGGAATCACGACACCTTCGCCGGCCGTGAGGCGCACCGTCAGTTCGGGGCTGACGACAAAGTCCAGCTCGCCAGATTCGACCCAGAACAATTCGTCATTCGGGTGGGTGTGCAGCACTGAAAGCTCGTGTTCAGGTTCGGTGATCCTCTGGTCCACCGGCTTGCGACCCTGGAGCGCCGCGGCCTTCGCGCGATGCTCATCGATCTCGTCATGCCATTGGATATGGGCATATAGTTCTTCGTCGGCGATGTCCTGAAGCAGCTTGAACTCTTCAAAGCCGCGAATGAGGTCGGGAATGATCGTGTTGCCGAACTGCTGGATCATGGGAATGATCAGGCGCTGGAGGGCCATTCTTCCGTGATGCACATCGATGTGAGCATGCTCATCGAAGTAGTCGGTGGAGACGGTGCCATTGAAGATGGTCTTGATAGCGCGTGACTGGTGCTTGGTTGTCAGCGCCAACGTGGCTTCGGTGTAGTACATGGCGCCGATATACCGGAACAGTTCGCCATGATTGGCCGACACATAGTGGAAATAGTTGGTGAGCGAGAGCGACGCCGGCGTATAGAACTGCCAGTAGTGATGCACGTGATGCGACAGGCCCATGTCCTGAAGCATGTCTTCAAAAATGGTGCTGTGCTTCTTTTTGTCGACGCCGTAGCCATACTCGTCGATCAGGATCTTGAACAATTCGCTGGTGTACACGCCGCAGTTACCCAGCACATTGCGCGCCATGGCCGAGGCTTCGCTGAGGAAGTCCCCAGCACATTGCGTCATGAAAAACCTGGCGGCACGTTGGGGATTGTGGCTGGTGGTCAGCACCTCGTAGAGTTTCGACTCGGCCTGCGCGACGTCATCCAGGACTTTATCGGTGTGGGCGATAAAAGCGTCTAGGCACCAGGGGCCGTTGATATGCACCTCTTCCTTGAGCCAGTTGTACAGGTAGTGCTCCAGCAACGGGCGGATCTTCTTGCCGCTGGCCGCGTGCAAGGGATCATAGAAATGCTTGAAGGCCTTGTAATCCAGTTCCAATGGCGACTTGGGCAAGAACACCAGGTCTTGCTCATAAATGTTCAATAGCAACCGTTGCGCCAATAGATGCTGACTGTTTGAAAGTTGATCGCTCGTCAGGCGGGTGCTGATGATGGTGTCGGTCACATCCTGGGGGCGCGAAGGCCGTTCATAAGGGCTTTGGGTATAAAACCCGCGGGGTTGAGCAAAGGCCGTAGCACCACAATAGTGGGTCAGTGCTTCGGCGTTTGAACTTAATACAAAGTCTGCCGCGTTATCGGAAAGCTGAGTTGTCCATAACATGAGGGGGCCTATCTCTGGCGTTATTTGATGGCCAGATGCTAAGGCGTTGGTTTTTTTAAAAACAGATTAGAAATAGTGCGCGCAAGTAGTGAAATTCACTAAAGGCGTAGGAAGAATTTTCTTTATTGTTCGACCGAGTTGAATATTCGGGGGCAGCGGCTATACACAGGTGCCGGTTGTTATCGGGGTACCTGCTCCGGCGAGGTGCGTGCTTGCCCCTCGCCGGTAGGGTTGTCAGTACTCGCCGGCTTCTGCGGTCCGAGTGTTGTGTGTCATGGCCGCTATCCCGGTGCGCAGGTCAGCGCCACTCGGCTGCTGATACAGGCTCAAGCCAAACTCCGGCAACACCGCCAGCAGGTAATCGAAGATGTCCCCCTGGATCCGCTCGTAATCTGCCCACGCCGTGGTGCGGGTAAAACAATAGATTTCCAGCGGGACGCCCTCGGCGGTGGTTTGCATCTGGCGCACCATGCAGGTCATGTTGGGCTGGATATCCGGGTGGCTTTTCAGATAAGCCAGGGCATAGGCTCGGAAGGTGCCGAGGTTGGTCATGCGCCGGCGGTTGGCCGACAGTTGCGCACTATGGCCCTGGGCTTCGTTCCAGGCCTTGAGTTCAGCCTGCTTGCGCCCGATGTAGTCGGTGAGCAGGTGCACCTGGGTCATGCGCAGTTCTTCATCGTCACGCAGGAAGCGCACGCCGCTGGCGTCGATGAACAGGCTGCGCTTGATGCGGCGCCCGCCGGAGGCCTGCATGCCGCGCCAGTTCTTGAACGACTCGGACATCAGGCGCCAGGTGGGGATGGAGACGATGGTCTTGTCAAAATTCTGCACTTTCACCGTGTGCAAAGTGATATCCACCACATCGCCGTCGGCGCCGACCTGGGGCATTTCGATCCAGTCGCCGACGCGCAGCATGTCGTTGCTGGTCAACTGCACACTGGCGACGAATGACAACAGGGTGTCCTTGTAGACCAACAGGATCACCGCCGACATCGCCCCCAGGCCCGAGAGCAGCAACAGCGGCGAGCGGTCGATCAGGGTGGCGACGATGATGATCGCGCCAAACACGAACAGCACCATCTTCGCCAGTTGCACATAGCCCTTGATCGAGCGGGTTCGCGCATGTTCGGTGCGGGCGTAGATGTCCAGCAGGGCGCTGAGCAGCGCGCTGCTGGCCAGCACCATGAACAGAATGGTGAGCGCCAGGGCCACGTTGCCGATGAACAGGATGGCGGTCTTGCTCAGGTCCGGCACCAGGTACAGGCCGAACTGGATCACCAGGGAGGGCGTCATCTGCGCCAGGCGATGGAAGACTTTGTTGTGCCGCAAGTCGTTGAGCCAGTGCAGCGCCGGTTGCCGGCCGAGCAGTTTGACCGCGTGGAGGATGAGGTAGCGCGCCACGCGCCCGAGCAACAGGGCCACCACCAGCAGCACCAGCAAGCCGAGGCTGGCGTGCAGCAACGGGTGTTCATCGAGGGCGCCCCAGAGGTCCTGGGCGTTGAGCCAGAGCTGTTTGATATCCATGGGTGAAAACGATTCTTCTATTGGGACAAGACGGGGCGATTAGAGCATTTAAGTGCATCAAAGTTGACGTCGCGGACAAATACCCTGACAAAAAAGCGGCTCAATAGCACCGTTCGCGTAAAGAAACTCGGTTTGGGCGCCCGAAACCGGTAACCTATGCAGCTGATTTTTTGTATTTCTTCGAGGTAGCACCCGTGTTTTCCCAATTCGCCCTGCACGAACGCCTGCTCAAAGCCGTGGCCGAGCTTAAATTTGTCGAGCCTACGCCTGTGCAAGCAGCGGCCATCCCGCTCGCGCTCGAAGGGCGTGACCTGCGGGTGACAGCTCAAACCGGTAGTGGCAAGACCGCCGCTTTCGTCCTGCCTGTACTGAACCGCCTGATCGGCCCGGCCAAGGTTCGCGTCAGCATCAAGACCCTGATCCTGCTGCCGACCCGCGAGCTGGCCCAGCAGACCCTGAAGGAAGTCGAGCGCTTTTCGCAGTTCACCTTCATCAAGTCCGGCATCATCACCGGCGGTGAAGACTTCAAGGTCCAGGCGGCCATGCTGCGCAAGGTACCGGACATCCTGATCGGCACCCCAGGCCGCATGATCGAGCAACTCAACGCCGGCAACCTCGACCTCAAGGAAGTCGAAGTGCTGGTGCTGGACGAAGCCGACCGCATGCTCGACATGGGCTTTGCCGACGACGTACAGCGTCTGGTGGGCGAATGCGTCAACCGCCAGCAGACCATGCTGTTCTCCGCCACCACCGGCGGTTCCACCCTGCGCGAGATGGTCGCCAAGGTGCTGAACAACCCTGAGCACCTGCAGGTCAACAACGTCAGCGACCTGAACGCGACCACGCGCCAGCAGATCGTCACTGCTGACCACAATGTGCACAAAGAGCAGATCCTCAACTGGCTGCTGGCCAACGAGACCTATCAGAAGGCCATCGTGTTCACCAACACCCGCGCTGCTGCCGATCGCATCTACGGTCGCCTGGTCGCCCAGGAATACAAGGCGTTCGTGCTGCACGGCGAGAAAGACCAGAAGGACCGCAAACTGGCCATCGACCGCCTCAAGGCGGGTGGCGTCAAGATCCTCGTCGCCACCGACGTTGCCGCGCGCGGCCTGGACGTGGACGGCCTGGACCTGGTGATCAACTTCGACATGCCGCGCAGCGGCGACGAGTACGTGCACCGTATCGGCCGTACCGGGCGTGCCGGCAACGATGGCCTGGCCATCTCGCTGATCTGCCACGGCGACTGGAACCTGATGTCCAGCATCGAGCGCTACCTCAAGCAGTCGTTCGAGCGCCGCACCATCAAGGAAGTCAAAGGCACCTACACCGGGCCGAAGAAGGTCAAGGCGTCGGGCAAGGCCGTTGGCGTGAAGAAGAAAAAGACTGACGCCAAGGGCGACAAGAAGAAGACCGGCGCCAAGTCGCCGACCAAGCGCAAGATCGCCAACCGGCCGAAGACCGACAACCTGTCGCTCGTCAGCAAGGACGGCATGGCGCCACTCAAGCGCCGCAAGCCGGAAGCTCCGGCTGCCGAATAAGGCTTGAGTGATATGAAAAAACCGGACGATTGTCCGGTTTTTTTATGCCTTCAGTTTTTGGTTTTGGCCGCGGCTTCCTTGAGTTCCTTGAGCCGAGCGTCGATCAACTGGCATTTGTCAGGGAACTGCGCGCTTTGCGTATCCAGGTCCATCTTCTGCAGTTCGTCGTTCATCTCCTTGGCCTTGGTCGGGTTTTGTTCGGTCAGTTTGGCCACTTCCTGGGCCAACTGCTCGCGCTTGGCCGTGGCCTCATCGGGCGTGCAGGCCCAGGCGGGCAGCGCGGCGAACAACGCGGTTGCGACGGCCAGGTTCATCAGGGTTTTCATGGGCAGACCTCCTTGGCGGTTATGTGCTGTTGAGGCCGCGAACGTCTGGAAAGTTCAGAGAAATGACGTCTGTCTATTTGGCTGAACGGCTACTGACGCGGCCTGTCACAACCTTGACGGGCTACTTTCCACCGGCCTGCAGGAGGAATCAGGATGACGACTTACAACTGGGATCTGATCGAACGTCTGCTGCATGAAGTGCAGAACGGCGAGGGTAGCTTCGCCCCGCGCAAATACGCCGAGCAGGAAGCGGCCGAAAAGGCCACGGCGGGCGAGTCCACCGGCAATCTGGATGCGTTGAAAAAAACCGCTGCCGATTACGAAGCGCTGCTGTTCAAGCGTGGCTTTATTGAGTCGCGCCCCGAGGAAGAAGGCGGAAATGGTGAAAACTTCATCCTCACTCCGCTGGGCGCACAGCTTTTGGCGCTGATCGACAGCTCGATTCCGGGCAATGATCATCCGCGTCAGGTGCTGGATGAGCAGGCGGATGCGCTGGAGCCGGCGACCTTTGCCGAGGTGGCTTCCAAGGCTCAGATTGCCTGAATCCGTTGCCTTAGATTGCGGCGGCCTTGAGGCATTTAAGTGCCTTGAAGTCGCTGCGTACACCGTCGATTTTCTGCGTCAGTTTCAGGCGCTGTTGCACGGTGCTTTCAGCCATCAGGTCCACGATCAGGCTGCGCGCCGCGGCTTCGGTCTGTGCATAGGCGACGCGGTACTCTGGGGTCCATAGACTTTCCCGGTCCACCAGCAATTGCTGCAATTTCTGCGGGAAGTCAGCGCTCTGGCGTTGCTTCACGGCGTCGATGAATTGCGCCTGCCAGTTCGCACGGTTGCCGATCCATTGCTGGTTTTGCTCACCCAGGCTGATGGACCACGCCGTGACCCGGTTTTTCTGGCTACCGCTCAGCGGCCCCATCCATGCATCCAGGCGTTTATCCATGCGCTCGGCGCGTTCCTGGATCTGCTTGGCCAGCGCGGGCTTGAGGTATTCGTCCTGGCGCTTGCGCAGGTCCTTGGCCAAGGCGTCGTTCATTTCCGTGACCTGCTGATCGTCCAAGCCCTGCAACAACTCAATGGCCGACGGCGTGATTTCACGGGCGACTTGCGCAATGGCTTGCTTGGCTTCGGCAGTGCGGGTCTGCAAGGCGG
Organism: Pseudomonas sp. CHM02; assembly: GCF_000612585.1. Classification (GTDB taxonomy): domain Bacteria; phylum Pseudomonadota; class Gammaproteobacteria; order Pseudomonadales; family Pseudomonadaceae; genus Aquipseudomonas. The sequence goes on from NZ_JFCA01000014.1 coordinate 22,507, forward strand.
CATCGGTGACCTGATTGTCGTCGACCATCTGTTGCAGGCGGTCCAGCCAGTCCAGGTAGCCCGGCAATTGTGTGGTGCAGTGCCAGGCCAGGTGCTCCTTGAGTTTGTCGTTGAACCAGCTCTTCTGCCCGGCGTTCATGTCCAGGTAGTCGTTAAGGGTCCAGGGGATGATCACGTCCAGGTTGCGATAGGCCAGGCCCACGCGATTGCAGCCGGCGAGCACCAGGCTCAGGGTCAGTAATACCACCAGTAGTTTGAGCCGACGCAGCATGGGCGGGTCCTTCGCAATGTGGGTTATCACATGTGAACCTGCGCCGGGTGCGACAGTTCATCCCGTTAATAAAACGACCGCGCCGCCTTCAGCGTCAACAGGCCATCGCATTGCGAATTGTGTCCGGAATAGGCTGAGCAATCCCCGCCGCTGAGGCTGGAGTCGCTGTAGATCAGGTTCAGGTCAACGCCCATCCACGCTCGGGAGAATTGCACCGACCAGTCGCTGAAGCTGCGGATGGAGCCGCCTTCCACCGAGACCGGGGTGCCCAACTGATGAGTGGTGTATTTCATGCTGACCCCAATGCCGAAAGGCTGGGTGCCACCGAGGTCGGCGAACAGGGTGCTGTCCTGGCGATCCGGGTCGTTGCTGAAGGAGGCGCCGAAGCGATTGCCCAATAGGTTCAGTCCACCGTAGAACTCCTGGCTGTCGAGGGGGCTGAGCTTGGGGTAGCTGTAGTGGATCAGGCCCACTTCGTAGCCCAGGGTCTGGTCGAAAGGGTGTTTGAAACCCATGTACGAGTCGACTTCGAGGTTACTGGACGGGGACAAGCCCATGTTCGGAGAAAACTGGCCGACGTACAGGCCGCTGTCGTGGCTCAGGTCGAGCCCGCCGTGGAACGAGTCGCTGCCGGGGGAGGTCGGCTTGACCAGGCCCTGGGCCATGCTGCGACTGGGCGTAGTGCCTAATTTCAGGTCGAAGTCGCCCAATTCGCGCTGAAAGATCTGCGCTTCGGCGAGAGGGCTGGCAACCAGGGCACCGACCAGGAACATGCAGGATTTGAACATGCTTCACTCCATGAAAAGCGAGGAGCAGTGACGGAGAAAGTCGGGCAGATGCCCGTGCTAGACGTGTGCAAGCATACCGGCGAATGCCAGGCGGTGAGGCCCGTTCGTCGATTAGCGTGGTTGTGAGGGTGTGGGGAGGGTGATTCGGGGTCTAGTCCTAGCGCCTTGAAGGCAAGACGCATAGGGACCAGGGATGTTGCGCGGTATTACTTTTTACCCAGGCTGATCTGCTTGGACGGGCCGAAAGTCTGGCCACTGACGCCCTTGGCAATTTGCTGGATTTCGCCGCCGGACTTGAGGAACGCCGCAATCTGGCTGTTGATCGACTCGCTGGTTTCAACGGCGGGAGCTGGCTTTGCTTTGCTGTTGGATGCTTTTACGCGCATGGCGGCCACTAACCTGTAGAAAATTAACTTGGCCAGGCATCGTACAGGAAATACTTGACAATTGCTTGGTAAATATCCTCCGGGAATAAGTGCAGCGGCTGCAAATAGCCAAAGTTCATCTTTGAAATAAGCCTCTAACTTGCTGTTTTAACTCGAAACCATGGGCCGTGTAACGGTTGCCAGCCCTGGAAAATTCAGCCGATTGATCGGACGAGCGGGGCGGTGCCATTGGAACGCCACGCCGGCCCCCGATTTTTCAGGCACGCGCGCGTGGCGGGCGCAAGTCGGGTAGAATGCCGCCCACGCAATGAGGGTATTGGAAATGGCTTTAGCCGGGCGCTACAACAGCTTGCAAGTGGTTAAACACACTAACTTTGGTTTGTACCTGGACGGTGCGCAAGATGGCGAAATCCTCTTGCCTAATCGGTATATCCCCAAAGATATTCCCAGTGAAGATGAAGACTGGCTTAACGTTTTCATTTATCTGGACAGCGATGACAAACTTATTGCCACCACTGAAAAACCCAAAGTTCAAGTGGGCGAATTCGCCAGTTTGAAAGTGGTGGAAGTCAACAGTATTGGCGTATTCCTCGACTGGGGTCTGCCCAAGGATCTGTTGCTGCCGTATTCGGAAGAAAAGCGTCAGCTGAGTGCCGGTGAATATTGCGTGGTGCACGTCTACCTCGACAAGCACACCAAGCGCATCACCGCCACCGCACGCCTGGATCGCTACCTGGACAAGACGCCTGCCAACTACCAGGTGGGCCAGGAAGTCGACTTGCTGGTGGCTGAAGCCACCGACATGGGCTTCAAGGCGATCATCAACAACAAGCACTGGGGCCTGATCCACAAGAACGAAGTGTTCAAGTTCCTGCGCCCAGGCAAGGAAGAAAAGGGTTTTATCAAGGAGATCCGCGCCGACGGCAACATCAGCCTGAGCCTGCAACCGGTCGGCCAGGAAGCGGCCTCCAGCCTGAACTCGAAGATCCTTGCCAAGTTGCGTGAAAACAACGGCACCTTGCCGGTCAGTGACAAGAGCGACCCGGCGGTGATCAGCAACTTGTTCGGCGTGAGCAAGGGCAACTTCAAGAAAGCCATCGGTGCGCTGTATAAACAGGGCCAGATCGTAATTCACGCGGATCGCATTGAACTAAGCTGAGTGCGTTTTGCTCTTCTGTAGGAGCGAGGGGGACGCCTGGTCATTGTTCGCGAAAAAGGCCCATCCGACCCCGTGATGCGCCTGGACTATTTTCGCGAGCAAGCTCGCTCCTACAAAGGGCTGCACCCATGTCGAAAAAAGCGCTCTTCGCCTTCTTTGGTACCTTGCTCGCGTTTCTGGTCCTCGACGGCCTCTGGCTTGGCGTCTTGATGGGCTCCACCTATAAATCGCTGCTCGGCCCGTTGATGCTCGATCAACCGCGGCTGTTGCCGGCCGTGTTGTTCTACCTCCTCTATGTCATCGGTTGTGTGGTGTTCGTAGTATTGCCCAGCGCCAGCTGGCAGCGCGCGGCCCGAATGGGGGCTTTGCTCGGCCTGGTCGCCTACGGCACCTATGACCTGAGCAACTGGGCCACGTTGCAAGGCTGGTCCGCCGAGCTTGCGATCATGGACATGGCCTGGGGAACATTTCTGACCGCCGCGTGCTGCACGGTGGGTTACCTGTGTGCACAACGAGTGCACCGCTGATTGTGTACAGGATATAGGTGCACCGTCGCTGAGCGTGTGCCCATCCTATAACCCTGCATTGACCCCTTTGGAGCGCCGCGCCAGGGGGATTGCGCTCAATTGGCACGTATTCTGCTGACTGTCTCGTATACAAACCATGCCGCCTCCCGTATGCATCCCCGCTGCGGCAGCGCAGGCCGGTATTTCGAGGAGCCCAGCGATGACCGAACAATTGCCCAAAGGCTACAGCCCACGCCTGTACAACCAGGACCTGGGCCCACTGCCGCAGAAGTGGAACTGGTACAACATCTTCGCCTTCTGGATGAGCGACGTGCACAGCGTCGGCGGTTATGTGTTTGCCGCCAGTCTGTTTGCCCTGGGGCTGGCCAGTTGGCAGGTGTTGATCGCCTTGCTCGCTGGTATTTGCATCGTGCAGTTGATCGCCAACCTGGTGGCCAAGCCGAGCCAGCAAGCTGCGGTGCCTTATCCCGTGATCTGCCGGCTGGCGTTTGGTGTGTTCGGCGCGAACATTCCCGCAGTGATTCGCGGCTTGATCGCCGTGGCCTGGTACGGGATCCAGACGTACTTGGCCTCGAGTGCGTTGATCATCGTGGTGCTGCGTTTCTTCCCACAGATGGCGGTGTATGCAGAACCGCATTTTGCAGGCCTGTCCTACCTGGGTTGGTTTGGTTTCCTTAGCCTGTGGGTGTTGCAAGCGGCAGTGTTCTGGGCGGGCATGGAGTCCATCCGCCGTTTTATCGATTGTGCGGGGCCGGTGGTGTATGCGGTGATGTTTGCCCTGGCCGCCTGGATCGTGTGGAAGGCCGGTTGGTCGAACATCAGCTTTACCCTGGCGGAGAAATCCCTGTCAGGCTGGCAGGCGTTTGGCCAGGTGATCGTGGCCACGGCGTTGGTGGTGTCGTATTTCTCCGGGCCGACCCTGAATTTCGGCGATTTCAGCCGCTACTGCCGCAGCATGCAGGATGTGCGTCGCGGCAATCTCTGGGGGCTGCCGGTGAACTTCCTGGCGTTTTCCCTGGTGACCGTGGTGATCGTCTCGGGCACCTTGCCGGTGTTTGGTGAAATGCTCCACGACCCGATCGCCACGGTTTCGCGCATCGATAACAGCATGGCGGTATTGCTGGGTGCCTTTGCCTTTGTCACCGCGACCATCGGCATCAATATCGTCGCCAACTTCGTCTCCCCGGCGTTTGACTTCGCCAACGTCGCCCCGAGCAGAATCAGCTGGCGCGCAGGCGGGATGATCGCCGCCGTGGCATCGATCTTCATCACCCCGTGGAACCTGTTCAACAACCCGCTGATGATCCACTACACCCTGGATATCCTCGCGGCCTTTATCGGTCCGCTGTTCGGGATCCTGCTGGTGGATTTCTACCTGATCAAAAAACAGCAGATCGACGTGGATGCGCTGTTTGATGACAGCCCGAGCGGGCGCTACTACTTCGACGGCGGCGTGAACTGGACGGCGGTAAAAGCGTTGGTGCCGGCGACGCTGGTGGGCGTCGCGATTACCTTCACGCCGGCGTTGCAGGGCATGGCCAACTTTGCCTGGTTTACCGGCTGCTTCCTGGGTGGGCTGTTTTTCCTGGTGCTGGCGCGGCGTGAACAGCTGCGTGTACCTGCGCCGATGGTTGCCGGCTGACCAGCACTGAGCCCGCTACCAACAAGCCTGCGCCGGCCACTACCAGTGCCGGTTGCAGGCCACCGCTCAGGTGGCTGCTGACCGACGCCAGCAACGGGCCGCTCAGTTGGCCGATGGCAAAGCTCGCAGTCAATAGGCCGGTGCTGCGCTGGTAGCCGTGGGGTGCGACGTCCCGCAGGCGTGCCATCACCAACTGCATGCACGCCAGGAATGGCCCGCCGCACAGCAACACCCCCAGTGCCAGGCCCCAGCCATTACCCAGCAGGCAGGCAAACACGCCGGCTGCTTGCAGCCACAGGGTGGTCATCAGCCAGCGGCGAGTGGTGTCAGGATCCTTGCGACGCAGGGTCGCCACCACCACGCCAATCGCTGCGGCCAGGCCAAAGCATGGCCAGAACAGGTCGGCTTGCCAGGCGCCCTTGAATTGCGCGCTGGCCATCTGCGAGAGGAACGTCGCCGGGATGATGTAGCCAAGGCCGTACAACACGTAGATCCAGCACAAATGCGCGATGCTGCCGTTGCTGCCCGCGTCGGAGTGGCCGGCTACGGGGCTTGCGGCGGCAGATGGCTTGGGCAGGAAGGGCAGAATCGCCAGCAACATCACCAACGCCACCGCGCCATACACCAGCCACAAGGTTGCCGAGCTTTGCCCCAGCAGGTTGGAGCCCAGCGCCAGCAAACCGGTCAGCAGGATCCCCAGTCCAGGCCCGGCGAATACCAACGCACCCAGGCGCGGACGCCCGGCGGCAATCGCCAGCGGCTGGCTCAGGCTGGTGATCATCACCAGTGCCCAGGCACTCGCGACACCGGTACCAAAGCGCAGTAACAGATGCGGCCAGAACCCATGGGCCCAGTACGATGCCAGGGTCAGCAGTACACACAGCCACAGCCCGCCATACAAACGCCCACGCACGTGGTGATGGCTGCGCGCAAAGATCGAATCCACCGCTCCGACGAAGTAGCCCAGGTAATTGGCGGCCGCAATCAGGCCGGCGCCGGTCAAGTCGATCTGCCCTTCACTGAGCAGATGCGGCATTTGTGGGGTGAGGGCGAAGCGGCCAATGCCCATCGCCATCATCAGGGCGACAAAGCTGGCGAGTAAGCGGATCAACGGAGACATGGTCAGGTTTCCTGCGGGTAAACGAATACCTTCAGGCTAAAGCCGATTGACTTTCTGTAAAATTGAATAATAGTGAGTAACTTGTTCAGTTTTGGAGAAAGATATGGAGTTCAGTCAATTGCGCATCTTCCAGGCCGTGGCGGAAGAGGGCTCCATCACGCGTGCGGCCGAGCGCCTGCACCGTGTGCCGTCAAACCTGTCGACGCGGCTCAAGCAAATGGAGGAGCAACTCGGTGTAGAGTTGTTCGTGCGCGAGCGCCAGCGTTTGCAGCTTTCTCCGGCGGGCAAGGTGTTGCTGGACTACAGCACCCGTCTGCTGGCCCTGCACGACGAAGCCCACGGTGCCGTACAAGGTGGGCAACCGGCTGGCGACTTTGTGCTGGGCAGTATGTACAGCACGGCGGCGGTTCATTTGCCGAAGTTGCTGGCGGGTTATCACAAGGCGTACCCGATGGTGAACCTCCAGGTGCAATCGGCGCCCAGCGGCGAGCTGCTCGAAGGGTTGATTACCGGTCGTCTGGATGCGGCCTTCGTGGACGGCCCCATCACCATCGCCTCCCTGGACGGAGTGGCCCTGTGCGAGGAACGCCTGGTGCTCATCTGTGAAGCCGATCACCCGCCCGTACGCGGGCCACAGGATGTGGAGGGCCGCTCGGTGTTCACCTTCCGTCGCAGTTGCGCCTACCGGGCACGGCTGGAAACCTGGTTTTCCCACGAGCGCGTGGCCATGGGCCGGGCGATTGAGATCGAGTCCTACCAAGGCATGCTCGCCTGCGTGATCGCTGGGTCCGGGGTGGCGCTGATGTCTGAATCCATGCTCGCCAGCCTGCCAGGCAAGGACAGCGTGTCCGTTCATCCGCTGACGGGGCCTTTTGCCACTGCGACGACCTGGCTGATGTGGCGAAAGGGTATGCTCGGCGCTAACCTCAACGCATGGATCGACCTGCAGCAAGAGGGCAAGGCCGAGGTCCTGCAAGACGCACGCGCGATTGCTTGAACGATCCGTCAGGATTTGGATCAATTCAGTAATAGTTCGTTGTGGTTTCGTTCAAGCAATACGTAGGACTTAGGGCTACTATCAGTGTAGGAAAAGGCGACAGAACTTGCGCCTACCAGCATTACCCTCAAAGGGGGCAACCATGAAAGAGAAAATTCAAAACTGGCTCCATGATCTGGGTGTTGCACTGGGCTTGATCGAGCCTCCACTACAGCCGGTGCCGATTCGCACAGATGACGAGCAACGTCGTCCACGTCGCAGGTAAGTCCTGAAGCGCTCACGCGATTGAATCGCGTGGGCGCTGACACAATGGGTCGTTCTTCAGGGTGTGACCGGTTCCCTGTAATCCGAGCGCAGCCGCGTTTCGTTCCGTACAGTGTGTGATGAAGCACGCTTCTTTGTCGGACCTTTCTGCTTATCCCGCCATCCGTGCCTTTTTCCTGTTTACCCTTCTATATTTTTGCCTTTACAGGGATGAATAGGCATTGAAATGTCGAGTATTGATAGCGAAGGCATGTTGATTTCCGACAGAGTCGAGCATCGTCGGTTTCAAACGATCGAGCACGGAAATTTGCGTGGTGTGCGTGCTTTGGTGGTCCACCAGACAGACGCACCCACCGCGCAGCACACCTTTAACGGTTACCTATCCAAAGGCAGCGGTGCGCACTTTCTCATTGAAAAAAATGGCGCCATCTACCAGACGGCCAGCCTGAAAAAACGCTGTTATCACGTTGGGCGCTACCTGCGTTCCAAATGCCTGGCAACTGATAAGGCAAAGTGCGACACCGCACAAATCCAACCTATCCAGGCTCTCACCTGGACGCTGCAGATTCGCGCACTGGACCGCTATGAGCGGACCAAGGACTATCCTGAGCGATATCCGATGAACGCGGACTCCCTAGGGATTGAATTGGTCGGCAAGCATCTGGATGCCGCCCGTTACGAGGAGGTGACTGCCATGCAGAATCAATCTCTGCGGTGGTTGGTGGCTGAGTTGTATGACCATTTCCGCCTGACGCCCGAAGACGTCTACACGCATCCGCAAATCTCCTACAAGCACCCAGGTGAAGCCAGCAGCGCGGTGTGGCAATGAATCTGAGGCCATGGCTGTTTGGCGTGTGTGCATTATTTGTCGGATGCTCGCCCTCCCGCCCGGTTATCGATGACATTCTCATCTCTTCCTTCCACTCCGACGAGCCTGAACGGTGCCGACCCAGTGACGTTGCGCTGGATGAGCGGCAGGTGGCTTCCTTTTTTAAGAGGGCCGAGCTTATCGATGGTCGCACGCTACATGATGAGTTTGAGTGGGCGCCTTGTTACCTTGAAGGCACGCTGAGATATCAGGAAAACGCATGTACATGGCGGGTGATGGCAGGCGCTACGGGGGCGATCAAGTGCTCGGCATCCGAGCAATATTTTGGCTGCAATAGTTGCAGTGATTTTTTTGAAGGCGCCAGGCAGTAGTGTCGGATAAAAAAACGGGCACGACATCCGACGTCGTGCCCGCTGAAGAAACCGCTCTAAAACCCGTTCTATCTCACACCGCGCTGGCCGCCACGCCCTCTGGCCGGCGCGACAACAAACTCACCACCACAAAACTCACCAGCCCTACCGCCAGGCTGTAGTAGATCGGTGTGTTCGCATCCAAGCCATCCTTGATCATGAACACCAGCGCCGTCACAAAGCCCAGGGTCATGGAGGTGATCGCACCCGATGTGGTCGCGCGTTTCCAGAAGATCGCGCCGATCAGTGGGATCAGCATGCCGCCCACCAACAGGTTGTAGGCCAGGGTCAGGGCGCTGATCACATCGCTCACGACCAGTGCGATCCCCAGCACGGCAATGCCGGTCAGCATCGTGAACAGGCGGTTGATGGCCAGGCTCGACTGTTTGCCGCCACGCAGGCGCGGCAGCAGGTCTTCGGTCAGTACGGTGGAGGCGGCGAGCAGGCCGGCGCTGGCGGTGGACATCATCGCTGCGAGGGCGGCGGCAATCACCAGGCCACGAATGCCGTCTGGCAGCGAGGCTTTCACGATAGCGGCAAACGCATTGTTGACGTTATCCAGGTCCGGGATCAGCACATGCGCGGCCATGCCGATCAGTGCACAGGCCAGGCCGTAGAGGATGCAGTAGAAACCGGCGAACGTGCCTGCGTACTTGGCGACCTTTTCGTCACGGGCGGTGAACACCCGCTGCCAGATGTCCTGGCCGATCAGGATGCCGAAAAAGTAGATCATGAAGTAGGTGATGATCGTGTCCCAGCCGATCGCGGTGAAGCTGAAGTTCGACGCGGGCAGCTTGGCCACCAGTTCGTCCCAGCCGCCGACGCGGTACAGGCAGATCGGCAGCAGGATAAACATCAGGCCGACAGTCTTGATCACGAATTGCACGATGTCGGTGAGGGTCAGCGACCACATGCCGCCGATGGTCGAGTACACCACTACCACGCCACCGCCCAGCAACACCGAGATCCAGAATGGCAGGCCGAACAGCACTTGCAGCACGGTGCCGATGGCCAGGATCGAGGTCACACCGATCATCAGCGCGTAGGCCAGCATGATCACGGCGCTGGCCTGGCGGGCCATGGGGTTGTAGCGTTTTTCGAGGACCTGGGTCACGGTGAAGATCTTCAGCTTCAGCAGCGGCTTGGCCAGGAACAGGTTCAGCGCAATGATGCCCATGCCCAGTGCGGCACACAGCCAGAAGCCGGAGATACCGTGCACATACCCCAGGCGCACGGTGCCGACGGTGGACGCGCCGCCCAAGACTGTCGCGGCCATGGTGCCCATGTACAGCGACGGTCCGAGGTTGCGCCCGGCCACCAGGTAGTCTTCGTGGGTCTTGGCGCGGCGCATGCCGTAATAGCCGAGCACGAGCATGCCGGCGGCGTAGATGAGTACGACGAATAAATCCAAAGCCATGACGGCGAGTCTCCGATTATCGTTTTTATGGGGATCAGGCGGCTTGTTGCAACGCCGGTTTAACGCGCGCATCCGTGCGTTTGCTGCGGGGATCAGTCGGCCCGTACACGGCCGCCGGTTCCGGGAACACGCGAAGCAAGGTCAGGTACACCACCGACGCCAACCCCAGCGTCACCGGCAGGCTGATATCGATACCATCGGCCAGGTTGCCCAACGGCCCGACAAACTGCCCCGGCAGGTTGACGAAGCACAGGCCCACCAGCGCACTCGGAATCCACGCGCCCAGCCCGCGCCAGTTCCAGCCATGGCTGAACCAGTAGCGACCGCCGGTTTCACCTCGGGTGAACACCTGCAGGTCATCCGGGCAATAGAAACCGCGACGCACGATCAGACCGATGATCATCATCACCATCCACGGCGTGGTGCAGGTGATGATCAGCACGGCAAAGGTCGACACGCTCTGCACCAGGTTGGCGGCGAAACGTCCGATGAAGATGAAGGCAATCGACATCACCCCGATCAGCAGCGTGGCCTTGACCCGCGACAGCAGGCGCGGGAACACGCTTGACATGTCCAGGCCCGTGCCATACAGCGAGGTGGTGCCGGTGGACATGCCGCCGATCACCGCGATCAGGCACACCGGCAGGAAGAACCAGGTCGGCGCCACTGCCAGCAAACCGCCGACATAGTTATTGGCCGCGATGTAGTCCGGTGCCTTGACCGCCACGATGGTTGCGGTGGCCAGGCCGAACAGGAACGGGATCAAGGTCGCGATTTGCGCCAGGACCACCGCCAGCATGATGCGCATTTTCGGCGTTTCACGCGGGATATAGCGCGACCAGTCCCCCAGGAACGCACCGAAGGAAATCGGGTTGCTCATGGCCACCAGCGCGGCGCCGATGAAGGCGGCCCAGAAACCGGTCTGGCCCAGCCCTACGGTGCCGGCGAAGTGGCTGTCGAACGCCGGTGCGAAAGCGAAGATGCCCAACAAGAACAGCAGGCTCGCCGCCCATACTGCAATGCGGTTGACCCACAGCATGAAGCGAAAGCCGTAGATGCACACGGTCAGTACCAGAATCGCAAACACGCCATAGGCCAGGCCCAGGGTCAGGTCGGTTTCCGGCAGGCCGATCAGACGTTTCGCACCGCCCACCAGCGCATCACCCGAACTCCACACGGACAGTGAGAAGAAGGCAATGGCGGTCAGCAGTGAGAGAAACGAGCCGACAATCCGCCCGTGCACGCCAAAGTGCGCACCGGAAGACACGGCGTTGTTGGTGCCATTGAGCGGGCCGAACAGGCCCATGGGTGCCAGGATCAACGCACCCACCAGCACGCCCAGCACAATCGCCCAGGCGCCGGCCTGGAACGACAGGCCGAATAACACCGGGAAGGCGCCCAGCACGGCGGTGGCAAAGGTATTGGCACCGCCGAAGATCAGTCGGAACAGGTCCTTGGGGCCGGCGGTACGCTCGTGGTCCGGGATCTGTTCGACCCCGTTGGTTTCTATCTTGCGAATACTTTTATCGTTGTTTTTATTATTCATGATCAGCTCCGATCACATTGGCTAAGGGGGCGGCAGCCCTTCCGGCATAGCGGACAAATGTTCGTGACAGGCCAGCCACAGGCCTTCTTGTTGTTCTGCGCCAAGCCCTTGCCGTTTGAAGACAATGGTCTCGCGTTCCTGGCTATTGAATTGCTCCCCGTTCATGCGCAACTCGGTGGCCACGTCATGAATAAATATCGCCACGTCACCCTGCAGGCTGACAACGGCGTTGCTCGACGTGCACGACAGCACCTCGAAGCCCTCGTCCCGGCGCCAGCTGTCCCACAACGCCTGGTAGGCATCACGACTCAGCAGCGGCTGGGGGAGGGTGTAAAACACAAAGCTGGCGTCGGCCGTGAACGCGCCGAAGTAGGCGGCGCGATCATTGCGGGCGAAGGCCGCCACCAGGTCGGCGGCGGCTTGCAGCACTTCGTGCGTGCTCATCAGCGGTGCGCCACGCCCGGCAGTACGCAGAGCATTTCGTACAGCAGGTTGGCGCCCAGCAGCGAGGTGTTGCCGGTGGTGTCGTACGGCGGCGAAACTTCTACCAGATCGCAACCAATCAGGTCGAGGCCCTGGCAGCCACGGATGATCTCGATCGCCTGGATGGTGGTCAGCCCGCCGATTTCCGGGGTGCCGGTGCCCGGTGCCCAGGCCGGGTCGATGCCGTCGATATCAAAGCTTAGGTACACCGGGCCGCCGCCGACTTTTTCACGCACTTCGGCCATCAGTGGCGCGAGGGAGTGGTGCCAGCATTCTTCGGCCTGGACCACGCGGAAGCCTTGCTTGCGGCTCCAGTTGAAGTCTTCGGCGGTGTAGCCCTGGGCGCGCAGGCCGATTTGCACGACGCGGTCGCAATCGAGCAGGCCCTCTTCCACGGCGCGGCGGAAGGTGGTGCCGTGGGCGATTTTCTCGCCGAACATATGGTCGTTCACATCGGCGTGGGCATCGATGTGTACCAGCCCGACCTTGCCGTGTTTCTTATGGATCGCCCGCAGGATCGGCAGGGTGATGGTGTGGTCGCCACCCAGGGTCAGGGGGATCACGTCGTGTTCGAGAATCTCGTCGTAGGCTTCTTCGATGATGCGCACGGCATCGAGCAGGTTGAAGGTGTTGATCGCCACGTCGCCAATGTCCGCAACCGACAGGGAGTCGAACGGTGCGGCGCCGGTGGCCATGTTGTACGGGCGGATCATTACGGATTCGGCGCGGATTTCACGCGGCCCGAAACGGGTGCCGGCGCGCAGCGAGGTGCCGATGTCCAGCGGTACGCCGATAAAGGCGGCATCCAGGCCCTTGGCCGTTTGCAGGTGGGGAAGACGCATCATGGTGGCGATGCCGGCGAAGCGCGGCATTTCGTTGCCGCCCAGTGGTTGGTGGAAAATCTTGTCCACGGGAGTGCCTCATCGTTGTTTTGTTTATTAGGGGCCGATTCTGCGAAATACGTGGAAACGAAAGAATCGGCAGGGGCAAATACTTAGTTCAGATTTTTCTAAACTAATGCCTGAGGTAAACTCGGCTCCCACAGTTTTTGTGTGTTTCTGGAGAACCCATGGCCAATGCCTTGCCCGACCTGAAACTCCTGCGCATCTTCGTCAGCGTCGTGCGGCACCAGGGGTTCGCCAATGCCCAGCACGAACTCAACCTGTCCACGTCGGCCATCAGCACTTATATGAGCCAACTGGAATCTGCGTTGGGCCTGGTGCTGTGCCATCGCGGCCGGGGTGGCTTCAGCCTGACCAGCAAAGGCGAGTTGTTCCACCAGGAAACCCTGCGATTACTGGGCGAACTGGAAGGTTTCGAGCAATACGCTGCCGCCTTGAAAGGCGAGCTGCGCGGCACCCTCAAGCTCGGCGTGCTCGACTCCACCGTCAGTGACAAGGCGCTGCCGTTCGCCGAAGTCATCGGCGCCTACAGCCAGGAGCATCCGGCGGTGCACCTGCATTTGTCGGTGATGAGTCCCTATGAGCTGCAACTCGGTGTGCAGGACAACCGCCTCGACCTGGCCATCGGCGCCTTCTCCAACCGCATGAGCGGGCTGATCTACATGCCGCTGTACCGCGAGCAGCACTGGCTGTATTGCAGCACCCGTCACCCGCTGTTCAACGAGCGACGTATTCCGGAACAAGTGATTACCCAGCAACGCATGGTCGGTCGTGGCTACTGGAGCCAGGCCGAACTGGCGCGCCATGGTTTCAAGCACAGTGCGGCGACCGTGGAAAGTATGGAGGCGCAGTTGATTCTGGTGCTGTCTGGCGCCTATATCGGCTACCTGCCCGAACACTACGCCCAGGCCTGGGCCGACAAAGGGGATTTGCGTGTATTGCTGCCGGCAACCTTTGGCTACCAGGCGCCGTTCTCGATGATCATGCGCCGGGGTCGCAGCCGTGAGCCGCTGATCCAGACCTTCCGCGACTTGCTCAAGACCCAGCTCAACCAGGCCTGAAAACACCATGTCCAGACTCCAATGCCCACGTTGCCTCAGGCCCGCCACCCATTGCCTGTGCGCGCTGATCCCCAGCCTCGACAGCCGCACCCGCGTGTTGCTGTTGCAGCATCCGAGCGAGGTCAATCACGCGCTTAATACCGCAAGGCTGGCGGCGTTGGGTTTGAATAACGCGCAGCTGGTGGTGGGGGAAGTGTTCGAGGATCTGCCGACGCTGCTGAACCTGCCCGGCTATCAGGCGCGGCTGTTGTTTCCGGCGGACGACGCGCAACCGTTACAGGCCTACGCGCCTTCCGACCAACCGTTGCTGCTGGTGGTGCCGGACGGCACTTGGCGCAAGGCGCGCAAATTGCTGCACCTCAATCCTTTGCTGGCAGCGTTGCCACGGGTAGCGCTGGCGGAGGGCGCCGTCTCCCGCTATCGACTGCGCAAGGCGCCAGGGCCGGGGGCATTGTCGACAGTTGAAGCCATCGTGCAGGCATTGCACGTGCTGGAAGCACCCAGCTCATTCGAGCCGTTGCTCAAGCCCTTTGAAGCATTGATCGAAGGGCAGATTGCGGCGATGGGGGCAGAGGTTTTCCAGAGAAATCATGGCGACGGGCGGCTTGCCTAGCAGGCTGACCGAGGCGCGGCCATCGCCGGCAAGCCAGCTCCTACACGCATTTCTAGTGTGGGAGCGGTCTTGCCCGCGATAGCGTCCTCCCAGGCAACAGATTCGCTGCTTATTCCTATAAGCCATAAGCACCGCACTTTGCGTGATATGGCGCGCCAGGCTTTCCCGGTATGATGTTCGCCCCCGCAGTCTGGATTGCGAATACGCCATGACCTTGCAGTACCCTACAATCGCCGATTGCGTCGGCAATACACCCCTGGTCCGCTTGCAACGCATGGCGGGTGAAACCAGCAATACCCTGTTGCTCAAACTCGAAGGGAACAACCCGGCCGGTTCGGTAAAGGACCGCCCGGCGCTGTCGATGATTACCCGCGCCGAGTTGCGCGGGCAGATCAAGCCCGGCGACACCCTGATCGAAGCCACCTCCGGCAACACCGGGATCGCACTGGCCATGGCCGCAGCGATCAAGGGCTACAAGATGGTGTTGATCATGCCTGACAACGGCAGTGCCGAGCGCAAGGCGGCGATGACCGCCTATGGCGCCGAGCTGGTGCTGGTGACCCAGGAAGAAGGCATGGAAGGTGCCCGCGACCTCGCCGAGCGCATGGCCGCCGAAGGCCGTGGCCAGGTGCTGGACCAGTTCGCCAATGGCGATAACCCTGAGGCGCACTACACCACCACCGGCCCGGAAATCTGGCGCCAGACCCAGGGCACCATCACCCATTTCGTCAGCTCCATGGGCACCACCGGCACCATCATGGGCAACTCGCGCTACCTCAAGGAGCAGAACCCGGCGATCCAGATCGTCGGCCTGCAACCGATGGAAGGCGCGGCCATCCCGGGCATTCGCCGCTGGCCTGAGGAGTACTTGCCGAAGATCTACAACGCCACGCGCGTGGACCGCATCATCGACATGGCCCAGCGTGAAGCCGAAGACACCACCCGCCGCCTGGCCCGTGAAGAAGGCATCTTCTGTGGCGTGTCCTCCGGTGGCGCCGTGGCCGGTATGTTGCGTCTGTCCAAGGAAGTCGAAAACGCGGTGATCGTCGCGATCATCTGTGACCGAGGCGACCGTTACCTGTCGACCGGCATTTTCGACGCGCCCAACTGATGGCCAAGCACGAGAGAGGCCTGCGCTTCCAACCGACGGGCGGCAGCCGGGCCCCGCAGATTCCTGTAGGCAAGAAACAACGCTTGACCATCGAGCGCCTGGCCAACGACGGCCGTGGCATTGTGTTCTTTGAAGGCCGCACCTGGTTTGTGAATGGCGCGCTGGCCGGCGAAGAGGTGGAAGCGCGGGTGTTGGGCACCCACGGCAAAATCGTCGAGGCTCGCACCGAGCGCGTGTTCAAGGCCAGCGAACTGCGCCGCCCGGCGCCGTGCGCGCACGTGGGTCGCTGCGGCGGTTGCAGCGTGCAGCACTTGCCCCATGCCGAACAACTTGCCCTGAAACAGCGCATGCTCGCCGAGCAACTGTCCCGCGTGGCCGGTGTCGAACCGCAAGAGTGGGCCGCACCGCTGAGTGGGCCCGAATTCGGCTACCGTCGCCGCGCCCGCGTGGCGGTGCGCTGGGATGCCAAGGCGAAACATCTGGAAGTCGGTTTCCGCGCCGTGGCCAGCCAGGACATCGTCGCCATCGACGATTGCCCGGTGCTGGTACAGGCCTTGCAACCGATCATGCAGCGCCTGCCGAATATGCTGCGCCGCCTGAGCAAACCTCAGGCTCTCGGGCATGTGGAGTTGTTCAGTGGCACGTCCATCGCTGTGTTGCTGCGGCATATGGCGCCGTTGTCCGAAGCGGACCTGAATATTTTGAAAGAATTCTGCACCTTCCATGACGCGCAACTGTGGCTGCATGGCGAGGGCCAGCCGGAACCGGTCGAGGCTGATTCGGTCCTGGGGTTTCGATTGGAACAGTGGGATCTGGAGTTGGCTTACCGGCCTGGGGACTTCGTGCAAGTCAACGCCGGGGTCAATGCGGCGATGGTCGCCCAGGCCCTGGAATGGCTGGCGCCCCAACCCGATGAGCGGGTGCTGGACCTGTTTTGCGGCCTGGGCAATTTCGCCTTGCCACTCGCTCGCCAGGTGCGCGAAGTGGTGGCGGTGGAAGGCGTACAGACCATGGTGGACCGGGCGGCCGTGAATGCCGTCAGCAACAATTTGCATAATGCGCAGTTTTTTCAGGCCGATTTGTCCCAGCCTTTGACTGACGCGGAATGGGCCAAACAGGGCTTTTCTGCGGTACTCTTGGACCCACCCCGTGATGGTGCCCTGGAGGTTGTGCGCAAGCTCGCGACCCTTGGGGCCAAGCGTCTGGTGTATGTGTCCTGCAACCCGGCCACGCTGGCGCGGGACACGGTTGAGTTGGTCAAGCAAGGCTACCGGCTAAAACGTGCCGGGATCCTCGACATGTTTCCGCAAACCGCGCATGTCGAGGCCATGGCGTTATTTGAAGCGGGCTAGGATGCCCGTTTAATCCGACTGGCCTGCATTCTCCAAGGCCGTGACCTGCCAGGGAGTGTGTGTAAGCTTTATCAAGGTAAAGCAGGTCAGCGATGATTTTTGACGCATCGAAGGTGCGTCGTAGGGAAGGTAAGCAAGATGGTACAGGTGAGAGCACACCAGCCGATCAACACCGACGGCAGTATCAATCTCGAGGCATGGCTGGATCATGCCGTCAGTGTCGACCCGGCACTGGACCGTGAAGCCTTGAAAGCAGCCTGCGAGTTCGCTCGTGAGTCTGAGCAGCAAGACAATGCGGCCAAGAACCTGTGGGCCGAAGGCACTTCAAGCTTTCGGACCGGGTTGGAAATCGCCGAGATCCTCGCCGATCTCAAGCTGGACCAGGATTCGCTGATCGCCGCCGTGCTCTATCGCGGCGTGCGCGAAGGGCACATCCCGTTGCCCACCGTCAGCCAGCGTTTCGGCGCGGTGGTGGCCAAATTGATCGACGGCGTGCTGCGCATGGCCGCGATCAGCGCCAGCCTCAGCCCGCGCCAGTCCATGGTGCTGGGCACCCAGGGCCAGGTCGAGAACCTGCGCAAGATGCTGGTGGCGATGGTCGACGACGTACGCGTCGCCCTGATCAAGCTGGCCGAACGTACCTGCGCGATCCGTGCGGTAAAGACTGCCGACGACGAGAAGCGCAACCGCGTTGCCCGCGAAGTCTTCGACATCTACGCGCCGCTGGCGCACCGCCTGGGCATCGGCCATATCAAGTGGGAACTGGAGGACTTGTCCTTCCGTTACCTGGAGCCCGATCAATACAAGCAGATCGCCACGTTGCTGCACGAGCGGCGGCTCGATCGTGAGCGCTTCATCACCGACGTGATGAACCAGTTGCGCTCCGAGTTGCAGGCCACCGGTGTCGAAGCCGACATCAGCGGTCGCGCCAAACACATTTATTCCATCTGGCGCAAAATGCAGCGCAAGGGCCTGGCCTTCAGCCAGATCTACGACGTGCGTGCCGTGCGCGTGCTGGTGCCGGAAATGCGCGACTGCTACACCGCGCTCGGTATCGTGCACACCCTGTGGCGGCACATTCCCAAGGAGTTCGACGACTACATCGCCAACCCCAAGGAAAACGGCTACCGCTCGCTGCATACCGCAGTGATCGGCCCCGAGGGCAAGGTGCTGGAAGTGCAGATCCGCACCCACGCCATGCACGAAGAGGCCGAGTTGGGGGTGTGCGCGCACTGGCGCTACAAGGGCACCGACGTCAAGGCCGGGTCCAACCAGTACGAAGAGAAAATCTCCTGGCTGCGCCAAGTGCTGGAATGGCACGAAGAACTGGGCGACATCGGTGGCCTGGCCGAACAGTTGCGCGTGGATATCGAGCCGGACCGGGTCTATATCTTCACCCCGGACGGTCATGCCATCGACTTGCCCAAAGGCGCCACGCCGCTGGACTTTGCCTATCGCGTGCATACCGAGATCGGCCATAACTGCCGGGGCGCCAAGATCAACGGGCGCATCGTGCCGCTCAACTACAGCCTGCAGACCGGTGAACAGGTCGAGATCATCACCAGCAAGCACGGTACGCCGAGCCGCGACTGGCTGAACCCGAACCTGGGCTACATCACCACGTCGCGGGCGCGGGCGAAGATCGTCCACTGGTTCAAATTGCAGGCACGCGACCAGAACGTCGCCGCCGGCAAGACCTTGCTCGAGCGCGAACTGGCACGCCTGGGCCTGCCTCAGGTGGACTTCGACAAGCTGGCCGAAAAGGCCAACATGAAGATTGCCGAAGACATGTTCGCGGCCCTCGGTGCTGGCGATTTGCGCCTGGCGCAACTGGTCAACCTGGCCCAGCAACTGGTGGAGCCGGAACGCGGCAGCGAACAGCTGGAGCTGATCCCGCGCAAGGCCACCGGCTACAAGCCCGGCAAGCGTGGCGATATCCAGATCCAGGGTGTAGGCAACCTGATGACGCAAATGGCCGGCTGCTGCCAGCCGTTGCCGGGCGATGCCATCGTCGGCTACATCACCCAGGGCCGCGGCGTGAGCATTCACCGCCAGGATTGCGCCTCGGTCCTGCAACTGGGCGGGCGTGAGCCGGAGCGGATCATCCAGGTCAGTTGGGGCCCGGTGCCGGTACTCACCTACCCGGTGGACATCGTCATCCGTGCCTACGACCGTTCCGGTTTGCTGCGTGACGTGTCGCAAGTGCTGCTCAATGAGCGGATCAACGTGCTGGCGGTCAACACCCGCTCGAATAAAGAGGACAACACCGCGTTGATGTCCCTGACCATCGAGATCCCGGGCCTGGACGCATTGGGACGTTTGCTGGGGCGGATTTCCCAGTTGCCGAACATCATCGAGACACGGCGTAACCGTACACCTTGATTCCCTCAAAATGTGGGTGCTGGGCTTCTGTGGGAGCTGGCTTGCCTGCGATAGCATCACCTCGGTGCATCTGATACACCGAGGTGTCTGCATCGCAGGCAAGCCAGCTCCCACATTGATTGTTCAGCGGCTCCAGAAAATGGGCAGAGATTGACTGATGTATTCACTAGAAGACCTGCTGCACCTGATGAACCGCCTGCGAGACCCGCAATACGGGTGCCCGTGGGACATCAAGCAAACTTACGCCACCATCGTCCCGCACACCCTGGAAGAAGCCTATGAAGTCGCCGACGCCATCGAGCGCGGCGACTTCGATCACCTGCAAGGTGAGTTGGGCGACCTGCTGTTCCAGGTGGTGTATTACAGCCAGATGGCGCGGGAAGAGGGGCGCTTCGAATTCGCCGGGGTGGTCGACAGCATCACGCGCAAGCTGATCCGCCGCCATCCCCATGTGTTCCCCACCGGCGAGCTGTATGCGCCGTTGGATGTTCCGCAACTGAGTGAGGAACAGGTCAAGGCGCGCTGGGAGCAGATCAAGGCCGAGGAGCGTGCGCAGAAGTGCGACGCACCGGAGCAACTGTCCCTGCTGGATGACGTGCCCACGGCGTTACCGTCCCTGTCCCGCGCCGCCAAGTTGCAAAAGCGCGCCAGCCAGGTCGGTTTTGACTGGCCGTCTGCCTTGCCGGTAGTGGATAACGTGCGCGAAGAGCTGGATGAAGTGCTCGAAGCCATGGCGGACAACGACTCGGCGGCCATCGCCGATGAGGTCGGCGACCTGCTGTTCGCGGCGGTCAACCTGGCTCGTCACCTCAAGGTCGACCCGGAAACCGCGCTGCGTGGCGCCAATGCCAAGTTCGAACGACGTTTCCGATTTATCGAACAGGCATTGCGCGATACGCACCAATCCATAGAAGATTGCACCCTCGAAACGTTGGACGCCCTGTGGGGCGAAGCCAAGCGTCAGGAAAAGAATGTGTCCAGCTGCGGTTGAGCAGTTGCCTAAGTGAGTAAGCACCATGAGCCTTTCCCTTCGCGACCAGTTGCTCAAAGCAGGTCTGGTCAACCAAAAGCAGGCCAAGCAGGTCGGCAAAGAGAAACAGAAGCAGCAGCGCCTGGTCCACAAAGGCCAGATCGAAGCGGATGACACCCAGGCCCGCCTGGCTGCCGAGGCGCAGGCCGAAAAGGTCAAGCGCGACCAGGAACTGAACCGCCAGCAGCAGGAAAAAGCTGAGGCCAAGGCCCGTGCCGCCCAGGTCAAGCAACTGATCGAAACCTCGCGCCTGCCCAAGCTGACCACCGAGGACTACTACAACTTCGTGGATGACAAGAAGGTCAAGCGCCTGTCGGTCAACACGCTGATGCGCAACAAGCTGAGCAACGGCTCCCTGGCGATCGTGCACCACGGTGGCGGCTACGAGGTGATTCCACGCGAAGCGGCGCTGAAGATCCAGGAGCGCGCACCGGAACGTATCGTGCAGCTCAATATCCTCACTGAAAGCCAGGTGCCGGACGAGGATGATCCATACGCCGCCTACCAGATCCCGGATGATCTGATGTGGTAAGGCTATAGCAACGAATTGTGGTGAGCAGGCTGCCCTGTGGTGAGCGGGCTTGTCCCGCGCCGAGCTGCGTAGCGGCCCCAAAACGCAAACGCCGCATTCTCCCTGCAAGACTGCGGCGTTTTTAGTGGGGCGGCTTCGCCACCCAGCGCGGGGCAAGCCCGCTCACTACGAGGTAACTTCAGGAGCTTTCTGCCTGGCGTCTCATCTCAAGGGCTTCGAGCTCGTTTTTATAATTATGAGCGTCGCTCTCGTTGTGAAACATGCCGACCAACAGGTCTTGTTGGTGTACATCCCAGATGTGAATCCCATGGCCCAGTGCTTCGTGGGACATATGTTCGTCGTCGCGTTCAGTTACTTTTACAGTCATCTGCTTGCTCCAATCTCTGGTGAATCTGCGGCAAGTCGTCGCAGGCCTTTGTTATATGTTTTGTTAGCTTGCTAAGTAAATCGATTTTGCACGCAACAATTCATTGCAGGAAACGCAACAGTGCCGCAGGCCGCGTAAACCGCGACATTGCGCCGCAGGCTGCTGAGTTTTATGACAAAAGTTTCATGTTGGCGTAAGGCTTCAGCCTCGTATTGACTGGACCGCCGCTATCGCAGGCAAGCCAGCTCCCACATTTTGAAATGCATTCCAAATGTGGGAGCTGGCTTGCCTGCGATAGCGGTAGACGCCTCAACACAAAACCTCCAGACGAAAAAAAGCCCCGCATCTGCGAGGCTCTTTATTCCATCTACCGATCAGCTACCTTTGACAGCCTTACCGTCAACCGTACCGTCCTGCAGCATGATGTTGTATTCCTTGCCGTCGGTTTCCACCTGGCGCAGGGCAACCAGGATGCCGCCCTGATCCTTGGCAAACCACATCTGGGTAATGCGCTTGCTTTGTGTCGGATCACGCACGCGCTCGACCTTGATCGCGTCGATGGAACCCACCTTGGTCTGGACCTTTTCCGGGCCGATCACGCGGAAGTCGTAGGTGTCGACGTCGGTGCCTTCAACCACGTTGTAGCTCATGCTCTTCTTGCCGGCAGCCACATCGCGCTGCAGGGCCAACTGGTAGGTCGACTTGTCGAGCATGCCGCTTTGCAGGGGCACGTTGACCGGGTCCTTGTTTTCAAAACCGGTGACTTTCTTGGCGGTTTGGTCGAAGTCCAGGTTGATCTTCTTCGCCTTGCCCAGGCCGCCGCGTTCGAAGGTATAGCTCTTCGGTTGCAGGGCGTCCTTGTCAAACTGGATGACGCTGGTTTCGGTCAGGCTGGCGATCATCATGGAAGCCTTGAAGTTCAAGGTCCAGGTGCCGTCGCCGTTCTTGGTCAGGCTGCGTTCTGCCGAACCACTCATGGGCAACTGTTTCCAGTCGGCGGTGTAGCTGGCGGAGAAAGGATGTAAATCTGCTGCTTGCACGGCAGGCAAGGCGAACAGCGCAAAAGCGAAGAGCAGGGCGCGACGCATAAAATCTCCTAGGTTCGAATCAAGTGGCCGCTGGCCGCGAGTAACTGACCGTCCAATAATGCACCCTGGTCACCAAGAATCAACCGCCCCTCGGCAAACCAGCGAACAGCCAGCGGGTAAATCCTGTGTTCCTGGGTGTGAACCCGTTGCGCAAGGCTCTGCGCCGAGTCTTCAGACTCTACCGGAACCACTGCCTGTACGACCAGAGGCCCGCCATCGAGTTCCTCGGTGACAAAGTGCACGCTGCAGCCGTGCTCGCTGTCGCCGGCATCGAGCGCACGCTGGTGCGTGTGCATGCCTTTGTACTTGGGCAGCAGGGAAGGGTGGATATTCAGCAGGCGCCCTTCGTAATGCCGCACGAAATCAGCGCTGAGGATGCGCATGAAGCCGGCGAGTACCACGAGTCTGGGGTTGAAGGCGTCGATCAGTTCGATCAAGGCATTGTCGAAGGCTTCGCGGCCGTCGAACGCCTTGTGATCCAGGTCGCGGGTTTCGATACCTGCGTCCCTGGCACGTTGCAGGCCGTAGGCGTCGCTGCGGTTGGAGATCACCGCAGCGATGCGCACCGGGCTGTCGCCGGTGCGCGTGCTGTCGATCAAGGCCTGCAAGTTACTGCCGGTGCCGGAAAGCAGCACCACGACATCACAGGTCTGAGGCATCAGTGAGCCTTGAGGTTCTTCAGTTCGACCTGGGCTGCGCCTTCCGGGGCAGTGGCGATCTGACCGATGACCCATGGCTGCTCGCCAGCTTCACGCAGGACGTTCAGCGCAGTTTCAACGTGCTCTTGAGCCACGCAGATGACCATGCCCACGCCGCAGTTCAGCACGCGGTGCATTTCGGTTTCGTCGACGTTGCCTTTCTCTTGCAGCCAGTCGAATACCGCAGGACGCTGCCAGCTGGCCACGTCAACGATGGCCTGGGCGCCTTTTGGCAGCACGCGTGGGATGTTGTCCAACAGGCCGCCACCAGTGATGTGGGCCATGGCCTTGACTGCGCCAGTGTCCTTGATCAGCTTGAGCAGTGGCTTGACGTAGATGCGGGTCGGGGCCATCAGCAGGTCGGTCAGTGGCTTGCCATCGAGCTGGGTGTTCTCGATCTCGGCACCGGACACTTCGATGATCTTGCGGATCAGCGAGTAACCGTTGGAGTGCGGGCCGGAAGAGGGCAGGGCCAGCAGGGCGTCACCGGCAGCGACTTTGGAGCCGTCGATGATTTCGGCTTTTTCCACCACGCCGACGCAGAAGCCGGCCAGGTCGTAGTCTTCGCCCTCGTACATGCCTGGCATTTCAGCGGTTTCGCCGCCGACCAGGGAGCAACCCGACAGTTCGCAGCCAGCGCCGATGCCGGTGACCACTTGTGCAGCGGTGTCCACGTTCAGCTTGCCGGTGGCGTAGTAGTCGAGGAAGAACAACGGCTCGGCGCCGCATACCACCAGGTCGTTGACGCACATGGCGACCAGGTCGATGCCGATGGTGTCGTGCTTGTTCAGGTTCAGTGCCAGGCGCAGCTTGGTGCCCACGCCGTCGGTGCCGGACACCAGGACAGGCTGCTTGTAGCCGGCCGGGATTTCGCAGAGGGCGCCAAAACCGCCCAGGCCGCCCATGACTTCGGGGCGCGCAGTGCGCTTGGCGACGCTCTTGATGCGTTCGACCAATGCTTCACCGGCGTCGATGTCTACACCGGCGTCCTTGTAGCTCAGGGAGGGTTGCTTGCTCATGATCCAGGCCTTTAGGGGGGATTCAGGGGTAACGACCGAGCGGGCAGGCGCTTTTGGTAAAAGCCCCAGCCGTTGACGGTCTGCGAAGGCGCGCGATTTTATCAGGCTTGAGGGGCAGCGGCCATCCTCGGGCCGACGGGCAGGGCCATATAGGTAAAAAAAGCCGGTTAAAAAAATGCTGATTGGCTCTGCTTTGGCGCGTATTAAGGTATAGCCTTTAACCCGCTATCGTTATGACAGTACAAAAACTGCCAAGACCCTGTGAATGTTTTGCCGGTGGCTGTGGTCACAGCCTTGCCAAACCGAGTTCACGCGGTCTGTTCCAGCCGCTAAATTTGTCGTTCGGGAATCTTCCATGCGTCTGTGTAAATTCTTCTTTGTAGGCTGTTTGTCGTTGGTCAGCCTGGCGAGTCATGCCGAAACCCTCAATGGCCTTTATCAAGTACTCGAACCTGTCAGCAGCCAATCGCCGCAAGAGCGCGACCAGGCCACCCAGCGTGCCGTGCAGACCCTGGTGATCCGCCTGACCGGCGACGCCAAGGCCGCCGATGGCCCGGGCCTGGCGGCCGTTCGCAAGGATCCGCAACAAATCATCAGCCAGTACGGCTACGACGCCGGTCCGCCGGAAAGCCTGCAAGTGGATTTCGACCCGGTGAGCACTGATCGCGCCCTGCGTGAAGCGGGCCTGTCGATCTGGGGCAGCAATCGGCCATCGATCCTCGGCTGGTGGCTGAACGACTCCACGGAAGGTAGCAGCCTGGTGGGCGATGGCCAGACCGTCGCGCAAGCGTTGCGTCGTGCGGCGCAACACCGTGGCTTGCCGCTGCGTCTGCCGCTGGGTGATCTGGATGAGCAGGTGGTCGCCACCGCACCGAACCTCGAAAGTGCCGACGCCACGCCACTGCGCGCCGCTTCCGAGCGCTACGGCGCCGACGCCTTGCTGGCCGTGCATGCACGCCAGGAAGGCAGCCAATGGCAAGCCAAATGGCGCCTGTGGTTGGGTGACAAGAGCGAGCAGGGCACCGCCCAAGGGGCCGACACCGGTGCCGTGGCCGATGCGGTAATGCTGGCGGTCAGCCAGAAATTGGCGCCGCGCTTTGCGGTCAAGCCCGGTGTGAGCACTGAGCAACTGCTTGAAGTACAGGGCATGACTCTGGAGCGCTATGCCGCGCTGGGTCATCTGCTGGAGCCTTTTGGTGGTCAGCCACAGTGGGTGGATGGCAATCGCATTGTGTATCGCGTCAACGGCAGTGCCGATCAGTTGCGTACCCAGTTGAGCCTGGCAAAGCTGCAGGAAATGCCTGCAGGCGAGGCGTCGGTCCAGCAACCGGTGACAGAGGGTGCCCAGCCGGCTACGGCACCAGAACCTCAGGCGCAACTGCGTTTTCGTTGGTAGAAGTTTTCTTCTTTATATAGATGGAGTGGTTTATGGCGGATACGCGTCGTTGGGTGTGGCTTGGCGGGATTGTCCTGCTGTGCGTTTTTGTATTCTTGCTGCATTCGATCCTGACGCCGTTCCTGGTCGCATTGCTGCTGGCCTATCTTTTCGATCCGGTGGTGGATCGCCTGGAGAAAGCCGGGCTCTCGCGTACGTGGGGCGTGGTGGCGGTGTTCGCCCTGTTTACCTTGATCATCACGGCGTTGGTGCTGGTGCTGGTGCCGATGTTGGCCAAGCAGCTGTTCCGCCTCTATGAACTGGCGCCGCAGATGCTCGATTGGCTGCAACACACAGCCATGCCGTGGGCCCAGGCCAAGTTGGGGCTGGCGGATGGGTTCTGGAAGTTCGACAAGGTCAAGGCGGCCATCAGCGAACATATGGGCCAGACCACCGATATCGTCGGGGTCATCCTCAGCCAGGCAACCGCGTCCAGTCTCGCGCTGATCGGCTGGTTGACCAACCTGGTGCTGATCCCGGTAGTGGCGTTCTACCTGCTGCGCGACTGGGACATCATGATGGCCAAGATCCGCAGCCTGCTGCCGCGCAACCGTGAGGAGCGCATTGTCTCGCTGGCCGAGGAATGCCATGAAGTGCTCGGTGCGTTCGTGCGGGGGCAGTTGCTGGTGATGCTGGCCCTGGGGATCATCTACGCTGCGGGCTTGATGGCCATCGGCCTGGAGCTGGGTCTGTTGATCGGCCTGATCGCCGGCCTCGCCGCGATCGTGCCGTATATGGGCTTTGTGATTGGTATCGGTGCGGCGTTGGTGGCGGGGCTGTTCCAGTTTGGTGGTGACCTGTATCCGATGCTCGGCATCGTGGCGGTGTTCATGGTCGGCCAGGCCCTGGAAGGCATGGTGCTGACGCCGTTGCTGGTCGGCGACCGGATCGGCCTGCACCCGGTGGCGGTGATCTTTGCGATCCTGGCGGGCGGTGAGCTGTTCGGCTTTACCGGCATTCTGCTGGCGCTGCCGGTAGCGGCGGTGATCATGGTGCTGGTGCGCCATGTGCATGATCTGTACAAGGATTCGGATGTGTATACGGGGGTTGAAGACCCCGACCTGTAACCGTTTCTTCACAAACCCGGCCCTGGCCGGGTTTGTCGTTTCTGGAGGCGGGCCGTCAAACAATCTGCACAAATCCAACAAGTTAACGCAAACCTTTGATTTTGCTTGGGGTCTGTTGCATTGTGCGCCCGGCGTCACGGGTATAAACTTTGCAAACTTTACACAGAGGCCACTAACGGTTCGTTTGGAGCCGTTCAGTCAGCATGAAACCGATTCAGCTGCCCTTGGGTGTGCGTCTGCGTGATGACGCCACCTTTATCAACTACTACCCAGGCGCCAATGCCGCTGCACTCGGCTATGTCGAGCGGCTCTGCGAAGCCGACGCCGGGTGGACCGAAAGCCTGATCTATCTGTGGGGCAAGCACGGCGTAGGGCGTACCCACCTGCTGCAGGCCGCGTGCCTGCGTTTCGAACAGATGGGCGAGCCGGCGGTTTACCTGCCGTTGGCGGAGTTGATGGATCGCGGTATCGGCATCTTTGACCACCTCGAGCAATACGAGCTGGTGTGCCTGGACGATCTGCAAGCGATCGCTGGCAAGGCCGATTGGGAAGAGGCGCTGTTTCACCTGTTCAACCGCTTGCGTGACAGCGGCCGACGCCTGCTGATTGCCGCGTCGACTTCGCCACGTGAGCTGCCGATCAAGCTGGCAGACCTCAAGTCCCGGCTGACCCTGGCGCTGATCTTCCAGATGCGCCCACTCTCCGACGAGGACAAATTGCGTGCCTTGCAATTGCGCGCCTCCCGTCGCGGCCTGCACCTCACCGATGAGGTGGGGCATTTCATTCTCACCCGCGGTACGCGCAGCATGAGCGCGTTGTTCGATTTGCTCGAACAGCTCGACCAGGCCTCTTTGCAGGCTCAGCGCAAGCTGACCATCCCCTTCCTGAAAGAAACCCTCGGCTGGTAGCCAGCCCCCTGTTTTCGCGGCTTTCGGCAAATTACAGGCGCCAGAAAACCTGCGTTTTAGCCGGTTTGGCCACGCAAAAGGCGGGTATAGGGTGTTAAGGGCTTAGATGTCATAGTCCAAACAAGAAGTCACATAGATCACGATTGAATTTGCAAATCGATGTGATAGTGGGCATAGTCTCGACTTCTTTACATATCAGCCACGGTCGTGCCCATGCTAAATCGCTTCGCACCCCTCGTGCCTCTCGCACTCGTTACCCTGTTGTTTGGTTGCGCCTCCCACCCTCAACAGGTGGCAGAACAGCAAAAACCACAGGTTCAAAATCAGGCAAAATTCGTTGCTGCACAGTCTGCTTCTGTTTACGAAGAAGAAGTGGCAACTGAAAAGGAACTGGCCGACTTCGCCGGCAGCAAGCCTTACCAGCTTCCAGTTCTGGCCGACAGCATCCTCGAACGCGGCATGTCCCTGATCGGTACCCGTTACCGTTTTGGCGGTACCTCTGAAGCCGGTTTCGACTGCAGCGGCTTCATCGGCTACCTGTTTCGTGAAGAAGCTGGCATGAACCTGCCACGTTCCACTCGCGAAATGATCAACGTGAATGCACCGTTGGTCGCGCGCAACAACCTAAAGCCTGGTGATCTGCTTTTCTTCAGTACTGCAGGCCGTGGTCGCGTCAGCCATGCCGGTATCTACCTGGGTGACAACCAGTTTATCCACTCCAGCAGCCGTCGCAGTGGCGGTGTTCGAGTCGACAACCTGGGCGACAGCTACTGGAGCAAAACCTTCATCGAAGCCAAGCGCGCACTCGCCATGGCCCCGACGACGGTTACCGCTAGCAAGTAAACTTAAAGTGATACTTGAAGTTTGACGTGTAAGCGCTAGAATCCCTGGACATTGTTGTAATCCGTTCGCGCGAGCTTTGCTTGCGCGTTCTGGTTTTCAGCGTTCGGCAGCGAAAGCCGCATCCAGACCAGGATTGTTCTGCACATGTCGACCTCGGCCCGCCTGATTCTCATTGTTTGCGCCGCGCTGCTCAGCGCCTGCGCAAGCCGTCCACCGCCGCCTGCTCCCGTAGCGGTGAAGCCCAAGCCGGTGTTCAACTACTCAACCCAGAATTTCTCGCCTGCGGCCGAAGACGTGCTCTTCCGTGCGCTGGGCCTGGTCGGCACGCCTTATCGTTGGGGCGGTAACACGCCGGACTCCGGGTTTGATTGCAGCGGCCTGATCGGTTTTGTGTTCCGCGATGCCGCCGGCATCTCCCTGCCGCGTACCACCCGCGAGCTGATCGTGATGCGTGCGCAGGATGTCAGCGAACAGAACCTGCAGACCGGCGACTTGCTGTTCTTTGCCACCGGTGGTGGTTCACAGGTCAGCCACGCCGGGATCTATGTGGGCGAGGGCCGCTTCGTGCATGCGCCGCAAACCGGCGGTACGGTAAAGCTGGATACCCTATCCAAAGCGTATTGGCAGAATGCCTACCTGAGCGCCAAGCGCGTACTGCCAGGAAACCTGGCGCGCAACCCCTGAAACACCGCCCCCTTTAGGAGCCGGCTTGCCGGCGATGAGGCCCTTGAGGCTGCCATCGCCGGCAAGCCGGCTCCTACCGTTCATTTCGCGGTCGAAACGCGCCACACTTTGTTCCCCACGTCATCCGCCACCAGCAAATCTCCCTGCTGATCAATCACCACGCCCACCGGTCGGCCCATGGCTTTCTCATCCTTGTCGAGGAACCCGGTCAGTACGTCCACCGGCTGTCCTTTGGGTTGCCCGCCCTCGAATGGCACGAAGATCACCTTGTAGCCACTGTGCGGCTTGCGATTCCACGAACCATGCTGGCCGATGAACGCGCCGTTGCTGAACTGTGCCGGGAGCTTGCTGCCCTCGGCGAATGTCAGTCCTAAAGACGCCGTATGTGGGCCTACCGCGTAATCCGGTGCGATTGCCTTGGCTACCAGGTCCAGGTTCTGTGGGTTGACGCGCACGTCCACATGCTGGCCGTAGTAACTGAACGGCCAGCCATAGAAGGCACCGTCCTTGACCGAAGTGATGTAGTCCGGCACCAGGTCGCTGCCGATCTCGTCACGCTCGTTGACCGCCGTCCACAGCTTGCCGCTCTGGGGTTCCCAGGCCATGCCGTTGGGGTTGCGCAGGCCCGAGGCGAAGATGCGGTGCTCGCCGCTGGCGCGGTCCACTTCCCAGATCGCTGCCCGGCCCTGTTCCGCTTCAAGACCGTTTTCGCCCACGTTGCTATTGGAGCCGACGCTCACATACAGCTTGCTGCCGTCCTTGTTGGCCACCACATTCTTGGTCCAGTGGTGGTTGATGCTGCCGCCTGGCAGATCGACGACTTTGGTGCCGGCTTGCTTGATCGCGGTTTCGCCCGGTTGGTAGGGAAAGCGCAGCAGCTTGTCCGAGTCGGCCACGTACAGGTCGTTGCCGACCAGTGTCATGCCAAACGGCGAATTGAGATTCTCTAGGAACACCGTGCGGGTTTCTGCGACACCGTCGTGGTCGGCGTCCCGCAGCAGTGTGATGCGATTCGGGCTCGGCACCCCGGCACCGGCGCGTCCCATGACCTTTTCCATGACCCAGCCACGAATGCCCTTGGCATCATCCGGCTTGGGCGGTGCGTTGGTTTCCGCCACCAGTACGTCGCCATTGGGCAGCACGTACAGCCAGCGCGGATGGTCCAGGCCTTCGGCGAACGCCGCCACCTGAGTGCCCGCGGCAGCGGTTGGCTTCGCGCCTTCGGGCCAGCCGATGGCCGGCGCGATATTCACCGTGGGGATCAGGGTTTTGTTCGGTTCCGGCAACTTGGGCGAGGGTCCGGTGCCGTCGGAGACTTGGAGGGTGGAACTTTCACCGCAGGCGGCGAGGGTGCCGGTGACCATGATGAGTAGGGCGAGTCTGGTTTTATGCATGGTGTTCTCCTTGATACCTGTAAGGGTAGAGGAAGAAGGCGGTGCGATGGTTCAAGTGCAAGGCCAGCTTTAATTGACGCTCTATCCCCAACCCACTAACCTTCGCCGCTTGTTCCAGGTGCTCTGTGACCCATGGGTCGACGGAGTGAAACAGGGAAGCCGGTGAGTGAGCGCACTTGTACACAGTGCTGCCGCGATTCCGGCGCTGCCCCCGCAACGGTAAATGAGTCAAGACGGTGCCTTTTGCCACTGTATCGCCAGCGATATGGGAAGGCGCGCCGTCGGCCTGCCTGCTCTATAACGCGAGCGCCACTCATGAGCCCGGAGACCGGCCTGAAACATCCAACAGCATCACGGTGGGCGATGCTTGGCTGTCTGTTTTACTTTTTTCCTGCCCGCCGTTTTTGTCCAGCCCCAACGGAGAGCTGCCATGACCGATTCCCCCGACCGCGACGAACGCCACCTGGCGCGCATGCTGCGCAAAAAAGCCGTGATCGACGAGCGCATCGCCAATTCACCCAACGAATGCGGTTTGCTGCTGGTATTGACCGGCAACGGCAAAGGCAAAAGCAGTTCCGCGTTCGGCATGCTGGCCCGGGCCATGGGCCACGGCATGCAGTGCGGTGTGGTGCAGTTCATCAAGGGGCGTAACAGCACCGGCGAAGAATTGTTCTTCCGCCGCTTCCCCGAGCAAGTGCGCTTCCATGTCATGGGCGAAGGCTTCACCTGGGAAACCCAGGACCGCCAGCGCGACATCGCTGCCGCCGAAGCCGCCTGGGCGGTTTCCCGTGAATTGCTGCAAGACCCGGCCATCGGCCTGGTGGTGCTGGATGAGCTGAACATCGCCCTCAAGCACGGTTACCTCGACCTGGATCAGGTTCTCAGCGACCTGCAAGCCCGCCCGCCGATGCAGCATGTGGTAGTCACCGGCCGTGGCGCCAAGCCTGAGTTGATCGAAATGGGCGACACCGTTACCGAAATGGGCATGCTCAAGCACGCGTTCCAGGCCGGTATCAAGGCACAGAAGGGCGTCGAACTTTGAATCAGCCCCGTCATTGCCCGGCGGTCCTGATCGCCGCGCCGGCATCCGGCCAAGGCAAAACCACGGTCACCGCCGCGCTGGCCCGTTTGCACCGCAACCTGGGGCGCAAGGTGCGCGTGTTCAAATGCGGCCCGGACTTCCTCGACCCGATGATCCACGAGCGCGCCAGCGGTGCGCCGGTGTATCAATTGGACATGTGGATGGTCGGCGAGCAGGAAAGTCGCCGCCTGCTGTGGGAAGCGGCGGGAGAGGCGGACCTGATCCTGATCGAGGGCGTGATGGGCCTGTTCGACGGTACACCGTCCAGCGCCGACCTGGCGCGGCATTTCGGCGTGCCGGTGCTGGGCGTGATCGACGGCACGGCCATGGCGCAGACCTTCGGCGCATTGGCCTTGGGCCTGGCGCGTTATCAGCCGGATCTGCCGTTCGCCGGTGTGCTGGCCAACCGTGTCGGCACTCTGCGGCATGCACAACTGCTCGAAGGCAGCCTTACCGAGGGCCTGCGCTGGTACGGCGCATTGTCCCGCGAGACCGGTATCGAATTACCCAGCCGCCACCTCGGTCTGGTGCAGGCCAGCGAACTGAATGACCTCGACGTACGCCTGGACGCCGCCGCCCAAGCGTTGGGCAGCAGTTGCGAAGTGGCCTTGCCGCCGCCGGTGACGTTTGCCGCACCGCAAGTGATCGACGCTGAACCATTGCTCGAGGGCGTACGCATCGCCGTCGCCCGTGACGAAGCCTTCGCCTTTACCTACGGCGCCAGTCTCGACCTGCTGCGGGCGATGGGGGCCGAGTTGCGTTTCTTTTCACCGATCCACGACCGTGAATTGCCTGACGCCGACAGTCTCTATTTGCCTGGCGGTTACCCGGAATTGCACCACCAGGCGCTGTCGGAAAATACCCCGATGCTCGACGCCATCCGAGCCCATCATGCGGCTGGCAAACCCTTGCTTGCCGAGTGCGGCGGCATGCTCTACCTGCTCGACTCGCTGACCGATGTCGACGGCACCCGCGCGGCACTGGTTGGCCTGCTGCAGGGTGACGCTGTGATGCAAAAGAAACTCGCGGCACTGGCCCTGCAAAGCGTCGACTTGCCGGAAGGCACGCTGCGGGGTCATACCTACCACCATTCCCTGACCAGCACCGAGTGGCAACCGATTGCCCGCGGGCTGAGCCCCAATGGCGGGCGCGGTGCCGAGGCGGTGTATCGGCAGGGGCGGATGACCGCTTCCTACGTACATTTCTATTTCCCATCGAATCCCCAGGCGGTGGCCGCATTGTTCGCGCCCGATCTTGTAGGAGCCGGCTTGCCGGCGATGAGGCCATGACCGATAACGCCTTCCCCGAGGCCGACCGCCAGGCCGTCTACCGCGCCATCGCCGAGCGCCGCGACATGCGCCACTTCAGCGGCGGCACTGTGGCCCCCGAATTGCTGCATCGCCTGCTCCAGGCCGCACATCAGGCGCCGAGTGTCGGCCTGATGCAGCCGTGGCGCTTTATCCGTATCAGCGACCGCGCCTTGCGTAGCCAGATTCAACAGTTGGTGGAAGAAGAACGTGTGCGCACCGCCGAGGCCCTGGGCGAGCGCTCCGATGAATTCATGAAGCTCAAGGTCGAAGGCATTCACGATTGTGCCGAAGTGCTGGTGGCGGCGTTGATGGATGATCGCGAGCGGCACATCTTCGGCCGGCGTACCTTGCCGGAAATGGACATGGCGTCATTGTCCTGTGCGATCCAGAATCTGTGGCTGGCAGCCCGCGTCGAGGGCCTGGGCATGGGCTGGGTCTCGCTGTTCGAGCCCCAGGCGCTGGCCGGTCTGCTGGGGTTGCCGCCCGGCGCCAAACCCCTGGCCGTACTGTGCCTGGGGCCGGTGACCGAGTTCTACCCGGCACCGATGTTGCAACTCGAAGGCTGGACCGAACCTCGGCCGTTGAGTGACATGGTGTATGAGAATGTGTGGGGAGTGAGTCAATGAGTGTGGCCTTGCTGTGTGTCGCTGCCGTGGCGCTGGATGCGCTGCTGGGCGAACCGAGGCGCTGGCATCCGCTGGTGGCGTTCGGCAATTTCGCCGGGCGCATCGAGCAACGTTTCAACTCCGGTGGTCGTGGCTGGCGCAGCCATGGCGTGACGGCGTGGTTCATCGCCGTGGTGCCGCTGACCCTGCTGGCCACGGCGTTGTCGTGGGCACCGTATATCGGTTGGGTCCTGGAAATCCTCGCGTTGTACTGCGCCCTCGGCATGCGCAGCCTCGGCGAGCATGTGATGCCGGTGGCCCAGGCCCTGCGCAGCGATGACCTGGAGCAAGCGCGCACGCGCGTGAGCTACCTGGTCAGCCGTCAGACCAGTGAACTGGACCGCACCGAAGTCGCCCGTGCTGCCACCGAGTCGGTGCTGGAAAACGGCAGCGACGCGGTGTTCGCCGCGATTTTCTGGTTTGTGGTCGCCGGCGTGCCGGGCGTGGTGCTTTACCGACTGAGCAACACCCTCGACGCCATGTGGGGCTACCGCAACGAACGCTTCGAACGTTTCGGCTGGGCCTCGGCAAAAATCGACGATGTGCTGAACTACATTCCTGCACGTCTTGTTGCATTGACCTACGCGATCCTGGGCAAGACGCGCCTAGCGCTAAAATGCTGGCGCACCCAGGGCCCGACCTGGGACAGCCCCAACGCCGGCCCGGTAATGGCCGCCGGTGCGGGCGCCCTGGGCGTGGAGTTGGGCGGTGCGGCGATCTATCACGGTGAGGTGCACCAGCGCCCGCCGTTGGGCGAAGGCCCGGCAGCGGATGCCGACTCCATCGATCGGGGCTGGCAACTGGTGCAGCGCGGCGTATGGTTGTGGCTGCTGATCCTATGTGCAGGGGCGCAATTCTATGCTTGAACACGGTGGCCGGCTGCGCAAGGCAGCGATTCAGTACGGGATAGCCGAAGCCGACTGGCTTGACCTCTCCAGTGGTCTTGCGCCCTGGCCCTGGCCGATCCCCGAGATACCCCTGCGCGCCTGGGCACGCCTGCCGGAAACCGACGACGGCCTGGAGCAGGCCGCCAGCGAGTATTACGGCGCTGCGCACCTGTTGCCGGTGCCGGGCTCCCAGGCGGCCATCCAGTTACTGCCGCGCCTGCGCCGCGCCGGTAAGGTCGGCGTGCTGTCGCCGTGCTACGCCGAACACGCCGAAGCCTGGCGCCGTGCCGGTTACGTGGTGCGCGAAGTGCAGGAGCAGGAAGTCGACTTCTTTCTCGATGGCCTCGACGTGCTGGTGGTGGTCAACCCCAATAATCCCACCGGCCTGAGCCTCACCCCGCAACGCTTGCTGGACTGGCACTCACGGCTGGCCCAGCGCGGCGGCTGGCTGGTGGTCGACGAAGCGTTCATGGACGTGACGCCCCAACTGAGCCTGGCGGGGCAGGCGCATCAGGTTGGCCTGATTGTGTTGCGCTCCTTCGGTAAATTCTTCGGCCTGGCCGGCGTGCGACTGGGCTTCGTGTTGGCCGAACGCAAGCTGCTCAAGTTGCTCGCCGAGCAGGTCGGGCCCTGGGCCGTCAGCGGGCCGACGCGGGTACTGGGTCAAGTGTGCCTGCGCGACACCGCTGGCCAGGCACAGCAACGCGTGCGTTGCGTCGAGGCGGGCCAGCGCCTGTTCGCCTTGCTGGAGCGCCACGGCTTTCAACCCCAGGGCGGCTGTGCCTTGTTCCAATGGCTGATCACGCCCCACGCCGAACGCATGCACGAATTCATGGCCCAGCGCGGCATCCTGCTGCGCCTGTTTGTCCACGACAGCAGCCTGCGTTTTGGCCTGCCCGATACCGAGGCCGACTGGCTGCGTCTCGACGAAGCCCTGGCCGCATACAAGGAAGCGACATGAGTACGCTGATGGTGCAAGGCACCACCTCCGACGCCGGCAAGAGTACGTTGGTGACGGCGCTGTGCCGCTGGCTGGTGCGTCAGGGCGTAGCGGTGGCGCCATTCAAGCCGCAGAACATGGCGCTCAACAGCGCCGTGACCGCCGAAGGTGGCGAGATAGGTCGCGCCCAGGCGGTGCAGGCCCAGGCCGCCAAGCTGGCGCCGCACACCGATATGAACCCGGTGCTGCTCAAGCCCAACAGTGACACCGGTTCCCAAGTGATCATCCATGGCCGCGCCGTGACCAGCATGAACGCGGTGGCCTATCACGACTACAAAGCCATCGCGATGCAGGCGGTGCTGGCCTCCCACGCACGGCTGAGTCAGGCCTACCCGGTGGTGATGGTGGAAGGCGCAGGCTCCCCGGCGGAGATCAACCTGCGCGCCAATGATATTGCCAACATGGGCTTCGCCGAGGCGGTGGATTGCCCGGTGTTATTGATTGCCGACATCAATCGCGGCGGCGTATTTGCCCACTTGGTCGGCACCCTGGAGTTGCTGTCGCCCACGGAGCAGGCGCGGGTCAAAGGCTTCATCATTAACCGTTTTCGCGGTGACATCGCGCTGTTGCAGCCGGGCCTGGACTGGCTGGAAGCGCGCACCGGCAAACCGGTGGTGGGCGTTTTGCCCTATGTGATGGACCTGCACCTGGAGGCTGAGGACGGTATCGACCGGCGCCAGATCGACAAAGCGGTGCAGGTGCTCAAGGTGGTGGTGCCGGTGTTGCCGCGCATCAGCAACCACACGGATTTCGATCCATTGCGCCTGCATCCCCAAGTGGATCTGCAGTTTATCGGCCCAGGCCAGACGGTCCCGGTCGCCGACCTGATCATCCTCCCCGGCTCGAAAAGCGTGCGCAGCGACCTCGCGTATCTGCGCGCCAACGGCTGGGAAACCGCCGTGGCGCGCCACTTGCGTTATGGCGGCAAGGTGCTCGGTATTTGTGGCGGCTTGCAGATGCTCGGCGAGCAGGTGCATGACCCGCTGGGCCTGGAAGGGCCTGCCGGCTCCAGCGACGGCCTGGGGTTGCTGGCGTTCGGCACCACGCTGGAAGAAGAGAAGCAACTGCGCAATGTGCGCGGGCGCCTGTTGCTGGAGGATGCCGACGTCAGCGGTTATGAGATCCATGCAGGCGTGACGACGGGCGATGCCTTGTCGAACGCCGCTGTGCTGCTGGATGACGGTCGCAGCGACGGTGCCCGGAGTGCAGATGGGCAGATCCTCGGCACCTACCTGCACGGCTTGTTCGAAACGCCGGCGGCATGCAGCGCCTTGCTGCGCTGGGCCGGGTTGCAGGATGTGCAGGAGGTTGACTACCACGCCTTGCGCGAGCGCGATATCGAGCGCTTGGCTGACCTGGTGGAGAATCATTTGGATACTGAGTTGTTGCGCAAACTATGTGGGATTTAAGGGTGCGCACGCGTCCCTCCTGTGAGGACTGGCTTGCCTGCGATTTAACTGACGCACCACGTTCAAAATGTGGGAGCGGGCTCGCCCGCGATGGCGTCGCGTCGGTGTGCACATCCATTGCTGCGGTAACGGCCGCTAATGGTTCCGCTCTTACAGCGGGTCACTTTTGGAAAGACCCAAAAGTAACCAAAAAGTCTTCGCCCCACCACTCGGTGCCTCGCCTAGGCTCGGCATGCCCTCACTCCGGCTTGAGTCCGTGGGCCGCCGCAATGGGCCATCCCTGGCCCAGTGCGGCTAACCCGGCGTCCTGCCGGGTTGCCCACGGATTCAAGCCTGCGTTCGGCCAGCGTGGTTTTACGGGGCGCCTGAGATCAAAATCAACAGCCAGATCAAACGCTGATCTGCTTTTCTGTGGGAGCGGGCTTGCCCGCGAAGGCGGCCTGACGGTCAACCCATTTCAGCCCACCCGAGGTGCCATCCCATGCTTCAGCTGATCCTCGGCGGCGCCCGCTCCGGCAAAAGCCGCCTCGCCGAAAAGCTCGCCAGCGACAGTGCCTTGCCCGTCACTTACATCGCCACCAGCCAACCGCAGGATGGCGAGATGAACGAGCGTGTCGCCCTGCATCGCCAGCGTCGCCCCGACCACTGGGGCCTGATCGAAGAACCGATTGAGCTGGCGCGTGTGCTGCGGGAAAACGCGGCCGCCGGGCAATGCCTGCTGGTGGACTGCCTGACCCTGTGGCTGACTAATCTGCTGATGCTCGAGGAGACCGGGCGCCTGGCGTTCGAGCGTGATCAACTGCTGGAAACCCTGGCCTCGCTGCCGGGTGAAATCATTTTTGTCAGCAACGAGACCGGTCTGGGTGTCGTGCCGCTGGGCGAATTGACTCGCCGCTATGTGGATGAAGCCGGTTGGCTGCATCAAGCCTTGGCCGAGCGTTGTCAGCGTGTTGTCCTGACCGTTGCCGGCCTGCCCCTGACTTTGAAAGGTACTGCGTTATGACTGACATCTGGTGGCTCAACCCTTGTAAGGCGATCGACGCTCAAGCGTACGAACAAGCCCTGGCGCGCCAGCAGCAATTGACCAAGCCGGCCGGCTCACTCGGCCAGCTGGAAGCGCTGGCGGTGCAATTGGCTGGCTTGCAGGGGGAGGTCAAACCCGCGGTGGATTCGCTGTGGATCGCCATCTTCGCCGGTGACCATGGCGTGGTCGCGGAAGGCGTGTCGGCGTTTCCCCAGGAAGTCACCGGGCAAATGCTGCATAACTTTGTCAGCGGTGGCGCGGCGATCAGCGTATTGGCTCGACAGTTGGATGCGCGGTTGGAAGTGGTTGACCTGGGAACGGTGACACCATCCCTGGACTTGCCCGGTGTGCGTCACCTGAACATCGGCGCGGGCACCGCCAACTTTGTCAACGGCCCGGCGATGACCGAGTCCCAGGGGCAACTCGCGCTGCAAGCCGGTCGCGACAGTGCCCGGCGTGCGTTGGCAAACGGTGCGCAACTGTTTATCGGCGGCGAGATGGGCATCGGCAACACCACCGCCGCCAGTGCACTGGCGTGTGCCTTGCTCGATTGTCAGGTCAGCGACCTCACTGGGCCGGGCACCGGGTTGAATGCCCAGGGTGTCAGCCACAAGGTGGCCGTGATCGAGCGCGCACTGGCGTTGCATGCCGGCCAGCGCGGTGATGCGTTGCAGACCTTGTTCAATCTTGGCGGCTTTGAGATTGCCGCCTTGGTGGGGGCATATCTGGCCTGTGCCCAGGAAGGCATCGTGGTGCTGGTGGATGGGTTCATCTGCACTGTCGCGGCGCTGGTTGCCACGCGCTTGAACCCGGCGTGCCGCGAGTGGCTGGTGTTCGGCCATCGCGGCGCCGAACCCGGCCATCGCCATGTGCTGCAGAGTCTCGACGCGCAGCCGTTGCTGGAGCTGGGCTTGCGCCTGGGGGAAGGCAGCGGTGCTGCGCTGGCGGTGCCGTTGTTGCGCCTGGCCTGTGCGTTGCACGGGCAGATGGCGACCTTCGCCGAAGCCGCCGTGGCAGACCGTCCGGCATGACCTTGCACCTGGACCTGCTGCGCCACGGCGAAACCGAACTGGGCGGCGGCTTGCGCGGCAGCCTGGACGACGCCCTCACCGCCAAGGGGTGGGCGCAGATGCGTGCGGCGGTGATAGCGCAGGGGCCGTGGGACCGCTTGGTCAGTTCGCCACTGCAACGTTGTGCGCGGTTTGCCGATGACTTGGGCGCTCAGCTCAACCTGCCAGTGACGCTGGAGAAGGACCTGCAAGAGCTGCACTTCGGCGCCTGGGAAGGGCAGAGTGCAGTGGCCTTGATGGAGACGGACGCCGAAGGCCTGGGGCTGTTCTGGGCAGATCCCTACAGCTTTACGCCACCGGAGGGTGAACCCGTCAGCGCCTTTTCCGACCGGGTTTTAGGTGCAGTCTCACGCTTACAGCAGGCCTATTCCGGTGAGCGTGTGTTGCTGATCAGTCATGGCGGCGTGATGCGTCTGCTGCTGGCGCAGGCGCGTGGCCTGCCCAGGGAGCGGCTTTTAAATGTCGAAGTCGGTCACGGTGAGTTATTCAACCTGCACGTGGGCGCTGACGGCGTGCTGAAGGAAGTGAGTTAGACATGCTGCCGTTCTGGATCGCCCTGCAATTTCTCAGCAGCCTGCCGATTCGCCTGCCTGGCATGCCGCAGCCTCAGGAACTGGGGCGCTCGTTGCTGTTTTATCCGCTCGTGGGCGTGTTGTTCGGCTTGCTGTTATGGGCCCTGAACACGCTCTTGATGGGGGCGCCGCTGTTGCTGCATGCGGCGCTGTTGCTGACAGCCTGGGTGTTGCTCAGTGGTGGCCTGCATCTGGATGGCCTGGCGGACAGCGCCGATGCCTGGCTGGGGGGCTTCGGCGACCGCGAGCGTACGCTCACGATCATGAAGGACCCGCGCAGCGGGCCGATCGCCGTGGTCACCCTTGGGTTGGTGTTGCTGCTCAAATTCACCGCGTTGGTGGCCTTGATCGAGCAACATAACGGCGCGGCATTGATCCTGGCACCGCTGATCGGCCGCGCATCGATGCTGGCGCTGTTTCTCACCACGCGCTATGTGCGTGCCGGTGGACTGGGCCAGGCGTTGTCAGATCATTTACCGAGAATTGTCGGCCAACAGGTGCTGATCCTCAGCGGTCTTGCGTGCATCCTGATCGGCGGCTTCAGCGGCGGGATTGCGGTGTTGCTCGCAGCTGTCTGCTTTGTGGGGCTGCGCCAACTGATGGTCAATCGCCTGGGCGGCACCACGGGCGACACGGCGGGGGCCCTGTTGGAGCTACTGGAAGTCGCGGTATTGGTCGGCCTGGCGCTGTAACACTTTCTTGCATTTCCTTAATCGCGGGTATATACACGTTCCATGCTTGCCTCCCAATGTTTGTGTACCAACCTGCGACGTGCCGCCCGTGGCGTCAGCAGGCATTACGACGGCGCCCTTGACGGCTTCGGGATCAACGTCGCCCAGTATTCTTTGCTGTGCAATCTGCAGCGACTCGACCAGCCGAGCATTTCCAGCCTGGCGGAAGCCATGGGCCTGGATCGCAGCACCTTGGGGCGTAACCTGCGGGTGCTGGAAGGCGAGGGCCTGGTGCAATTGGTTGAAGGTGACGACCTGCGTAACCGCCTGGTGAAGTTGACCGAGGTCGGTGAAGCCCGACTCGCCGCCGCATTACCCGCCTGGGAGGCCGCGCAACAGAAATTGATCGATCAACTCGGCGCACAAAAACGCGAAACCTTGTTGGCCTTGCTGGACGAACTCGCCTGAGCGCGGGTTTGTTCGACTATAAGCGGGTATATACCCGCGAGCGGAGAATAAGAAATGACCTCGATGTGGCGCACCAGTGGCTGGATTCTTGTGGGGAGTGCGCTGATCCTGGCGCTGTCGTTGGGTGTGCGGCACGGTTTCGGCCTGTTCCTGGCGCCGATGAGCAGCGAGTTCGGCTGGGGCCGTGAGACCTTCGCCTTTGCCATCGCCTTGCAGAACCTGATCTGGGGCCTGGCGCAGCCGTTTACCGGCGCCCTGGCCGATCGCTTCGGTGCTACCAAAGCCGTGTTTGTCGGCGGCGTGCTGTACGCCGCAGGCCTGGTGTTGATGGGCATGTCCGATTCGGCGTGGTCGTTGTCCCTCAGTGCTGGCTTGCTGATTGGTATCGGTCTGTCTGGCACGTCATTCTCGGTGATTCTCGGTGTGGTCGGCCGCGCCGTGGCGCCGGAAAAACGCAGCATGGCGATGGGCATTGCGAGCGCGGCCGGTTCGTTCGGCCAGTTTGCGATGGTGCCGGGCACCCTGGGGCTGATCAGTTGGTTGGGTTGGTCTGCAGCACTGCTGGCGCTGGGCCTGATGGTGGCGTTGATTCTGCCGCTGGTTGCGATGCTCAAGGATAAGCCGCTGCCGGTGCTGGCCGGTCAGCAAACCTTGCGTGAGGCGTTGAAGGAAGCCTGCTCCCATTCCGGCTTCTGGCTATTGGCGTTCGGTTTTTTTGTCTGCGGTTTCCAGGTGGTGTTCATCGGTGTGCACCTGCCGGCCTACCTGGTGGACCAGCACCTGCCGGCCACCGTCGGCACCACGGTGTTGGCGCTGATTGGGCTGTTCAATATCTTCGGCACCTACACGGCCGGCTGGCTTGGCGGGCGCATGTCCAAGCCGCGCTTGCTGACAGGCCTGTACCTGCTGCGTGCGGTGGTGATCGTGTTGTTTCTGTGGGTGCCGGTCACCGAAGTCACGGCCTACCTGTTTGGCATGGCGATGGGCTTCCTGTGGCTGTCCACCGTACCGCTGACCAACGGTACCGTCGCGACGCTGTTTGGTGTGCGAAACCTCTCCATGCTCGGTGGGATCGTGTTCCTGTTCCATCAACTCGGCTCGTTCCTGGGCGGCTGGTTGGGCGGGGTGGTCTATGATCGAACCGGCAACTACGATTTGATCTGGCAGGTGGCAATTCTGTTGAGCCTGCTTGCCGCGGCGCTGAACTGGCCGGTGCGCGAGCGGCCGGTGGCGCGATTGCAGGCGCAGATGGAGGCGGCATGAGCATAGCGGTACGCGGTGTGATACTCGCTGTAGGAGGGGGCCTGATGCTGCTGGCCTGGTGGGGCTGGCAACACGGCGGGCTGGCGTTGATGCAACTGGGTATGTCGATCTGTTAAGTTCGTTGTCTGAATATCTTCAAGGACACACGACATGCACATGCGCTGGCTCGCTGTACCCGTCCTGATGGCAATCGGCAGTGCCGCCCTGGCCGCCAGTTGCCCGCCGCTGCTGGAAGGCCAATTGCCCAAGTTGCGCGCCAAGGAATCCATCGACCTGTGCCAGCGCTTTGCCGGTAAACCGCTGGTGATCGTCAATACCGCAAGCTTCTGCGGGTTCGCCCCGCAATTCAAAGGCCTCGAAGCCCTGTATCAGCGCTACAAGGGCGACGGGCTGGAAGTGATTGGCGTGCCGTCCGATGACTTCAAGCAGGAAGCCAAGACTGGTGAAGAGACCGCCAAGGTCTGCTACGTGAATTATGGCGTGACGTTCACCATGACCGAGCCGCAGAAGGTCAAGGGGCCGGATGCGGTGCATTTGTTCAAGGTGTTGGCGCAGCAGACCGAGGCGCCGCCGAAGTGGAATTTCTACAAGTATGTGGTGGACCGCCAGGGAAAGGTGATCGCCAATTTTTCCAGTTTGACCAAGCCGGATAATCCGGACCTGATCAAGGCGGTGGAGGAGGCGATAGCGTCCAAGCCGTGAGGGTCAGCCATTAAAAAGCCCCGCTTCCTTTGCAGGAGAGCGGGGCTTTTTTATTGCGTCGGATCAGAACTTGTACGTTACACCCAGGCCGAAGCCGTTGGCGCTGTTTTCGTATTTGGAGCTGTAGGAGCCCAGCTGGTTGGATTTGTTGACTTTGACGGGTTCTTCCTTGAGGTAGGAGTAAGCCAGGTCGACGGTCATGTTATCCATCACGGCGTAACCCAGGCCAACACTGAAGATGGTCCGGTCACCGGTAGGAATACGCGGCGAGCGATCGGTGTTGTTGGTCGGCGACTGGTCGAAGGTCAGGCCGGTACGCAGTACCACTTGCTTGGTGACCTGGTAAGAGGTACCCAGGGCGTAGGCCCAAGTGTCATGCCAGTTCTGCGGCTCGGTGATCGTGCCAACGAGGGTAGGTGCAAGTGCGCCACCGCCGGTAGCTGTCACACCTTCGTTGTTGATGGTGATGTCTTTCAAGCGACTCCAGCGAGTCCAGGTCGCACCGGCATACAGTTTCCAGGCGTCACTGAGGTCTTGAGTCACCGACAGGTCCCAGGATTCTGGGGTATCAACTTTCAACGAGGCATCGTAGCGGTTGTTGGCCAACACGGCCGATGGAACCGTCGCCGCCTTGGTGACTTCGGTGTGGCCTTCGAGCTTGTACTTCACTTTCGAGTGGTAGGTCAGGCCGACGCGAGTGGTATCGGTGGCTTGAACCAGGATCCCGGCATTGAAGCCCAGAGCGGTATCATCGCCCTTGACCTTGACTCGGTTGTCGCCCGGGAAGCCCAGGCCAGCCAGGTTTGGCTGTGACTCCAGAGTGCCGTCAATGCGGTTGATGGTCGGACCAAAACCAATCGAGACCCGATCATTAAAGGCGTAGCTGACAGTTGGCTGGAAGGTGATGACCGACACTTCGCTCTTGTTGCCAAAGCCACGGCCCTGGAAACCACTTTCGTAGTCAGTCTTCAAGCCGAATGGGGCATACACACCAAAGCCGATGGCCCACTGATCATTGAGTTTGTTGGTGTAGAAACCAAAGGGAACCCCGGTGAAAGGCACCATGTCGCCTTTGTTGCTACCGGAAGAGCGACCGCCTGCATCTTTGATATCGGTGGAGGCGTCGATGACTGCAACACCACCCGTAATCTGCTGGCCTTCC
This sequence comes from Pseudomonas sp. CHM02, assembly GCF_000612585.1. Lineage (GTDB taxonomy): Bacteria > Pseudomonadota > Gammaproteobacteria > Pseudomonadales > Pseudomonadaceae > Aquipseudomonas. The sequence continues at coordinate 66,116 of NZ_JFCA01000014.1, forward strand.
AGGCGAGCCATACCGGCAGGGTTACCATAAACGGTGCTTGCGTTATCGGCAGAAGAAGAGCGACCGGCGAAACCCGTACCCATTCCGGCGACGTCTTGTTCGTTAAGGGCAAAGCCACTTGCAAAGACGTGGGAAGAGGCCATGGCAACGGCGAGGCTAAGTGTGGTCTTGAGCATTACTTTTTTCATTATTAGAACTCCGTGGTGATCACCGCTGCGGAAAGTAACAATAAATTTAGGATCGCGCTATAGGCTGTAATGTAGGAGATAGAGCGGTTTTGTAGGACAATCCGACCAAAATTCAGAGTTTTTGGCGAATCTTGCAAATTGCCCGGTCAGCAAACCACGTGATTCATGGGTGAAACACAGGTTTGCCAGGCTTGAGTGAAATCGCGCAGCCGTCCTTGTGGATGAAAAATTTCTTTCCAGATACGTGCCATCGCCAGTACATCACCGGGCGGTGGCAGTGCGGGCGTGTGTTGTTCGACGAGAAGCCAGGCGATGGCCGTGGCGTAGCGCAGGTTTACCGTCAGTTCCAGTTGTGGCGCGCTGAGGAAGGCATGCTGGCTGGCCAGCCCGCGTACCAGGCTGGCACGTTCGGGGTCGAGTGCCAGGTAGTCATCCCACAAGGCGCGGTGGCGCGGTTCGGTGATGCTGTACAGGCCGTGCCCGCGGCGGTCGTGCAACGCGGAACCGAGTTCCGACTGGCTGGCGGCGATGCCCAGCAGCAGGGACTCGGCGGTCGGGTTATGGCGGCCGAGGTACAACAAGGTCGGCCGGATCACATAACGACACAATTCACTGGCAGCGATACCCATACAAGCCTCAATCCGTGAAAATGGTCGACGAGGCCTGAGAAGGGGGGCTTGGCAGCAGTGGATCGGATCTCAGGCTCGCCGGAAGCGGATCATGCCGCTTGAGTTGAAGTGTAGTGTCATATTTGCGATGTAAAGGACTGTTTTTAAAACATCTTCTTCATTTAGTTATAACGGTTATATCTATTTGAACTTAATGCGACGGCACATACTACGAATCGCAGGCAATAAAAAACCCTGCTTTTTAAACAGGGTTTTTTGTGTTTCAGCGACTCGGGTCGATCAGGCAGTGAGTGCCTGACGGGTACGCTCGATCACGGCCTGCAGCGGTTCTGCGCTGGAGTATTGATCGGGGTACAGGCGTTCGCTGTGACGAGCGATGCCGTGTTCGTTGACCAGGGTGAAGCTGAAGCAGCCTTTGCGAGCGGCCATGATCAGGCAATTCATTGGAGCAAAAGCGTTGGTGAGGGTGCGAATGGCATCCTGAGTGTGGATTTGAGCGTTCATATTATTGGTGTTCCTACAAATGACACGGATTAAGAACCGTGCAACGTTAAAACGTTCCAGTAACGTTGATCACCATTGATCAAACGAAGAACCCGACTGGAACAAAGCAGCCAGTTTGAAGCGCTGATAAGTTAGGCGCGCTTGGGCTGGCAGGTAGGTACTTAGGAGGGCAGGCAACACAACAGGGGCAAAGGTTCTGGGCCCAGGGTGAAGATCCTGATCAATTTGCAGGTTGGTTCGGTCAGAGTATTGAGACTTCGCGGCACCCTTTGATTGTTCAAAGGCAGTGTCGTCGCAAGTGATACCTGGAAACCATCGAGGTGGTCGATCCCGTGTTGTTCAGGGGAGTTGTTCGACCAGAATTGACTTTCAGCTTGGTACTAACGCCGCGGATAGTAACGGATTGAAACAGGTAATGGAAGTGTGATAGCCAAAAAAACTTTTATCAGCCGCCCAGCAGGCCCCGATAGACCAGCACCGTGATCGCCGCTGCCAGCGAGCAGCCCAGCCCGTAGGCGGCGAGGGTCAGGCGCAGGGACTGGCCGGTCTCGACCACCTTCATCACATCACCCATGTCATTGATCCGGCCTTCGCCCAGCTCAATGCACAGGCTGACGGCTGTGAACGCCGCCGACAGCAGGATGGCGATGGCGAACAGTGCGCCGTCCGGCGATGGCAGCGCCACGTTGATCCCCAGTGAAATAGCGCAGATAGCCAGTAACAATACGGCGAATAACAGAATTCCTTTCATCGATCCTCCCACTGTTGCTCTGCTGGTCCGGGAGTGTGGCGAGCCGGGAAAGATTTGAAAAGTCCCCGGTTTACCCCGGCGGTAACATTTTTGCAGCGAGTTGCTTCAAAAAAAGCCGGCGATATAACCATCGGATGGGTACTTGTGCACATTAGTTGCGAGGTGTGTAACCGTGCTGTCAACTGCGCTTGCGGGCCCCGGTTAGCCTGCAATGGAAATTTAAGTCAATGAAAAATCTGGCTTTTTTTTATTGGTGAAAAAATCGTCAGTTTGACTGCGGCCCCCATTCCATGGGGCTTTGCGCGAGTTAAAGGGGGGTTGTCCACTGAGTTATCCACAGCTTCTGTGGATTGTCCCGAGCGCTTGCTCTAGAACGGGCGTGCAGAGTTTTTTCAGCTTTACCTGTACGAAAAAAAGAGTAGAGTGGCGCGCCTTCCGTTCTGTCCCACAGTGCTTTATGAAGTTTCGCTCAGTATCACCTTCTGTTACCGATACCCCTCAGACTGTTACCGCCCCCAAGCGCTTTTCCTTGAAAGTTGCTTTGTGGTTGCTCGATAGCCCTCGCCTGGGTCACAACACCAACGTCAAACATTTCGCCGGGCGCTTGCTCAAGCAGCCAGCCCGTGAAGGCGTGGTCGCTGCCCAAAGCCGCCTGGGCCAACTGATGTGCCGGGAGTGCGGGAACGCCCGTGACCGCCGTATCGGTCACGACCTGCTGCGCCTCGCGGCCCGCGCCGGCGACCGCCGCGCCCAGCGTGAACTGGGCCAGGTCGAAGACTGAGCTGTCCTCAGGCCCTGCGCTCCGCTAACCTTGTTTTTTTTCGGTAATTGGCAGACATGTCTATGGCTTTTGACTGGACCAGTATTGCCCTGGGCCTCGCGGGTGCTGCCGTGCCTTTATTGGCCGTGTGCTGGCAGCTTCAGCGCCGCCTGACCGCGCGCATGACCGGCTGGGAACTGCTCGAAGAGCGCCTGGCCACCGCGCAACTGGCCCAGGAAGGCCTCGCCGCGCAGTTGGATGCCAGCCGCGATGAAATCAGCGACCTGAGCCAGGCCAATGCTGCCAAGCAGGCTGACCTGGCTGCCGTGCGCCGTGAAGTCGAACTGCTGCAGATCGACCGCGACAATGCCCGCGATGCCGCCCACGCCTGGAACCTCGATCGCAGCGCCAAAGAGACCGAGCTTCGCCGCCTTGATGCGTTGGCAGCGGCCTTGCGCGCCGAGCTGCGTGAGCAGCAGGACAGTCATCAGCAGCGCCTCACCGACCTGCAAGGCTCGCGGGATGAATTGCGTGCGCAGTTCGCCGAGTTGGCCGGCAAGATTTTCGACGAGCGTGAACAGCGTTTCGCCGAAACCAGCCAGGAACGCCTTGGCCAGTTGCTCGACCCGTTGAAGGAACGCATCCAGTCGTTCGAAAAACGCGTGGAAGAAAGTTACCAGAACGAGGCGCGCGAGCGGTTTTCCCTGGCCAAGGAGCTGGAGCGCCTGCAGCAACTGAACCTGCGTCTGTCAGACGAGGCTACCAACCTTACGCGAGCCCTCAAGGGCCAGAAAACCCAAGGCAACTGGGGTGAACTGATCCTCGAGCGGGTGCTGGAGCATGCGGGCCTGGAGAAGGGCCGCGAGTACCAGACTCAGGTCAGCCTCAAGGGCCCCGACGGCGAGCGGTTCCAGCCGGATGTACTGATCATGTTGCCCGGCGACAAGCAGGTGGTGGTGGATTCCAAGGTCAGCCTCACCGCTTATCAACAATACGTGGCCGCCGATGACGACGTAATCGGCCAGGCGGCGTTGAAGCAACATGTAGTGTCGCTGCGCAATCACGTCAAAGGCCTGGCCGGCAAGGATTACAAACGCCTGGAAGGCCTGCACAGCCTGGATTTCGTGTTGTTGTTCGTGCCTATCGAGGCCGCGTTTTCCGCCGCACTGCAGGCCGAGCCGAACTTGTTCCAGGAAGCCTTCGACCGCCATATCGTGATCGTCAGCCCAACCACCTTGCTCGCCACACTGCGGGTGATCGACAGCCTGTGGAAGCAGGAACGCCAGAGCCAGAACGCACGGGAAATCGCCGAGCGTGCGGGTTGGCTGTACGACAAGTTCGTGCTGTTTATCCAGGATCTGGATGAAGTGGGCAACCGTCTTCAGCAGTTGGATAAGGCTTACAGCGCAGCGCGTAACAAGCTGACAGATGGGCGCGGGAATCTGGTCAGTCGCACCGAGCAATTGAGGTTGCTTGGGGCGCGGGCCAGTAAAAGCCTGCCGGCTGATCTACTGGAGCGGGCGATGACCGACTCCGATGGCGTGGCCCACCTTCCCGAATAATGGTAGGAGCCGGCTTGCCGGCGATGGCGTCCGTAAAGTCGGCGTCACTCTCAAGGCCCTCATCGCCGGCAAGCCCGCTCAGAGGACCAGGTCGAGCCGGCCTATAGCGGCAGGTGCCGGCTCAACAACGCCCGCAACGCTGCCGGCTTCACCGGCTTGGCCAGGTAATCCAACCCCGCCGCATGCACCTCGGCCACCATCTCCGGGCGACCGTCGGCGCTGATCACCACGCCGGGAATCGGCTCGGCCAATTGCGCACGCAGCCACCCCATCAGCTCAGTACCGGTTTCGCCATGATCGAGGTGGTAGTCCACCAGTGCCAGCTGCGGGCGCACGCCATCGGCCAGCAACGCTGCGCAGTGTGCCTGGTCGGTGGCGGTCCACACTTCGCAACCCCAGCGCGTCAACAAACTGCGCATGCCGATCAGGATGCTCTCTTCGTTATCCACGCACAGCACTTGCGCGCCACTCAACGGCAGTCCGGTTTCCTGCGGCGTCTTGATCTGTACGCTCGCCTGGTTGCGCGCCAACGGCACGCGCACACTGAACACGCTGCCTTTGCCCGGCCAAGAGCGCACGCTCAAGCGGTGACCGAGCACGCGGCACAGGCCGTCGGCGATCGCCAGGCCAAGCCCAAGGCCTTTCTCTGCCCGGGTCTGGTGGCTATCCAGGCGCTTGAACTCTTCGAAGATCACCTTCTGTTTATCCTGCGGTATCCCCGGACCACGGTCCCACACTTCCAGGCACAGCTCGCCTTTGCGTCGGCGTACGCCCAGCAGCACTGGGCCGTCGGCATAACGGAAGGCGTTGGTGAGAAAATTCTGCAAGATGCGCCGTAGCAACTTGATGTCGCTGTCCACGCGCAGCCGACTGCCGCGCAGGCGGAAGCGCAGACCTTGCTCCTGGGCGAGTGCCTTGAACTCCGCGCCCAGGGTGTCGAACAGCTCGTTGAGTACAAAAGGCTGGCGCTGTGGATTGATCTTGCCGTTTTCCAGGCGCGAAATATCCAGCAGGTCGCTGATCAGGTCTTCGGCGGAGCGCAGCGAGCTGTCCAGGTGTTGCACCAATTGCCGGGCTTCGCTGGACAGGCCGTCGTTCTGATGGGAGAGGGCGGCGGAGAACAGGCGTGCGGCGTTCAACGGTTGCATGAGGTCATGGCTGACGGCTGCCAGGAAGCGCGTCTTCGACTGGCTGGCGGACTCCGCCACGCCCTTGGCGTCGGTGAGCGCCACGTTGAGTTGGGACAGTTCGTGGGTGCGCTCGGTCACCCGTTGCTCCAGGCCTTCGTTGGCCTCGGTGAGTGCCTGTTCGGCTTCGCGGAACGCCGTAATGTCAGTGAAGCTCATGACAAAACCGCCGCCGGGCATCGGGTTGCCGATCAGCTCGATCACCCGACCATTGGGGAATAAACGTTCGGAGGTGTGCGCACGGCCCTGACGCATCCAGTGCAGGCGGCGCGCCACGTGAACTTCGGCCTCGCCCGGTCCGCACAGCCCGCGTTCGGCGTTGTAGCGGATGATGTCGGCAATCGGCCGGCCCACGCTGATCAGCCCGTCCGGGTAATTGAACAGCTCCAGGTAGCGCCGGTTCCAGGCCACCAGCTTGAGCGACTGGTCGACCACGCTGATGCCTTGGGTGATGTTCTCGATGGCGCCTTGCAAGAGTGCGCGGTTGAACTGCAGCACTTCCGACGCTTCGTCGGCGATGCGTACGACGTCTTCCAGCTGCATTTCCCGCCCTTCAATGGCGGCTTTCACCACCGCACGGGTGGATGATGCGCCCAGTACCCCAGCGAGCAATCGCTCGGTGTGGGCGATCCAGTCATTGTCGGCATTCTGGTTGGGGTTGAAGCCTTTGCCCTGGCGATAGGCGAAGCGGATAAAACTTTGCTGGGCCCGTTCCTCACCGACAAAGCGCGCCGCCAGGCTGAGCAAATCGCTGATCTGCACCGACAGCATCGAGCGGGCGCTGGCGCGCTGGCTGATTTCCTGGCCGATAAAACGCCCGGCTTGCCAGTGCTCGGAAACCCGCGTGCGCGAGAGCATCGACACCCACACAAACAGCGTGAAGTTGCCCGCCAGTGAGAACACGGTACCCAGGGTCAACGACGTGACGGATAGCCCCAGCGGGTGGGAATGCATCCACGTCAGCCCAGGGAAAAGGCTGAGGGACCAACCCAGGCTTTTCGCCGTCACCGGTAGGACCAAGGTGTAGAACCACAGGAAGGTGCCCGCCGCCAGCCCGGCAAATACGCCGCGCCGGTTGGCCTGCTTCCAATACAGCGCGCCGAGCATCGCCGGCGCCAACTGGGTCACGGCGGCAAACGCGATTTGGCCAATGGTCGCCAGGCTTGCGGACGAACCCAGCAGGCGGTAACTGACGTAGGCCAGCAGCAGGATGATCACGATACTGACCCGGCGTACCGACAGCATCCAATGGCGGAATACTTCGAACGGCCGCTCGGCGCTGGAGCGACGCAACAACCACGGCAGCAGCATGTCGTTGGAAACCATGGTCGACAGCGCGATGCTCGCCACGATCACCATGCCGGTGGCCGCCGAAGCGCCGCCGATAAACGCCAGTACCGCGAGGGCTGGATGGGCTTCCGCCATGGGCAGGCTGATCACGTAGGAGTCTGGCAGCACCGAGCCAGGCAGCATCATCTTGCCGCCGAGGGCGATGGGTACGACAAACAGTGCGGCAAGAATCAAGTAGGCGGGGAACACCCATTTGGCCAGGCGCAGGTCCTGCGGGTCGATGTTCTCCACCACCGTGACATGAAACTGCCGAGGCAAGCAGATGATCGCCATCATGGCCACGCCGGTCTGCACCACCATCGACGGCCAGTTGATGGTCTCCTTCCAGTATTCCTCCAGGCGTGGCGCCAGCATGGCCTGGCTGAACAGGTCGCCGAAACCGTCGTACAGGCCGAAGGTCACAAACGCGCCGACTGCCAGAAACGCGAACAGCTTGACCAGGGATTCAAACGCAATCGCCAGCACCATGCCACGGTGGTGCTCCGTGGCATCGAGGTTGCGCGTACCGAAGACAATGGTGAACAGCGCCAGCACCAGCGACACGATCAGTGCGGTGTCCTGGGCGCGGGTGCCGGTGGTGTCGGCGCCCGCGCCGATCAGCAGGTTGACCCCCAGCACGATGCCTTTGAGTTGCAGCGCAATGTAGGGCAGTACGCCCACCAGGCAGATCAGCGCGACCACCACGGCCAGGGACTGGGACTTACCGTAGCGCGCGGCAATGAAGTCGGCGATGGAGGTGATGTTTTCCTGCTTGCTGATCAGAATCATCTTCTGCAGCACCCAGGGTGCCAACACCAGCAGCAGTACCGGTCCGAGGTAGATCGGTAAAAATGCCCATAGCTGTTCTGCGGCCTGGCCTACGGCACCGAAGAAGGTCCAACTGGTGCAATAAACAGCCAGTGACAGGCTATACACCCAGGCACGCACGCGCGGCGGCAATGGCGCACGGCGACGGTCACCATAGAAGGCGATGGCAAACATAATGGCCATATAGGCCAGGGCAACGGCGGCGATCAGCCCGCTGGACAGCGTCATGGTAACTCCGGACAGAAGAACACCCAGGCATTCCAGGCCGGGTTGGACAGTCTCGCATGATGCCCGGGGTTAGTCAGTGTCGACCAAGGTCTGAGCGCGACTTGATGTCGCGGCCTAACGGGGTGGCAGCGTCTTTTGGCGCAGGATATAGATCGTCACCAGCACGGCGCTGGTCAGCATGAAGCCACGTGCCCAAGGAAGTGGCACCCAATAGCAGGACACGCTGATGCTCAGCCACATCAAGCCGATGGCGTAGACCTTGCCTTTGAGGGGGATGCCGTTGCCGTCCAGATAATCACGGATCCATGGGCCCAGGCGTGGGTGTTGCACCAGCCAGTGGTAGAAACGCGGGGAGCTTCGCGCGAAGCAGGCGGCGGCCAGCAGCAGGAAGGGCGTGGTTGGCAATACCGGCAGGAAAATGCCGATCACCCCCAACGCTACGCTCAACCAGCCGATGGCCAGCAGCACGTAGCGCAGGAGCAGTGAACGCTTGCCCATGGGTGTCACGGGCAAGCGACTCAGTGGTGACGTGGCTTGAGGATCGCCGGTTTTTCGTCAGGGGCGTTGCACAGCAGGTACAGGGCGGTGAGGGCTTCCGGGATCTGCACGATCATGTCGTCCATCAGGTTGGCGTCGGCGGCGATGTCGGAGAACTCCGGCTGGTCGTCGAACAGACCCGAACCCACCATGATCGGCAACAGCATTTCGCTGACTTCTTCCTCGGCGGTTTCGAACCACGCGGCTTCGCGCAGGAACACGCCTTCCATGAAGCCAATGCACCAGCCGCGCAGGTCGGAGTCATCCGGCTCTTCGCCCAGGTCCAGCTCGCATGGCAGCTCGAATTCCTCGTCGGAGGCCAGTTGGCGACCGATATGGGCCTTGAGGGCCAGCAGGGTGGATTCGATTTCTTCGCGTTGAGCGGCGTCGGCGTAGTGTGGCTCTTCGGCGAACAGTGCGTCGATCCATTCACGGTCGGGCACGACCTCGGAGCAGATCGACAGGGCGGTCAGGTAGCCGTGGGCGGCCACGTAGTCCAGCGCCTCGTCATGCAGCTCATCGGCGTCGAGGAAGGCTTGCAGGCGGGTTAGTTGCTCAGCGAAGGACATTGAAGGACTACCTTGGGAATAAACGATGCTGAATTCTAGGCCTTCTTGAGCGCCCAGGCCAGCCACACTGCATATTTGCCAGGTTTTAGATAGCGCTCGCTGTTCGTCAGTGGCGCCCTTTGCCGGGTATCGCTCGGGTATACTGCCTCGTTTTGTGATGCCCTTGCAGGCCAGGCGCCAGTCCGAGAAAACTTCGCTTACGGATTATTTCCCGTGAACGCGCATTTTTTCGGCCAGCCTGTACAGAGGGATTTCGGCACTATTTTGGAGTTATACATGCTCGATCAGGCTCAACGCGTCCTCAAGGACATCTTCGGCTACGACAGTTTTCGTGGCCGCCAGGGTGCGATCATTGAGCGCGTGGCCAGTGGCGGTGACGCACTGGTACTGATGCCTACCGGCGGTGGCAAGTCGTTGTGCTTCCAGGTGCCGGCGCTGTTGCGCAACGGCCTGGCCGTGGTGGTGTCACCGCTGATCGCGTTGATGGACGATCAGGTTGCCACCCTCGAGGAGCTGGGCGTTGCCGCGGCGTCCCTGAACTCCACCCTCAGCGCCGAGCAGCAGCGCGACCTGGCCGCGCGGATCAAGCGCGGTGAAGTGAAGATGCTCTACCTGGCGCCCGAACGCCTGGTGCAGCCGCGCATGCTGGCCTTTTTGCAGAGCCTGGAAATCGCCCTGTTCGCCATCGACGAAGCCCACTGCGTCTCGCAATGGGGCCATGACTTCCGCCGCGAATACCTGCAGCTCGGCCAGTTGGCTGAACTGTTTCCCGATGTGCCGCGCATTGCACTGACGGCGACGGCCGACAAGCGCACCCGTGAGGAAATCGTCGAGCGCCTGCATCTGCAGAACGCCGAACGCTTCCTCTCGAGTTTCGACCGGCCGAACATTTTCTATCGCATCGTGCCCAAGGAGCAGCCGCGCAAGCAGTTGCTGGCGTTCCTCTCCGAGCGGCGCAGCGATGCGGGTATCGTCTATTGCCTGTCGCGCAAGAAGGTCGATGAAGTCGCTGCGTTCCTCTGTGAGCAAGGCTACCCGGCGCTGCCGTACCACGCCGGCCTGCCGAATGATCTGCGTGCCTATCACCAGAAGCGCTTCCTCAACGAGGAGGGCTTGATCATGGTGGCCACCATCGCGTTCGGCATGGGCATCGACAAATCCAACGTGCGCTTCGTCGCACACATGGACCTGCCCAAGTCCCTCGAGGCGTATTACCAAGAGACCGGGCGTGCCGGCCGTGATGGCCTGCCGGCGGATGCCTGGATGGTCTACGGCCTGCAGGACGTGGTGATGCTCAAGCAGATGCTGCAGAACTCCGAAGGCGACGAGCGTCACAAGCGCCTGGAGCAACACAAGCTCGATGCCATGCTCTCGCTGTGCGAGGAGACCCGTTGCCGCCGCCAGACGTTGCTGGCGTATTTCGACGAAGACATGCCTGAGCCTTGTGGCCATTGCGACAACTGCGTCGACGGCGTGCAGACCTGGGACGCTACCGAGCCGGCACGCCAGGGCTTGTCCGCGATCTACCGCACCGGCCAGCGTTATGGCGTGGGCCATCTGGTGGACGTGTTGCTGGGCAAGGACAACGAGAAAGTCCGCAGCTTCGGCCACGAGAAACTGTCGGTCTACGGCGTCGGCAAGGCTCGCGCCGAAGGCGAATGGCGCTCGTTGTTCCGGCAGATGGTCGCGCGTGGGCTGGTAGATATCGATATCGAAGGCTTTGGTGGCCTGCGCCTGAATGACAGTTGCCGGTCGTTGCTCAAGGGTGAAGTCAGCCTGGAACTGCGCCGTGACCTCAAGCCGCAAACCACCGCCAAGAGCAGCACCAGCCAGGCCAGCCAGCTGGTGCGTGGCGAAGAGCGCGAACAGTGGGAAGCCTTGCGCACCCTGCGGCGCAAACTGGCGCAGGAGCACAGTGTGCCGCCGTACGTTATTTTCCCCGACTCCACCCTGCTGGAAATGCTGCGTGAGCAACCCACCAGCATGGCCGAGATGGCACGGGTCAGCGGCGTCGGTGCGCGCAAGCTGGAGCGTTACGGCCAGGCCTTCCTCGAAGTGCTCGGCGGGCAGGCCGAAGCGCCAAAGGAAGTCGCCGATATCCGCCACGAATTGATCAGCCTGGCACGTGCCGGCATGACCCCGATCCAGATCGCCGGTCAGTTGCAATGCTCGGAGAAGAACGTCTACACCTTGCTTGCCGAAGCCATTGGCAAGCAGCAGTTGTCGTTGGAGCAGGCCCTTGATTTGCCAGAGGATCTGCTCGGCGAAATCCAGGATGCCTTCCTGGATGGAGAGGGCGAATTGCCACCGGTGGCGGAGATTGCGCCGCTGTTTACCGGGCGCGTTCCTGAGGGTGTTTTGTACTGCGTAAGGGCGGCTTTGCAGTCGGAATTCGAAATTTAGTGCGTCAATTATGACAATGTAACGAATCAGTACATAGCAACTCTTGCCTACTGGCAAAGCTCATGCTTAGCTGACTAATAATTAGCCACACTTTATTTTCAGTCTAAAACATGAGTTTTTTATGTCGTTAACCGATCAACACCGATTTGGCATGCAGCTGGCGCAAATGTCCCGAGGTTGGCGTGCTGAACTGGACCGTCGCCTGGCCGGGCTAGGCCTGTCCCAGGCGCGCTGGCTGGTGCTGTTGCACCTGGCTCGTTTTGAAGAAGCACCCACCCAGCGTGAGCTGGCCCAAAGCGTCGGCGTCGAAGGGCCAACCCTGGCCCGCCTGCTGGACAGCCTTGAAGGCCAGGGCCTGGTGCAACGTCAAGCCGTGGTGGAAGACCGCCGTGCCAAGCGCATCCTGTTGTGCGATACCGCCCGGCCGCTGATCGAACAAATCGAAACCATCGCCACCGCCCTGCGCCATGAGCTGTTTGTAGGCGTGGACGAAGCCGACTTGAGCGTGTGCATGCGCGTGCATGGGCACATCCTGGCGAACTTGGAAAAATCCTGACCTCGCATACGCGGCAGGTCAAAAATGTGGGAGCTGGCTTGCCTGCGATAGCATCACCTCGGATCAACTGAAAAATCGAGGTGCCTGCATCGCAGGCAAGCCAGCTCCCACATTAGTTTTGCGAACGACCTTTTTAGAACGTCTGCCCCAGGTTCAGATACACCGCCTTCTGATTGTCATCGTTGAACCCGTAGCTGAAATTCAGCGGCCCCAATGGTGTGTCGAAACCCAGGAATATGCTTGCCGCATTGATGTAGCCACTGTCGAATTCATTGTCGTTGTTCCACGCCCGGCCGCGTTCCAGTGACGCACCCAGGTACAGTGGAAAATCCAGCGGCAGGTACGAGCGTGGCGTGAGCCGGCGGTAGTACACGGCCCGCATCAGGCTGATGTTCTGGCCCGAGATTGCATCCTGGCGGAAGCCCGACAGTTGCCGCGCACCGCCCAGCAGGAAGCTGGAAATCACCACGTCCGAATCATCCAGGGTGCGCCCATAGCGTCCACCCAGCACCAGCGTGTCCGGGCCGTGGCTCATGGCCTTGTCCAGCTTGAACTCCCATTGGCGGTAGCGTTGGTCCGAACCCAGCCCCGGTTCGAATTCGCGGTAGGCCAGGCCGATGTCTTCGCCGGTATGGGGGAAGTACACGTTGTCCAGGGAGTCGAAGGAGTACTTCAGCTCATAGAAGCCTTCGCTGAAACTCACGCTGGGCAGGTCGCGGTCGCCAATGCGCACGTCTGCCTTGCCCCAGGCTTCACCGACACCGAAGCGGATCTCGCCGCTGTTGCCAATCTGCCGGCCGACGTTCAAGCCGAAGCCGTAGCGTTCCAGGCGGTATTCGGAGATGGGGTCGTTGTCCAGGATCAGCTCGACGTTCTGGGCCTCGGCCCTGATATAAGGCGCGACAAAGTAACGCGAGCCGGTGTCCATCGGCTGGTAGAACTCGCTGTACAGCTCCTGGCGATCGCCGATCTGCACGCGTGTCAGCCACTCGGCGCCGAGGCGGTTGATGCCATTGACGCGATAACTCGCGCCAAGGTTGAAGGCGCTGTCGCCGCGCATGTCATCCGAGAGGTTCAGGCCCAGGCGCAGGTAATCGGTGCCGCTGCGTTTGCCGCGTGCGCTGATCACCAGGGTGTTGTCCTGGCCTTTCTTGACCACGCGATACTGCACCTGCTCGAAGTAATCCAGGCCGTACAGCGTGCCCATGTCGGACTGCAGACGCCCCAGGTTCAACGGCTCGCCCAATGGTTGGCGAATGTAGTAGCGGATCACGTCGTCGCTGACTTTCGAATCGTTTTCCACGTCGATGGCGGTGATCACCGGCGTGCGTTCGCCGGGGGTTCGGGCGGCCACCAGTTGCGGGTCGATCGGTTCGGCGGGGCGCAGGTGGGCCAGGCGTGCATCGAGGGCGCGGGTTGCGCGGTAGCCAGCGTCGATCATGTCCTTGGCGCGGCCGAAGTCCGTCACGCCATAGGCGGCGAGCGGCGGCTGGATCAGCACGTCCTTGGGGTGCAGGTCCTTGAGTTGTTCTTCGGAGTTGCGCCGGGTCATCAGGGTGATGGACTGGTTAAGCACATCCACCACCGTGGCCAGTTGCTTGCGCGAGCGCAGCGGGGTGCCGATGTCGACGACAATGGCGATGTCCACGCCCATTTCCCGCGCCACATCCAGCGGGATGTTGTCGGTCATGCCGCCGTCCACCAACAGCCGGCCGTCCAGTTCCACCGGGGCGAACACCGCCGGGATCGACATGCTGGCGCGAATCACCTGGGGCAGGTGGCCCTTGCGGAACACCACCTTCTCGCCGGTGGTGATATCGGTGGCCACTGCCCTGAAGGGGATGGGCAGTTTGTCGAAGTTACGCGTGTTGCTGCTGTGGGCGAACATGCTTTCCAGCAGCAGCGCCAGGTTCTGGCCCTGGATCACGCCGAGGGGCAGGCCCAGGCTGCCGTCGTCGCGGAAGCTGAGTTTCTGTTTGACCAGGAAGTCCCGGTCATCCTGCTTGCGCCGGAACGGCACGTCTTCCCGCGGTGGTGCGTCGGACAGCGCCTGTTGCCAGTCGATGCTCAGCGCCAGCTTTTCCAGCTCGTCGATCTTGTAGCCCGAGGCGTACAGCCCACCGATCACCGCGCCCATGCTGGTGCCGGCAATCGCATCGATCTGGATGCCTTGCTCTTCCAGGGCCTTGAGCACGCCGATATGCGCCAGCCCACGGGCGGCACCGCCGGACAGTACCAGGCCGATTTTCGGGCGTGGCGGTTCGACGGCGTCGGCAACAAGAGGAAGTAGGCACAGAAACAGGCAGGACAGCAGGCGGCGCATCATGAATCTCGAGGCTGGGCGATAAAGGCCGGTATTATAGCCACTCGATCCGCCGAGCCCGTTACGCCAGGAGCCTCTCAAATTATGTCATCGATCAAACCCGAGATCGTTATCACCTATTGCACCCAGTGTCAGTGGTTGCTGCGCGCGGCGTGGCTGGCGCAGGAATTGTTGAGCACCTTCGCCGATGACCTGGGCAAGGTGTCGCTGGTGCCGGCTACCGGTGGTGCGTTCAGCATTACCTGCGATGGCGTGCAGATCTGGGAGCGCAAGGCCGATGGTGGTTTCCCCGAAGCCAAGGTGCTCAAGCAGCGTGTGCGTGACCAGATCGACCCGCAACGTGACCTGGGGCACAACGACCGGACGCAGTGAACAGCCACCGCCGTAGGCAGGCGGTGACTGTGCAGGGGGCGTTATTTGGCGGCCATTTTTTGCTTGATGAAGCCAACCACCCAAGTCAGCACCAGCCCGCCGACGCCACCGCCGACAATGTTGCTGCCGACTGCCGCCACATCCAGCGCTTCGCTGCCGGAGGTGCCCGTCAGTGCCGCGACGACCTGGCCCAGCACCAGTCCGCCGACACCGCCGATCACGGTATTGAGCCAGGTTCCAAGACTTTGCCTGGTCATCCCGGCAATGTTGCCGCCGACGGCGCCGCTGATGATCTGCACCAACAGATTGATGAGCATTTCCATGGTAAAGCTCCCGCATTACGTTGAGGTTTTGACCACTCGCATGCAGCAACTTCAAGAATACCCAGGCTGTCGTCGAGGTGTCGGTTATCCGTTGAACGACTTCAGGCTGTTGCGGACGTTTAAAGTATAGATCAGGCCGTTGCAGTGGGTTGTTTGGCCTGGCTGGCGCCGCCCATCAAGCCGGACAGCACAATGGCGACAATGATCAGCGCGCCGCCCAGCAGCATGCGCAGCGTGGGGGTTTCGGCAAACAGCAGCCAGGCCACGGTGATGCCGTAGACCGGCTCCATGGCAAACACCACCGAGGCGGTGCGCGCCTTGATCACTGCGAGGCTGGCGACAAACAGGCTGTGGGCCAGGCCGGTGCAGAAGATGCCCAGCAAGCCGATCCACAGCCAGTCGATCGTCCTGACTTGCGACAGCCCTGGTGCCGCCACGGGCAACAGGCACAACGCGACCACCACGTTCTGGCACAGCGCCGCCTGCACCGCCGGGATGCGTCCGGAGCTGGCGCGATTGTTCAGCGACAACAGGGAAAACAGCAGCCCCGAGGCGATGCCCCAGAGCAACCCGCCGGTGGCTTCGCTAGCGAGGTTGAAGTCTGGGGTGACCAGCACCAGGCCGACGCTGACCAGCGCCACCAGCAGCACTTCGTTGGCGCGGATGCGCTCGCGGAAAATCAGCCCTTCGAGGATCACGGTAAAGGCCGGGAATGCGGTGAAGCCCAAGGTCGCGACGGCCACGCCGGCGACTTTCACGGCAATAAAGAAGGTCACCCAATGCGCTGCCAGCAACACGCCGCTGACCAGCAGCCGGCGCCAGTCGCGCAGCTCGAGTTTTTTCCAGGCGGTGTTGCTGGCAAACCGGGCAAACACCGCCAGGGCCATCACGGCAAACACGGCTCGACCAAACACAATGATGGCCGGCGACGCGGCCGCCAGTTTGCCGAAAACACCAGTAAGGCCAAACATCAATGCGCCGATATGCAGGGCGCCGAGGGCTGAGCGGGGAGTCATTGCGGTCCTTGAGTCAGGCGGGCGACAGAAGCGCAGTCTAGTGGGGCAGCCGTGCAGGCGTCTGTCGTCTGGCTCGCGATTTTTGTCGCCAGGCTCTTACTGTGCGTTACGCCGCAATGCGCCCGGCGAGGCGCCAAACTCACGCAGCATCGCGGCGGCGAAGGCACTTTGCGAGGTATAGCCGACGCGATCGGCGATTTCACCAATGGGCAGCGGCGTTTTGCGCAGCAACTCCAGGGCCATTTGCAGGCGGCGACTGCGGATGTAGTCCATCGGCGTTTGCCCGCATTCCGCCATGAAGCGTGCATGCAGGCGCGCTACCGACAGGTCGGCGATACGTGCCAGGTCTGCCACTTGCAACGGATGTGCGACGTGGCGCTCGATATGCGCATTGAATGCCGCATACGGCAGGCGTCGGCCCGGCAGCGGTTGGGCCATTGGATGATTGAGGCTGGCCAGCAACAGCACTGCGCCTTGCTGGGCGATCAGCGGGTCACCTATCGGGCTGTGCGCCAGCCATTGCACCAGCTGGCTTTGCCGCACGTCCAGGGTCAGCCGCGCGGGTTGGTCGAGCAGGCGGCGACTGGCGTCGGCGTGCTCGCCCAACGATTGCAGCACCCAGTGCTCGGTGGGCACATCCAGCACCAGGCAGCGGCTGCCATCGCGACTGCCGCACGCGTGGTGGGCAGAGAAGGGCAGCACCATCACGCTGCTTTCGCGCACTTGGCTGCCGCGCCCATCGACTTCCAGGTCCAGGTGCCCGGACAGGCCGAACACCAACTGCGCATGGTCATGGCTGTGGGCGAGCGGCGCTTCGATGTAGTGGCGTAGCGTGAGAGTGGGGCTCATCGCGGTCTCCTGGGTTGCTGGCGCCAGTCTACAACGCTTCGTGGCGGGCGGGCGCTGTCATCAGACTGACGCACAGTTGTCATGGGCTATTAATCGCGCTGGCGCAAGCTCGCGAAAACACCGTCGAGGGACGCCCATGACCAGTGCCGAGTTCACCAAGCCCAGCCGCAAACAACGGGTTCGTACCCTGTGGATTTCCGATGTGCACCTGGGCACCCGGGATTGCCAGGCCGAACATTTGTCGCAATTCCTCAAGGGCTACCACGCCGATAAGGTCTACCTGGTCGGCGACATCATCGACGGTTGGAAATT
The DNA here is from genome assembly GCF_000612585.1 of Pseudomonas sp. CHM02. Taxonomy (GTDB): domain Bacteria; phylum Pseudomonadota; class Gammaproteobacteria; order Pseudomonadales; family Pseudomonadaceae; genus Aquipseudomonas. The sequence goes on from NZ_JFCA01000014.1 coordinate 83,342, forward strand.
GCGTGGTGGCATGTATTGGCCCCAGGCCCACACCAACGTGATCCGCCGCCTGCTGACCATGGCCAAGCGCGGCACGGAGGTGATCTACGTCACCGGCAACCACGACGAATTCCTGCGCCGCTATTCCAAGCTGATCCTAGGCAATATCCAACTGGTGGACGAGGCCGTGCATGTGACCGCCGATGGCCGGCACCTGTTGGTGATCCACGGCGATCAGTTCGACGTGATCACCCGCTATCACCGCTGGCTGGCGTTCCTTGGCGACTCGGCCTACGAGTTCACCCTCACGCTGAACCGCTGGCTGAACCATTGGCGTGCGCGCTATGGCTATGGTTATTGGTCGCTGTCGGCGTACCTCAAACACAAGGTCAAGACGGCAGTGAACTTCATCAGTGATTTCGAAGAAGCCATCGCCCATGAAGTGACCAAGCGCGAGCTGCACGGTGTGGTCTGCGGGCATATCCACCACGCGGAGATTCGCAAGGTGGGCGAGGTGGATTACCTCAACTGCGGGGATTGGGTGGAGTCGTGCACGGCGTTGATCGAGCACTGGGATGGGAGCATCGAGTTGTATCGGTTGGCGGATGCGCAGGCAAAAGAGGCGCAGCTGAAAGCTGAGATGGTCGCAGGCTGAAGTACAACCTCCCTGTAGGAGCCCGGCTTGCCGGCGATGGCGTGCTCGAGACCGCCATCGCCGGCAAGCCGGGCTCCTACAAGGTGAGGTGTCAGTCGCGGCAAACGTCGGCGATGGCTTCAGCAAGCAATGTCAGCCGTGTCGCATCGATGCCGGCCACGTTAGCCCGCCCGGAGCTCACCATATAAACGCTGTGCTTCTCGCGCAGTTGCTTCACCTGTTCGGCACTCAAGCCCGTATAGGAAAACATCCCACGCTGCGCCCCAATGTGCGCAAACCGCTCCGACAAACCATGGGGCGCCAACGCCTCCACCAGCCCGGAACGCAGGTGTGCAATGCGCGAGCGCATGGCTTCGACCTCGTCGCTCCAGCGTTTTTTCAGCTCGGCATCACCCAGGATCGTCGCCACCACCGCCGCACCGTGATCCGGCGGCGTCGACCACAGGTTGCGCGCTGTGTTAGCCAACTGGCTGCGCACATCCGTGAGCTTCTCGGCATCCGCCGCGCACACGATCAATGCGCCGACACGGTCGCTGTACAGGCCGAAGTTCTTCGAGCAGGAGCTGGTCACCAGCACTTCCGGCAGCTCGGCCGCAAACAGCCGCACCGCCCAGGCGTCCTGCTCCAGGCCGTCGCCAAAACCCTGGTAAGCGAAGTCGATCAGCGGCAGAAGCTGGCGCTCGCGCACGATCTGCAGCACCTGGCGCCAGTCATCCTGGGACAGGTCGAAACCGGTCGGGTTGTGGCAGCAGGCGTGCAGCAGCACGACATCGCCCTTGGGCACGCTGGACAGGGTGGTGAGCATCGCCGCCACGTCCAGACGATTGTCAGCGCCCACGTACGGGTAATGGCTGACCGGGATCCCGGCCTTGGCGAAGATGGTTTCGTGGATCGGCCAGGTCGGGTTGCTCAGCCAGACGCCACGGCCCGGCAGGTTGTGCGCGATGAAATCGGCGCTCAGGCGCAGGGCGCCGGTGCCGCCTGGGGTCTGGGTGGCGCCGGCACGGCGTTCGCGGATCAGCGCGGAGTCCGCGCCGAGTACCAGCTCGCTGATCAGTTGGCCGAACGCGGCGTTGCCGTGGCCGCCGATGTAGGTCTTGGTGGTTTGCGTGTCCACCAGGCGTTGCTCGGCCAGCTTCACCGAGTGTGGAATCGGCGTCAGGCCCTGGTCATCCTTGTAGACGCCCACGCCCAAGTCGAATTTGTTCGGGTTGGCGTCCTGGGCATACAGGTCCATCAGCCCGAGGATCGGGTCGCCGGGCACGCGGCCAATGGCATCGAAATGCATTACTTGCGGCCCTCGGCGTCCTTGGCCACTTCGTCGGTGCGCGCGGCCATGATGAAGTCGTTGCGGTGCAGGCCCTTGATGGAGTGACTCCACCAGGTCACGGTGACCTTGCCCCACTCGGTCAGCAGGCCAGGGTGATGGCCCTCGGCTTCGGAGATGTCACCCATGGCGTTGGTGAAGGCCAGGGCGAATTTGAAGTTCTTGAACAGGAAAACCTTTTCCAGCTGCATCACGCCGTCGCGGACTTCGATGTTCCAGTCGGGGATTTGCTTGAGCAGCACCGGCAATTCTTCATCGCTGACTTGCGGGGCATCGGCGCGGCAGGCTTCGCAGTGGGCTTGGTTCAAGGTGGTCATGGGGGTGTCCTGAATTCGAATGTTTGAAGGTCAGTAGCGTCACCCTAAAGCAACGCGTGGCCAGGGAACAGACTCACCTGGCCTCAAGATGTAAGGTTCAAGCCGCTTTAGGCTTGGGCGGAAACTTTGGAGCATGAAGACCCAACTGCATACCGCGCTCGACCATGCCCATGATGTCTTCCTGCGCCACTTCGAACAGGCGCTTCAGGTTGGGCAGCACGAAGTACAGCGGTTGCAGGATGTCGATGCGATACGGTGTACGCATCGCCTCCAGCGGGTCGAACACCTGGTGCTCGGGCTCGGACGACAGGCTGTACACCGTCTCCTTGGGCGACGACAGGATGCCGCCACCATAGATGCGTCGACCTTCGGGGGTGTCCACCAGGCCGAACTCGATGGTCATCCAGTACAGGCGCGCCAGGTATACCCGTTGCTCCTTGGTGGCCGCCAGGCCGAGCTTGCCGTAGGTATGAGTGAATTCGGCGAACCAGGGGTTGGTCAGCAGCGGGCAGTGACCGAAGAGCTCGTGGAAAATATCCGGCTCTTGCAGGTAGTCCAGTTCTTCGCGGGTACGGATAAACGTCGCTACCGGGAACTGCTTGTTGGCGAGCAATTCGAAAAAAGTCTGGAAGGGGATCAGCGCCGGCACGCGGGCGACTTGCCATCCCGTGGTTTCGGCCAGCACTTTATTGATTTCGCCCAGTTGCGGAATCCGGTCCATGGGCAGGCCGAGCTTGTCGATGCCGTCCAGGTATTCCTGGCAGGCGCGACCCTCGATCACTTTCAACTGGCGAGTGATCAGGGTGTTCCACACCGCGTGTTCTTCCGGCGGGTAGTGGATAAAACCTTGCGCGTCGGGCTCGCGGGCCACGTACTGCGTCTGCTTCATACGGCTCTCCTGCTAGGCATTCATTCTTGTTATGTCCTGCGATGAGCCTATTGATAACCCGCGCGCAGCCGGATTCCATCGGTTTAAACCGCCTTCAAGTAGGAAAAGTTACCGCTTTTCGTAAAATATTCGTTACGCTTGTGGGCGTGACCGCTGCATTGGGCTGGGAAAGTCGCCTTGGCTGTCACATAATCTTGACGACTATCTGCGCCCAGTAGCAAAAATACGCGGCGCCTACCCACTTTTCGGGCCTTTTCATGCGTATCAAAGTGCACTGCCAGAACCGCATCGGCATCCTGCGGGACATCCTCAACCTGCTGGTGGAGTACGGCGTCAACGTCGCCAAGGGCGAGGTGGGCGGTGAGCATGGCAACGCCATTTATCTGTACTGCCCCAATCTGGTGAACATGCAGTTCCAGGCGCTGCGCCCGCAATTCGAGGCGATTGCCGGGGTGTTCGGGGTCAAAAGGGTAGGGCTGATGCCCAGCGAACGGCGGCACATGGAGCTCAATGCGCTGCTCGGTGCCCTGGAGTTTCCGGTGTTGTCGATCGACATGGGCGGTTCCATCGTCGCCGCCAACCGTGCGGCGGCGCAGTTGCTCGGGGTGCGGGTGGACGAGGTGCCGGGGATTCCGTTGTCGCGCTACGCCGAGGACTTCGACTTGCCGGAGCTGGTGCGTGCGAGCAAATCGCGGATCAATGGCCTGCGGGTCAAGGTCAAGGGTGACGTGTTCCTGGCGGACATCGCGCCGCTGCAATCGTCCGAACATGATGACAGCGAGGCCATGGCCGGCGCCGTGTTGACCCTGCACCGTGCGGACCGTGTCGGCGAACGTATCTACAACGTGCGCAAGCAGGAACTGCGCGGCTTTGACAGCATTTTCCAAAGCTCCAGAGTCATGGCCGCTGTGGTGCGCGAGGCCCGGCGCATGGCGCCGCTGGACGCGCCTCTATTAATAGAAGGCGAAACCGGCACCGGCAAGGAGCTGCTGGCCCGCGCCTGTCACCTGGCCAGCCCGCGTGGGCAGTCGCCGCTGATGGCGCTCAACTGCGCCGGCCTGCCCGAGTCGATGGCCGAGACTGAACTGTTCGGCTACGGGCCCGGTGCCTTCGAAGGTGCACGGGCCGAAGGCAAACTGGGGCTGCTGGAACTGACGGCGGGCGGTACGTTGTTTCTCGATGGGGTCGGGGAGATGAGCGCGCGCTTGCAGGTGAAACTTCTGCGCTTCCTGCAGGACGGCTGCTTTCGCCGCGTCGGCAGTGATGAAGAGGTGTACCTGGATGTGCGCGTGATCTGCGCCACCCAGGTGGACTTGTCCGAGCTGTGCGCCCGTGGCGAGTTCCGCCAGGACCTCTACCACCGTCTCAACGTGCTGTCCCTGCATATCCCGCCGCTGCGCGAATGCCTTGACGGCCTGGCGCCACTGGTCGAGCACTTTCTTGACCAGGCCAGCCGGCAGATCGGCTGCCCGCTGCCCAAGCTGGCCCCTGCCGCAATGGATCGCCTGAGCCACTATCACTGGCCGGGCAACGTGCGGCAGTTGGAAAACGTGCTGTTCCAGGCGGTGTCGTTGTGCGACGGCGGCACGGTCAAGGCCGAGCATATTCGCTTGCCTGATTATGGCGTGCGTCAGCCGCTTGGCGATTTTTCCCTGGACGGTGGGCTGGAAGACATCGTCGGGCGGTTCGAGAAGGCGGTGTTGGAAGCCTTGTACGCTGAGCATTCCAGCAGCCGGCAGTTGGGTAAGCGACTGGGGGTATCCCACACCACTATCGCCAATAAATTGCGCGATTACGAGATCCTGAAGACCGGCAAGTAACCTACCGGGTTCAACGGGGTTAACACTGTGGGCGGGCTCGCTGTGGTGAGTGGGGTCCCCCGACGGGTTCGCGGCTGAGCTATGAGGGCTGCTTCGCAGCCCAGCGCAGGGCAAGCCTGCTCACCACAGCAAGCCCGCGCCCACATTGGATCTTCGTCGTTTTCCAGACATGTGTTTGCCGCAGGCGGCAGTAGTCCGCCGTTTTTTCGACTCGCGCTCAACCCTGAAATCTTCACCCCACGCCGCAAACCCCCGCCCCGCCTGCACTTCTCGCACTTTTCAAAAGTTGGTTCGCAAATTGCTTAAGCCTCATCAGTACAGCGGTGGGCGGCAAGCGTCCGTCAGAAAGAGGAAAGAGCGTGGACAAGTACCTTTATGTGGCAATGACCGGCGCCAGCCAGAATGCTCTGGCGCAGAAGGCCCATGCCAACAACCTGGCGAACATCTCCACCAACGGTTTCCAACGTGACCTGGAGCAGGCACGTTCGATGCCGGTGTTCGGTGACAGCTTTCCGGCGCGGGCGTTTGCCATGACCGAACGCCCAGCCACCGACTTCAGCCCTGGCGCCATGATCGAGACCGGTCGTGACCTGGACGTGGCTATCAACGGCAATGGCTGGATGGCCGTGCAGACCCCGGACGGCAGCGAAGCCTACGTGCGCAGCGCCAGCATGAATGTCGATGCATTGGGCGTGCTGCGGGCCGGCAACGGCATGCCGATCATGGGCAACGGTGGCCCGATTGCCGTGCCGCCGCAGCAGAAAATCGAAGTCGGTTCCGACGGCACCATCAGCATCCGCGCCATGGGCGAAGGCCCGCGGGTGATGGCTGAAGTGGACCGCATCAAGCTGGTCCAGCCAGACCTGAAGAACATGAACAAAGGTTTGGACGGCACCATCCACACCAAGGATGGCCAGCCGGCCCAGGCCGACGCGAACGTGACGCTGACCTCGGGTTTCCTGCAGGCGAGCAACGTCAATGCCGTGGAAGAAATGACCGCGGTGCTGGCGCTTTCCAAGCAATTCGAGCTGCACATCAAGATGATGAACAGCGCCAAGGAAGACGACCAGGCCATGACGCGCGTCATGCAGATGAGCTGATCGCCGCGTCACTGACCCACTACTAATTTTGCAGCGCAGCGCCAACAAACAGGCGCACGAAGGAGAACAGCATGCTTCCGGCTCTATGGGTTGCCAAAACAGGTCTGTCCGCCCAGGACACCAACCTGACGACCATTTCCAACAACTTGGCCAACGTGTCGACCACGGGCTTCAAACGTGACCGTGCCGAGTTCCAGGACTTGCTCTATCAGATCAAGAAGCAGCCAGGCGCCCAGTCGACCCAGGACAGCGAACTGCCGTCGGGCCTGCAATTGGGTACCGGTGTGCAGATCGTCGGCACCCAGAAGAACTTCAGCGCCGGTAACCTGCAGCAGACCGGCCAGCCACTGGACATGGCCATCAACGGCCGTGGGTTCTTCCAGATACTGCAACCGGACGGCACCACTTCGTACACCCGTGACGGTACTTTCCACCTGGATTCCAACGGCCAGATCGTGACCGCCAACGGTTTTGCCCTGGAGCCGGCCGTGATCGTTCCAGCCGACGCCAAGACCTTCACCGTCGGGAACGACGGCACCGTGTCCATCACCGTCGCCGGCAACCCGGCGTCGCAAGTGATCGGCAACCTGCAAACCGCCGACTTCATCAACCCGGCCGGCCTGCAGGCCATGGGTAACAACCTGTTCCTGGAAACCGCCTCCAGCGGCGCGCCGCAAATCGGCACCCCTGGCCTGAACGGCTTCGGCACCACGCTGCAAAGCACCCTGGAAACCTCCAACGTGAGCACCGTTGAGGAGATGGTCAACATGATCACTACCCAGCGCGCCTACGAGATGAACTCCAAGGTGATTTCCACCGCCGACCAGATGCTTTCGTTCGTAACGCAGAATCTGTAATCAAGTCTATGGGGCGCTCTTGAGGGCGCCTGCAACACCGTGAGGTAAGGGTCATGAATCGCTATGTTTCCGTTCTGGCATTGAGTGGGATTGCCGTGCTCGCGGGCTGTGTCGCCCCGACGCCAAAACCCAATGACCCGTACTACGCGCCGGTGTTGCCACGCACGCCGCTGCCAGCGGCTGCCAACAATGGCTCGATCTACCAGGCCGGTTTCGAACAGAACCTGTACAGCGACCGCAAGGCGTTCCGGGTCGGTGACATCATCACCATCACCCTGAACGAGAAGACCCAGGCCAGCAAGAACGCCAACTCGCAGATCGGCAAGACCAGCAAGGCCAGCATCGGCCTGACCTCGTTGTTTGGCGCCGTACCGAACACCAATAATCCGCTGGGCAGTGGCGACCTGAGCCTGGACGCCGGCTACAGCGGCGACCGTGCCACCAACGGCAAGAGCGCGGCGGGGCAGGGCAACAGCCTGACCGGTTCGATCACCGTGACCGTGGCCGATGTATTGCCCAACGGCATCATCGCCGTACGCGGTGAAAAGTGGATGACGCTCAACACTGGCGACGAACTGGTGCGCATTGCCGGCATGGTCCGCGCCGATGACATCTCCACCGACAACACCGTGCCGTCGACGCGAATTGCCGATGCGCGCATTACCTACTCGGGTACGGGTTCGTTTGCTGATGCGAGTCAGCCGGGCTGGTTCGACCGTTTCTTCCTTAGCCCGCTGTTCCCTTTCTAGGTGGCCACTTTGAACTTCAAACAGCTGATGGCGGCCGCACTCCTGCTTTCCTTGAGCGCTGTCGCCCAGGCCGAACGCCTGAAGGACATCGCCAGCATTTCCGGCGTGCGTTCCAACCAGTTGATCGGCTACGGCCTGGTGGTGGGGCTCAATGGTACGGGTGACCAGACGACCCAGACCCCATTCACCCTGCAGACCTTCAACAACATGCTCTCGCAGTTCGGCATCAAGGTGCCGGCGGGTTCGGGCAATGTGCAGCTCAAAAACGTCGCGGCCGTGTCCATCAGTGCCGACTTGCCGGCGTTCTCCAAGCCGGGCCAGGTGGTGGACATCACCGTGTCGTCCATCGGTAACTCGAAAAGCCTGCGCGGCGGCACCTTGCTGATGACGCCTTTGAAGGGTATCGACGGTAACGTCTACGCCATCGCCCAGGGCAACCTGGTGGTGGGCGGGTTCGATGCCGAAGGTCGCGACGGTTCGAAGATCACCGTCAACGTGCCGTCGGCCGGACGTATCCCGGGTGGCGCCACGGTTGAACGCACCGTGCCGAGCGGCTTCAACCAGGGCAACAGCCTGACCCTGAACCTCAACCGCTCCGACTTCACCACTGCCAAGCGCGTGGTCGACAAGATCAACGACATGCTCGGCCCTGGCGTGGCGCAGGCCATCGACGGCGGCTCGATCCGTGTGACCGCGCCGCTGGACCCCAGCCAGCGTGTGGATTACTTGTCAATCCTGGAAAACCTTGAGGTCGACCCGGGCCAGGCCGTCGCCAAGGTCATCATCAACTCGCGTACCGGTACCATCGTGATCGGCCAGAACGTCAAGGTGTCGCCAGCGGCCGTGACCCACGGCAGCCTGACCGTGACCATCACCGAAGACCCGATCGTCAGCCAGCCTGGGCCTTTGTCCAACGGCCAGACGGCGGTGGTGCCGCGTTCGCGTGTCAATGCCCAGCAAGAAGCCAAGCCGATGTTCAAGTTCGGCCCCGGCACCACCCTGGATGAGATTGTCCGTGCGGTGAACCAGGTGGGCGCAGCGCCCGGCGACTTGATGGCGATTCTCGAAGCTCTGAAACAGGCCGGCGCCTTGCAAGCCGACCTGATCGTGATCTGAGGCCATGGCCATGGATATGCGCAAGAGCGGCATAAGCAGCACGGCGGACTCGGGGTCCTACTCCGACTTGAACCGGCTTAACCAGCTCAAGGTCGGCGACGACAAGAACAGCGAAGGCAACATGCGCAAGGTGGCGCAGGAGTTCGAGTCGCTGTTTTTGAGCGAGATGCTCAAGTCCATGCGGTCGGCCACCGAGGCGTTGGGTAAAGACAACCCACTGAACACGCCGGCGGCCAAGCAGTACCAGGAAATGTACGACCAGCAACTGGCGGTCTCGATGTCCCGCGAGGGCGGTGGTATCGGCCTGGCCGACGTGCTGATGCGCCAGATGCAGAAGAACAAACCGGTGGAGGCCCAGGCCGCCACCCTGCAGGGCCCGGCGGCAGCCGCGCCGGCGAAGAAGGTCGATGTGCCGACGGAAATCGCCGCGGGCACCCAGGCGGAGGGGCCGTTGGGTCGCTCCAATGGCCAGCGCCCGCTGTGGGCTTACCGCGTGGCTGAGCCTCAGGCCGGCGCCGCGGCGTCCCATAGCAATGACATGGAGCTGATGAACCAGCGCCGTATCGCCTTGCCGAGCAAGCTGACCGATCGCCTGCTCGCCGGCATCGTGCCGAGTACCGATGCAACCACCGTCGCCAAGGCCGCACCGCTGCGTAACAGCGCTGCGGATGACAACGTGATCAACAGCACTGCACGCACCTTCGCCGTGCCGAGCGGGCGCATGCAGGTCTACGGCCGCGCCGTGGCCCAGCCACCCCTGGCGCCGGCGAAGAAAGCCTTCAGTTCGCAGGATGAATTTGTCGCCACCATGTTGCCGATGGCCAAGGCGGCCGCCGCGCGCATCGGTGTCGATCCGAAGTACCTGGTGGCCCAGGCCGCCCTGGAAACCGGTTGGGGCAAATCGGTGATGCGCGCCGAAGATGGCAGCAGCAGCCACAACCTGTTCGGCATCAAGGCCGGCCAGAGTTGGCAGGGCGGCCAGGCGCGCGCGATCACCAGCGAGTTCCGTGATGGCGCGATGGTCAAGGAAACGGCGCAGTTCCGCTCCTACAACTCTTACCAGGACAGCTTCCATGACTTGGTGACATTGCTGCAAAGCAATGATCGCTATAAAGAAGTGGTGAAATCGGCCGACAACCCGGAACAGTTTGTGCGCGAGTTGCAAAAAGCCGGGTACGCAACCGATCCGGACTACGCCAGCAAGATTTCGCAGATCGCAAAAACGATGAACAGTTACCAGAACTACGCTGCCGCGGGCGCAACCACACATTTATAAGGTCTGAACCATGAGTTTGCTCAGTATCGGGATGTCAGGGCTCAACGCCTCTCAAGGATCGTTGTCGGTCTTGAGTAACAACATTGCCAACGCCAATACCTCGGGATACTCGCGCCAGCAGACCACCCAGAATGCGAGTGCGTCGAACCCCTATGGCGGCGTGTTCATCGGCAGCGGTACGACCCTGGCGGACGTGCGCCGGGTGTACAACGAGTTCCTCGATGCGGCCTACCAGAACAGCACCGCGCTCAATAACGATGCCAAGGCGTATGCCGACCAGGCGAACGCTATCGACAAGACTCTGTCGGACAAGACCACCGGCATGTCCTCGGTGCTCAGTGCGTTCTTTGCCGCCGTGCAGACCTCTGCGGCCAACCCCAGCGATGTGTCCGCGCGGCAGGTGTTGCTGACCAGCGCCCAGACCCTGAGCAACCGCTTCAACTCGATTTCGACCCAGCTGAACCAGCAGAAAGAGTCGATCAATGGCCAGTTGAAGACCATGAGCGATCAGGTCAACCAGTTGACCTCCTCGATTGCCTCGCTCAACAAGCAGATCACCCAGGCGCAGGGCTCCAGCAACAGTGCTCCGGCCAACCTGCTGGATGCACGTAACGAAGCAGTGCGTTCGCTGAACGAATTGGTCGGCGTCACGGCTGTCGAGAAGAACGGTGTGTTCAGCGTCAGTACCGGCACCGGTCAGTCCCTGGTGCTGGGCGATCAATCCAACAGCATTTCGGCAGTGCCGAGCTCAAGCGACCCTAGCCAGTACACCATCCAGCTCAATGCGGGCGGCGGCACCTCGGTGGACCTGGGTAACGTGCTCAGCGGCGGCAGCATCGGTGGCTTGTTGCGTTATCGCAGCGATGCCTTGATGCCGGCCATCAACGATCTGGGGCGTATCGCAATCGTCACTGCGGACACGGTCAACAGCCAGTTGGGCCAAGGCTTGGACCTGAACGGCGACTTTGGATCGTCGTTGTTCAAGGACATCAACAGCGCCGCTGCCATTGCGCAGCGCAGCGTGGGCTCGGCGAGCAACAGCACCGGCTCTGGCAACTTGAATGTGACCATCAGCGACACCAGCAAGCTGACGACCTACGACTATAAAGTCACCTTCACCAGTGGCAACAACTACACGGTGGTGCGTTCCGACGGCAAATCCATGGGCGCGTTCGACACCACGACCACGCCGCCGCCGGTGATTGACGGCTTCACCCTGGCCCTGGACGGCAAAGGGCCGATGGCCGCGGGTGACAGCTTCAAAGTCAGCCCGACCGACAACGGCGCGACCAACATTGGCACTGATTTGAAGGACGCCAATAAGATCGCGTTCGCCGGGCCGTTGCTGGGTGAGGGCAGCAAGACCAACGAGGGCACTGGTACCTTTACACCGCCGACGTTGACCTTGCCTATCGATATTCACGGCGGCGCCGACACCGCTCAATTGCGCACCGGGATTGAACACTCGATGCCGGTGAAGATGGTGTTTGGCAAACCTGCGGCCGACGGCACCCAGACCTATACGGTCAACGACGCCCAGGGCAACCCGATCGGCACCGGCAGCATCATTCCGGGCCAAACCAACAAGATCACCATTGATGTGCCGATGCGTGACGCCAACGGTGCGCTGGTCGTACCGGCCAAGAGCTTCAAGTTCGACACCACTGTCGGTGGTTCACCCGCGAATGGCGACAGCACGACCTTTTCCTTCAACGCTTCGGGCAAGTCGGATAACCGTAATGCCCAGGCCTTGCTCGACCTGCAGACCAAGGCCACCGTCGGCCTGGCGGATGGCAGCGGTGGTGGCGTAAGCCTGGTGGCTGCCAACAGTCGACTGGTGTCGACCGTCGGTGCCAAGGCGGCCTCGGCCAACACTGACACCACCGCCACGGGCGCACTGCTCAAGGCCAACCAGGACGCACGCAACTCGGTATCCCAGGTCAACCTGGATGAAGAGGCGGGCGACATGATCAAGTTCCAGCAGTACTACACCGCGTCGTCGCAGATCATCAAGGCTGCGCAAGAAACCTTCAGTACGCTGATCAATAGTCTTTAAGGGAGTCTGGGACGATGCGCATTTCCACAGCACAATACTTCGAAACCACTTCCGCCAAGTATTCGGATAACTATTCAAGCGTCGTGAAGGCCCAGAACCAGGCCAGCACCGGTGTGCGTGTGGAAACCGCCTCCGATGACCCGGTCGCGGCGGCACGCCTGTTGATGCTGCAACAGCAGAAAGACATGCTGGCTCAGTTCAACGGCAACATCACCAGCTTGAAGAACTCGCTGACCAACGAAGAAAGCGTGCTCGGTTCGATCAACGATGCGCTGCAAGCTGCCAGTACCCTGGCCCTCCAGGCGGGCGGCTCGCTCAGTGACGCCGACCGCAAGTCTATTGCAGGTCAGGTCGCGGCCCTGGAAGACCAGGTGCTGGGCTTGCTCAACAGCAAGGACTCGTCGGGTAACTACCTGTTTTCCGGTTCCAAAACGTCGACGCCGCCTTACAGCCGTAACAGTGACGGGACTTACACCTATCAGGGTGATGAAACCCCGCTGAGCCTGCAGGTTTCCGACACGTTGAAGGTCAGTGCCGGCGATACCGGCAAGAGCATCATGGGCGGGGCGGTCAACTCGGGCCGTACCCAGTCGACCTGGATCGCACCGCCGATCGTGCCGCCGGCAACGGCGCCGGTGCCCAATGACAACAAGGTATCGTTGTCGGCCGGCCTGGTGACGTCGGGCACCGACTACACCAGAAAGTTTGCGGACGGCCAGCCATACAAGCTGACCTTTACCAGCAGCACCCAATACACGGTGTCCGATAAAGACGGTAACGACATCACCTCGGAAATTCCGGGTAACGGCACGTTCGACTCCACCAAGGAAGGCGCTTCCACGGTGAGCCTGCGCGGCGTCAACTTCGACATCAATCTCGACCTCAAGGGCGTTGCCCCGGGGCCGGATTCCGACGCATTGGTCAAGGATCGTTCGTTCAGCCTGGCCGCCAAGCCCGATACCTTCAGTGTCTCGCGTACGCCGAGTAACACGTCCACCGCGCAATTGACCAATGCCACCGTGAGCAACCAGGCGGCCTATTCCAGTACATTCCCGGCCAACAGCGGTGCGGTCATCAAGTTCACCTCCGGTACTGCGTATGAGGTATATGCCCAGCCGTACACCGCTGACAGCAAGGCCATTGCCACGGGTGACACCGGTGGCGGTACTACGGTGACTGCCGCAGGCGTGACCTTCGATATCAGTGGCACGCCACAAAACGGCGATCAGTTTTCCGTGGCTGCCAGCACGCAGAAGACTCAGAACGCGCTGGATACCTTGAGCCAGTTGCGCCAGGCCCTGGAACAGCCAGCCGATGGAAATCCGGCGGCGATGCTCAAGTTGAAGGATGTCCTGAGCTCGTCCGTGGCCAATCTGGGCAATTCTCGTGCTCAGGTCGATAACGTGCGCGGTTCCATCGGTGCGCGCGGCGCGGCACTGGACATCCAGGCCAGTGAAAACACCAGCATCGGCCTGGCCAATACCAGCACCATGAGTGACTTGGGCAATATCGACACGGCCCAGGCCGCGATCAACCTGACCTTGCAGCAGACCATGCTGCAGGCCTCGCAGTTGGCTTTCGTGAAAATCTCGCAGTTGAGCCTCTTCAACAAGATGTAAGCGGCGTTACAGCCAACGGCCCGCCCTGGAAACAGGGCGGGCCGTTGTCGTTTCTGCGACTTAATTGTTTGAAGGTTTTGCACAAAGCACACAAAATTGAGTGACCTGTGAGTCATAAAGCGCATCTTCACTGTATCGTGTGAAAAGGATAAGTCGTCACAGGGTCCTTGCAGGGCGGCTTTCAGCGAGATTTTTATGGGGTTATCCCCTTTATTGTCAGCGCTCCGGGCGTGGCCCAGGGGTGTTCTCCAGCTATTTAGTATTGGGAAGCCACAATGATTGGCATAAAAAGCATCGCCAGTTACGTGCCGGCAGACGGGATCGATAACTACGCCCAGGGTGCCAAATTCGCCAAGGATGAAGAGTTCATCATTGGCAAGATCGGTTCGGCGTTCCTGCCGCGCAAGGAAGCGGCGCAGGAAACCTCCGATCTGTGTGTCGAGGCGGTCAACGCTTTGTTTGCCAACAACCCGGATTTGAAGCGCGAGTCGATCGACGCGTTGATTGTCGTCACCCAGAACGGTGATGAAGAAGGCCTGCCGCACACGGCCGCCATCGTCCAGGACAAGCTCGGCCTGCCGACCCACGTCGCGGCCTTCGATATTTCCCTGGGCTGCTCCGGCTACGTCTACGGCATCTACGCAATGAAGGGCTTCATGGAAGCCGCCGGCCTGAAAAACGGCCTGCTGATCACCGCCGACCCGTATTCGAAGATCGTCGACCCGGAAGACCGTAACACCACCATGCTGTTCGGCGACGCCGCTACCGCCACCTGGATGGGCGAAGACGCGCCGTGGTTGCTGGGCAAATCCAAGTTCGGCACCGACGGTTCCGGCGCGCCGCACCTGAAGGTCAGCGATGGCGTGTTCTTCATGAATGGCCGCCAGGTCTTCAACTTTGCCTTGCTCAAGGTGCCGGCGCACTTGCACGAGCTGCTCAATGAGTCGGACCTCAAGGCTGACGAGATTGACGCCTTCTGCATTCACCAGGGCAGTGCGGCGATTGTCGATGCCGTGGCGCGTCGTTTTGAAGATGCCCCGGTGGACAAGTTCATCAAGGACATGGTCGAGACCGGCAACACCGTGTCGTCGAGCATTCCATTGCTGCTGGAAAAGCACGTGATGGACGCTACCTGGAAGCGCGTGGCCATCAGCGGTTTTGGCGTGGGCCTGTCGTGGGGCTCGGCGATTCTCTATCGTCCGTGACGCTTTAATAGCCTGCAGCGCGTCCCAAAAGAAGACGCCGATGATCGAAAGATCATCGGCGTTTTTTATTTGGCGCCAGAAAAACCAATGAAATCGGGGGGTTGAGCCCGTGTAAACCCTTGAATTGCAAGGGGTGGCACGGCGCCAGTAAAAAAATCAAAAAAAATCCTCAAGCAACCGGCTACCACGACGATAACTATTACGTAGGTTCTCAGGCCACACCCGGCGGTTGCCAGGGCCGGAAGCCGCAGTATCCATCCAACGAGGATTTCGTCATGGCTTTAACAGTAAACACCAACATTGCTTCCATCACTACCCAGAACGGCCTTGGCAAAGCTGCCAGCTCGCTGCAAACCTCCATGCAGCGTCTGTCCACTGGTCTGAGCATCAACAGCGCTAAAGACAACGCCGCCGGCCTGCAGATCTCCAACCGTCTGACCAGCCAAATCAACGGCCTGGGCCAGGCTGTCAAGAACGCCAACGATGGTATCTCCATCGCGCAAACCGCTGAAGGCGCAATGCAGGCTTCGACCGACATTCTGCAAAAAATGCGTACCCTGGCTCTGTCCTCGGCTACCGGCTCCCTGAGCGACGCTGACCGTACTTCCAACCAGGAAGAATACCAGGCTCTGACTTCGGAACTGACCCGTATCTCCCAGACCACCACCTTCGGTGGCCAGAAGCTGCTGGACGGTTCGTACGGTACCAAGTCGATCCAAGTCGGCGCCAACGCCAACGAAACCATCAACCTGTCCCTGGACAACGTTGCTGCCAACAACATCGGTTCCCAGCAGATCAAGAGCGTTGCAGTTGCTCCTAGCACCACTGGTGTAGGCGCAGGCGATATCGGCGTGACCGGCAACGGCCAGAGCAAAACTGTTGCAGTAGCTGCCGGCGACTCGGCCAAAACCATTGCCAGCAACCTGAACGGCGCAGTGGGTGGCCTGAGCGCTACCGCCAGCACTGAAGCTCAGTTCGTGGTTGGCGCTGCTGCCAAGACTGCTCCTGCTACCTTCACCATGACCGTTGGTGGCCAAGCCACTACTTTCACTGGTGTAACCGATACCGCCAGCCTGGCTGACCAACTGAAGTCCAACGCTGCCAAACTGGGCATCAGCGTTAACTACGATGAATCCAAAGGTGCTCTGTCGGTCAAGTCTGATTCCGGCGAAAACCTAGTGTTCAGCGCTTCGACCGATGCTGGCTCGATCACTGTCAACACCCGTGACGGCAGCGGCAACTTCGCAGCAGCTGGCGTTGCCATCGCTGACGGCCTGATCGCCACCGGCGCTGTAAACCTGGACTCGTCCAAAGGCTACGCTCTGAACGGCGCTGGCGTAACTGGCCTGTTCGCAGCTACCGGTACTGCCGCTGCTTCGACCAAGACCTCTGTTGCTCAAACCGACGTGACCAGTGCTTTCAACGCACAGTCCGCCATCGCTGTAATCGACAAAGCCATCGGCGGCATCGACAGCGTACGTTCGGGCCTGGGTGCTGTTCAGAACCGTCTGACCACTACCGTAGACAACCTGACCAACATTCAGAAGAACTCCACCGCTGCACGTTCGACTGTACAAGACACCGACTTCGCTGCTGAAACAGCTGAGCTGACCAAGCAACAAACTCTGCAGTCGGCTGCTACCGCGATCCTGTCGCAAGCCAACCAACTGCCATCCGCTGTACTGAAGCTGCTTCAGTAATAACGGCGCTTGGTAACTGACGGAAGGGCGCGTTTACGTGCCCTTTCGTCTTTTCGGTTCTAGAGGAGATTGGACATGGACATGAGTGTAAAGCTGGCCTCGTCTTATCCACCGGTTGCACCTCAAAGCGCACCCGTGCCTGCAGTTGCGGACAAAGACAAAACCAAGGTCGAGGCGATTGCGCCGACCGCGGGTGAGCCTGAGCGGGCTGATCTTGAAAAAGCAGTCACCGATATTCGAGAATTCGTACAAGCGGCCCAGCGCAAACTGGATTTTTCCATTGATGATTCCACCCATCGGGTCGTGGTCAAGGTCATCGCCACTGAAAGTGGTGAGGTGATCCGCCAGATCCCATCGGAAACGGCCTTGAAACTGGCCCAGAGCCTGGCTACGGCCAGTCACGTGCTGTTCGACGAAAAGGTCTGAGCTGGCACGAAACTTGTTGCGATGATTTCTTGAAGTGTTGTTCGTCAAGAAAGCGGCAACAACCGCATTAGGAGAGAGGCGATGGCGAGTACAACTGTTAACGGTGTTGGTTCTGGCATCGACATCCAGGGCATCGTGAAGTCCCTGGTGGACGCCGACCGGGCGCCGAAGCAGACCCAGATCAACACCCAGTCACAGAAAGCGACCACCCAGCTGTCGTCGATCGGCAAGATCCAGGCGGCATTGGACGCCTTCCGTGGCGGCATCAAGAGCATGACTGACGACAACAGTTTCAGCGGCTTGACCGGTACGTCGTCGAATGAAAAGGTCGCTACCATGACCACCGCCACCGGGGCCGCCAACGGCAGTTTCAACCTGGTGGTCAATCAGTTGGCCCAGCCTTCCAAACTCTCGACGGCGACGCTGTCGGGCGGTGCGTCGACGGTCGTCAACAAAGGCACCACCGCCACCACGTTGACCATCTCCCAGTCGGGCAAGAATTTCGACCTGAGTGTTCCGCCTGGCGCGACCCTGCAGCAAGTGCGTGACTCGATCAACACGCAGTTCGGTACCGCCGGTCTGAGTGCCAACATCGTGACGGACTCCACCGGTTCGCGCATGGTGCTGACCTCCACCACGGGCGGCGTGGGCTCGGACCTGACGATGTCGGGTAACTCGGGTGTCGATACCGGCTACAAGGTCATCGACACGCCACAGAACGCCGAGTACACCATCGACGGCGTGCCTTATACGTCCAAGACCAACACCATCACCGAGGCTGTGAGTGGTGTAAACATCAAGCTCTTGTCCGTGTCGCCGCCGGCAGATGCCACGGTTCCAGGGGGGGCGAAGGCGATTACCACGATTTCGGTATCGACCAGTACCACCGCGCTCAAATCGGGCGTGAAAGGCTTCGTCGACAGCTACAACGCCTTGCTCAAGGCCATAAACGCCGAAACTAAGGTGACCAAGGATGCTGCGGGTAACTCGGTGTCGGCGACCCTGACCGGTGATGCGAACATGCGTACGCTGCAAACTGCATTGCGTAACGAGTTCAATGCCCTGTCCGGCAACGGTGCGTTGAAATCCCTGGCACAGTTCGGTGTGAGTACCGACTCCAGCACCGGTCTGCTGACCCTGGATGACAAAACCTTCGACAAGGCTGTGCTGACCAATGCCGCCGATATCAACAGCATGTTCACCGGCAAGACCGGGCTGCTGGCGCGCATGACCGCGGCGACCGACGATTACGCCAAGCCCACCACAGGGATCTTCGCGACCCGTTCGACCGCGTTGTCCGACAGCCTCAAGAAGCTGACCAACGATCAGTCGGACCTCGACGCCCACGTCCAGGACCTGACCGATAGCCTGACCCGCAAATACGCGGCGATGGACTCCCTGGTTGCCCAGCTGCGTCAGCAGAGTAACAACATCATGGGCACCCTCAACGCGCTGAACAACCAGAAAAACACTTGATCGCGCGCCCATGAAAAAGCCCAGGTCCATTGACCTGGGCTTTGTTCTTCAAAAGACCATCGGGTTAAAGTTTTTTGCGACTCAGTCGACACAATGGTTACTGAAATCCTTTTCGCTGTTACCTGTCACGAGGTAGAACCATGAATCCCATGAGAGCCCTTCGCCAATACCAGAAGGTCAATTCCCATGCCCAGATCTCCGAAGCCAGCCCACATCGCCTGGTGCAAATGCTGATGGAGGGCGGGCTTGACCGCATGGCGCAGGCCAAAGGCGCACTGGCTCGTGGGGACATTGCACAGAAGGGCCTGATGCTCGGCAAGGCAGTCGACATCATCATCGGTCTGCGTGATGGCCTGGATGCCGAGAAGAGCGAAGACCCGGCTTACGTCCAGCAATTGGAAAGTCTGTACGCGTACATGACCAACCGTTTGATGGAAGCCAATCTGCACAACGATGCCAGCATGATCGACGAAGTCGCTCGGTTGCTGATTACCGTGAAAGAAGGCTGGGATGCCATCGCAACACCACAAGGTGCCGCACAATAAGGCCATTGGCCTTGAGGAACACATCATGAGCCACGCACTGCAACGCATCGACGAAACCCGCGAAGCCCTGATTGGCGCGCTGGCGGAACGGAACTGGGACGCCATCGGCGAACTCGACCTGGGCTGCCGCAACGTGATCGAGGAAGTGCTGAGCGAAGCGCCAGTGAACGAGGACGTGTTGCGAGAGAAGCTGGAAAGCCTGCTGGCGGTGTATCAGCAGTTGCTTGAGGTGACGACCGGCGAGCGCCAGGCGATTTTTGAAGAGATGTCGCTGATCAACCGAGCGAAAAACGCGTCAAAGGTTTACCATCTGTTCGGCTGAATGGGCTCGGTTAGTCCGAACGGTGCGTCATATATTTGACTGTGCCAGCGTTTTTGACTTAACTAGTGCTGTTTTCAGATTTCAGACGTCTAGTAAGGTACAAAGTCTTACAGGCGTCTCGATTGCCCTCGCTCTGGGGCACGAAGTTTTACTAGGGAAGTTGCTATTGCATGTGGCGTGAAACCAAAATTCTGCTGATTGATGACGATAGCGTCCGCCGCCGCGATTTAGCGGTGATTTTGAATTTTCTTGGCGAAGAAAATCTGCCCTGCGGAAGCCATGATTGGCAGCAGGTGGTCAGCTCGTTGTCATCGAGCCGTGAAGTCATTTGTGTGCTGATCGGGACGGTCAACGCTCCTGGCGCTGTTTTGGGCTTGTTAAAGACACTGTCTACATGGGATGAGTTCCTTCCAGTGTTGCTAATGGGCGATATTTCTTCCGTCGAGCTGCCGGAAGACCAGCGCCGCCGAGTGCTTTCCACCCTGGAAATGCCTCCCAGCTACAGCAAATTGCTCGATTCCCTGCACCGTGCCCAGGTCTATCGCGAGATGTACGACCAGGCCCGTGAGCGCGGTCGCCACCGCGAACCCAACCTGTTCCGCAGCCTGGTCGGCACCAGCCGTGCCATCCAGCATGTGCGCCAGATGATGCAGCAAGTGGCCGATACCGACGCCAGCGTGCTGATCCTCGGCGAGTCCGGCACCGGCAAGGAAGTGGTCGCCCGCAACCTGCACTATCACTCCAAGCGCCGCGACGGGCCTTTCGTGCCGGTCAACTGCGGAGCGATCCCGGCGGAGCTGCTCGAAAGCGAATTGTTCGGCCATGAGAAGGGCGCCTTTACCGGGGCGATCACCAGCCGTGCCGGGCGTTTCGAACTGGCCAACGGCGGCACCCTGTTCCTCGACGAAATCGGCGACATGCCGCTGCCGATGCAGGTCAAGCTGCTGCGCGTGCTGCAGGAGCGCACTTTCGAGCGCGTGGGCAGCAACAAGACCCAGAGCGTCGATGTGCGCATCATCGCGGCCACCCACAAGAACCTCGAAAGCATGATCGAGGTCGGCAGTTTCCGCGAAGACCTGTACTACCGCCTCAACGTCTTCCCCATCGAGATGGCTCCGCTGCGTGAGCGCGTGGAAGACATCCCGCTGCTGATGAACGAACTGATCTCGCGCATGGAGCACGAAAAGCGCGGCTCGATCCGCTTCAACTCCGCCGCGATCATGTCCCTGTGCCGCCACGGCTGGCCGGGCAACGTGCGCGAGTTGGCCAACCTGGTGGAGCGCATGGCGATCATGCACCCCTACGGTGTGATCGGCGTGGTCGAGTTGCCGAAGAAATTCCGCTACGTCGACGACGAAGACGAGCAATTGGTCGACAGCCTGCGCAGCGACATGGAAGAACGCGTGGCCATCAACGGCCATACCCCGGATTTCGGTTCCACCGCCATGCTGCCGCCCGAAGGCCTGGACTTGAAGGACTACCTCGGCAACCTCGAGCAGGGTCTGATTCAACAGGCGTTGGACGATGCCAACGGCATCGTCGCCCGTGCCGCCGAGCGCCTGCGCATCCGTCGAACCACGCTGGTGGAGAAGATGCGCAAGTACGGTATGAGCCGCAAAGAAGGAGATGAACAGGCGGATGATTGACGCCTGTTTTTCAAGCCGCTGATTTATCAGCGGTTTTTTTTCGGCACAAGTATTGCTACAGCCCTCGCAACGTTCCGTTTAACTGACGGTCAGCCAAGCGAGAGAGCATGATGCCCCACGCCGCCCAACACTCTTCCAGCCCTGCCATCCCAGGGCTCGTTCCGTCTGTAGAACAGCAAAGCCGCCAGGGCCTGGAACAGGCCTTTTCGCTGTTCAACCAGATGTCCAGCCAACTGACGGATTCCTACAGCCTGCTCGAAGCCCGGGTGTCCGAGCTTAAAGGCGAGCTCGCCGTGGTCAGTGCCCAGCGCATGGAAGAGTTGGCCGAGAAAGAGCGCCTGGCCAACCGTCTGCAAAACCTGCTGTCGTTGCTGCCCGGTGGCGTGATCGTCATCGATGAAGAAGGCCGCGTGCGCGAAGCCAACCCGGCCGCCTGCGACATGCTCGGCCTGCCGCTGGAAGGTGAGTTGTGGCGCCATGTCATCACCCGCTGCTTCGCGCCGCGTGAAGACGACGGCCACGAAATCTCCCTCAAGGACGGCCGGCGTTTGTCCATCGCCACCCGTTCCCTGGACGCGGAGCCGGGCCAGTTGGTGCTGCTCAACGACCTGACTGAAACCCGTCACCTGCAAGACCAGTTGGCGCGCCACGAGCGTTTGTCGTCGCTGGGGCGCATGGTCGCTTCTCTGGCGCATCAGATCCGCACACCGCTGTCGGCGGCGCTGATCTACGCCAGTCATTTGACTGACGAACAATTGCCCGCGGCGACCCACCAACGTTTTGCCGGGCGCCTCAAGGAGCGCCTGCATGAGTTGGAGCACCAGGTGCGTGACATGCTGGTGTTTGCCCGTGGCGAATTGCCGCTGACCGACCGCATCACGCCGGCCGAGTTGATGCAGGCCCTGCAAGCGGCGGCCGCTACCCATATTCAAGACGTGCACGTGCGTTGGCAGTGCGACAGCCACCTCGGTGAGTTGCTGTGCAACCGCGACACTCTGGTTGGATCACTGCTCAACCTGATCGAAAACGCCACCCAGGCCAGTGGCCCCGGTGCGCGGCTCAAGGTGCACCTGTACAAACGCGAGCAAAACCTGCGCCTGTGCATCAGCGACAGTGGCAGCGGTATCGAGCCGGCCGTGCTGCAGCGCCTGGGCGAACCTTTTTTCACCACCAAGACCAACGGTACCGGCCTGGGCCTGACCGTGGTCAAGGCCGTGGCGCGTGCCCATCAGGGAGAATTGCAGTTGCACTCCCGTGTGGGGCGTGGCACCTGTGCATTGATGACCTTGCCGCTGTTTTCATGCGCGGCAAGCGCGGAGTAGAAGGGATATGGCTATCAAGGTTCTGTTGGTGGAAGACGATCGCGCCCTGCGTGAAGCATTGGCTGACACGCTGCTATTGGCGGGCCATGACTACCGGGCGGTCGGTTCTGCCGAAGACGCCTTGGAGGCGGTGGAGCAGGAGTCCTTCAGCCTGGTGGTCAGCGACGTGAACATGCCCGGCATGGACGGTCACCAGTTGCTCGGCCTGCTGCGCGCGCGTCAGCCGCAGTTGCCGGTGTTGCTGATGACCGCCCATGGCGCCGTTGAGCGTGCCGTCGATGCCATGCGCCAGGGCGCGGCGGATTATCTGGTCAAACCCTTCGAACCCAAAGCCTTGATCGAGCTGGTCGCGCGGCATGCCCTGGGCGTGATCCCGGCCAGTGACGGCGAGGGGCCGATTGCCTTTGAGCCGGCCAGTGCGCAATTGCTGGAGCTGGCGGCCCGTGTGGCGCGCAGCGATTCCACCGTGTTGATTTCCGGTGAGTCCGGCACCGGCAAGGAAGTGCTGGCGCGTTATATCCACCAGCAATCGACCCGCGCCAAGCAACCGTTTATCGCCATCAACTGCGCGGCGATCCCCGACAACATGCTCGAAGCCACGTTGTTTGGCCACGAAAAAGGCTCGTTCACCGGCGCCATCGCGGCCCAGGCAGGCAAGTTCGAACAGGCTGACGGCGGCACCATCCTGCTCGATGAAATTTCGGAAATGCCCCTGGGCCTGCAAGCCAAGTTGCTGCGGGTGCTGCAGGAGCGTGAAGTGGAGCGTGTCGGCGCACGCAAGCCGATCCAGCTGGACATTCGTGTGGTTGCCACGACTAACCGTGACCTGGCGGGCGAAGTGGCGGCGGGGCGCTTTCGCGAAGATCTGTTCTACCGACTCTCTGTATTTCCCCTGGCCTGGCGCCCGTTGCGCGAACGCCCGGCGGATATCATTCCGCTGGCCGAGCGCCTGCTGAACAACCACGTCAAAAAAATGAAGCACGCCCAGGCGCGGCTGTCGGCCGAGGCCCAGGCCTGCCTGATCGGCTACCCGTGGCCCGGTAACGTGCGGGAGCTCGACAACGCCATCCAGCGTGCGCTGATCCTGCAACAGGGCGGCCTGATCCAGCCGCAGGATTTCTGCCTGGCCATGGGCAGTGGTGTGGCGCCGCTGCCGACCCTGGCGCCCGCGCCCGTGGTTGCCGAAACCGAAACCGCCGGTGCGCTGGGCGACGACCTGCGTCGCCGCGAATTCCAGATGATCATCGACACCCTGCGCGCCGAGCGCGGCCGCCGCAAAGAGGCTGCCGAGCGACTGGGGATAAGCCCGCGGACCTTGCGCTACAAGCTGGCGCAGATGCGCGACGCCGGCATGGATGTGGAAGCGTATCTGTTCGCTACCTGATGGTTATCCAGGCGGTCGGTATCGAGACCGACAAGGTTTGTCGCCTTTTCTTACGAGTTGAACCAGAGCTGGCACCCTTGTTGCTACCTCCCCTAGTAATTGCGGCGTAGCGTCAAAAAAAATGCGGGTTGTCGGAGAGAGAAGTTCATGAGCCAGGGTATTGAGTTCAATCGGTTGATGTTGGATATGCGCTCCATGCAAATGGATGCCATGGCTCAACCGAAATCCGTCGCGCCAGCGCCGGAATTGGGCCAAAGCAGCTTCGCCGACATGCTCGGCCAGGCCATCAACAAAGTCAGTGACACCCAGCAAGCTTCCAGCCAGTTGGCCAACGCGTTCGAGATCGGCAAAAGCGGCGTGGACCTCACCGATGTGATGGTCGCCTCGCAAAAGGCCAGCGTTTCGTTCCAGGCGTTGACCCAGGTGCGTAACAAGCTGGTTCAGGCTTACCAAGACATCATGCAGATGCCGGTTTAAGGACGAGATTTAAGTCATGGCAGAAGCAGTCGTGGACAACGTACCCGCCAAGGCAGACGGCAAGCCGCCGCTGTTTGGCCTGTCGTTCCTGGAAAATCTCTCCGAAATGACCATGTTGCGTCAGGTAGGCCTGATGGTCGGCCTGGCTGCCAGCGTGGCGATTGGTTTTGCCGTGGTGTTGTGGTCGCAGCAACCCGATTACCGGCCGCTGTACGGCAGCCTGGCAGGCATGGATTCCAAGCAGATCATGGAAACCCTGGCCGCCGCCGACATCGCCTACACCGTGGAGCCCAACTCCGGGGCGCTGCTGGTCAAGGCCGACGACGTAGCCCGTGCGCGCATGAAACTCGCCGCCGCTGGCGTGACCCCGTCCGACAGCAATATCGGTTTTGAGATCCTCGACAAGGACCAGGGCCTGGGTACCAGCCAGTTCATGGAAGCCACTCGCTACCGTCGTGGCCTGGAAGGTGAACTGGCGCGCACCATCTCCAGCCTGAACAACGTCAAGGGTGCCCGTGTGCACCTGGCCATTCCGAAAAGCTCGGTGTTTGTGCGCGATGAGCGCAAGCCAAGCGCCTCGGTACTGGTGGAACTGTTCGCTGGCCGCTCCCTGGAGCCTGGCCAGGTACTGGCCATCGTCAACTTGGTGGCCACCAGCGTTCCTGAACTGAGCAAATCGCAGATCACCGTGGTGGACCAGAAGGGCAACCTGCTGTCCGACCAGGCGGAAAACTCCGCGCTGACCCAGGCCGGCAAACAGTTCGACTACAGCCGTCGCGTCGAAAGCATGCTCACCCAACGTGTGCACAACATCCTGCAGCCGGTGCTGGGCAACGACCGCTACAAGGCGGAAGTGTCTGCCGACGTGGACTTCAGTGCCGTCGAGTCGACCTCCGAGCAGTTCAACCCGGACCAGCCGGCACTGCGCAGCGAGCAGTCCACCAGCGAACAACGCACCGCCGCCAATGGCCCGCCGCAAGGCGTGCCGGGAGCCCTGAGCAACCAGCCACCGGCCCCGGCCTCGGCCCCGCAAACCACTGGCGGCACAGCTGCCGGCGCAGGCGCGGTGCAACCTGGCCAGCCACTGTTGGACGCCAATGGTCAGCAGATCATGGACCCGGCCACCGGCCAGCCGATGCTCGCACCTTACCCGGCGGACAAGCGTAACCAGTCCACCAAGAACTTCGAACTCGACCGTTCCATCAGCCACACCAAGCAGCAACAAGGCCGCGTCAATCGCCTGTCGGTGTCGGTGGTGGTGGATGATCAGGTCAAGGTCAACGCCGCGGATGGCGCGGTTACCCGCGCCCCATGGAGCGCCGACGAACTGGCGCGCTTCACTCGCCTGGTGCAGGACGCCGTCGGTTTCGACGCCAGCCGGGGTGACAGTGTCAGCGTGATCAACATGCCGTTCTCCGCCGAGCGTGGCGAAGTGATCGCCGAGCCGGCGTTCTACTCGCAGCCGTGGTTCTGGGACATCGTCAAGCAAGTGCTGGGAGTGTTGTTCATCCTGGTGCTGGTGTTCGGCGTGTTGCGGCCGGTGCTCAACAACATCACCGGCAACGGCAAGAAGCAACTGGCCGCCTTCGGTGGCAGCGATGTCGAGTTGGGTGGCATGGGCGGCCTGGACGGCGAACTGGCCAACGACCGCGTGAGCCTCGGTGGCCCGCAAAGCATCCTGTTGCCAAGCCCGAGCGAGGGTTATGACGCTCAGCTGAATGCAATCAAGAGTCTGGTGGCAGAAGACCCGGGTCGTGTGGCCCAGGTCGTGAAAGAGTGGATCAACGCAGATGAGTGATAATCGAGCCGCTGTTGCCAAGCTCACCAAGGTCGACAAAGCCGCCGTGCTGCTGCTGTCCCTCGGTGAAACCGACGCCGCCCAAGTGCTGCGCCACATGGGCCCTAAAGAGGTGCAGCGGGTGGGCGTGGCCATGGCGCAGATGCGCAATGTGCACCGCGAGCAAGTCGAGCAGGTGATGAGCGAGTTCGTCGAGATCGTCGGCGACCAGACCAGCCTGGGCGTCGGCTCCGACAGCTACATCCGCAAGATGCTCACCTCGGCCTTGGGCGAAGACAAGGCCAACGGCCTGATCGACCGCATCCTGCTCGGTGGCAACACCAGCGGCCTCGACAGCCTGAAATGGATGGAACCGCGCGCCGTCGCCGATGTGATCCGCTACGAGCACCCGCAGATCCAGGCGATCGTGGTGGCCTACCTCGACCCGGACCAGGCCGGTGAAGTGCTGGGTCACTTCGACCATAAAGTGCGCCTGGACATCATTCTGCGCGTGTCGTCGCTGAACACCGTGCAACCGGCGGCCCTGAAAGAACTCAACACGATTCTGGAGAAGCAGTTCTCCGGCAATTCGAATGCCTCGCGCACCACCCTGGGTGGTATCAAGCGTGCGGCCGATATCATGAACTTCCTCGACAGCTCGGTCGAAGGCCAGTTGATGGACTCGATCCGCGAGATCGACGACACCCTGTCCGGCCAGATCGAAGACCTCATGTTCGTGTTCAACAACCTCTCCGATGTCGACGACCGTGGCATCCAGGCGTTGCTGCGTGAAGTGTCTTCGGACGTGCTTGTGCTGGCCCTCAAGGGTTCGGACGAGAACGTCAAAGAGAAGATCTTCAAGAACATGTCCAAGCGTGCCTCGGAACTGTTGCGCGACGACCTGGAAGCCAAAGGTCCGGTGCGCGTCAGCGACGTCGAAACCGCGCAGAAAGAAATCCTCACCATTGCCCGCCGTATGGCCGAAGCCGGAGAAATCGTTCTCGGCGGGAAGGGCGGCGAAGAAATGATCTAAGGCGCCTCTCATGTCGAACAAAGATGAGGCGCCCAGCGATCTGATTCGCGCACGGGACGTCGGTGGGTTCGACATCTGGTCGTTGCCCAGCTTCGATCCGCATGTGCCGGAGCCTGAGCCGGAACCGGTTGAAGAGCCTCCGGCGGAAATGGAAGAAGTGCCGCTGGAGGAAGTCCAGCCACTGACCCTGGAAGAGTTGGAAGCGATCCGCCAGGAAGCCTACAACGAGGGCTTCGCCGCCGGTGAAAAAGACGGCTTCCGCAGCACCACGCTCAAGGTTCGCCAGGAGGCCGAGGAGGCGCTGAGCGTCAAGCTGGCTAGCCTGGAACGCTTGATGGGCAGCCTGTTCGACCCCATCGCCGAGCAGGATTCGCAGATCGAAAAAGCCATGGTCGACCTGGTGCAGCACATCACCCGCCAGGTGATCCAGCGCGAGCTGGCGCTGGACTCCAGCCATATCGAAAGCGTGATGCGCGAAGCCCTCAAGCTGCTGCCCCTGGGCGTCGGCAATGTGCGGCTGTACATCAACCCGCAGGATTTCGAACAGGTCAAAGCCCTTCGCGAGCGCCATGAAGAAACCTGGCGCATTGTCGAGGACGCCGCGTTGCAGCCCGGTGGTTGCCGCGTCGAAACCGAACACAGCCGCATCGATGCCACGGTGGAAACCCGCATCAGCCAGATCATGGCCAAGCTCTTTGACCAACTCCATGAGCAGGCCCTGCACCCGGCAGAGCCCGACCTGAGTGTGGACCTGGACGCCCCCGATGCGCCTTGATCGCACCAGCTTCGCCAAGCGCTTGAGCGGATACGCGCAAGCGACTGAATTGCCCGGCCAGCCGATCCTCGAAGGGCGCCTGTTGCGCATGGTCGGCCTGACCCTCGAAGCCGAAGGCCTGCGCGCCGCCATGGGCAGCCGCTGCATGGTGATCAACGACGACAGCTACCACCCGGTGCAGGTCGAAGCCGAAGTAATGGGCTTTTCCGGCAGCAAGATTTTCCTGATGCCCGTGGGCAGCCTGGCGGGCATCGCCCCCGGTGCGCGCGTGGTGCCCTTGGCCGACACCGGCCGCCTGCCGATGGGCATGAGCATGCTCGGCCGCGTACTCGACGGCGCCGGTCGCGCGCTGGACGGCAAGGGCGGCATGAAGGCTGAAGACTGGGTGCCGATGGACGGCCCCACCATCAACCCGCTCAACCGTAATCCGATCAGCGTGCCGCTGGACGTTGGTATTCGCAGTATCAACGGATTGTTGACGGTTGGCCGCGGCCAGCGTCTGGGCCTGTTCGCCGGTACCGGTGTGGGTAAGTCGGTGTTGCTGGGCATGATGACCCGCTTTACCGAGGCCGACATCATCGTGGTGGGACTGATCGGCGAACGGGGTCGCGAGGTGAAGGAATTCATCGAGCACAGCCTCGGTGAAGAAGGCCTCAAGCGCTCGGTGGTGGTCGCATCACCCGCCGACGATGCGCCGCTGATGCGTTTGCGTGCGGCCATGTACTGCACGCGCATCGCTGAATATTTTCGCGACAAGGGCAAGAACGTCCTGTTGCTGATGGATTCGCTCACGCGTTTCGCCCAGGCCCAGCGGGAAATCGCCCTGGCCATCGGCGAGCCGCCGGCCACCAAGGGTTACCCGCCGTCGGTGTTCGCCAAACTGCCCAAACTGGTGGAGCGTGCCGGTAATGCCGAGGCGGGCGGGGGCTCGATCACCGCGTTCTACACCGTGCTGTCCGAAGGTGATGACCAGCAGGATCCGATTGCCGACTCGGCGCGGGGCGTGCTCGATGGTCACATCGTGCTGTCGCGGCGTTTGGCTGAAGAAGGGCACTACCCGGCCATCGACATCGAAGCATCCATCAGCCGGGTGATGCCGGCGGTGGTCACCCCGGAGCACATGGCTCGTGCGCAACAGTTCAAGCAGCTGTGGTCGCGCTACCAGCAGAGCCGCGATCTGATCAGCGTCGGTGCTTACGTGGCCGGCGGTGATCGCGACACCGACCTGGCCATCGCCCTGCAACCGCAGCTGGTGACCTACCTGCGCCAGGGCCTCAACGACAAGATCAGCATGGGCGAAAGCGAAGCGCACCTGCAGTCGATCTTCGCCCCCGCGCCGGGCGGCTAAGCCATGGCCAACAGCCGCGCCGCGCGCCTGGCTCCGGTGGTGGACATGGCCGAAAAGGCCGAGAAAACCGCCGTTCAGCGCCTGGGTTACTTCCAGGGGCAGGTGCGTTTGGCGGAGAGCAAGCTGGGCGACCTGGAGCGCTTTCGGGGTGAGTACCAGCAGCAGTGGATCGAGCGCGGTTCCAAAGGCGTCTCGGGCCAGTGGTTGATGGGCTACCAGGGGTTTCTCAACCAGTTGGAAACCGCTGTCGGCCAGCAACGGCAAAGCCTGGCGTGGCACCAGAACAACCTCGATAAGGCCCGCGAGAGCTGGCAGGCGGCGTTTGCCCGGGTCGAAGGTTTGCGCAAGCTGGTGCAGCGTTATGTCGATGAAGCGCGGGCGCTTGAAGACAAGCGCGAGCAAAAGCTGCTCGACGAATTATCACAACGGCTCCCGCGCCAATCCCAGTTCTAACCACCACCACCGTGCATTGTAGGAGCCGGCTTGCCGGCGATAGCGGCCTATCAATGGGCTCAATTGTGACTGATACACCGCTATCGCCGGCAAGCCGGCTCCTACAGTTGATGTGTGGTGTTGCTCAGATCGGGTTCGCCTGCTAAACCTTGTCTCATTGCCAAAGACAAGGAAGCAGTCGCATGTCAGTCGAGTCAGAAGTATCCCTGGATGGGAAGAAGTTGACGATCGCGGTCAAGGGCCGGTTTGA
This sequence comes from Pseudomonas sp. CHM02, assembly GCF_000612585.1. Taxonomy (GTDB): domain Bacteria; phylum Pseudomonadota; class Gammaproteobacteria; order Pseudomonadales; family Pseudomonadaceae; genus Aquipseudomonas. Next base: position 113,241 of record NZ_JFCA01000014.1, read on the forward strand.
TTTCGGCAGCCATCAAGCGTTTCGTGATGCTTACGAGCGTTTTTATAAAGTGCCTGAGTTGTACGTCGTCGACTTGAAGGAAGCCACCTACATGGACAGCTCTGCACTGGGCATGCTCCTGCTGTTGCGTGACCATGCCGGTGGCGATGAGGCCGAGGTCCAGGTGATCAACAGCAACTCCGACGTGCGCAAGATCCTCGCCATCTCCAACTTCGACAAACTGTTCGACATCTCTTGAGCGCCCTGGCCCCGGTCCTCGAGCCGCTGACGATCCTGATCGCCGAAGACAGTGCCGCCGACCTGCTGTTGCTGTCGACTATCGTGCGGCGCCAGGGCCATCAGGTACTCACCGCCACCAATGGCCTTGAGGCGGTCGAAGTGTTTACCCGCGAGCGTCCGCAACTGGTGTTGATGGATGCGCTGATGCCAGTGATGGACGGTTTCGAGGCGGCGCGGCGGATCAAGCAGTTGGCGGGTGAAGAGCTGGTGCCGCTGATCTTCCTCACCTCCTTGCGTGAGAGCGAAGCACTGGCCCAGTGCCTGGATGCCGGCGGCGATGACTTTTTACCCAAGCCCTACAATCAGTTGATCCTGGCGGCCAAGATCAAGGCCATGGACCGTCTGCGTCGGTTGCAGGCCACGGTCTTGCAGCAGCGCGACCTGATCGCCAAGCACCACGACTATCTCCTGCACGAGCAGCGGGTGGCCAAGGCGGTGTTCGATAAGGTCGCGCATTCCGGCTGTATCAATGCCGCGCCGAATATCCGCTACTTGCAGTCGCCCTATGCGCTGTTCAACGGCGACCTGCTGCTGGCCGCCTACACGCCGTCCGGCGATATGCACGTGTTGCTCGGCGACTTCACCGGCCATGGCTTGCCGGCGGCGGTGGGCGCGATGCCGTTGGCGGAAGTGTTCTACGGCATGACCGCCAAGGGCTATGGTTTGGCGCAGATCCTGCGCGAGATGAACGCCAAGCTCAAACGCATCCTGCCGGTGGATATGTTCTGCTGCGCGACCCTGCTGTGCCTGAGCACGCAGCGGCGGGTGGTGGAGGTGTGGAACGGCGGCATGCCCGAAGGCTATGTGCATGAAGTTGCCACCGGCAAGCGTACGCCGCTGGCGTCGCGGCATTTGCCGTTGGGGGTGCTGTCTGCCGAGGCCTTCGATGATCGCACCGAAGTCTGGCCCATGGCGCTGGGCGACCGGGTGTTCCTGCTGTCCGATGGTGTATTGGACACCGCCGATGGCAATGACCAGTTGTTCGGCGCCGAACGCTTGCAGCGGGTATTTGCCGCCAACCGCGAGCCCGACCGTTTGTTTGAAGATATCGAACAGGCCTTGGCGGCGTTTCGAGGTGAAGCGCGGGATGACGTGAGCATGGTGGAGATCACCCTGCAAGCTGGCCAGCAACTGCGTGCCAGTGGGCCGTTGTATGCCGACAGTGGTCAGTCATGCCCGCTGGATTGGTCGGTGAGTTTCGAGTTTCGCGCCGAGACGTTGAAGCGTTACAACCCTTTGCCGTACCTGCTGCAACTGTTGCTGGAGATCCATGGCCTGCGGGAGCAGAGCGGGGCGCTCTACAGCGTGATGGCCGAGTTGTATTCCAATGCCCTGGAGCATGGCGTGCTGGGCCTGGACTCGCGGCTCAAGCGCGATGCCCAGGGGTTCGCCGAGTATTACCGTCAGCGCAATGACCGCCTGGCACAGCTCAATAGCGGTTATATACGCGTGCATGTGCAGGTGGTGCCGACCGAGGCAGGCGGCAGGATGACCCTGCGCGTCGAAGACAGCGGTCCCGGTTTCGACGTGGAACAGATGTTGGCACGGCCGCTGGATATCGACCGTCTGTCTGGCCGGGGCTTGAGCCTGGTACGTCAGTTGAGCAGCGATGTACGCTGGTCCGATGGCGGGCGCAGTGTCTGCGTGGAGTTTTCCTGGGAGGCTCTGGCATAATCCGCCGATTCTTGATCAAGGAGCGAGCAAGTGGTTGATCTACATCTGGACCCGCAGGTGCTGTCGGGTTTGCAGGAAGTCATGGAAGGCGAGTATCCCAAGTTGCTCGATACCTTTCTCGATGATTCCCAGAAACGCGTCGAAGCGTTGCGCAAGGCCAGGGATGATGCGAAGGCGTTGGGGCGGATTGCCCATAGCTTCAAGGGCAGCAGTGGGAACCTTGGGGCGGTGCGGTTGGCGCAGTTGTGCCAGCGGTTGGAGGTTGAGTCGGTTGAGTCTGCGGTTGGGGATCTGGGGGAGCTGGTCGATCAGATTGATCGGGAGTTTGCGTTGGTGAAGCCGTTGTATGAGTCGGAGCGGCAGCGGTTTCAGGTTTGATTGTGTACATATCCGTTTCTTCGGTAACGGCTACTTATGGTTCCGCTCTTACAGCGGGTCACTTTTGGAAGGACCCAAAAGTAACCAAAAGGTCCTCGCCCCAACACTCGGTGCCTCGCCTAGGCTCGGCATGCCCTCACTCCGGCTTGAATCCGTGGGCCGCCGCGATGGGCCATCCTTGGCCCAGCGCGGCTAACCCGGCGTCCTGCCGGGTTACCCACGGATTCAAGCCTGCGTTCGGCCAGCGTGTTTGACGGGGCGCCTGAGATCAAGATCAAGATCAAGATCAAGAGCGACTCGCTTCGCATCGTGGATACGCGGTCCCTGTAGGAGCCGGCTTGCCGGCGAAAAACGTGAGAGCGCCGCGTTCATCCAGACACCCCACGTCATCGTTAACGACCATCGCCGGCAAGCCGGCTCCTACAATGAACCGCGTTGGCTTTTGCCTTTGCTTCACACCACTCAAGCCGGCTGTCAGGCCGCTGTGCTCTTGCTTTTGATTTTGATCTTAGGCGCCCCGTCAAACACGCTGGCCGGAATTCGACAGGGATTTGGGGGGTAAACCGGCAGGGATGCCGGTTTAGCCGCCCCGCGCCATGGATGGCGCGTGGCGGCGGCCCCCAAATCACTGTCGGATTACGGGCACACCGAGCCTAGGCGAGGTGCCGAGTGTTGGGGCAAGAGCGCTTTGGTTACTTTCGCGCTTTTCGAAAGTGACCCGCCGTAAGGGCGGAACCATAAGCCGCCGTTGCCCAAATAATGGATATACACACAAAACCTGGCCCGACTCTTGCTCTACCTCCAGATACTGCATCCCCGATCCCCATGCAGTGGAGACCTTTACCTATGCCAGTCGCCCCGAATTCGCTCCTTCAGGCTGCCCCTGCGGCCAAGCCTCAAGCGCCCGCCGCCAACCCGCCGGCAGTGGCTGCGGACCCACGGGACAAGGGCCCTGGCTTCGCTCAAGTGTTTGCCAACCAGGCTGCCAAACCCACGGCCAAGGCCGATGACAACGCGGCCAAACCCACCATGGGCAAGTCTTCCGATGCCAGTGCCAAGCCGGCGACGGGCAGCGACAAACCTGCCGCCAGCACGCCAGCGGTTGCCGATAGCGGCAATACCTTGCCTGCCAGTCCGCCGGCCAAGACTGACGACAGTGCCAGCAAGGATGACGACGCGCCTGTCGACCCGACCCTGGTGCAACTCCCGCCGGTCGACCCGGTGGTTGACCCTGCATTGATTGCCACCGTCACCCCGGTGGTTGTGCCGGTTCCGGTGGAAACCCCGGCACCCGTCACCACGGCCAAGGATGACAAAGCCCAACCGGTGGTCGCGGCACCGGTCGCGGCCACCGAGGAAGCCAAGCCAGCCTTCGATCCAGAAGCCGATCCCCTGGATGCCATGCCGGCCGTGCGCCTGGCGATGGAGCAAGGCGGGCATGTGTCGGCCAGCAGTCAGGCGCCGGCGAAAACCGCGCCGGCACCGACCCAGGATCAGCCGACCGCCGCACAGAATTTTGCCGCCGGCCTGGCCAATATGGTCGACCAGCAAGCCACCAAGGACAGCACCGACCAGGGCGGTGACAAGGCGTTCAGCGGGCTGATCGAAGACGGCCTCAAGGACCTGAAGAACGCCAGCAGCGATACCCGCGTGGATGACTTCGCCAACCGCCTCGCCGCGTTGACCCAGGCCGCCACGCCGAAAACCGCCAATGCCTTGCCGCCGGTGACCAACGCGCCGTTGGCCATGCACCAGAGCGGCTGGACCGACGAAATCGTCAACCGCGTGATGTACCTCTCCAGTGCCAACCTCAAGTCGGCGGAGATTCAGTTGCAGCCGGCCGAACTCGGTCGCCTGGATATCAAGGTCAACATGACCGCCGACCAGCAGGCCCAGGTCAACTTCATGAGCGCCCACCCGGTGGTGCGTGAAGCGCTGGAAAGCCAGTCGGGCCGTTTGCGCGAGATGTTCGCCCAGCAGGGGATGGGCCAGGTCGACGTCAACGTCTCCGACCAGTCCCGTGGCCAGGAACAGCAGCAACAACAGGGCCAGACCCGTGGCGTGAGCAGCAGCGGTGGGCGCGGTAGCGACACTGGCGACAGCGGCAGCCACCTTGATGTGGCTGAAGCCGTGACACCCGTGACGTCGACCGTGATCGGCTCCAGCGCCGTCGACTACTACGCCTGATCCGAGCCTCGCACCGGACGAAATGTGGGAGGAGGGGCTTGCTGTGGTGAGCGAGCTTGCTGTGGTGAGCGGGCTTGCCCCGCGCTGGGCTGCGCAGCAGCCCCATTGGATTCGCGGCGATCCCGGCGGGGGACAAGCTTCCTCACCACAGTAAGCCAGCTCCCACATTTGATTGCGGGTGCCCCTTCTTCCCCAATTGCCAGACAACTCTGGCATAACACTTGCTCTTGCCTTTCCGTAGATCTATGAATCCCCGAATAGTGACGGATTATTGGCATGGCGAAGAGCGACGACGCAGCAAAAGCACCCGCAGGCAAAGGTAAGCTCAAGCTTATCCTGTTGATAGTCCTGGGCCTGCTCCTGGCCATCGGCGCCTCGGTGGGTGGCACCTGGTACATCATGCACAGCAGTGCAAGCAAACCGGCACCCGCCGCCGAAACCGCCAGTAACGTCAAGCAACCGGCAATCTTCGAGCAAATGCTTCCGGCCTTTGTCGCCAACTTCAGTCAGAACGGTCGTCAGCGCTACCTGCAGGTGAGCATCACCTTGCTGGCGCGCAACCAGTCGGACCTGGATGCCCTCAAGGTGCATATGCCAGTGATCCGCAACAACCTGGTGATGCTGTTCTCCAGCCAGAGCTTCGACACACTCGCCACCCCGGTGGGCCAGGAAATGCTGCGCCAGAAAGTCACGGCCAGCGTGCAGGAAGTGGCCCAGAAGGAACTCGGCAAAGTCGTGGTCGAGCAGGCGCTCTTCACTAACTTCGTATTGCAGTAGGATCACGACATGGCCGTGCAAGACCTGCTGTCCCAGGATGAAATCGACGCGCTGCTGCATGGCGTAGACGATGGTCTGGTACAGACCGAAATGGCTGCCGAGCCCGGCAGCGTCAAAAGTTATGACCTCACCAGCCAGGATCGCATCGTCCGTGGACGCATGCCGACCCTGGAGATGATCAACGAGCGTTTCGCCCGCTACACCCGTATCAGCATGTTCAACATGTTGCGCCGCTCGGCAGACGTGGCGGTGGGCGGCGTGCAGGTGATGAAGTTCGGTGAATACGTGCACTCGCTGTACGTACCCACCAGCCTCAACCTGGTCAAGATCAAGCCGCTGCGCGGCACCGCGCTGTTCATTCTTGACGCCAAGCTGGTGTTCAAGCTGGTGGACAACTTCTTCGGCGGCGACGGCCGCCACGCCAAGATCGAAGGTCGTGAGTTCACGCCTACCGAGTTGCGCGTGGTGCGCATGGTGCTGGAGCAAGCCTTCATCGACTTGAAGGAAGCGTGGCAGGCGATCATGGAAGTCAATTTCGAGTACATCAACTCGGAAGTGAACCCGGCCATGGCCAACATCGTCGGCCCCAGCGAGGCCATTGTGGTGTCGACTTTCCACATCGAACTCGATGGCGGTGGCGGCGACCTGCACGTGACCATGCCGTACTCGATGATCGAGCCGGTGCGCGAGATGCTCGACGCCGGCTTCCAGTCCGATCTCGATGATCAGGACGAACGCTGGGTCAAGGCCCTGCGCGAAGACCTGCTGGACGTCGACGTGCCTCTGAGCGCCACTGTGGCCCGTCGCCAGCTGCGTTTGCGCGATATTTTGCACATGCAGCCGGGGGACATCATCCCCGTCGAATTGCCGGAAGAAATGATCATGCGCGCCAACGGCGTGCCGTCATTCAAGGTCAAGCTCGGTTCCCACAAGGGCAACCTGGCGTTGCAAGTGGTTGAGCCGATCAACCGACGCTGACTCAACCCCATGATGCATCCCCTATTTATGAATGTTTGCTCCGCCGAGGACATGTAATGGCTACCGAACACGAAATCACTTCCGCCGAAGACCAGGCCCTGGCTGACGAATGGGCGGCAGCCCTGGAAGAAACCGGCGATGTTGGCCAGGACGATATCGATGCGCTGCTGGCGGCTGACGCCGCTACCGCGCCGGCCGGCAATCGCCTGCCCATGGAAGAATTCGGCAGCGTGCCGAAAAACAACGACCCGGTGAGCCTCGACGGCCCGAACCTGGACGTGATTCTCGACATTCCCGTGTCGATTTCGATGGAAGTGGGCAGTACCGAAATCAACATCCGCAACCTGCTGCAACTCAACCAGGGCTCGGTGATCGAACTCGACCGCCTGGCCGGTGAGCCGCTGGACGTGCTGGTCAACGGCACCCTGATCGCCCACGGCGAAGTGGTGGTGGTCAACGAAAAGTTCGGCATCCGCCTGACGGACGTGATCAGCCCGAGCGAACGCATCAAGAAGTTGCGCTGATATGAAGTATTCGATGGCGGGACTGTTTCTGGCGCTGCCATTGAGCGCCCTCGCGGCTGAGCCGGCCGCGCAAGCGACTGCGGCTGCGGCACCGGTGGTGAGCAGCGGCATCGGCGGGCAACTGACCCAGTTGGTGCTCGGCCTGCTGCTGGTGGTGGGGCTGATCTTCGTGCTGGCCTGGCTGATGCGCCGGGTGCAGCGCGTGGGACCGGGCAACGGCCAGGTGATCGAGATGATCGGCTCCCGTGCCCTCGGCCCGCGTGATCGGTTGGTGCTGGTGCAAGTGGGCGAGGAGCAGATCCTGCTGGGCATCACTCCCGGCCGCATCACCCCTTTGCATGTGCTCAAGACCCCGGTGAGCGTGGATCAGAGCCAGTCCGCCACGCCAGAATTCGCCCAGCGCCTGATGGAGTTGCTGGGCAAGGATCAGAAGGATAAGAAGTAATGCGCGTTTTGTTGACGCTCATGCTGTTGCTGGCGACGCCATTGGCGTTCGGCGCCGACCCGTTGTCGATCCCGGCCATTACGCTGGGGACCAACGCGGCGGGTGCGCAGGAGTATTCGGTCAGCCTGCAGATCCTGCTGATCATGACTGCGCTGAGTTTTATCCCGGCGTTCGTCATGCTGATGACCAGCTTCACGCGGATCATCATTGTGTTCTCGATCCTGCGCCAGGCCCTGGGCCTGCAGCAGACGCCGTCGAACCAGATCCTTACCGGCATGGCCTTGTTCTTGACGCTGTTCATCATGGCGCCGGTGTTCGACAAGGTGAACCAGCAAGCCCTGCAACCCTACCTGGCGGAGAAAATGACCGCCCAGGACGCGATCGACAAGGCCCAGGGCCCGATCAAGGATTTCATGCTGTCGCAGACCCGCTCCAGCGACCTTGAGCTGTTCATGCGCCTGTCCAAGCGGACCGACATCGCCACCCCGGACCAGGCGCCGCTGACCATCCTGGTACCGGCGTTCGTCACGTCGGAGTTGAAGACCGCGTTCCAGATCGGCTTCATGATCTTCATTCCGTTCCTGATCATCGACCTGGTGGTGGCGAGCGTGCTGATGGCCATGGGCATGATGATGCTGTCGCCGCTGATCATCTCGTTGCCGTTCAAGATCATGCTGTTTGTGCTGGTAGACGGCTGGGCGCTGATTATCGGCACCCTGGCCGGCAGTTTCGGCGGGGTATAGCGCGATGACGCCAGAAGTAGCCGTCGACCTGTTCCGTGAAGCGCTGTGGCTGACCACCGTGATGGTCGCCGTGCTGGTGGTGCCGAGCCTGTTGGTGGGCCTGCTGGTGGCGATGTTCCAGGCGGCGACGCAGATCAACGAACAGACCTTGAGCTTCCTGCCGCGCCTGCTGGTGATGCTGGTCACCCTGATCGTCGCCGGCCCCTGGCTGGTGCAGACCTTCATGGAATACATCCTGCAGTTGTACGGCAGTATTCCGCAGTTGATCGGCTGACCCAATGCAGTCCTTGCTGGCATTGACCGACACTCAGATCAGCACCTGGGTGGCTTCCTTCATTCTGCCGCTGTTCCGGGTGACGGCGATGTTGATGGCCATGCCGGTGTTCGGCACCACCCTCGTGCCACGCCGGGTGCGCCTGTACTTTGCGGTGGCGATCACCGTGGTGATCGTGCCTGGGCTGCCGCCGATGCCACCGGTCAACGCCATCGATCTCAGTGCATTGCTGCTGATTGCCGAGCAGATCCTGATCGGCGCGCTGATGGGCTTTTCCCTTACTCTGTTTTTCCAGGCATTCGTAGTTGCCGGGCAAATCATCTCGATTCAGATGGGCATGGGCTTCGCGTCCATGGTCGACCCCACCAATGGCGTGTCGGCTGCGGTGATCGGGCAGTTCCTGACCATGCTGGTGACCTTGCTGTTCCTGGCAATGAACGGCCATCTGGTGGCCTTTGAGGTGATGACCGAAAGCTTCACCACGTTGCCGGTGGGGTCAGGGCTGGTGGTCAATCACTTCTGGGAGATCGTGGGGCGCCTGGGCTGGGTATTCGGCGCTTCGCTGTTGCTGGTGCTGCCGGCGATCACCGCGTTGCTGGTGGTCAACATCGCATTTGGCGTGATGACCCGTGCGGCGCCGCAACTGAACATTTTCTCGATTGGTTTCCCGTTGACCCTGGTGTTGGGCATGGGGATTTTCTGGATCGGCCTGGCCGACATTCTCAATCAGTATCAACCGCTGGCGACTGACGCCCTGCAGTTCTTACGTGATCTGGCACGGGCGCGCTGAGCCATGGCCGAGAGCGAGAGTGGTCAGGACAAGACAGAAGACCCCACGGAGAAACGCAAAAAGGACTCCAGGGAAAAGGGCGAGATTGCGCGCTCCAAAGAGCTCAATACCGTTGCCACCATGATGGCGGGCGCTGGCGCGTTGCTGATCTACGGCGGCGGCCTGGCGCTGGACTTGATGGAGCTGATGAAGCACAACTTCGCCTTGCCCCGTGAAGTGCTGCTCAACCCCGATGCGATGGGCCAGTACCTGCTGCACTCCGGCAAGATCGCGATCCTGGCGGTACAGCCGATCCTGATCACCTTGCTGCTGGCCGCGCTGATCGGTCCGGTCGCCCTGGGTGGCTGGCTGTTTGCCGCCGGTAGCCTGGCGCCCAAGTTCAGCCGCATGAACCCGGCTGCGGGGCTCAAGCGCATGTTTTCCGCCAAGGCGTTGGTGGAGTTGCTCAAGGCCTTGGCCAAATTCATCCTGATTCTGTTTGTGGCGCTGATGGTGTTGTCGTCCGACATCGACGACCTGCTGCGCATCGCCCATGAGCCGCTGGAGTCGGCGATCATCCACAGCGTGCAGGTGGTGGGCTGGAGCGCGCTGTGGATGGCGGCGGGGCTGATCATCATTGCTGCGGTGGACGCGCCGATCCAGCTGTGGGAAAGCCACAAGAAGCTGTTGATGACCAAGCAGGAAGTGCGCGACGAGCACAAGGACCAGGAGGGGCGCCCCGAGGTCAAGCAGCGCATTCGCCAACTGCAGCGGGAAATGTCCCAGCGCAAGATGATGGCCTCGGTGCCCGACGCCGACGTGGTCATCACCAACCCGACCCACTACGCCGTCGCCCTTAAATACGACCCGGAGAAAGGCGGTGCGCCGATGCTGCTGGCCAAGGGCAGCGACTTCACCGCCTTGAAGATCCGCGAAATTGCGGTGGCCAATGACATCCTGCTGCTGGAGTCGCCGGAGCTGGCGCGGTCGATCTTCTACTCCACCGACCTCGACCAGGAAATCCCCGCCGGGTTGTACTTGGCCGTGGCCCAGGTGTTGGCTTACGTCTATCAGATTCGCCAATACCGCGCGGGCAAGGGCAAGCGACCTGATCCGCTCAAAGACTTGCCAATCCCGCCAGACCTGCGCCGCGACGCCTGATATTTGCCTCCCCTGCGGGAACCGGCGAAAAACGCGAGGATGCCGCGTTCACCTTGATTCCCCGCGTCATCGTTAACGACCATCGCTGGCAAGCCCGCGCCTGCAGTGGGCGTGTGGGCTGCCGTTCGTCGAAAACTGAACTTGACCTGTCAACTTTGACAGTAGCCAGCATTGTCATCTTGAGGTTCCATGGCGCCACACACTGCGCACAGGCCGTTATGAGATGCAGGGGGAGAGGTCATGGAGGCGGTGACGGGCACGATCAAATCCTACAGCCGAAAAACCGGGGAGGGCTTGATTGCACTGGATGGCGAGGATGAGCCAGTGCGTGTGGACCTCGACAGCTCGGCCGGGATGTGGCTGAAGAAAGGCCTGCGTGTGCAGTTTGCGCGGATCCATCGCCCCAAAGGGGTGTATGCGTTCCATATCAAGCTCATCTAGCGATGCCCGTAAGGTGCATCGAGCGAGAGGTCAGGAGAACGGTAATGGCAACGGGTACTGTGAAGTGGTTCAACGCAGAAAAGGGGTTTGGGTTTATCACGCCTGACGATGGAAGCGCTGATGTGTTTGTCCATTATTCCGCGATAGAGAGTGACGGTTTCAAAAGCCTCGAAGAGGGCAAGAAAGTCGAATTCGACATCACTCAAGGCCAAAAAGGCCCGCAGGCCGCCAGCGTCAAGCCTTTGTAGTTCCATCCTCAATGATCGCCCAGCGGCAATGCCTAGGTACGATCTCTCTCCTCAAGCGAAAGTTGGAAGGCTTCTTGCAATACCGCCTCCAAGACGCCTCCTGGCGTCAAAACTTTGCTTCAAAGGACACGAGGAATACCGGTGGAACGTTCTCAAATGCTCGGCACGGCGCGCAGCACCCTGACTGACCTCTCGCGGGGCAATCTGGGTGTGCCGTTGTTGTTGCTGGTGATGCTGGCAATGATGATGTTGCCGATGCCGCCGTTCCTGCTGGACGTGTTCTTTACCTTCAACATTGCCCTGTCCGTCGTGGTGCTGCTGGTTTGCGTGTACGCCCTGCGGCCGCTGGATTTCGCGGTGTTCCCGACGATTCTGCTGGTGGCGACCCTGCTGCGCCTGGCGCTCAACGTGGCCTCGACCCGTGTGGTCATGCTCCACGGCCAGGACGGCCACGCCGCCGCCGGTAAGGTGATCCAGGCCTTCGGTGAGGTGGTGATCGGCGGTAACTACGTGGTCGGTATCGTGGTGTTCGCGATCCTGATGATCATCAACTTCGTGGTGGTCACCAAGGGTGCCGGGCGGATCTCCGAGGTAAGTGCGCGGTTTACCCTCGACGCCATGCCCGGTAAACAGATGGCCATCGACGCCGACCTCAACGCCGGCCTGATCGACCAGAACCAAGCCAAGTCGCGCCGCCTGGAAGTGGCCCAGGAGGCCGAGTTCTACGGCTCCATGGACGGTGCCAGCAAGTTCGTGCGCGGTGACGCCATCGCCGGCCTGCTGATTCTGTTCATCAACCTCATCGGCGGCATGGCCGTGGGGATCTTCCAGCACGGCATGACCTTCGGCGATGCGGGCAAGGTTTATGCCTTGCTGACCATTGGTGACGGTTTAGTGGCGCAATTGCCATCACTGTTGTTATCTACAGCAGCGGCCATCATGGTGACCCGTGCTTCAGGCTCCGAAGACATGGGCAAGCAGATCAGCCGGCAGATGTTTGCCTCGCCCAAGGCCCTGGCCGTGGCGGCGGGCATCATGGCGATCATGGGTATCGTGCCGGGCATGCCCCACGTGTCGTTCCTGAGCATGGCGGCCATGGCGGCCGGCGGTGCTTACCTGTTCTGGAAAAAGCAGAACGCTATCAAGGTCCAGGCCCAGCAGGAGATCGCGCGCCAGCAGGAGCTGTTGCCATCCCCGGCCCGCGCCCAGGAAACCAAGGAGCTGGGCTGGGATGACGTGACCCCGATCGACATGATCGGCCTGGAAGTCGGCTACCGCCTCATCCCGTTGGTGGACCGCAACCAGGGCGGCCAATTGCTCGCGCGGATCAAGGGCGTGCGCAAGAAGCTGTCCCAGGACCTGGGCTTTTTGATGCCCACCGTGCACATCCGCGACAACCTCGACCTGGCGCCGAGCGCCTACCGCCTGACCCTGATGGGCGTGATCCTGGCCGAAGCCGAGATCTACCCGGACCGCGAGCTGGCGATCAACCCAGGGCAGGTATTCGGCAGCCTCAACGGCATTACCGCCAAAGATCCGGCTTTTGGCCTGGATGCGGTGTGGATCGAAATCAGCCAGCGCAGCCAGGCACAGTCTCTGGGTTACACCGTGGTGGACGCCAGCACCGTGGTCGCCACCCACCTCAACCAGATTCTGTACAAGCACTCCCACGAGCTGATCGGCCACGAGGAAGTCCAGCAATTGATGGGTTTGCTCGGCAAAGCCTCGCCAAAACTCGCCGAAGAGCTGGTGCCGGGCGTGCTGTCGCTGTCGCAGTTGCTCAAGGTGTTGCAGGCGCTGCTGGCCGAACAGGTGCCGGTACGCGACATTCGCAGCATTGCCGAGGCTATCGCCAACAATGCCGCCAAGAGTCAAGATACTGCCGCCCTGGTGGCCGCGGTGCGCGTCGGCTTGTCACGTGCAATCGTCCAAAGCATTGTAGGGATTGACTCCGAGCTGCCTGTGATCACCTTGGAACCAAGGTTGGAACAAATATTGCTCAATAGTATTCAGAAGGCGGGACAAGGCCAGGAAGAGGGCGTCCTGCTGGAGCCAAGCATGGCTGAGAAGCTGCAGCGTTCGTTGATCGACGCCGCACAGCGCCAGGAAATGCAGGGCCAACCGGTGATCCTGCTGGTGGCAGGCCCGGTCCGGGCGATGTTGTCGCGGTTTGGACGCCTGGCAGTACCGAATTTGCACGTTTTGGCTTATCAGGAAATCCCTGACAACAAGCAAGTGACTATCGTCGCGACAGTAGGGCCCAACGGCTGAGGGTAGTGGGTTATGCAAGTTAAGCGTTTTTTCGCCGCCGATATGCGTCAGGCCATGAAACTGGTTCGTGATGAGTTGGGCGCCGACGCCGCGATTATCGGTAACCGTCGTATTGCCGGCGGTGTCGAGCTGACGGCTGCCCTGGATTACACACCCTCGGCGCTGGCGCCGCGCGTGCCGAACATGGAGCTCGAAGACGAGCTGCGCAAGACGGCGTCGCGGATTGTCTCGGCCCAGGCTGAACTGAGCATGCGTGGCGACAGCGATGCCACCACCAATCGCCAGTTGTTCGCCGGCTTGCCGCTGACCGCTGCCGAGCCGCTGGTCGAGCCTACGTTCAAGGAGCCGCCGCGTCCTGCTGCACCTGCGCCGGCTCCTGCCGTCGATCAGCGTGTGTTCGACTCGATGCGCTTTGAACTCAACGGCCTGCGCGAACTGCTGGAAGTACAGCTTGGCTCGCTGGCCTGGACCCAACTGCAAGGCAGCAAGCCGCAACAGGCCAACCTGTGGCGTCGCCTGCAACGCATCGGCCTGTCCGGCCCGTTGTCCCGCGATTTGCTGGCCTTGACCACTGAAATCGAAGAGCCTCGCCAGGCGTGGCGCATGTTGCTGGCCCACCTGGCGCGGATGATCGTCACCCCGGAAATCGAACCCCTGGAAGAGGGCGGTGTGATCGCCATGGTCGGCCCCGCCGGCATGGGCAAGACCACCACGCTGGCCAAGCTGGCCGCCCGGTACGTGCTCAAGTACGGCGCGCAGAATATCGCGCTGGTGAGCATGGACAGCTACCGTATTGGTGCCCAGGAACAACTCAAGACCCTGGGCCGGATCCTCAATGTGTCGGTGACCCATGTCGACCCGGGCCAATCCCTGGCCAACGCCCTCGACCCACTGCTGCGCAAGCGTGTGGTGCTGATCGATACCGCCGGCCTGCAAGCCAGCGATCCGGCGTTGCGCATGCAACTGGAAAGCCTGGCCGGGCGTGGCATCAAGTCGAAAAATTACCTGGTGCTTGCAACCACCAGCCAGAAACAGGTTCTTACCGCTGCGTACCATAGTTACAAGCGTTGCGGCCTGGCCGGTTGCATCCTCACCAAGCTCGATGAAACCGCGAGCCTGGGCGAGGTGCTGAGCCTGGCCATCAGTCATGAATTGCCGGTCGCCTACCTGACCGATGGCCCGCGGATCCCGGATGATCTGCATCTGCCGCGTCGTCATCAGTTGGTCAGCCGTGCAGTCAGCGTGCAAATGCAAGAAGAGCCTAGCGAGGAAGCGATGGCCGATATGTTCGCCGACCTCTACCACAGCCCCGCGAAACGGGTAGGTTGAGGGCAGGATGAACACCGTGAAATGTATCTACATCGATGGTCTGCAAGCGATTCACGCGGCCAAGCCATGTAGCCTGCGTCTAAGCAAGACAAGGTAAAGAAATAAAATGGGCAGCATGCATCCCGTACAGGTGATCGCGGTGACCGGCGGCAAAGGTGGCGTCGGGAAAACTAACGTGTCAGTGAATTTGTCCCTGGCCCTGGCAGAGCTTGGCCGTCGCGTCATGCTGCTGGATGCTGACCTGGGGCTGGCGAACGTCGACGTTCTGCTGGGGCTGACGCCCAAACACACCCTTGCCGATGTGATCGAGGGCCGCTGTGAGTTGCGCGATGTGCTGCTGCAGGGGCCTGGGGGCATCCGCATCGTGCCGGCGGCTTCCGGCACCCAGAGCATGGTGCACCTGAGCCCGGCGCAGCATGCCGGCCTGATCCAGGCCTTCAGTGATATCGGCGACAACCTCGACGTGCTGGTGATCGACACCGCTGCCGGGATCGGCGAGTCCGTGGTCAGCTTCGTGCGCGCCGCGCAGGAAGTGTTGCTGGTGGTCTGCGATGAACCCACCTCGATCACCGACGCCTACGCCCTGATCAAGCTGCTTAACCGTGACTACGGCATGAACCGCTTCCGCGTCCTGGCCAACATGGCCCAGAGCCCGCAGGAAGGGCGCAACCTGTTCGCCAAGTTGACCAAGGTCACGGATCGCTTCCTTGATGTCGCCTTACAATACGTCGGCGCAGTTCCCTACGACGAGTGTGTGCGCAAGGCTGTGCAAAAGCAGCGTGCAGTCTACGAAGCGTTCCCTCGTTCCAAATGCGCATTGGCGTTCAAGGCTATTGCCCAGAAGGTCGATACCTGGCCGTTGCCCGCCAACCCTCGGGGGCATCTGGAGTTTTTCGTCGAGCGATTGGTGCATCAGACGAGCGCAGGACCGGTGCTATGACAGCCAGCGGCTACAACCTTTACAAGAAATCGGCACGTGACAGCCAGGGTGAATTGATCGAGCGCTACGCGCCTCTGGTCAAGCGCATCGCCTATCACTTGCTGGCACGCCTGCCCGCCAGCGTCCAGGTCGAAGACCTGATCCAGGCGGGCATGATCGGCCTGCTCGAAGTGTCGACCAAATACGACGCGAGCAAGGGGGCGAGCTTCGAGACGTATGCGGGGATCCGTATCCGTGGCGCGATGCTCGATGAAGTGCGTAAAGGTGACTGGGCGCCGCGTTCGGTGCATCGCAATACGCGCATGGTCAGTGACGCAATTCGCGCAATTGAAGCAAAAACCGGTCGCGACGCTAAAGATCACGAAGTTGCGGCCGAACTCCAATTGAGTCTCGACGATTACTACGGGATTTTGAACGATACCTTGGGCAGCCGCCTGTTCAGTTTCGACGACCTCTTGCAGGACGGCGAACACGAAGGGCTGCACGAGGACGGCGCGAGTGCTCATCTGGAGCCATCGCGTGACCTGGAAGATGAGCGTTTCCAGGGGGCGTTGGCGGATGCGATAGCCAATTTGCCGGAGCGTGAGCGACTGGTGTTGGCGCTGTACTACGACGAAGAGCTGAACCTCAAGGAAATCGGTGAGGTCCTGGGGGTCAGCGAGTCGCGGGTCAGCCAGTTGCACAGCCAGTGCGCAGCCCGCTTGCGGGGGCGTTTGGGAGAGTGGCGAGCGCGCTGACAGGCAGTGTGGGGACACTGCAGACGATACCGCGAAGGTAACCAGCCTTCGCGGGTTCGACCCGTGGTGCCCCCGGCAGTCCTTTTTGTGTAATGCCTGTTGATTGAAATGGCGCGTCCAGGTGCTGGGCGCGTTTAAGACTGCTTGGAGGTCGAATTGGACAAGAACATGAAAATCCTCATCGTTGATGACTTCTCAACGATGCGGCGGATCATAAAAAACCTGTTGCGTGACCTTGGGTTCACTAACACGGTCGAGGCGGATGACGGCATTACAGCCATTCCGATCCTCAACAGCGGGAGCATCGACTTTCTGGTAACAGACTGGAACATGCCGGGCATGACCGGTATCGACCTGCTGCGCCACGTGCGCGCTGACGAAAAACTGCGCAGCCTGCCTGTGCTGATGGTGACCGCCGAAGCCAAGCGTGAGCAGATCATCGAAGCCGCCCAAGCCGGGGTCAACGGTTACGTGGTCAAGCCATTCACTGCAGTGGCCTTGAAAGAGAAGATCGAAAAAATCTTCGAACGCATCCACGGCTAATGCCATCGCGGGGGAGCTATGGAGCATAAAGAAACGTCACAGGGAGACTTTGAGTCGACCCTGAAAAAGCATGCTCACCAGTTGGTCGACAGCCTGGAAAAAGGCCAGTTCGGCGACGCGGTGCAGTTAATCCATGAGCTCAACCAGACCCGTGACCGCGGCCTGTATCAGGAAGTGGGCAAGCTCACGCGCGAGCTGCACAGTGCGATCGTCAATTTCCAGATTGACCCGCACATGCCCCAGGCCGAAGAAATTTCGCAAATCACCGATGCCACCGAACGCCTGTCCTACGTGGTCAGGCTGACTGAGGCTGCGGCCAACCGCACCATGGACCTGGTGGAAAACGCCACGCCCCTGGTCAACGGCATGGCCACCGAAGCCCAGGCCCTCAGCGTTGACTGGGGCCGCTTCATGCGCCGTGAAGTAGGGGCTGAAGAGTTTCGTGAACTGGCCCGTCGGGTCGAAGGGTTCTTGTCGCGCAGCGAGCAGGAAAACCGCACGGTTTCCAGCAACCTCAACGACATTCTGCTCGCCCAGGATTACCAGGACCTCACCGGTCAGGTGATCAAGCGTGTGACCCAGTTGGTCACCGAAGTGGAAAGCAACTTGCTCAAATTGGTGCTTATGGCAGGCCAGGTTGACCGTTTTGCCGGCATTGAACATGACCGCGAAGCGATCCTCTCGGAAAAAGATCCACAAAAACATCTCGCCAAGGGTGAAGGTCCGCAGATTCATGCCGATAAACGTGAAGACGTTGTGTCAGGTCAGGATGACGTAGATGACCTGTTATCCAGTTTAGGCTTCTAAGGAGCACCCACATGAGCTTCGGCGCCGATGAAGAAATCCTTCAGGATTTCCTTGTAGAGGCCGGCGAAATTTTAGAGCAACTGTCCGAACAACTGGTCGAGCTGGAAAGCCGCCCGGATGATGCGAACCTGCTCAATGCAATTTTTCGCGGTTTTCACACTGTAAAAGGGGGCGCCGGCTTCCTCCAGCTCCATGAGCTGGTGGAGTGCTGCCACATCGCCGAGAACGTGTTCGACATCCTGCGCAAGGGTGAGCGGCACGTCGACTCGGAGTTGATGGACGTGATTCTCGAAGCACTGGATGCGGTCAACGGCATGTTCAGCGAAGTCCGCGAACGTGCCCCGATCACCGCCGCCACACCTGAGCTGTTGGCCGCCCTGGCGCGTTACGCAGAGCCTGCCGACTTGTCGGCGGCGCCGGTGGCTGACGCTGCGCCGGAACCGGTGGCAGAGCCCGAAGCGGATGTGACGGACAGCGAGTTCGAACAACTGCTCAACTCCCTCAGTGCGGTGAAAGCCGAGGCTGAAGCACCGGCTGCGCCCGTCGCCGCACCGACCAGCGAAGACATTACCGACGCTGAGTTCGAATCCCTGCTCGACCAGTTGCATGGCAAGGGCCAGTTCGCGGCCGACGCCGTGGCACCGGCCGCGGCGCCTGAGGCACCTGCCGCCAGCGGCAGCGCCAGCACCGATATTACCGACGATGAATTCGAAGCGTTGCTCGACCAACTGCATGGCAAGGGCACCTTCGCGGCCGATGCCTTGCCGGCGGTCGCAGCCACGGCTGCAGCGCCTGCCGCCAGTGCAGCACCTGCCGGCGATGGCCTGATCTCCGATCACGAGTTCGAATCCCTGCTGGACGAGTTGCACGGCAAGGGCAAGTTCAGTGAAGTGGCCCCGGCCGCAGCGGTCGCGACTGCTGCGCCGGCAGCCGCCAAGGCCGCAGCGCCAGCACCGGTGGCCAAGCCTGCACCGGCCCCAGCCGCAGCACCTGCTGCAGCCGCGGCTCCGGCACGTGCCGCCGCAGCGCCGGTAGCCGAGAAGCCCGCCAGTGAAGCGGAAACCACCGTACGGGTCGATACCGCGCGCCTGGACGACATCATGAACATGGTCGGCGAGTTGGTACTGGTGCGTAACCGCCTGGTGCGCCTGGGCCTGAGCAGCGGCGATGAAGCCATGCAAAAAGCCGTGTCGAACCTCGACGTGGTCACGGCCGACCTGCAAACCGCGGTGATGAAAACGCGGATGCAGCCGATCAAGAAAGTCTTCGGTCGCTTCCCGCGGCTGGTTCGCGACCTGGCGCGTCAACTGAAGAAAGAGATCAACCTGGAATTGGTGGGTGAAGAGACCGACCTCGACAAAAACCTTGTCGAGGCCCTGGCCGACCCGCTGGTCCACTTGGTGCGCAACGCCGTCGACCACGGCGTGGAAACCCCGGAAGAACGCGAAGCCTCGGGCAAGTCGCGCAACGGCAAGGTGATCCTGGCCGCCGAGCAAGAGGGCGACCACATCCTGCTGTCGATCACCGATGACGGCAAGGGCATGGACCCGACCATTCTGCGCAATATCGCCGTCAAGCGTGGCGTGATGGACAAGGACGCCGCCGACCGCCTGACCGACACCGAGTGCTACAACCTGATCTTCGCCCCGGGTTTCTCGACCAAGACCGAGATTTCCGACGTGTCCGGCCGTGGCGTCGGCATGGACGTGGTGAAGACCAAGATCAGCCAGCTCAACGGCTCGATCAATATCTACTCGACCAAGGGCCAGGGCTCGAAGATCGTCATCAAGGTGCCGTTGACCCTGGCGATCATGCCGACCCTGATGGTGATGCTGGGCAACCAGGCGTTCGCTTTCCCGCTGGTCAACGTCAACGAGATCTTCCACCTCGACCTGTCGCGCACCAACGTGGTGGACGGCCAGGAAGTGGTGATCGTGCGCGACAAGGCGTTGCCACTGTTCTACCTCAAGCGCTGGCTGGTGGCATCTGCCAAGCATGAAGAGCAGCGCGAAGGCCATGTGGTGATTCTCTCCGTGGGCACCCAGCGTATCGGCTTTGTGGTCGATCAACTGGTTGGCCAGGAAGAAGTGGTCATCAAGCCTTTGGGCAAAATGCTGCAGGGAACCCCGGGCATGTCGGGTGCGACCATCACCGGTGACGGTCGGATCGCACTGATTCTCGATGTTCCGAGCATGCTCAAGCGTTACGCCGCTCGGCGTATTTGATTCTGGTGGGGCAGGGCGGTATTGCCCGCCCCGCCTAACGGAGTGTTTATGGCAGTCAAGGTCCTGGTGGTGGACGATTCGGGTTTCTTCCGCCGCCGCGTCTCGGAAATTCTTTCCGCCGATCCAACGATCCAGGTGGTCGGCACGGCCACCAACGGCAAAGAGGCGATTGATCAAGCCATTGCGTTGAAACCGGACGTGATCACCATGGACTACGAGATGCCGATGATGGATGGCATCACGGCAGTTCGACACATCATGCAACGCTGCCCGACCCCGGTGTTGATGTTCTCCTCGCTGACCCACGAAGGCGCCCGGGTGACCCTGGATGCGCTGGACGCCGGCGCGGTGGACTTCCTGCCGAAGAATTTCGAAGACATCTCGCGCAACCCCGAGAAGGTCAAGCAGATGCTGTGCGAGAAGGTGCACAGCATTTCGCGCAGTAACCGTCGCAGCCTGTTCAGCACGCCAGCGCCAGCGCCGACACCTGCTCCCGCAGCCGCACCGAGCACTTCGTTCGGGCGTCCAGCGCCTGCACCGGTCGCGCGTCCCGTGGCCCCTGCGCCTGTGCGTGCCGCTGCACCCGCTGCTGCTCATTCGCCGGCGCCCAAGCGCAAGGCCTACAAGCTGGTCGCCATCGGTACGTCCACCGGCGGCCCGGTCGCCCTGCAACGCGTATTGACCCAACTGCCGGCCAACTTCCCGGCGCCGATCGTGTTGATCCAGCACATGCCCGCCGCGTTCACCAAGGCGTTCGCCGAGCGCCTGGACAAGCTGTGCCGCATCAGCGTCAAGGAAGCCGAGGATGGCGACATCCTGCGTCCTGGCCTGGCACTGCTGGCGCCGGGAGGCAAGCAAATGATGGTGGATGGCCGTGGCGCGATCAAAATCCTGCCGGGCGATGAGCGCCTGAACTACAAGCCGTGCGTGGATATCACCTTCGGTTCGGCAGCCAAGTCCTACGGTGACAAAGTTCTGGCGGTGGTCCTCACCGGCATGGGCGCCGACGGCCGTGAAGGTGCGCGCCTGCTCAAGCAGGGCGGCAGCGCCATCTGGGCCCAGGACGAAGCCAGCTGCGTGATCTATGGCATGCCCATGGCCATCGTCAAGGCAGACCTGGCCGATGCCGTCTATAGCCTGGACGACATTGGCAAGCATCTGGTGGAGGCCTGCCTCTGATGGATGTCTTGAGCCTGATCGGTATCATCATGGCGTTTGTCGCGATCATTGGCGGCAACTACCTCGAAGGCGGTCACCTCGGCGCGCTGGCCAACGGCCCGGCGGCGCTGATCGTGATCGGCGGCACGGTGGGGGCGGCCTTGCTGCAGTCGCCCTTGAGCTCGTTCAAGCGTGCCATGCAGATCCTGGTGTGGATCATTTTCCCGCCCCGCGTGGACCTGCCCGGCGGCATCGACCGTGTGGTCAACTGGAGCCTCACCGCCCGCAAGGAAGGCCTGCTGGGCCTGGAAGGCGTGGCCGATGCCGAGCCCGACAGCTACGCGCGCAAAGGCCTGCAATTGCTGGTGGACGGCGCCGAGCCGGAAGCGATCCGCAGCATCCTCGAGGTGGATTTCTACACCCAGGAAAGCCGCGACATCAATGCCGCCAAAGTCTTTGAGAGCATGGGCGGCTATGCGCCGACCATCGGCATCATCGGTGCGGTGATGGGCCTGATCCACGTGATGGGCAACCTCGCCGACCCTTCCCAGTTGGGCAGCGGGATTGCCGTGGCGTTCGTCGCCACCATCTACGGTGTGGCCAGTGCCAACCTGGTGCTGTTGCCGGTGGCGAGCAAGCTCAAGTCGATCGCCCTGCGCCAGTCGCGTTATCGCGAAATGTTGCTCGAAGGCATCCTGTCGATTGCCGAGGGCGAGAACCCGCGCTCCATCGAATTGAAGCTCCAGGGCTTCATGGATTGATGAACATGCACCCTGTAGGAGCCGGCTTGCCGGCGAAAATCGCCAACGATAACGCGGGTTGCCTGATGCCCCGCGGCGCTCTCCGGTTTTTCGCCGGCAAGCCGGCTCCTACAGGAGATTTGTGTTGCAGGGGGTACTGCCTGTGAGCCGTCGCCGTCGCGAGCCTGAAGAACACGTCAACCACGAACGGTGGCTGGTGTCCTATGCGGATTTCATCACCTTGCTGTTCGCATTTTTCGTGGTGATGTACTCCATCTCGTCGATCAACGAAGGCAAGTACAAAGTCATTTCCCAGGCGCTGATCGGCGTGTTCAACGACGCTGACCGTGCGCTCAAGCCGATCCCCATCGGTGAAGAACGCCCCAAGACCGTGACCCCGGCCAAGCCGCTGGTCAACGACAGCGATGAAACCGCTGCCGGCGTGGGCGGCACCAGCGACCCGCTGAAAAGCATCGCCGACGACATCAGTGCCGCGTTTGGCGATTTGATCAGCTCCAACCAGATGACCGTGCGTGGCAACGAGTTGTGGGTCGAGATCGAACTCAATTCCAGCCTGTTGTTCGCCAGTGCCGATGCGATGCCGAGTGACCAGGCGTTCACCATCATCGACAAGGTGGCGGCGATCCTCAAACCGTTTGAAAACCCGATCCACGTTGAAGGCTTTACCGACAATTTCCCGATCGCTACCGCGCAGTACCCGACCAACTGGGAGCTGTCGTCGGCACGTGCCGCGAGCATCGTGCGCATGCTCGCGATGCAGGGCGTTAACCCGGGCCGCCTGGCGTCCGTGGGCTATGGCGAGTTCCAGCCGGTGGCCAATAACGCCACGGCGGAGGGCCGCGCGCGCAACCGCCGGGTGGTGCTGGTGGTGTCGCGCAACCTGGATGTGCGCCGCAGCCTGACCGGTACCGGCACCGCCAATGCAACACCGGATGCGGCCTTGAAGCGGGCTGGCACACAAACTGCACCGCCCCTTGTAAAACCGCCGGTTCGTCAGAGCGCCGTCAATTCTCCGTCGCCGGCTCAATAACCCTATGCAATGTCTCGGTCGCGCCTGTGCCTGCCGGGAGGAACCAACCGAATGAGAGTCTGGGCAGTTGCCAATCAAAAAGGTGGAGTCGGCAAGACCACCACCTCCATCGCCTTAGCCGGCTTGCTGGCGGAGGCGGGCAAGCGTGTGGTCGTGGTGGACCTGGACCCTCACGGCTCCATGACCAGCTATTTCGGCTACGACCCGGATGCGCTGGAACACAGCAACTACGACCTGTTCCTGCACAAGGGCAGCGTGCCGGCCGATTTGCCTGGGCAACTGTTGCTGCCGACCAGTAACGACAGCATTTCCCTGTTGCCGTCCAGCACCGCCCTGGCCACCCTTGAGCGCCAGTCGCCAGGGCAGAGCGGTCTGGGCCTGGTGATCGCCAAGACCCTGGCGCAGTTGTGGCAGGACTTCGACTACGCAATCATCGACAGCCCGCCGTTGCTGGGCGTGTTGATGGTCAACGCCTTGGCGGCCAGCCAACAGCTGGTGATTCCGGTGCAGACCGAACACCTGGCGGTCAAAGGCCTGGAACGTATGGTCAGCACCTTGGCGATGATCAACCGCTCGCGCAAACAGGCGCTGCCGTTCAGCATCGTGCCGACCCTGTTCGACCGCCGTACCCAGGCTTCCATGGGCACCCTGCGCGTGTTGCGCGATGCCTACCCGGACACTATCTGGAATGGCTACATCCCGGTGGACACGCGCTTGCGTGACGCCAGCCGCGCCGGCCTGGCGCCGTCGCAGTTCGACTCGAAAAGCCGCGGCGTACTGGCCTACCGCGCGTTGCTCAAGCACCTGCTGTCGCAGCAGCTTGTGGCGCAGGTGGCGTGATGAACCGTCCCGTAGAACTCAAGACCCGGCCGCAACTGGCACTGGAATCCTACCTGGATGCCCTGCTGCAGGATGCGACCGCAGAAGAACTGCCGGAACCGATCCTGGTGCTGGAACCTGCTGTAGAGCCGCAAAGCATGCTGGACGAATTCCAGCTGGCCGTACTGGAAGAACAGGCCCGCGACGCGCAGGTTGCGCCGGTCGTCGTGCCGATTGCGCCGGTGGTGGTTGCGCCCGCAGTGGTCGAGCCGGTGGTGGAAGTGCACCTGCCACCGAGCATCACGCCGCCGCCGGTCACTGGCGATGGCCGCCCGAGCTGGGCTGCCGAGCCGTTCGAGTGCCTGCTGTTCGACGTTGCCGGGTTGACCCTGGCGGTGCCGCTGGTGTGCCTGGGCTCGATCTACTCCCTGGAAGGCCAGGAGTTGACGCCACTGTTCGGGCAACCGGAGTGGTTCCTCGGCATCCTGCCCAGCCAGGCCGGCAACCTCAAAGTGCTCGATACCGCGCGTTGGGTGATGCCCGATCGCTATCGCGACGACTTCCGCCAGGGTTTGCAATACGTGATCTCGGTGCAGGGCTACGAATGGGGGCTGGCGGTGCATCAGGTCAGCCGCTCGCTGCGCCTGGACCCGAACGAAATCAAATGGCGCAGCCACCGGGGCCAGCGGCCTTGGCTGGCGGGCACCGTGATCGAACACATGTGCGCGTTGCTTGATGTCGCCGAACTGGCCGAATTGATCGCCAGTGGTGCGGTCAAGGCGATGCCGGTCACCAAACGCAGTTGATTGAACAATAAGGGCCGTATGCGAATGCGGTCAGCGAAGCACACACGCCGCGTAAACGGCATTTGAAGGGGTCAGGGGTATGAATAAGTCAGCGTCCGCACAAGGTTTGGATGATCCGATCCTGCAATGGGTTACCTTCAAACTGGACAACGAGTCCTATGGCATTAACGTGATGCGCGTGCAGGAAGTGCTGCGCTACACCGAAATCGCCCCGGTACCGGGTGCGCCAAGCTACGTGCTGGGCATCATCAACCTGCGCGGCAACGTGGTAACGGTGATCGACACCCGCCAGCGTTTCGGCCTGGTACCGACTGAAGTCAACGACAACACCCGTATCGTTATCATCGAAGCCGACAAGCAAGTGGTTGGGATCATGGTCGACAGCGTGGCGGAAGTGGTCTACCTGCGCCAATCGGAAGTGGAAACCGCGCCGAACGTGGGTAACGAAGAATCCGCCAAGTTCATCCAGGGCGTGTGCAACAAGAACGGCGAACTGCTGATTCTGGTTGAGCTGGACAAGATGATGAGTGAAGAAGAATGGTCGGAACTGGAGAGCATCTGATTGTTCCTTGAGGCCGCGGTGATTGTCCTGGCCCTGTTGTGGGCCGGGACCCTGGCATTTCTGCTGCGCTATGTGCGCCAGCAGCGCGAATGGTTGCTGCAGCAGGCAGAGCGTGATGCCGTGCGTGACCGGCGCATCCTTGAGTTGGTCAAGCGCGTTGATCATTACCAGCAGAGTGCGGTGAAGGTGGGGGATGAGGTGCATGAACTGCGCGCGATTCTTGCGCCGTTGCCCGACAAGCTTGCGCAGATTGAGCAGCGGGATCCGTCGAGCCTTTCGTTTGCGCAGGCGGCGAAGTTGGTGGGGATGGGGGCTACGGTGGATGAGCTGACGCAGTCGTGTGGGTTGACGCAGGCTGAGGCGCAGTTGATGAGTAAGCTTCACAAGAGTTGATTGGGTTTTGAGTGCATATCCGTTGCTGCGGTGACGGCCACTTAGGGTTCCGCTCTTACAGCGGCTCACTTTTGGAAAGGCCCAAAAGTAAGCAAAAGGCCTTCGCCCCAACACTCGGCACCTCGCCTAGGCTCGGTGTGCCCTCACTCCGGCTTTGGAGCGTGGGCCGCCGCGATGGGCCATCCTTGGCCCAGCGCGGCTAACCCGGCGTCCTGCCGGGTTACCCACGGATCCAAGCCTGCGTTCGGCCAGCGTGTTTGACGGGGCGCCTCAGATCAAGATCAAGAGCGACTCGCTTCGCATCGTGGATACGCGGACTTGTAGGAGCCGGCTTGCCGGCGAAAAACGTGAGAGCGCCGCGTTCATCCAGACACCCCACGTCATCGTTAACGACCATCGCCGGCAAGACGGTTCCTACAATGAACCACGTTTGCCTTTGCCTTTGCTTCACACCACTCAAGCCGGCTGTCAGGCCGCTGTGCTTTTGCTTTTGATTTTGATCTT
>NZ_JFCA01000015.1 GCF_000612585.1 Pseudomonas sp. CHM02
GTTCTTCCAGCCAGAATTCGGTTGGCCGTTTTAGGGCCGCTTCGCAGCCCAGCGCGGGGCAAGCCCGCTCACTACAGCAACCCGTTCATAACAACCGGGCTGCTCACCACAGGAAAATTGTCGCTACTTGCTGCAAATGACAAGGTTATTTCACAGCTGTGAAAGCTTGTGCGTTGTTGCCAAAAACCGCCTTTTCACCCCGCGCCAACGCCTAGTATCGAGTCCTCGTGCGCCCCCACTCACATGGACTGAAGAATGATCAACCGACCCGAGAAAGCCGTCTCTCCCCGCGTCAGTGAAACCCGTGCGCCGGAACGCATTTTTGATGCGGCGCTGAACAAGGCAAAGACCCTGGCCGCCACCGGGGCCGGCGACAAACAGCTCAAGCCGGACGACTACAAGGAAGTCACCGCCCTGCCCGCCAAGCTGGATATCGACAAGCTCAAGGTGGTGTCCGAAGACAAGGACGCCGGGGTCATCTACTTCGAGCAGGACGGCAGTAAATTCAAAATCACCCGCGAAGGCGCCGAGAACGTCCAGGAAGGCTTCGACCTGCTCAAGGGGCTGCATTTCGGCCATGCCGTGGCACCGGTCAACCAAGGTGGGCCGGATGAGGGCACACCGCTCTACGACCTGTTGCACACCCTGGCCGAAACCCAGGGCACACCGGCCGGCAAGGAAATCCGCGAAGCCCTGGGCAACCCCGATCAACAGCTTTTGCGCGAAGACGACCCGACCGTGCGCCTGGCCAATATCAAGTCGGTGGGCGAAGCCAAGGACGGTGTGGTCAAAGTCACCCTGGAAAACGGCCAGACCCTGGTGATTTCCGAAACACTGACGCCCCAGGCCTTTGCCAGCTACAACAGCGCCGGCGTGACCAAGGAAGCGCTCAACGACGGCAAGGCCAAGGGTTACGAAGCTGTCACCAGCCTGCCCGGCGACCTGGACTTCAGCCAGCTCAAAGTCGTGTCCGAAGACCCCAAGTCCGGGGTGATCCTGTTCGAGCACCAAGGCAAGAAATACATGATCAGCCAGTCCGAGGCCGCCCTGCCGCAGCCGGGCGCGGACTTGAGCAACCCCAACCCCAATGCCGGCAGCAGCCTCTACAACTTCCTGCATGCCGTGCACAAAAGCGAAGGCTCCCAGGCCTTCGACTACATCAAGAACGCCCAGTCCCTGCCCGGCCAGGAACTCCTGCGCAAGGACGAAGCCAGCCTCAAACTGGGCGATATCAGCAAGGTCGATGCGCCCATGGATGGCATCCTGGTGGTCAACCAGGCCGACGGCAAATTGCTGGTGGTGTCCAAGGACATTACCCCGCAAGCCTTCGCCGCCTACACCACCAAGGGCCAGACCCTGGCCGGTATCGAGAAGGCCAAGGGCGATGGCTACAGCCTGGCCGGGCCGGACGCCTACCTGGCGTCCACCGAAGACATCATGAGCGTCGGCGGCGTGGGCGATTACGGCCCCGGCCTGATCGCCTTTACCCAGCACAAGCCGGGCGGTGCCGAGGAAAAAATCGTCGTCAGCGAAGACACCAACCCGCAGATGTTCGAGCAGATCTCGGGCTACCGCACCGACATCGCCCAGCAAACCACCGACGTCGACAAGCTGCGCGCCGACAACGGCCTGCCGCCGCTCAAGGACGTGTCCGTCGACAGCCTGGCCACCACCGAAAAGGATGAAAGCGGCAAC
Source organism: Pseudomonas sp. CHM02 (assembly GCF_000612585.1). Taxonomy (GTDB): domain Bacteria; phylum Pseudomonadota; class Gammaproteobacteria; order Pseudomonadales; family Pseudomonadaceae; genus Aquipseudomonas. Next base: position 1,696 of record NZ_JFCA01000015.1, read on the forward strand.
TCGTTGTCGGTGCAGGACCTGTCGATGAAAACCCTGGTGGACAGCTATCGCGCCGGGGTCAAGGACGGCAGCATTGGCAAGGACGACCCGCGCGCCAAGTTCCTGCGCGCGGTGGAAGCCAAGAGCATGGCCGACAACGGCATGTCGATCATCCCCGAGCACGGCTTCGGCAACCAGGGCATCGCCACCACGCCCATCGACGTGACCTCGCGGGATGTGCGCGACAACATCTTCGACACCAAGTCCATCGACAAGACCATCGGCGAACTGCTCGGCGACTCGACCATCCAGGCGGATATCAAGGCCAATCACGACGCAGCCCTGGGCAAGGTCGACGGCGGCCAGGCCAAGGTCGACGAGGTCCGCCAGAAACTGGTCGACAGTACCTCCTCGGAGCATTTCACCCAGTACATCAAGGCCCTGCAGGACGACGGCAAGACCGAGCTGGCCACCCAGGAAATCCAGACCGCCTACACCGCCCTCGCCGACATCGACCCGGCCAAGGCTGACAATTTCCTGCAAAACCTGCAGATCGACGGCTACACCGATGCCGTCGAAAAAATGATGGACGACCCGAGCAAGATCAGCGACGACAACACCGCCCTGGCGACCACCGACAACACCCTGGCGATCCTCTCCATGCTCAAGGGCGGCGCCGATGGCCTGCCACGCCAGGCGCTGGGGGTGTATTCCAAGTTCGTCGACCAGTTGCTCAAGGACAAAGGCGCCGCCGCCGACTTCGGCAAGGCGATGATTTCCCTGGGTGACACCTGGCAGAAAAACGGCGTGATCAGCTTCAGCGACATCGAACACGCAGTGAGCAAGGAGATCATGCCGAGCCTCAGCGACGAGAACCGCAGTGCCTTCGTGAAGAACCTGACCTTCCTCAAGGACAACGGCGTGCTGGGGTCTGTGGGCGGCGCCATCGGCATGGGCCGGATCGTCTACCAACTGGCGGGCCAGGGCGGCAAATTGGCGGACACGCCGATGAAGCGCCTGGGGATTGCCAACGACTTCCTGGGCTTCCTTGGCACCGGCTCACACTTCGCGACCCTGGGCCTCAAGGTCTACGACAAGCTGCGGGGCACCAACGCTTACCAGTTGATGGGCTTCGATCGCTCCCTGCCCGACCTGTGGGCCAAGCCCGGCGAGGGTTACCACGCCCTGCCCAAGGACGCCGAGGCGGTGCAGAAGAAGTACTTCGAGATCGTCGACCAGGCCATGGACGACGGCAAGGACGTGGGCAAAGTGCTCAACAGCGGCGGCTGGAGCGATGAAGGCGCGAAGAAGGTCCAGGAAGGCATCGAAAAAGGTATCGCCAGCCGTGGTGGCGTAGCCGGCGCGGGCTTTGGCGCCAAGTTCGCCAGCAGCGCGATCAAGGTGATCGGCATGGCCACCGACGTGGCCGGCGGTGTGATCAGCGTGGTCCAGGCGGCCTTTACCCTGCGTGATGGCGTGCGCGAAAAGGATCCGGTGAAAATCGCCTCCGGCTCGCTGTCCATGGCCGGTGGTGTCAGCAGCCTGGTGGCGGCAGGTGGCGGCGTGCTCACCACCCTCGGTGTCACCGGTCGCATCATTCCGTTCCTGGGGCCCGTGGGGTTCCTGATCTCCGGGGCGCTGTCGTTCGTCGGCGCAATCCTCAGCACCGTGCAGTCACACAAGCTGCACAAGATCTCGATGCAGAACTGGGACCAGATCCAGGACTTCAAGCAGGATGGGTTGCTCAAGCCGAACGGTGATGAAGCCTATGTGTGGCTGCAAACCTACCTGTCCGACTGGGGCCAGCGCGATGCGCCGCAGGACCAGAGCATCTTTGATTTCCGCAAGGAAGAATGGGATGCCCGCTCGAGTATTCGCGGTGGCGATCACCGGCGTGATCACCCGGACTACATTGGCGACGGGAACAATCGCAATTCAGAGGACTATAAGTATTCGCTGAAACCGTCGGAATGGACCAATGACAACCACGACATTATCTGGCGGGTCGGCGACGGTTACGGTGGTGAATACCACGATGTAGACAAGCCCTGAAACCTGATAGACGGGGCCCGGTTTGGGGAACCATCAGTTCCTGTCAAAACCCAACTGCCGGTACAACGTTTTCATATCGTAGTAATCGGTGCTCTTCACGATTTCACCGCCCTCGATCCTGATCACGCAGCAGCCATCGACATTGATGGTCTTGTGCGAGGGGCCATGGCCGAACAGCTCGCCCTCATGGGTTCCCGTCATATGCCACTGGATCGTCCCGCCAGGCTCGCCAAGGCTGATCAAATCACTGATGACCTTGAAATCGGGCAAGGCCTTTCTGATCAGGTCGAAGAAGTTACCCAGCTCGTGCCGTCCTCGCATGATTTGCCCCGCGGCCTTGTCCTCATAGACAGTAGCCTCTGAAAAAATCGCGAGAAATCGTGCCTTGTCGGGGGTAGACCAGCTGTCGGCCCACTCCTGGATCAATTCACGGTGTTGATCTGTCATGTCGAAACTCCTCGGAAAATTGGATAAGTGCAGCGACACCCGTCGGGTTGCCGCTTGCGTCCATCGCCCGTGACAGATACACCTTCAGCTCCTGCTGAGCAGATACTCCCTCCGTACCAACGCGCTATACAAGCGTAGTACGCACGCCGCCTAAATCAATCGTGCCGCCACCAACCAATCCGCCACGGCCTGGAACGAGGCGTCCGGCACCGGGTCTCCGGGCACGGTTTTCCTGGCGATGTCGGCCGCCAGAGCCTTGTCCGGTGCATGCGGAATGCCCAGGTCATACGCCTCCTGCAACATCAACAGTGCTTCCTCCGGCGATGCCCGGCAGACGATCACCGGCACCGGTGTTTCCCCGCGCACATAGCGCACGCCAATTACCCAGCCATCGGTGGTGCCGATCATCATCGAGGCGCGGTTCAAGCCCAGTTTGGTGGCCAGCGCCTGCATTTCGTTGCGCTGGCGCCGGCGCTCGCTCTTGATCAGCGGGTCGCCGTCGATGTCCTTGCGTTCGCGCTTGGTTTCGCTGCGGGTCATCTTCATGTCGCGACCGAACAGCCAGCGCTGCATCATCACGTCCACCGCGCCCACCACAATGAACGCGCAGAGCACGGTGAACACCAGCGGCTTGAGCACCAGGAAGAACGTCGATTCCATGCACTCGGCGCCGCAACGCGACGATTCCATCAATGCCTGCAGCGCATGCTTGCCCACCACGTAGAACGCGATCGCCAGCACATGCACCTTGATCAGTCCCTTGATGAACTCCACCAGGTTGCGCAGGGCGAAGATCTTCTTCATGCCCTCTGCCGGGTTGATGCGCTTGAACTCGGGTTTGATCGGGTCCACCGAGAACACAAAGCCGCGCATGGTGATGATATTGGTCAGGATCACCACGCCTGTAGTCACCGCCATCACCGGCAGGGTGATGCCGATCACCAGCTGTTCGGCGTGGTCGAGCACCCTGGGCCACACCGTCGCGAAGGGTTCGATATAGATCTGCGCAGTGAGGTCGATCAGCGCCGTGACCTGGGCCTTGGCCCGCGGCGCGAGGATCGAGATGCACAGCGTACAGAACAGGATGACCATGCCCGACACCAGGTCCTGGCTCTTGGCAACCTGGCCTTTCTTGCGCGCGTCCTGGAGTTTCTTGTCCGTGGCCGGCTGGGATTTCTCTTCGCTGGTATCGGCCATGGGCTACTCCATGCCTGCCAGGGTCTTGAGCAGTTCGACGGTGCCGCGAAACTCCGCCAGTTGGTCGAGCATCAACGGGATCAGGAAGCCGATGTAGATCACCATCAGGATCGTGAAAAACAGGTTCTTCACCGGCAACGACAGGTCGAAGATGTGCAGGTTCGGCGCCATGCGCGAGAGGTAGGCGAGCATCAGGTCGGTGACCAGCAACGCGATCAGCAACGGCGACACCATCAGCACGCCGACGCGCATGATCTGGTCGAGGATCGACAACACCGCCAGCAACGCCGAGCTGGCGAAGACCGGCGTAAACGAGGTCACCGGCCAGAGCTGGTAGCTGTGGTAATAACCGTCGACCATCAGGATGAACCCGCCGGACATGAAGAACAGCGTGATCAGCATCACCGTGAGCAAGGTCGCCATTACGCTGGACTCCCCGGACGACAACGGGTCCACCAGTTGCGCCATGGTCGAGCCGCGTTGCAGGTCGATCAACTCCCCCGCCACCTCGGCCGCCCAGAACGGAATACCGAACAACAGGCCGATGAGGATGCCGATCAGGAATTCCTTGATCAGCAACCCGGCGATAAACACGCTGCCATGCTCCGGCATCGACGTCAGCGCTTCGAACACCGGGAAGAACATCGGGATGGAAATCGCCACGGCCACGCAGCCGCGAATCATCCCGGTGAGGCCCAGGCGGTTGAACGCCGGGGTGATCACCACCACGCCCATGGCGCGGCAGGCGGCGAGCGAGGCGGAGCTGATCACCGGGTAGGCGACTTCCAGGAACTGCGCGGTCAGGCTGGCATCCATGGGTGGTCAGCGCGTCCACATCGGGAAGTTATCCAGCACTTGGCCGCCGAGTTCCGCCACTTGCCCGGCGAGTACCGGCCCCAGGAACACGATGGTCAGCAACACCGCCACCAGCTTCACCACCTGGGGCAGGGTCTGGTCCTGGATCTGCGTCAGCGCCTGGAACAGCCCCACGCTCAACCCCACGATAATCGCCACCCCCAGCGCCGGCGCGGAGAGCATCAACACCGTCATCAGTGCCTGTTTCATCAACGATAAAAACACATCCTGGCCCATCACCCACCCTCTCTCTGCCCCCCTGCAGGAGCCGGCTTGCCGGCGATGGCGGCCTTGAGTATTGCAGTGTTCTCAAGGGCCTCATCGCCGGCAAGCCGGCGCCTACAAGGGTCAGCCGTAACTCAGAATCAAACCGTGCATCAGGCGCGACCAGCCGCTCAGGGACACGAATAAAAAGATCTTCAGCGGTATGGATATCAGGTTCGGCGAGACCATCGACATGCCCATGGCCATCAGCACGTTGGACACCAGCAGGTCCACCACCAGGAACGGGATATAGAGCAAAAAGCCGATCTCGAACGCACGGGTCAGCTCCGAGCTGACAAACGCCGGAATCAGCACCACCAGGTCATCGTCACGCAGATCGGCACGCGCCTCCGGCGACCAGATGGTCTCGGTGGCCTGCACGAAAAAGCCGCGCTCGGATTCATTCGCGAACCGCGAGAGATGGGCCTGCAACGGCGGACGCAAGGCATCACCCAGGTCCTTGAGTTGCTCCACATGCTCGATGTTGAGGTCGCGGCCCTCCACCTGCCGGTACATGTCGCCAATCAGCGGCGTGGTCACGTACACCGAGAGGATCAGCGCAATGCCGTACAGCACCAGGTTAGGTGGGGTCTGTTGCACGCCGAGGGCGTTGCGGATCAGGAACAGCACCACCGAGATCTTCATGAAACCGGTAAGCGTCACCACCGCCAACGGGATCAGCCCGATCGTGGCAACGACCAGGATGATCTCGATCAGGTTCGGCTGATAACCGGTCATGGGGTGGCGAAACTCAGCAGGCGCACGCCCAGGCCGTCACCGATTTTCACCAGTTGGCCCTGGCCGACGCGGCGGCCGTTGACCAGCAGGTCGACGCTGTCCACGCCCGGCGTGTTGAGCTGCAACAGGCTGCCTGCGCCCAGCTCGCGCAATTGCGCCAGGGTCAGTTCCAGGCTGCCCACCTGGCATACCAGTTTCAACGGCAAGTCATCCAGCGCCGTGGCGGCATCAACATCGGTCATGGTGTTCTCCGGTTCCAGAAAGGGGGCTTTCAAGGCTTCCTGCAGGCGCAGGACTTCGCCCTGGTATTGGCAGCGGGCTTGCATCCGGCCGTCGAGGTCGAGCAGCAGGCCGGGGCCTTGTTCCAGCATCAGCACATCGCCGGGACGCAAGCTGTGCAGTTCGCCGAGGCTCAGCCACTGCCGCCCCGCCACCACCGTCAGGGTCTGGTGCAGGGCTGGCAACGGGTCAGGTTCGACCCGGCCGTATTGCGCCAGCAACTGCGCCACCCACACGGCGGCGCTTTCGCTCAGATCGAGTTGGGCGCTCACCGCAGGCTGGTTGCCGAAGGTCAGCTCCAGCGCCATCTGCACGGCAAATACGTTCTCGCCCTCGCTGGTTTCGAGCAGTTGCACCGGATGACCGAGCAACGGCTCCAGGGTCTCGATCAGGTCGAGCACCGCCAGTTCCAGCAATAAGGAACGCGGCAACGCGGGCAGGTGCTGCACATCGAACGGCAACCCCAGCGGCAACAACAGTTGCTCCAGCGCAGCCGCTGACAAACGCAGGCGTACCGGGGCGCGGCCGAGCACCAGCAGCACGTCACGCGGTGCAGCCAGGGCTTGGGGCTCAGCGGCCCAGCTCACACGCAGTTCCTGCCCGGCGCAACGGCCTTGCCAGGGGCGGCGGCGGCGGTGCAACTGGTTATGCAGGGCCAGCAACGCCGGGTCGTAGTGGGTCAGCCACGGCGACAGTGGGTCGGCAAGGGCTGCGATCATGTGCCGGTGCCTTCATCACGCAGTTCGCCAAGGCGGCGCTCATCGCTTTCGCGGCCTTCCAGCAGGCTTTGCCAGGCGTCGGACTGACGCTGGCGGCTCAGGCGTTCCTGACGGAAAAGATCGCGCTCGCGCTCCTGGCTTTGCAAGGTGGTGGACACGTGGGTGACGTCGTTTTCCAGTTGCTGCTGGTCATCCGACAGGCCGCGCAAACGGTCCTGGGCGGCCTGCCAACTGGCCACCGACAAGCCTTCGATCAGCGAGGCATACACCTGGCGTGCCTCCTCGGCGATGGCTTCGCGGTGCAGGCGCAATTGCTCCTTGGCGTCGGTCAACACGCCGTGGGTGTGCTCGCAGCGCTGTTGCTGCGCAGCCAGTTGGCTCGCGGCCCTTTGCTCACGCAAGACCCGCAAGGATTGCAGGGTGCGCAGTTGTTCGGTTTTCATTCGGTTGTCTCCATTTTCATGCCAAAACACATCGAGGAACCCATGAAGATCCAATGTGGGAGCTGGCTTGCCGGCGATGACGGTCTACCCATCACAGACGTCGCTGACTGCCCCACCGCCATCGCCGGCAAGCCAGCTCCTACACGTACCCACGATGCGAAGCGAGCCGCTCTTGATCTTGCTCTTGCTCTTGCTCTTGCCTTTGATCTTGCTGTTGATCTGAGGCGCCCCGTAAAACCACGCTGGCCGAACGCAGGCTTGAATCCGTGGGTAACCCGGCAGGACGCCGGGTTAGCCGCCCCGCGCCATGGATGGCGCGTGGCGGCGGCCCACGGATTCAAGCCGGAGTGAGGGCATGCCGAGCCTAAGCGAGGCACCGAGTGGTGGGGCGAGGACCTTTTGGTTACTTTTGGGTCCTTCCAAAAGTGACCCGCTGTAAGAGCGGAACCATAAGTCGCCGTTACCGCAGCAATGGATATGTCCCCCCATAGACCGCCATCGCCGGCAAGCCAGCTCCTACAAAAACCAGCATATGCATCCAACTTCATGCCAACACCTGCCGCATGCGGATCAGGGTCTGCTCCAGACTGCTCGGTTCATCAGCGTTCTGACGCAAGAAGGCTTCGATGGCCGCGTGGCGGTTGATCGCTTCGTCGGCCAGGGGGTCGCTGCCGGCGGAGTATTCGCCGACACGGATCAGCATTTCGATCTCGCCATAACGCGCCATCAGTTCGCGGATGCGCATCGCCAGGTGTTTGTGTTCCTCACCGGCAACCTGCTCCATCAAACGGCTGCGGCTGCGCAAGACATCCACCGCCGGGAAGTAGTTGCGCTGGGCCAGTTCGGCGCTCAGGGCGATATGCCCGTCAAGGATCGAACGGGCTTCCTCGGCCACCGGATCACTGGCGGCATCGCCCTCGGTGAGCACCGTATACAGCGCAGTGATGCTGCCGGTGGGACCGGGCCCCGCGCGTTCCAGCAGGCGCGGCAAGGCCGAGAAAAACGAAGGCGGATAACCGCGTCGGGTCGGCGGTTCGCCCACGGCCAGGCCGATCTCGCGCTGGGCACGGGCGAAGCGGGTCAGGCTGTCCATCAACAGCAACACGTTGCGGCCTTGGTCGCGGTGGTATTCGGCCAGGGTGGTGGCGACAAACGCCGCACGCACCCGTTCGGCGGCCGGCCGATCCGAGGTGGCGACCACCGCCACCGCACGCGCACGGGCCTGGGCGTCGAGTTGCACATCCAGCAGCTCGCGCACTTCCCTGCCCCGCTCGCCGATCAGGCCGATCACGATCACATCCGCTTCACTGTTGCGAATGATGCTGGCAAGCAACGACGACTTGCCCACGCCAGGTTCACCGAAGATCCCCATGCGCTGGCCCTGGGCCAGGGTCAGCAGGCCATCGATGGAGCGAATGCCCAGCGCCATCGAGCGCACGATCAATTGCCGGGAAAACGGTGCTGGGGGTTCGGCGTGCAGCGGGTAATGCTGCAAGGCCACGGTCGGTGGCAGTCCGTCGCCGTCGAGGAAATCGCCCATGGGGCTGATCACTCGGCCCAGTTGCGCATCACCGACCGCCACGCCAAGGGTCTCGCCAGTGGCAGTGATTTGGGTGCGGGTGGACAGCCCCTCCATGGAGCCAATCGGCGACAGGATCGCCTCGTCACCGTCAAAGCCGATCACCTCGGCACTCAGGCTGCGGGCGCTGCCGGGGTCGCGCAGTTGGCACAGCTCGCCGATGCTCGCCCCGGCGACACTGGCACGCAGCAGCACACCGCGAATGCTCAACACCGTGCCGTGCATGGGTCGCAGGCGGGCCTGGGCCAGGCGCCCGGAAAGGCGTGGCAGCAACTGGTCCAGGTTCATGCCACGCCCTCTTCGGCGAAAGGCAACAGGCTGCGCCGCAGGTTTTGCAATTGGGCTTCGAGCCCCAACTCCACCGAACCGGCCGGGCTGTTCAGGCGTGCCTGGCCGGCGTGCAACTGTTCATCTGCATCCACCGCAATCGCCAGCCCTTCCAGCGTGAGACGCTGGCGCAACGCATCGACTTCCGCCGGCGGCACCCACAGAGTCAACGCCTGGTCCTGGCGGAACGCGCTCAAGGCCTGACGGGTACTGCGCACCACGCGGTCGGCATTGTCCAGTTCACCCAGCACTTCGCGCACGATGCCCAGGGCCAGGTCGGCCAGGGACGCTTCCAGGCTGCTCAAGTAGTGCTGCACCTGGGACTGGGTCTGCAGCAGCAGTTGCGCCACCTGTTCGGCGCCGGCTTGCCGGGCGCTTTCAAAACCTTCGGCGCGGGCGCTGCTCAGCCATTGCTCGCTGTCGGTCTTGATCTGTTCGGCCTCTGCCTTGGCCGCCTGCAGGAAGGCAAAACCGTCGCTCCACAACGCGGCGTCTTCGGCGCGCAGGATGCGGGCGGTGGGACGACTCGGCAATTCACTCATGGCGTAATCTCCTCGGCCAGCAGGCACGCGGCAGCGGCCTGGACGATTTCCAGGTCACGGGGCACCCGGGCGCCATGGCCCTGGGGGAAGGCAAACCGCAAACGCAGCCAGCCTTGCCAGTCGGCATGCTGGGCATGCAGCCACGCGGCGACACAGCCCTGGCCGTCGCGGTCGATGGCCTCGATCAACTCGCCGGGTTCACGCAGCAGATCCGCCGCGCCGCCAAGTTGGCGCAAGGCCAGGGCTGAAACAAAGACTTCTGCGCCGAGACCTTCGCGCAACTCATTGACCACCTCGCGACGGATCTCCCGGCTCAGGGTCGACGCATGCCAGATCGCCCCGCACAACCTTGGCAAGTGGGCAAACTGTAGTGGCGACAGCAACAGCACCGGCAAGTCGGCCGCCACGGGCGTGGTCAATTGATCCATGGGGGCCAATTGGTAATGGCTGACCAGCAGCTGTTCCAGGCGCTGGCGGAAGCGCGGCTGAGCCTGCATCGCCTGCAACACCGCCTCCGGCAAGTCATCGGCAAAACATCCGACCAGGCTGGACCCGCGCACGAACTGCAAGGGTTCGGCGACAAGCCCCTGCCAACGCTCGAACAGACTCATTCACCCTCCTTGAGCACATACAACGCCTGGGACTGACGGCGCGTCCACTGCTGACGCGCCAGCACCCCCAGGGCACCGAGTGCGATCAACAGCAACGCACCAAACATCAGCCGTGCCTGTGCCAGGTTGTCTTCCAGCAGCCACAGGCCCATGAAGCGTGCCAGGCGCGGTTGCGCCGGGTTCTGGCTGATGGCGACGGCGGCCTTGATGGCGGTCACTGAGACACCGTCGTAGCTCAGCCCGGAAATGCCGTTGGCGACCAGGGTCTTGATCTGCGGGATCAGCGTATTGATGTCAGTGCCTGGGTCGTAGCGCACCAGCACCGAGGCCGACGACGGCGAGATCACGCGCTTGAGCAAGTCGTTGTCCGGCAGCACCACGTGCACACGGGCGGCGACGATGCCGTCGATCTGCGACACCGAGTGCGACAGTTCTTCGCTCAACGCATAGATCATCTGCGCCCGCTCCTGCACCGGGGACGACACCAGGCCGTTGCCCTTGAACACCTCGCCCATGTTGGAGAAGCTCTGCTGCGGCAGGCCGGCGTTGTCGAGCAGGGTCATGGCTTCGGCAAAGCGTGACTCATCGACCACCACCTTGAGTTGGCCGTTGTCCTGGGCCTTGCGTTCTGCCGGAATGCCACCGCGCAACAGCACCGCGACCATGGCGTTGGCGTCACGTTCGCTGAGGTTGGTGTAGAGGTCGGTGTTGCACGCTTGCAACAGGCAGGCGAGCAGGCCGATCAGCAGCAGGCGCAGGGCGCGGTTTGGGCTTGGCATACGGTTATTGACCCTTGAGCAAGGTGTTGGCGGACCCGGAAATCTGCGTCGCACCGCGCACCACCATCTGGGTTTCGATGGAGTAATCGAACATCTTGCCCAGGGAGTGGACGATCTGGTCGACCTGTTGCTCGCCAACCTTTTTCCCCGGTTCGGCGCCTGGAGAGACACTGGCCGTTCGAATCTCCGTCGAGGCCGGCGGCGGCGCCGACGGGTTGTTGGTGAGCAGGTCGGCGCGCTCGGAAAACGCCCGCGTGCGGTCGATGAAACTGTTCATCCGCTCCATCAGGCCCGAGCCGATCTGGTGCGGGCTGGCGCCTTCGGGCATGCCCTTGGCGGTGTTGGCCATGTGCTCGAACAGGTTCTGCGAGGCCCCGGCGGGCCCCGCGCCGGCAGACGGCGGCAACGCCGAAGCGCCAGCGGCGAGACTGATAGTCATAGGGGCTTCCTACTCTTCGTCGTCATCGGACATGGCGTCGTTCAGCAGTTCCTGCATCTTCGGCATGATGATGAACTGACCGCCGATGGTGACCGCCTGGGTGATCAACGCATCGGTGAACTCGGGGTCATCGGCTTCGGTGGGTTTTTCGGACGCCTTGGCGTTATCCACCGCGGCATTGAACTTGGCTTCAGGGCTGGCGCCACCAGGGGCGAGATTGCTGTCTACGGCCGTTACGGACATGGTGCTGCTCCTTTACTGGGTTGGGGTTTCGGTACTGACTTGCGCGCCACGGAACACCCGCACACCGCGCTCGCGCACCACCGGAGTGGCCACGACCCTGGGTTGCAGGTGATCGACATGTTGTTGCACCAGCGCCAGGTACGGCGGAGGTCCGGACACGAACACTTCATCGCCCTCGGGACCGTTGCGCATGGACAGTTGCTGGCCGAACACGTCGAGGTTGCCGAGGTAGGCCTGCAGCTGGTCCAGGTCAAGGGCGCTGGCCTTGAACAGCTTGGTGCTGATTTCGTCACTGGTGTTGAGGTACAGCAGGTTGCCGTCGAAGTACCAGGTGAGGCCGTTGGTGCTGCACAGTGCCTGCAGGAATTCCCCGGCGGTGGCCGCGCGAAGGGTGCTGCGGGCCTTGCCACGGACCTTGTCGGAGAGCACCAGCGGCACGTCGAGGTTGTGCCCGAATTCTTCCAGGGCGCTACGTACATCCTGGTCGACCAGCACGTAGGCGTACGGCTGGGAGAACCACGCGGGCTCTTCGGCGGCGTGAGCAAAACTGGCGCTGAACAGGCATAGGACAGCCAGCAAAAATATGCTTACATGGCGTCCGCCTTCGCCAGACGAGTTGTGACGATGTCCAAGAATTTTCTGCTCGCCAGTACCCTGTTGCTGGCCGCCTGCTCCAGCAAGCCCGCGACCGATTCCGACAAGTCCCTGCAACTGGCCGATGACCTGAGCAAGCGCGGCGACTACGCCAGTGCGGCGGCACTGTACGAGCGTGCCGCACAGCAACCCAGTGCCGGCATCGAGTTGTGGCTCAAGCTCGGCAAGGCCAGGCTCGACGCCAAGGACGCGCCGGGCGCCGAGCGCGCCTACCAACAGGCCCTGGGTTTCGACGTACGCAATGCCGACGCCCTGCTCGGCCTGGGTACCGCGCAATTGCAGTTGGGCAAGACCCAGCGCGCTGTCACCGCCCTCGGACAGGCCGCCGATATCAGCGGCTTGCCAGTCGCCTACACCCGCCTGGGTGTTGCGCAGATCCTCAACGGCCAGGCCGGTGCGGCGCAAAGCGCTTTCGCCAAGAGCCTGAGCCTCAAGCCCGACGACCTCGACAACCGTTGCAACCTGGCCCTGGCTTACGCGCTGGGCGGGCAGTCGCAGCAGGCGTTGGACACCATCGCCCCGGTCGCCCAGTCGCCCCGCGCCTTGCCGAGGCATCAGCGTAATGAGTTGTTGGTGATGGTGCTGGCCGGATATGAGCAGCGGGTGGCTGGCTTGCCGCTGGATGACATTCCGGCTGCCGAGCGGGAGCGGTTGGTGAGTGAGGCCAAGCGTATCAAGGCCATCAGTGATCCGGTGGCGCAGGCTCGCGAACTGGGGCTGGTTGACCCGCGTTGAGCCTGTGATGGGTGGGTTTTGTGTGCTGATCGGGCTCACTGTGGTGAGCCGGCTTACTGTGGTGAGCGGGCTTGTTGTGGTGAGCGGGCTTGCCCCCGCGCTGGGCTGCGCAGCAGCCCCAGTTGAATTCATCGCGCACCTGCAGACGGTCATCAGCGCCTGGTTTTGGGGCTGCTTCGCAGCCCAGCGCGGGGCAAGCCCGCTCACCACAGAAAGCCTGTTCACCACAACAAGCCCGCTCACGACAGTAAGCCTGTTCACCACAACAAGCCTGTTCACCACAGAAAGCCTGTTCACCACAGGAGGGCCATTCACCACAGTCGTAGGTGTGATCTTCAAGGGTCATTGCTTACCCCCTGCCGCTTCGGCCTTGGCTTCTTGCTGATCCTTGCGCCGCTGCAATTGCTCGCGGTCGAAACCTTCGATGTACACCTGCGCCGCGCGGCCTACGGGCGCAGCCATCACCGGGCCGGTCGTGCGGCCTTGGGTCAGGTCCTGCTTGCGCTCGACCATCTGCATCAGGTTCAAGTTATTCGCACAGCCCAATGCAAGGGTCGGCTTGAAGTCTTCGCCCAGGCCGATGGTATCCGTCGCAGGAGGTTGCTGGCATTGGGTCGGCAAGCCATCGGCGCGGTACTCGGACGAGTAGTATGTCGGCGCCAAGTGGGTCTGGCAGCCCATCAGCGCCAGGGGCAACAGCATCAATACGCGCAAAGCAGTCATGGCAGTCCCCCTGATCAATTCATGTAGAAACCGAACGCCCCGCCGCTGCGCGGTCCGGTGGCCGCGGCGGTAGCCGGTTGTGCGTCCAGGGGCGTGGCAAGGGTGCGACCACGCACCGGCTCCACCAGGTAAGGCGTAATGAGGATCACCAGCTCGGTCTCATTGCGCTGGAAGCGTTTGGAGCGGAACAGGTTGCCGAGGATCGGCAGGTCGCCCAACAGCGGCAGTTTCTCGATGTCCTGGCTGCTCTCGCGCTGGAACAAGCCGGCGATGGCGAAGGTCTGCCCGCTGCCGACTTCCACCCGTGTATCGGCGCGCCGCACGCTGAAGGACGGCACATGGAAGTTGCCGAAATCCACGGTGCCGCCACTGACCACGCTGCTGACTTCCGGGCGTACTTGCAGGGCGATGCGACCGTTGGGCAGCAAGGTGGGGTTGAACAACAGCGACACGCCGAACGACTTGTATTCGATACCCACCAGGTCACGGTTGACCGGTACCGGGATCGCCACTTCACCACCGGCCAGGAAGCTGGCGGTCTGGCCGGTCATGGCGGTGATATTCGGTTCGGCAAGGATCTGCAGCACGCCGTTGGCCTGCAATGCGTCGAGCATGCCGTCGATATTCACATTGCCCGAGCCGGCACTCGCAGCCGCCAGGCCACCCGCCGTGGCGGCTGCCAAGGGGCCACCGGTGATCAGGCCGAAAGAGAACGTGCCGTTATTGAACATGGCGTTCCAGTTCACGCCGTAGTGCAGCAGTTCCGAACGGGACACTTCGGCAAAACGCACCCGCAGGTTCACTTGGGCGGAGCCTGCGTACTCGGTGCTGTTGATCGCGCTCTGGAAACCCTGGCCCTGGGGATTGAGCAAGGCATTCAGGTCCGTCGCTTCCGCCACCGAACCCAGGGTGCCCTTGGCGATCAGGCGGTTGCCGGCACCGCTGATCTGCGCGCCGTTGCCGGGGTGCAGGTCCTGCATCGGCGTGGTCACCGCCTGGCTGCCACTGCTGACGACCAGGGTCAGGCTCGCCAGCTGTTTGCCGTCACTGCCCAAGGCGATGAGGCTGGTATTGCCCGGCGCCTTGCCGAAGATATAGATCGTACCCGGCGACACCACTTGCAGGTCAGCCACATTGGGCTCGGCCACCAGCACCGAATCCACCGGCGCGACAAAATGCAGAATCCGCCCCTCCCCCGAGGACAAGGCGATAGAGCCGCCGGCTCCGGCAGCAATGTCCTGCGCCTGGCTCACACACGAAAAAACACTCAGCAACAGCACACAAAAACGCATCATGAGGCAGACGCCAGGGCAGTGACGGAAGCCGCGGCAGGCGCGCGGCGGTTGGAAATCTCGGTGAGGCTGATGGTCACCAGCGCTTGCAGGTTGTATTCGGTGGCCAGCTCGCGGAACGACAACACCGCCAGCTCCAGCTCGCCACGCAACACCAGGCGGCGCAGGCTGCGGCGCAGCTCGGGGTGCACCAGCAACACCGCGCTATTGACCTCGCGGGTGTTGTCACAGGCCTGACGCAGTTGAGCGAGCAAGGCGCGGCTGACTTCTTCGGGGATCAATTCGCGCTGTGGCTCCTGGCGCCGCAAGGACGCACGCAATTGGTCTTCGAGACCTGGCGCCAGCACCAGCGCGCCGATCACCCGGTTGCGGTCGGCGTACTGATGGCTGATCTGCCGCGCCAGCGCTGCGCGCAAGTGTTCGGCCAGGCGTCCGGCGTCGGTTTCGCGGGCGCCCCACTCCACCATGGCTTCGAGCAAGGCACGCTGGTTGCGGATCGACACACCTTCGCCGACCAGCAAGCGCAGGGTTTCGGCTACCCGCTGCAGCGGCACCAGGCGCAGGGCTTCCTTGACCAGTTCGCCGTAGGTCGCTTCGGTGCGCTCCAGCAGCAGGCGGGTTTCCTGGATGCCGAGGAAGTCGGCGGCATAGCGGCGCAGACTGCGTTCCAGCACGCCGCGCAAGACTTCGTCGGGCAGCAGGAAACCGATACCGGCGTTGCGCAGGACATCTTCGTGCTGACGCTCGATCCAGTGTGCGCTGCGGCCATTGAGCGGCGAATCGGCCTGCACCGTGGCAATGTCCAGCAATTGCACATGCACCGGGTCGTCCTGCAACAGCAGGCAGTTGATCGGCAGCTCGCCTTCGCTGACCGGCACGCCTTCCAGGGACACGCGGAAACTGCCCGGGGTGGCCTTGGCTTCCATGTAGATGCCCGGCACCGGCACGTCCACGCCGAGGTCGGTGCGCAGGTCGTGGCACAACGCTTCGACGCGCTGGCGCAGCAGTTGGCGCGGCGCACTCTGGGACACGCCGCTGCCGATGGTCAGCAACACGCGGGTATCGGGCAGCAGGTTGTCGTCCAGTTCGGCCTGCACTTCGACCACCGGCTCCGGTACCTCGACCAGCGCCTCCTGCTCAGGTTGGCGGTGATGCCGGCGATACATCATCAACGCCGCCCCGCCAAACACCAGGGACAACCCGAGGAACACCCAGGTGGGGAAACCCGGCAACAGGCTCACGCCAATCATGATCAATGCGGTCAAGCCCAGCGCGCGATAGCTGGCGCCCAGTTGCTTGATGATCTCGCTGCCCAGGTCCCCGGCTTCGCCGTCGCTGTTGACGCGGGTGACCACGGTGCCCGCCGCCACCGAAATCAGCAGCGCCGGAATCTGTGCAATCAGGCCGTCACCCACGGTCAACAACGAGTAGGTGTGCACCGCCACGCCAAAGGGCATGTCGCGCTCGATCATGCCGATCAGCATGCCGCCGAGCAGGTTGACCGCCAGGATCACCAGGCCGGCGATGGCATCGCCTTTGACAAACTTCATGGCGCCGTCCATCGCGCCGAACATCTGGCTCTCACGCTCCAGGCGCGAGCGGCGGCGGCGCGCTTCGGACTGGTCGATATCGCCGTTGCGCAGGTCGTTGTCGATGCTCATCTGCTTGCCGGGCATCGCGTCCAGGGTGAAGCGCGCGGCCACTTCCGCCACGCGCTCGGCGCCCTTGGTAATGACCACGAACTGCGCCACGGTAATGATCAGGAACACCACCATGCCCACCACCACTTGGCCTGCGATCACGAAGTCGCCGAAGGCCTTGACGATATGGCCGGCGTCGCCGTGCAGCAGGATCAAGCGCGTGGTGGTGATCGACAGTGACAGGCGAAACAGCGTGCTGAGCAGGATCAGCGGCGGCAGCGCGGAGAACTCCACCGAGTGGCCGATGTAGAACGCCACGATCAGGATCAGGATGCTCAGGGCGATGTTGAGGCCGATCAGCGCATCCACCAGATAGGTGGGCAGCGGGATGATCATCATCACAATCGCCATCAACATGAAGGCGACGATGATCACGTCGGTGCGCTGTGCAGCCAGGCGCGCCAGGTTGTTCAGGCGGTTGAGTGCACTCATGCGCCGGCCCTGCGTGCGGCCAGGTAGCGTTTGAAGCACTGGCGCGCTTCGTCCTTGCGCTCGCCGTACCACAAGGCGCGGGCGCGCAGCAACAACAGGCTGGCGGACTCGCCCTCCAGCGCCACCAGGCGGTCCAGGGCGCCGAGGGCGCGGGTCGGGTCGCCGCTGTCGGTGAAGGCCAGCACCAGCGAGCGCAGCAGCACGCCATCGTCGGGCGCGACGTTGACCGCGATCAGCAACATCACCAGGGCGCGCTGGGACTGGCCGTTGCGCCGGTACAGTTCGCCAATGCCCTTGAGCAGTTGCACGGCGTCGTCGTTATCGCGGGCCATCAGGCATGGACCTCCGAGCGTTGCTGTTCGAGGGTGCGGCGCATCTCGATTTCTTCGCCGATCAGTTCGACGGCCAGTTCCTTGATATGCGGTTCGGCGTCCAGGCTCGGCAGGATGTGTTCCATCACATGCTCCAGCAGCTCCAGGGAACGGGCGCTGCCGAACAGCAGCGAGTCAACGCCGGCGGCGCTGGTGAGTTCTTCCAGGTCACTGCGCAGGGAACGGCGAGTCTGGGTCTTGCGGGTCTTGAGCACCGCTTCGAAGGCGGTAGCCTGGCGCGAATTGACCGGGCGCACGGCTTCGACCGGCGCACTGCGTACGTCACTGGGGATCAACGGGCGGGGTTCGACTTTCATGAAAGGACTCGCAGAAACACTGTAGGAGCGAGCTGGCTCGCGAAGGTCGTGAACGATGACGCGGGTTGCCTGGAGGAACGCGCTGGCTGGGCGGTTTTCGCGAGCAAGCTCGCGCCGACAAGGGAGCGCTGGTTTTTCATAGGGTGAAGGTGAAGCGCTCCTCGCCACGGGCGAGGATGACTTGGTTGTTTTCGATGCGCTCCAGCACCCAGTTGTCCGCCAGCGCTGCGCCGGGGTACAGGCGTTTGCCGCTGTCGTTGATCACATAGGGGTGGGTGCCGAACCACACGGCCTGGAAGCGCACGCGTGGCGCCGCCGCGTCGGCCCGCACGGCAACGCGCGGGTTGAGCACGATCTGCTGGCCGTAACGCTGGTCGAAGGCTTGCTGCAAGGCCAGCCACTGCGGTTTCTGCGACTGTTCAAAAGTGCCGGTGGCGCTGAGTTGTCCGTTGCTGTTGGTGACCTTCACGGTATCCAGGTGAGCAGCTTGCAGTTGCTGCTCCAACCAGGCCTTGGCTTGCTCGCGGGAAGACGGTGTTTTCACCGGTGCAACGTCGACAGCGGCGGTTGCGGGCAGCCGTGGTGCTTCGCTACGCACCGCCAGCGCCCCCGCACAAATAAACAGCAGGACGAACGCGACAATCCAAGGGGTTAATTTGCGTGGCGCGTCCGACACTTTCTCAGTGCCTGCAGGCAAGGCCAGGCTCACGCCCGCCGTGCCGATGCGCAACTGCAACGGCAGTCGCGCGCGGTGGCCGCTGCCATGGGGAATTCGCACGTTGCCGGCCAGCAGCACATCACCGCCCAATGCTTCG
Organism: Pseudomonas sp. CHM02; assembly: GCF_000612585.1. Lineage (GTDB taxonomy): Bacteria > Pseudomonadota > Gammaproteobacteria > Pseudomonadales > Pseudomonadaceae > Aquipseudomonas. The sequence continues at coordinate 20,228 of NZ_JFCA01000015.1, forward strand.
ACCGCCACCTGGCCGCCGTCAAAACGCAAGCGCAGGTGCAGGCCGGCAATGCCGGGATCACTGAGTACCAGGTCGGCAGCCAGGTCGGCGCCGAGGGTGTAGACGGGCTGGTCGAGCACCAGGGAACTGCCCTGATGCAAACCACCGGTCACCGTCAGGGTCGGTGCGCCAGTAGCGGCGACCGGCCCCAGGGAAATCAGGGCTGTCATAGTCGGGTTTGCCCCCTTGAGCATGTGCAACGGGGTCAAGAATCAGGATAAAACGGGCCTGGAGGTAAACGGGCAGCGCCGGCGCCGCCCGTTTGGCGAATCAGTTCTGCGGACGCTGTTTGGTGGCGTCGAGCTCCGCTTTTTTCGCGGTGCTGATTTCAGTGATCTTGGCCGACTTCTCGATAGCCATGTTGAAGGTCGCTTCCATCTTCGCGATAGCGTCGTCGGCGCCGCCTGCTTTTACTGGTGGGACATCAGCCATGTTCATCTCCTTGCATCGATAGGGAAGTTATTCAGTTGCGCAACAGCAAGCTGAAAGTATGCAAACCGGTGAATGCCCAAAACGTCAGACAGTGAGCCTTCGAACCGCCGTTGGTTTGCATGGGACCCATACTACTCACGATCAAAACGCCTTCGCTGTGAAAGCTTGTGAAACGTTTCAGAGGCGCGGTGTGAAAGGTTTGGCTCAACCTGGCGTTGAAAAAAACTCATCGCCGGTGAGGCATGGAACTTTTATTAAAAAACAAAAACACGCTGCAGGCCCCGTTTTACGGGCACTCTTTAGCCATCACCAGAAAGGAGCCGAACAATAAGCGGCGATTCACGCGACCAGAACAGGGAAGCTTCGCAGGTATTTTCTCGACGACTTCACATTTTTCACTAATAGCCTTTTGCCCAACTTTGCAGATATTTCAGTTTGTAACAGAAGCGACTTAATGATCGCGTTTGATAGCTCGTCCCAAGCGGCCTTATTGCTTGGTGACCAACTTTCTTTCGCGCCTGTTAGTGCAACTGCACTAATAACCAAAGGACTAGTTCGCAGGCGGGCTTAATATGAAACTTCCAGGTGATCTATGACCGACATGAATTATTCACCCAGAACGCTCCTCGAAGACGACGGTTGCACAGGGATTCACTTCGGCCCTTATCGACTGCTGCCCCAGCGCCATCAACTGCTCAAGCATGGGCAGCCGGTGAACCTGGGCAACCGTGCCCTGACCCTGCTGATTGCCCTCGCCTCACGGCCCGGCGAATTGCTGCAGAAAACCGAACTGCTCGACATCGCCTGGCCGAAACTGGTGGTGGAGGAATGCAACCTGCGCACGCAGATCAAGACTCTGCGCCGCGCCCTGAATGACGATGACGGGCTCTATATCGCCACGGCGCCGGGCCTGGGTTATCGCTTCGTGGCGCCGACCTGGTTCGAACGGGCACCGAAACCGGTGGTGAAGGCGCCGGTGGTGTTGGGTGTGTACGGCTGCCGCCATTGTCGCGGCGCGGGAATGATGCCGCTGTTTGCACAGATGGGTATGCAGAACAGCTGATAGCCTGAGGTTATTCCGTTGGAAAAATATGTTTTTTCCAACGGAATGTTTGGCGCGGCCCAACCGTTGTCATTCCTGAAACTGCCCAACCCCCCTAACCTTCAGGAACGTTTTTATGAATCGCTCTCTTATGCTCGGCCTGCTCAGTGTCCTCGCGGTCGGTTCCGCCCAAGCCGCGTCACTGCAAGTTCCGGTCAACCTGGTGAGTGCCGATGGCGCACCCCAGCCGGTCGGCAGTGTGACCATCAGCGAATCGGCCTATGGCCTGATCTTCACCCCCGACCTCAAGTCCCTGCCAATGGGCGTGCACGGTTTTCACATCCATGAAAACGGCAGCTGTGAAGCCGGTGTGAAAGACGGTGTGAAAGTCGCGGCGCTGGCTGCCGGCGGGCACTTTGACCCGGAAAAAACCGGCAAGCACTTGGGCCCTTACGCCGACGGTCATCTGGGTGACCTGCCTGCACTGTACGTGAACATGGACGGCACCTCGAACAACCCGGTACTGGCGCCCCGCCTGAAAACCCTGGCGCAGATCAAGGGCCACGCACTGATGATCCACGCCGGTGGCGACAACCACTCCGACATGCCCAAGCCCCTGGGCGGTGGCGGCGAGCGTGTGGCCTGCGGCGTGATCTAAAGGCCAGCACCCTCAAATGTGGACGGCTGTGGTGAGCGGGGCTTGGCTCACCACGGCAAGACCGCTCCCATCGTTCAGATTTTCGTTGCTGGGAAAACCGCACCCAGGTCCAAATGCCCATCCTTGATCGGCGGGCACCAGTAGTACCCCCCGGTCAAGGGGGTACTGATGCGATACAACCCATCAACAATCCCATCTTCCAGCCCACTCATGCGGCGCAGTTGTGCTTCGAACGCATCGAACGAATGGCCAAACGCGAGGAACATCAACCCCGCCTGACCGTTCTCGGCCCACGGCATCGAGCGGCGTACCACGAAGGCTTCCGGGGTGAAGCTCTCCTGAGCGGTGCGTTTGGTGTGCGCGGACTCGGGGGCGTCGTCGAGTTCTTCATTGTCGCCATGACGGCGGCCGATGATGTGGTCGCGCTCCTGTGCAGGCAAGGCGGCGAAGCCGTCGAGGTCGTGCTGCCATTGCTGGATCGCGGCAAAGCTGGCGCCGCTGTCGGTCAGGGCGGCGTCAACCGCTGCGTCGTCGTGGGGGTTTTCGGTGCCATCTTCGTAGTCGGTGAGGTCGAAGCCGGTCTTGTAGCGGAAACCTTCGGTCATCTGCACCAGGCGAAACGCCGGAGCCAGGGCCTTTTCCACAGCGCGGCTGCGCAACAGCAATTCGCCGCGGTCCTCACCGTGCAACCACACCCACAGCGCCTGCTGGGTGGACGGGTTATGCGCGCCCGGCCCGCTGACCGCGGGGAATGTGCGCAGGCCTTCAATGCGGGCGCCCAGTGCGGTAACCAGCGGCTCGCCAAACCCGACCACTGCCGCCGAATCGGTCAACTGCACCAGCGCATCCAGCGCAGCGGGCACGGCTGCCAGGGTATCCACGGCAAAAAACAGATGGCGTGCCTGCAACGGCACCGGTGCGGCAAGAATGCCCGGCTGGTAGTGACTCATGTGAACTCCTTCAAGAAAGCCGCGCAGTTTAACCTTCAGGCGCAGCGCAGCGAACAAGAAAGCGCGCAAGCCTTGCCATAGAGCCTGTTGTTGGGTGACTCTCTAGTCATGTTTTGCAACTATTCCAGGGGTAGCGACATGACCACCAGCAACCTGCTCGCCCAGCTGTTTCCCGTCTCCGCCGCCGCGATTCCCGAGCAGTTCCAACTCGGAGCGCCCATTGAACAGCGTGATTACCTGGTCGACGGCCAGTTGCAGGTCTGGAACGGACCCCTGGCCCAGGTTCTCAGCCCGGTACAGTTGGGCGATGAACGCGTGCATATCGGCAGCACACCGCTGCTGGATGCCGACACTGCCCTTACCGCCCTCGACGCCGCCGTGCGCGCCTATGACCGTGGCCAGGGCGAATGGCCGACGATGCGCGTGGCCGATCGCATCCAGCATGTCGAAGCGTTCCTGCGGCGCATGCGTGAACAGCGCGATGCGGTGGTCAAGTTGCTGATGTGGGAGATCGGCAAGAACCTCAAGGACTCGCAGAAAGAATTCGACCGCACCTGCGACTACATCACCGACACCATCAATGCCCTCAAAGAGCTGGACCGCCGTTCCAGCCGCTTCGAGCTGGAACAGGACACCCTCGGCCAGATCCGCCGCGTCCCACTGGGCGTGGCATTGTGCATGGGGCCCTACAACTACCCGCTGAACGAAACCTTCACCACGCTGATCCCGGCGTTGATCATGGGCAACACCGTGGTGTTCAAGCCGGCCAAGCTCGGCGTGCTGTTGATCCGCCCGTTGCTGGAGGCGTTCCGCGACAGCTTCCCGGCCGGGGTGATCAACGTGATCTATGGCAGCGGCCGCGAAACCGTCAGCGCGCTGATGGCCAGCGGCAAGATCGATATCTTTGCGTTTATCGGCACCAACAAGGCCGCCAGCGATCTGAAAAAGCTGCACCCGAAACCACACCGCCTGCGTGCGGCGCTGGGCCTGGATGCGAAAAACCCCGGCATCGTGCTGCCGGAGGTGGACCTGGACAATGCGGTCAGTGAAGCCGTCACCGGCGCCTTGTCGTTCAACGGCCAGCGTTGCACCGCGTTGAAAATCCTGTTCGTGCATGAAGACGTCGTCGACAGCTTTATCGACAAATTCAATAAGAAGGTGGCCACGCTCAAACCCGGCATGCCGTGGGAAGACGGCGTGGCGCTGACGCCATTGCCCGAGGTCGGCAAAGTCGATTACCTCAACAGCCTGGTCGCCGATGCCGCGCAACACGGCGCCAAGGTGGTGAATGAGCACGGTGGTGAAAGCCGCGGGTCGTTCTTCTACCCGGCGGTGCTGTACCCGGTGAACCCGCAGATGCGCGTGTACCACGAGGAACAGTTCGGCCCGGTGGTGCCAATCGTGCCTTACCGTGACCTGGAGACGGTCATCGAGTACGTGCTGGACTCGGACTTTGGCCAGCAACTGAGCCTCTTCGGCACCAACGCCGTGGAAGTCGGGCGCCTGGTGGACGCCTTCGCCAACCAGGTCGGGCGTATCAACATCAACGCGCAGTGCCAGCGCGGCCCGGACACCTTCCCCTTCAACGGACGCAAGAACTCGGCCGAGGGCACGCTGTCGGTGCATGACGCGTTGCGCGTGTTCTCGATCCGCACGTTGGTGGCGACCAAGTTCCAGGAGAGCAACAAGGCGCTGGTCAGCGACATCCTGCGCAACCGTGACTCGAGCTTCCTGACTACCGACTACATTTTCTAAGAACGGCGCCAAACACATGGTGGGAGCGGGCTTGCTCGCGAATGCGATGTACCAGCAGCGGATGTATTGGCTGACCCACCGCATTCGCGAGCAAGCCCGCTCCCACATTTGATCGCGCACATTCATACAATCGAGGCCACTTTAATACCGATGAATCTGCACCTACCTCTGTTTGCCCGGCGCCTGCTGCGTCCCCTGCTCGACCCCTACCGCCGCTATCGCCATGCCAAGCTGATCCACGCCGTGCGCGTGTCCATCGGTTTGCTGGCGACGATCCTGCTGACCACCGGCATCAACTTGCCCCACGGTGAGTGGGCATCGGTGACGATGCTGATCGTGATCGGTGGCTTGCAGCACCACGGCAACATCGGCAAGAAAGCCGTGGAGCGCGCCTACGGCACCTTGATCGGCGCCAGCGTCGGCTTGCTGCTGGTGGTGCAGCAGGCTTACTTCGGCCAGCCGTTTTTGACCTACCTGTTGATGTCAGCGGTGTGCGGGTTCTTTTCGTACCATGCCATCGGCAAGGGCGGTTACATCGCGCTGCTGTCGGCGATCACGGTGTTTATCGTTGCCGGGCACGGCGACAACCCGATCTCGGACGGCCTGTGGCGCACGGTCGATATCCTGATCGGCATCGTCCTGGCCCTGGCGTTCTCCTTTGCCCTGCCGCTATACGCTGTGTATTCGTGGCGCTACAACCTGGCCAGTGCCTTGCGTGATTGCGCCGCGATCTACAGCCGGATCATCAATGGCCAGTCGGTCACCGATGACGAGCACCTCAAACTGCTCAACCGCTTGAATGCGGCAATGCTGCAACTGCGCTCGCTGATGCCGTCGGTGTCTAAGGAAGTGCGGATATCGATGACCGAACTGGACACGATCCAACGTCATCTGCGCATGTGCATCAGCACCCTGGAGATTCTCGGCAATACGCGCCCGGATCCTCGGGATGAACAGGCGATGGCGCGGATGCAGGTGATGTTGAAGGCCGAGCACCGCCAGATTCGAGTGCAACTGGTGGGAATGGCGCGGGCGTTGAAGTCGGGCGTAACGGAGCGGCTGGAGCGGCCCAGTCACATCACGGGCACCGAACCTACGCTGGATGCGCCGGTGTACAGCGCGCTGGACGGATACCGGTTGTTGACGGTGCAACTGGCAGCAAACGTGGATGCGATGCGCCAGCGCCTGGCTAAAAGCGCCGGGCACTGGAAGATCTAGAAAGGTGGACCGTTGGCGTTTTTACCTACAAAAATACTTTCACACTTTCTCTTACATATTTTTCACGTTTTATTCACATCCCGAGACGTAGGGTGAAGCCTCATCCGTTACAAATGTTGCACATCAAGCCCGCCGCCCCAGCGGGCTTTTTTTTGCCTGCGCAAAACACTGTAAGAGCGAGCTTGCTCGCTCTTACAGGAAGGTCAGCGTGAGGCCTTGGCGGCGGGGGCTGCCGCTTGTTCGCGAATGGCCCGCTGCGTGTCCAGCACCTTGGCCAATGCGGTTTCCGCTTCCGGGCTCTGCTGCGGCACGCGAATCGCCGCCGACACCAGGGTGATCAACTTGGCCATCACCTCGGCATCCGTCGCCGGGCGGCCCAGGCTCATGGAGTTCATCAGCAAGCGCAGTTCGGTACCGGCCATCACGCCGGAAATCGCCTTGAGGGCAAATTGCAGGCGCACCCCCAGCTCATTGCGCGGCAGGTCCGGCAAGGCCAGGGCGAAGGCTTCGAAGAAACGCTGGAACACCGGCTGGTAATGCACCTTGAGGTATTCCTGGATAAATGGCGACGTGTCGCTGTAGACCCGTCCCAGGAAGCGGATGAACGAACGCCCTTCCCCACTGGCGCTGGCCGGATCGCTGCGCTCCAGGCCCATGGCCGGGGCGAACAGCACGCCGAGCAAGGTGTCGCAATCCAGCGGGCCGTCGGATTCGGCCTCGCAGCGTGCCAGCAGTTCCAGGCGCTGTTCGTTGAGAGGTTCCAGGCGCTGCTTGAGCAGGGTTTGCATCAGGGAATCCTTGTCCCCGAAGTGGTAGTTCACCGCCGCCAGGTTCACCTGGGCGCGCTCGGTAATCTGCCTGAGCAGAACGGCGTCATAGCCGTACTTGATGAAGAGAGCCTCTGTCGCATCCAGCAATCGAGTCTTGGTAATGTTTGGAGCGCTGACTTTCTTCGCGACCATAGAAGTTCCACGTGGGAAATATTGTTTTAAAAAATAATTTGATTTTTTATACCGGGGCCGTCGTCCGAAAGCAAGTAGTGACACACCGCCATATGATCGAAAGCCTTTGCAGCCGGGCTCGTTGAGGCGTGTCGAGAGGTTTTTTGGCGGCCTGCCGCCCCGCTGCAAAAATCGTTTCAAAGGGTGAAACCGCTCTATATCCATGGCTGGCGAAGCGGCTGGAACACGGTTAGTATTCAAACAATATTTTAAAAACAAGAAATAAAACCAGTCCGTGACGCGTACCAGGCAGCTCCCGAACTTGTAACAATGCTTTTCCGGGGGACAGCGCGGCACCGTCGAGACTGCAGGCGTAGTCATGATGACAGATACCCACGCGCACCCAGGCTTGATCTCCCTGCAAGGCATCGGCAAAAGCTATCAGCTGGCCGGGCAACACCTGTCCATTCTCAATGATGTCTGCCTCTCTATCGCCAGCGGCGACAGCTGCGGCATTCTCGGCGCGTCCGGCTCCGGCAAAAGTACCCTGCTCAATATCCTCGGCCTGCTGGACCTGCCCAACTGCGGCCGGTACCACTTTGCCGGCCACGATATTTTCAACGCCACACCCGACCAGCTGGCGGCGATCCGCAACCAGCAGATCGGCTTCGTGTTCCAGAGCTTCAACCTGTTGCCGCGCCTCAGCGCGCTGGACAATGTCGCCCTACCCCTGAGTTATCGCGGCGTGTCGCGCCATGAATCGGTGGAGCAGGCCCTGCGCATGCTCGAACAGGTCGGCCTGGCCGACCGCGCCCATCACCGCCCTGCCGACCTCTCCGGCGGCCAGCGCCAACGGGTGGCCATTGCACGGGCACTGGTGGGCAAGCCCTCGGTGATACTGGCCGACGAACCCACCGGCAACCTCGACAGCACCACGGCCCAGGACATCATGGACCTGTTGCTGGCGCTGAACCGTGAGCAACAGGTCACGCTGATCATCGTCACCCACGACCCGCACATTGCCGAGCGCCTGGAACGCAAGATCCTGGTGCGCAACGGTGTGGTGCACGAGGACGGGCGCCTATGACCCAGCAGGTAGAAAACCGCCTGCGGGTCGAACAGAGCCTCAGCCAACTGCTGCATGAAGCGTTCGTCAGCCTGCGCACGCTCGGCAAACGCTCGATCCTGGCGCTGCTGGGTATCGTCATCGGCAGCTCGTCGGTGGTGGCGCTGATCAATATCGGGCACAACGCGGCGGTGGACGCCGCGATGATCTTCAAGGACATGGGCACCGATACCCTGGTCGTCCAGTTCCCACCCAAAGCCGGCAGCAGTATCCCGATGCCCGCCCGCCTCGACCTGGATGCCGTACGTCAAACGGTACCGGGCATTGCCCATATCGGCGCCCTCACGGTGTTCAGCGGGCCCATCGTATTCCACGGCCGCACCGTCAACGCCAACTTCGTCGGCAGCACGCCGGATATCAAGGATGCGATGCGCCTGGCGGTGCAGCAGGGGCGCTTCCTGTCCAGTTTTGATGCCAACGAAACCTACGGCGTGATCGGCGACCAGGTGGCCCAGTCACTGGGAGCGCCGGGCGACCCGTTGCAACTGGGCGACCGCGTGCGCATCAACAATTACCTGTTCTTGATCGTGGGCATCCTGCGCGGCCAGTCACGGGCGATGCTGATGCCGGTGCAGGCCAACGATTCGCTGTTCATTCCCGCCGAAGGCATGCGCCGCATCTATGCCACGCCGCAGATCGGCAATGTGATCATCCGCGCCACGCCCGGCCAAGACATGGAACGCATTGCCAGGGATGCGGCGGCCGCCTTGAGACCCCAGCTTCCCGACCACGATGCGGACATCCAGGTGCCCCAGCAAATGATCGACGGCATGACCCGGCAAAGCCGTACCTTCGCCTACCTGCTGCTGGCCCTTGGCGCGATCTCCCTGGTGGGCGGTGGCGTGGGGGTGATGAACGTGATGCTGATGAACGTCTCGGAGCGACGTCGCGAGATCGGCATTCGCATGGCCCTCGGCGCGCGCCAGCGGGATATCCGCAACCTGTTCCTGCTCGAAGCCGTGACCCTCACCGCCGTCGGCGCCCTGTGTGGCGCGGTGCTGGGCATGACCGCGGCCTGGCTGTATGCCTGGCTGTCGGGCTGGACCTTTGCCCTGGCCGTCGCCGCCTTGCCACTGGGGGTGGGCAGTACGTTGCTGGTGGGCTTGTTCTTCGGCATCTACCCGGCGGTTTCGGCCTCACGGTTGCAGCCGGTGGAGGCCTTGCGCGATGAATAGGTGGCTGCTCCTGCTTGCACTGGTCAGCCTGCCGGGCGTGGCCGCCGACGTAGTGATCAAGCCGTCGGCACCGAGTACGACCCGCAGCGGTTACGACCGCAGTGTCTCGCTGAATGCCCAGGTCACCACCATGACCCTGGGCGATGCGGTATACCTGGGCCTGCGCAACAACCCGGCGATCCGCAGCGCGTACCTGCAACGGGTGGCACAGAAGTTCGACCTGCGCGTGGCCGAAGATGTGTTCAACCCCAAGCTCACCCTCAACAGCTACTACCGCAGCACCCGTGGCTCCGCCGACAATGCGCGCAATGCCAATGTGGCGCCGGCCACCAGCCTGCTCGGCGAGTACGGCACGCGCCTGAGCATGGCCTGGACCCAGCAACTGAGCAACGCCGACCGCGCCGGCCGCTACCGCAGCGACGGCCTGGACCTGGCAATTATCCAACCGTTGTTGCGCGGCGCGGGCTGGGACGCCACCACCGCACCGCTGCGCCTGTCGCGCCTGTCCGAGCAGGCCAACCGCCTGAACCTCAAGGCCACCGTGGCACAGACCATCAGCCAGATCATCGCCACCTATCGCGAACTGCTGCGCGCCCAGGAGCAATTGAGCATCGTGCAGGACGCCCTCAAGCGCTCCGGTACCTTGCTGGAAGTGAACAAGGCGCTGATCAGTGCCGGGCGCATGGCCGAATTCGAAATCGTCCAGACCGAGGCCGATATCGCCACCCAGCAACTGGGCGTGGAAGAAGCGCAGAACCAACTGGACTCCAGCCGCCTGGCCCTGCTGCGCTTGCTGGCCCTGGACCTGTCCACGCCGATCCGCGCCACCGAAGCCCTGGAGGCCAGGCCCATGCAGATCGACAAGCGCCAGGCGTTCAACCTGGCGCAGACCCAGCAGCCGGAATACCTCGCCGCCCTGCTCGGCAGTCAACAGGCTGACCTCAACTTGGTGATCGCCAAGGACTCCGGGCGCTGGCAAGTGGACCTGGTGGCCGGCGCGAACCAGGTACGCGACGCCTACGACAACGATGCCGGCCGCTCCAACAACCGTACCTGGGACAGCTACGCTGGGGTGCAGGTGCAAATCCCCATCGGCGATATCAGCACGCGCCAGGCCGAAGTGCGCGCGCGGGTCAATGTGGAGGACCAGGAGATCCGCATCACCGATGCACGCCAGGAACTGGAACGCAGCGTCAACGACGTGGTGCGCGACCTCGGCACCCGCTGGCGCCAATATGAAATCTCCCAGCGTGCAGTGGAGTTGTCGCGACGCAAGATCGAGATCGAGCGGGAGAAACTCAGCGCCGGGCGCTCCACCAACTTCCAGGTGCTGAGTTACGAGACCGACCTGCGCAACGCCGAAAACGCGCAGCTCAATGCGCTGATCGCTTATTTGAACGCCCAGACCCAGCTCGACTTGACCCTGGGCATGACGCTGGAAAGTTGGGAAATCGCCCTCAATGACTACTAATCAGAAACGCCTGCTGGCTGCTGTATTGATCGTGCTGCTGGGCGGCGCGGGCCTGGCCCTGCGCAGTCCGGCTTCCGATCCGGCCAGCACCACCGAGCAGTGGCTGGCCATCCAGCCCGACGCGCTGGTGCACCGGATCGGCCTGGTGGGCAAGATCGAGCCCGACACCACCATCACCCTCACTGCACCCTTCGACGGTAACGTGCAAGCCAACCTGGTGGAGCAAGGTCAGCGGGTCGAGGCCGGCCAGGTGCTGTTGCGCATGGACCCGGCCACCCTGGAGGTGCAACTGCGCGACGCCCTCTCCGCCCAGCTCAAGGCCCGGCGTACCGTGCAAGAGATGCAGGACTGGGACAGCAGCCCCGCTGTCGGTCGCGCGCGCCGCAGCCTGCGCACCACGGAAATGAACGCCGGCAATACCCAGCGCAAACTCACCGAAAGCGAAAACCTGTTCAAGCGCGGCATCATCCCGCGCAACGAACTGGACGACCTCAAGCAACAGGCCCAACAGCAACAGCTCGACCTCGCGTCCGCCCGCAGCGAATTGCAGCAGGCCATCGACCAAGGCAAGGGCGAATACCGCCAGATCGCCGACATGGAGCTGACCAACGCCACGGTGAAGTACGAAGCCCTGCACACGCTGCTCGAAGGCAAGGACGTCAAGGCGCCGTTCTCTGGCATCGTGGTACCGCCACCCGGCAACACCTCACCCCAGGGTGGCGGCACCAACAATGCCCCGGTGCAGGCCGGCAGCAAGGTTGGCCAGGGTCAGGTGCTGTTCGGCCTGGCGAATATCGAACGGCTGAAAATCGTCGCCAAGGTGTCGGAGCTGGACATCAACCAGTTGCATCAGGGCCAGGCCGTGGAAGTACTGGGGGATGGCTTTGATGGCGAGCGGCTGACCGGTTCGGTGAGCGTGGTCAGTGGCTTGGCGATTGCCAGTGACAGCCAGGGCAGCGCACAGTTTCCGGTGACCCTGTCGATTCCCAAGCTCACGCCGCAGCAGTTGCAGCGAGTGCGGTTGGGGATGAGCGCACGGTTGACCATCGTCACCTACAACAATGCGCAGGCCATTGTGATTCCGAGCCAAGCGATCCAGGCGGACAAGACCGTCGAATACCGCGAGGCGATGGATAAGCCGGTGGAGCGGGTGAAGGTGACCACCGGGCAAGCGACCGCCCAAGGCGTGGAAGTGTTCGGCCTCAAACCCGGTTTCGTGAAGACAAACCCCTTGTAGGAGCCGGCTTGCCGGCGATGACGGCCTGACAGCCGACCTCTCTCCAACTGTTGCCCCGCGATCCAAATGTGGGAGCTGGCTTGCCTGCGAAGGCGGCCTGAAAGCCGACCGCTCTCTAACTGCTGCCCCGCGATCCAAATGTGGGAGCTGGCTTGCCTGCGAAGGCGGCCTGACAGCCGACCGCTCTCCAACTGTTGCCCCGCGATCCAAATGTGGGAGCTGGCTTGCCTGCGAAGGCGGCCTGACAGCCGACCTGGATGTTGGATCTGACCGGGTACATATCCGTTATTTGGGTAACAGCTGCTTTGGGTTCCGCCCTTACGGCGGCTCACTTTTGAACAGCGCAAAAGTAAGCAAAACGCTCTTGCCCCAACACTCGGCACCTCGCCTAGGCTCGGTGTGCCCGTAATCCGACAGGAATTTGGGGGGCCGCCGCCACGCGCCATCCATGGCGCGGGGCGGCTAAACCGGCATCCATGCCGGTTTACCCCCCAAATACCTGTCGAATTCCGGCCAGCGTGTTTGATGGGGCGCTTAAGATCAAAAGCGAGATCAAGATCAAGAGCGGCTCGCTTCGCATCGTGGGTACGCGGTTTTGTAGGAGCTGGCTTGCCGGCGATGGTCGTCAACGATGACGCGGAAAGCCAGAAGGTATGCGGCGCTTTTACGTTTTTCGCCGACAAGCCGGCGCCTACAGGGTGAGTCGTGCGGCCAGTGCCTTGGCTTGCAGTGCTACATCGGTCACCGCCGTGCTTTCCCACCACATCCCGCGCAACGGCGGGCCCATGGCGAACAGGCGCCGGCTGACATTGCCCTCGGCGTCCAGCACCGCGCCCGACGCATCCGCCGCAATCCCCAACGCCAGCGGCCCTGGCTGGATCAGTCCGCGCTTGAGCAACTGCTGCGGCAGCGCACGGGCCACGCGGCGCCAGTCGTATTCGATACCGCTGGAGTTGATCAGCGCTGCGCCCGAGACCTGGGTGATGGCTTGCTCACCGCGATGACGCAAACGAATGGTCACGCCTTCAGCCGAAGGTTCCAAGCCCTTGAAGGAGGCGGCCCGAATCCGCAACCGCCCCTCATCATGCAAGCGCGCCACCAACTGCGCGCTCAACGGCGGCGAGCGGTGGTGATGACTTTCCCACCACGGCCGCACATGCCGCACGAACTGGCGTTTCTCGCGCTCGCTGGCCTGGCTCCACAGCCGGCCGATGTGCGCACGCACGGTGTCCAGCGGCGCTTGCCAATCGATGCCCTGCGCTTGCGCAATGCCGCATTGCCGACGCACCTCGCGCAACAATTGCCGTGGGCTGCGCAGGCGGTGATCCTCACCGAGAAAATCCACCCAGCTCGGCGGTTGCCGGCGCACATGGGGCAGCAGGCCATGACGCGAGAAAATCTCGATCGGCCCGCGATGCCCGGCCTGTTCCAGGGAGACCACGGCGTCGACCATGGTCAGCCCGGAACCGATGATCAGCACCGGCGCTTGTGGGTCAATGCCGGTCATCGCTTGCACATCCCACGGATCCACCGCCGCCGCGTTCAACCCGCTGGACTCCGTCTGCGGCGTACGCGCCGCCGGGAACATGCCGGTGGCCAGTACCGCAAACCCGCCGCGCAGTTGCTGGCCGTTATCGAGGGTCAGCAGCGTTGAGGCTTCCTGCACTTGCAGGTCGATCACTTCGCCGCGCACGTGTTCGACGCTGGATGCAGATTGCGCCTTCGCCTCGGCCAAGCGTTGCTGGGCATACAAACCAAAGATCCCGCGCGGCGGGAACAATTCGCTGATCGGCACGTGCTGCTGGTCCGACTCAGGCCAGCCACCGGCAGCGATGTAGTCGGTGAGCCATTGGGTCAGGTCGTCGGCATTGTCCGGGTCGACGCTCATGCGCGCCGCATTGCCGTTCAGGGTGTGACCCAGTTCGACAGCGCTATAGGCTTCGCCGCGCCCCAGTTCCGCGCGCGGCTCGATCACCAGGATCCGGCGCTCGCCAGGCAGGCGCAGCAGTTGCACGGCCAGCATCGTGCCGCTCAGGCCGCCGCCGATGATCAGTACATCAGCGTTGCGGATGGATTCAGTCATGCAGAGTCGCCCTTACTGTTTGCCCAGATAAATGTCATGCAAATCGCCCCGCGCCAGCAGTTCAGCGGCGCTGCCACTCAAGGCCACGCGTCCAGTATCCAATACGTAGCCGTGGGACGCATAGTTCAGCGCGACGTTGATGTTCTGTTCGGCGATCAGGAAGCTCACCTGCTGCTCGCGGTTGAGCTGCGCGATGATCGCGAAAATCTCCTGCACGATCATAGGCGCCAGCCCCATGGAGGGCTCGTCGAGCAGTACCAAAGTAGGACGGGTCATCAACGCCCGGCCGATGGCAACCATCTGCTGCTCGCCCCCGGAAGTGAGGCCGGCGCGGGTGTGGCGCTTGGTCTTGAGCCGTGGGAACCAGGCGTAGATGCGTTCCAGGTCGTGCTCCATGTCCCTGCGGCTCAAGCGCCGGACAAAACCGCCGCTGCGCAGGTTGTCTTCCACGCTCAGTTGGCCGAACACATGGCGACCTTCCAGCACGTGGACCATGCCTTGGCGCACGCGCTGGCTGGGGTCGATGCCGGCCAGGTCGGCACCGGCGTATTCGATCGAGCCACGGCTGACCTCGGCCCGCTCGGCACGCACCAAGCCGGAGATGGCCTTGAGCGTGGTGCTCTTGCCGGCGCCATTAGCGCCGAGCAGGGCCACGATCGCGCCTGTGGGCACGCTCAGCGACACCCCGGCCACCGCGAGGATCGCGCCGTCGTAGATCACTTCGATATCGTTGACCGTCAGCAGCGATGGCTGCGCGGCAGCGGTGGCGGGTTGGCTCATGATTTATTCATCCCCGGTGCAGGTACGTGGTGTCAGGCCTTTTTCCTTGGCGAACGCGGCCGACTTTTCATCGATCAGCGGGCGCAGCAGCGCACGGTCGGCGGCGATCCAGTCGCTGATCAGCGTCCAGTTGGCGCCGTCCCACTGTTGCACCCGCGCCGAGCCGCCGCCTTCGTGGTCGCGGCACGACAGCTTGAGGTTCTGCATCAGGCCCAAGTAGCCCATGTCCTTCAAGCGCGCATCGTCGATGTTCAGGTGTTCCAGGCCCCAGCGACCTTCTTCGCCATTGAGCGGGCGCTTGCCGAACCTGGCCTGGCCGGTGCGAATCGCTTCCACCGCCACGGCGGCGTTCACCAGGCCGGAGTTGTAGTAGACGCTGCCGAAGTTTTTCAGGTCCTTGAGGTCACTGTGGCCCTTGTCGAGGATGTACTGCTTGAGGCGTTTGTGGATCTCGAAATCAGCCCCGGCCGGGTATGGCGTAAGGGCCAGGTAGCCCTTGGCGGCGGCGCCTGCGGGCAATACGTCTTCGCTGGAACTGGCCCAGATATCACCGACGATATGGTCCACCGGGAAGCCGAAGCGCGCGGCCGTCTTCACCGCGACCGGCGTGGACACGCCCCAGGTGCGCAGGAACACCCAGTCCGGGTTGGCCTGGCGCACCTGGCGCCATTGCGCGGATTGTTCGTTGCCGGGGTCGGCCACCGGGATCTGGATATTTTCAAAGCCGTATTTTTCCGCCAGCAACTTCAGCGGGCCGAGGGTTTCACGACCGTAGGCCGAGTCGTGGTAGACCGTGGCGATCTTCTTGCCCTTGAGCTTGTCGAAACCGCCTTCACGCTGGGCGATGTAGTTCACCAGCGTCGACGCCTCGCTGTAGAAGGTCAGCATCACCGGGAAGTTGTAGGGGAACACAGTGCCGTCGGTGGCTTCGGTGCGGCCGTAGCCGAGGGTGATCAACGGGATCTTGTCCACCTCCGCGCGCTCGCTCAGCGCATACGCCGCCGGCGCGCCGTTGGGCTGGTACACCGCGACCGGCGCGCCATCCAGGCCATTCTTGAAGCGCTCGTAGCACTCGATGCCCTTCTCCGCCGTCCACTCGGTCTCGCACTCCTGCCACACCAGCTTCACACCATTGATGCCGCCTTCGACCTCGTTGATGTACCGCAGGTAGTCGATCATCCCGGCCCACACCTGTACACCGCTGGAGGCGTAGGCGCCCACGCGATAGGTGGCCAGGGGAATGAATTGCTGGTCGGCCGAAGCCACGGCCTGGGGCACAGCACCGGCCAATGCAGCCAGCGCAAAGGCAGCACCGACCATGGAACGTTTCAAGGATGCACGCATGGGAATTCTCTTGAGGGAATGTTAGAAACGCAGCGGCCACTGCCGCAGACGGTCACGCAGGTTGTGCAACAGGCGAATCAAGCCCTCGGGTTCCTTGATCAGGAACACGATGATCAACACGCCAAAGATGATTTTCTGCAGGTTCTGCAATTGGCCCGCATCCACCGAGCCACCGAACAGCGCCTGCCCGGCATGGCTGAGAAAGATCGGCAGCAGGCTGATGAAGGCCGCGCCGACAAAGTTGCCGGCGATGCTGCCCATGCCGCCGATAATGATGATGAACAGGATCTGGAACGAGCGGTTGATATCGAAGCTGCTGGCGCTGGCCGTGCCCAGGTAGGCAAAGGCCCACAGCGCGCCGGCTATCCCTAAGTAGAACGAGCTGACCGCAAACGCCAGGCGCTTGTAGCGCACCACCGGGATGCCGACCACGGCGGCGGCGGTGTCCATGTCGCGGATCGCCATCCAGTTGCGCCCGACCTGGCTGCGCACCAGGTTGATCGCGGTCCAGGTCAGCAGCAGCACGGTCACCAGCGTCAGCAGGTAACGGCCCAGCGGCGTGTTGAGGTCATGACCGAACAGCGCCAGCTTCGGCGCGGAGATGGTCCCGGATGAGCCGTAGTTGTAGAACCAGGGGAATTTGACGAACAGCCACTCCAGGAAAAACTGCGCGGCCAGGGTAGTGACCATCAGGTAGAAGCCCTTGATCCGCGAACTCGGCAGACCGAACAGCAGGCCGACCAAGGCGCTGATGACCCCGCCGCCGAGCAGCGCCACGGGCAAACCCAGCTCCGGCAAGCGCAGCAAAAACCCGTAGGTGGCAAACGCGCCGACGGCCATGAAGCCAGCCGCGCCCACCGAGGTCTGACCGGTGTAGCCGGTGAGCAGGTTCAGGCCCAGCCCGGCCAGCGACAGCACCAGGAACGGGATCAGGATCGCATTCAGCCAATAGTCATTGCCCCACAGCGGCACCCCGATAAAGGCCAGCGCCAACAGGCCGATCAGGGCCCAGGGGATGCGCCGCTGAATCAGCAACAGCGGCGCGGTTTCTTGAGCAACAGGAATCGACATGGTTTCAGACTCGCTCGATGGCGCGCTCGCCGAACAGCCCGGCGGGACGGATATACAGGAAGGCCAGGGCCAATACGTAGGCGAACCACGGCGTGATACCGCCACCGATCAACGGGCCGATGTAGACCTCGGCGAGGTTCTCCGCCGCGCCGACAATCAACCCACCGACAATCGCCCCGCCAATCGAGGTAAAGCCGCCGATGATCAACACCGGCAAGGCCTTGAGCACCACCAGCGACAGCGAAAACTGCACGCCCTGGCGCGCACCCCACAGCAGCCCGGCCACCAGCCCGACGATGCCGGCCACTGCCCAGACGATCTGCCAGATGCGGTTGAGGTTGATGCCGATGGACAGCGCCGCCGTGGTGTCATCCGCCACCGCACGCAGCGACACGCCGATGCGGGTCTTGTTGAACAGCAGCGCCAGCACCGTCACCAGCACCACGGCGGCGGCAGCGGCGATCAGGTCGAACTGGCTGAGCATCAGCGGGCCGACGAACAGCGGCACGTCGTCGATACCCAAATCCAGCGCACGCACCTGTGAGCCCATCACCCCCTGGGCCAGGCCTTCGATAATGAACGACAGGCCCAGCGTCGCCATGAACAAGGTGATCTGCGAACGGTTCACCAGCGGCCTCAGGACCAGGCGCTCGATGAGCAAGGCACCGACAATCATCACGATCACCGTCAACAGCAGCGCCAGGGCAAACGGCACGCCCTGGTCATGCAGGCTGACGAACGTCAGGGCGGCGAACAGCAGCATCGAGCCCTGGGCAAAATTGAACACGCCACTGGCCTTGTAGATCAGCACGAAGCCGATCGCGACCAGCGAGTACATGGTGCCGGCGAGCAGGCCGCCGAGCAGGGTTTCGAAGAAGAACGTCATGGGTTTACGACTCCCAGATAGGCCGCGATCACCTCGGGATTGGCCTGCACGTCGGCTGGCGTGCCATCGCCGACCTTGCGCCCGTAATCGAGCACTACCACGTGGTCGGACAGGCCCATCACCACGCCCATGTCGTGTTCGATCAACACCACGGTGGTGCCGAGGTCGCGGTTTACGTCAGCGACGAAGCGCGCCATTTCCTGCTTTTCTTCGGCGTTCATGCCGGCCATGGGCTCGTCCAGCAGCAACAAGCTGGGGCCTGCGATCAACGCCCGGCCCAGTTCCACGCGTTTTTGCAGGCCGTAGGACAAGTTGCCCACCAACACGTCCCGATGGGCTTGCAGCTCCAGGAATTCAAGAATGCCCTGGGCCCGCAACCGGAACGCCTCGGCTTCCCGACGTGCGCGGGGCAAGCCCAAGGCTTGCTCGATAAAGCTGCTGCGCATATGCCGTGACAGGCCGGTGAGGAGGTTGTCGAGCACGCTCATCTTCTTGAACAGCGCGTTGTTCTGGAAGGTGCGACCAATGCCCCGGCGCGCGGCACCTAACGGGTCGATGCGGTGAAAATGCTGGTCCTCGAAGACAATCTCACCGGCATCGAAGCGATACACGCCATTGAGCACATTGAGCAGCGAGCTTTTACCGGCACCGTTGGGGCCGATCAGCGCGCAGATCTCGCCGCGCGCCACGTCGAAGGACAAGGCATTGATCGCCTTGACTCCCTTGAACGACAGCGAGATATCCCGCACCTGGAGAATGGCCTGGCTCATGCGATGTCCCGTTTGAATTCCGCCAGCCACGACGGCGAAGGGCTGGATTTGAGGGGTTGCCAGATGTACGCCAGGCGCTGGAATCCGAGGAGTTTGCGCACGCGGTTTTTCAGCAGGCGACGCAGGCCGCTCTGCGGATGGGCGATGGCCCAGTCGCACAAGCGACGGCGCCAGGTGCCGTGGGGTGCCAGGCGGCTTTCGATCTCGTCGGCGAGGTGCTGCAAACGCGCGGGCGACAGCAGCAGGCCGGTGGGCGCGACTTCACTGCGATCGCTCCGCGCCGAAGCCTGGCTTTCCGGGAAGGCCAAGCCATGGCCGCTGTTCAGCCACTGCTCCAGGACTACCGCCAGGCCACCCTGCCAATGAGTGCCCTCTTCACTCCACAGCGCGGTCTCCCCCGTGGGATGCCACCAACGTGCGAGGTGTTGCGCTGGCTCCAACGGACCGAGCAACTGGGCGAAGTCCAACAGATTAGCCGACTGCCAATGCCGCACGGTTTGGCGGCTCTGCACATAAGAATGGGTGGGGCGAATGCGCCACAGGTGCTGCTTGAGCACCTCGGCTTCCAGGTTGTCGGCCAGGGTCAGGACCTGCCCGCCGATGGATTGCGCCGCCAGCGCCAGCAACAACAGGTTCGGCTCGAACGCACCGCTCAGGGCCAGCCGCGACTGCTCGCCGAACCCCTGCTGGCGCAAGCCATCGGCCAGGCGCTCGACGTCACGCAATGCGTCGATCCAGCGCCACGCGTACCACTGCCCCTGGCGCTTGTGGCGCAGGGCGGTGTGCAGCGGCGTGATCTGCGCCCAGTGCTGCAGTTGTTCCAACGCCTTGGGCAAGTCGCCGAGCAGTTCGGCGGGCCATTCCAGGACCAGCGGACGTTTGAGTTCGTGCACGCTCATAGGGGTGATGCTCCTATTCAAGTGATGTGCGTGCGGTGGTCCGCTGGCTGTTTTTTTTGAATCGACACCGATCTACTGTGGGAGCGGGCTTGCTCGCGAAAGCGGCAAATCAGTCGACATAAATGTTGAATGTCAGTCCGCATTCGCGAGCAAGCCCGCTCCCACATTGGAATGGTGCAAGGCCGCCAAATCGCGGTAACCGGCCCCCGGATGATTCGCCGCCAACCGCGCACCGTCGCCAAACAACTTCTCGCGCAGCGTGCCTTGGGCATACTCAGTCTTGTACACCCCGCGCTTCTGCAACTCCGGCACCAGCAGGTCCACGGCGTCGATGAAGGTTTCGTGGGTCAGCGCATAGGCCAGGTTGAAGCCGTCGACATCGGTCTCTTCGACCCACTCTTGAAGCAGGTCTGCCACGGTTTCCGGGCCGCCGACAAACAGGGGGCCAAAGCCGCCGATACCGACCCAGTCGGCCAGTTCGTTCGGCGTCCAGACCTTGTTCGGATCCGCCGTGGAGAAGGCTTCCACTGCCGACTGGATGGCGTTGGTGTGCACATGCTTGAGCGGTTCATCGGGCTTGAACTGGCTGAAGTCGATGCCGGTCCAGCCGGAGATCAGCGCCATCGCGCCTTCGTAGCTGACGTAGGATTTGTATTCGTCGAACTTGGCCTTGGCCTTCGCATCGGTCTCGCCGACGATCACCGTCTGCAGGTTGAAGATCAGAATCTTCTTCGGATCACGCCCGGCTTCGGCGGCACGGCGGCGGATGTCGGCGACGGTCTTTTTCAGCAGCACCTTGGACGGCGCGGCGACGAATACGCACTCGGCCTGTTCGGCGGCGAACTGTTTGCCACGGCTGGACGCGCCGGCCTGGTAGAGCACCGGCGTGCGCTGCGGCGACGGTTCGCAGAGGTGAATGCCAGGCACCTGGAAATGTTTGCCGATGTGGCGGATCTCGTGGATCTTGCTCGGGTCGCTGAAAATCCGGCGCTCGCGGTCACGCAACACGGCGCCCTCTTCCCAGCTGCCTTCCCAGAGTTTGTAGCAAACCTCCAGGTATTCCTCGGCGTAGTCGTAGCGTGCGTCGTGTTCGGTCTGGGCTTTCTGCCCGAGGTTCTTGGCGCCGCTTTCCAGGTACGAGGTGACGATGTTCCAGCCGATGCGGCCCTTGGTCAGGTGATCGAGGGTGGAGAGACGGCGGGCGAACGGGTATGGATGTTCGAACGACAAGGACGCCGTCAGGCCAAAGCCCAGGTGTTCGGTGACCAAGGCCATCGGCGCGATCAACGACAGCGGGTCATTGACGGGCACCTGCGCCGCCTGGCGAATCGCTGCGTCGCCGTTGCCGTTGTAGACGTCATAGATGCCCAGCACATCAGCGATAAACAGGCCATCGAACTTGCCGCGCTCCAGGATCCTGGCGAGGTCGGTCCAGTATTCCAGGTCCTTGTACTGCCACGAACGGTCACGCGGGTGCGCCCACAGGCCGGGAGATTGGTGGCCGACACAGTTCATGTCGAAGGCATTCAAGCGGATTTCACGGGACATCAAAGCACTCCGTTGAGGTGATAGTTGCCGACAACCTGGTACTTGCGGCGCAGGGGGTCGTCGAGGGTCGACGGCAGTGCGGTGCGCTGGCCGGTGAGTTCGAATTCGGCGTTGCTCGCGGCGATCAGGGCTTCGGCGGCGGCAATTTGCGCTTCGGTGGCGGCCACCGGGCTGGGATGGGTTTCGGCGCGTTCCAACAGGGCAGCGGCGACATCGACGCGAATCTGTAAGTCGCCAAAGCGGCTGATCACGTAGGGGTCATCGCTTTTCTCGACATGCCGACGGGTGCTGTCCAATAGTTGGCGCGCAAGGCTCAGTGCGGTCATGGTTAAGCTCCTTAGTTCCAGGCGTGGCGCGCGGGCTTCACGCCGTTGAGCACGAAGTTGCCGATCAGGTGGTATTTCCAGCGGGCCGGGTCGTGCAGGGTGTGGGTGCGCGCGTTGCGCCAGAAGCGGTCAAGGTTGTGCTTGCCGGTGACCGAGCGGGTGCCGGCCAGTTCGAAGAGTTTGCTGCTGGCGAGCAAGGCGGTTTCGGCAGAAAGGACTTTGGCCTGGGCGACCACCAGCGAAGCGTGGGCGACGGTGTCTTCATTGGGCTCGGCAAGAGCGCGGTCCACCGCCAGGCCGGCCTTGGCGAGGATGGCTTCGGTGCCGTGCACGCGCCATTCCAGGTCGCCGATGGCGGCGATGGTGAACGGGTCTTGCCAGCCGTGATCCTGTTGGCTGTCGATCCACGGTCGCGCCTGGCGTGCATGGATCTTGGCTTGTTCAAGGGCGCCCAGGGCGATGCCGGTGTCGACCGCTGCCTGGATGATCTGTGAAATCGGGCCGTTGGCGGTGGGTTGGTCGAAGGCTTGGTGAGCGGGGATCACCGCGCTGAGGGGCACGGTTACGCCATCGAGGGTCACGCCGCCGCTGGCGGTGGTGCGCTGACCGAAGCCGTCCCAGCTGTCGATCACACTCAGGCCTTGGGCATCGCGCTCGATAAAGGCGATGAACGCCTGGTCTTTTTCGTTGTTGCCAACCGTAGGCACGATGTGGGCGAACAGCGCACCGGTGCAGTAGAACTTCTCACCGTTGATTTGCGCGGTATCGCCGTGGAAACGAATCTGCGTGTCGAAGGTGCCGGCGTTCTTGCTCTTGGCTTCGGAGAAGGCATTGCCGAAACGATAGCCGGCGAGGATCTTGCCGAAGTAGTAGCGCTTTTGTTCCTCGGTCGCGGTTTGCAGCAGGATATCCACTACGCCCAGGTGGTTTTGCGGGATCTGCCCAAGAGACGGGTCGGCGACGGAGATCAGTTTGATCACCTCGGCCACGGTCACATATGACACTCCGGCGCCGCCGTAGGCTTTGGGAACGGTAATGCCCCACAAGCCGCTGGCAGAAAACTCGTCAAGCTCGGCGACCGGCAGGCGCCGCTCGCGGTCGCGCACGCTGGCATCGACAGCAAAACGTGCGGCCAGACGCGTGGCGACCTCGATGGCTTCCGCGTCCGAGCGGATGATATGGGCAGGGTGTTGAGGGTGGGCTGACATGGGCCGACTCCAGGCTCCGATAAGATACGGAAGCCACTGCAGGAGTCATGCCCGAAGCTGACCCTTAACAAAACAGGCCAGTTACACAATTATCAGGAGAAAAAATGGGAGCAAACCAACAAAGTGTTGAACCTCTGTTGCTCCATCAACAGTTGCTTGTCAAAAGCAACCTTCTCTCACCCATCACATACTAATTAATCTACAACTTGATATATAGCCTGATGCGAGCGCATTTCCCCGCTTTGTTTCTTAATCTTATAGTACGCTGACGCAGAGGTGGCGCCAACAAAGAGCGCATCATACAATCTTCGGGTAACGACTTCCGTTGTAGAGACGATCTCCCCATAGGTAAACCAATCCCACTGTCCATCAGTACCTACATAGAGCGAGTACTCATCGCCAACCTCAATATCGAGGTAAAGAGGAAGGACAAAAGTGGCTCTGTCACCTGCTACCTCCGAACGGGAGATCGTTTCATTTTGCGAAGGAACAATAGCTGGGGCTACGAGAAAATCCGCTCGAGATACTAATACTCCGTTCATATCCATATCCTTATATTGGGTTCTTGACAGTTCAATTATTGCGACAACACCAACAAGTCAACACATAGCGAATATGCAAAAACTTAGTGATTGACGCAAAAACACCATAACTGAAGGAAAAACCAAAAATAAGCTGTCAACTCTCACAGTTGACAAACTAAATAACGACATTCCGTACAAACTTCACGGCGACGTCCCCATCATTGCGATAGGCATGAGGCTGATGGCTGGCGAACATGAAAAACTCACCTGCGTTGATGGTGTTTTCTGCGTCCCCCACCACCAGGGTCAGGCTGCCCTCAAAGACAAATAGCTGCTCGCTCCACCCTTCCAGGTCCGGGTCCGGGCAGTAACGATCACCGGGTTCAAGGCGCCACTCCCACAACTCTACTTCACGCCGCGCGGTGGCTTTGGCCAGCAATACCGCCTTGCTGCCGGTAATTTCACCGGCCCAGGCCAATTCGTTGATCCGGCTGTGGTCACGCACATCCGGGGCCTGAATCAGATCACTGAACGCCACATCCAGCGCTTCGGCGACTCGGTCCAGCGTGGACAGGCTGACGTTTTTCTCCCCCGCCTCAATGGCCACCAGCATGCGTCGGCTGACCCCGGACTTTTCCGAAAGCGCGGTCTGGCTCAGGTCGGCAGCATGGCGCAGGCGACGAACGTTCTGGCTGACGTGCTGCAGGACCGAAGCCCGTTGCGGATTTTCTTTGTGCACTATATTGCTCAATGGGTGGATGTGCGCAGTATACTGCCCAGCGTGCGGCGCATTGTGCGGTCCGTACCTTTCCCTTGCAAGACTGAGCCGCCATGACCACCCCGAATCCTGCCCCGCGTTTCAACCGTTTCAGCAAAGCCGAATGCATCCTGGTGGTGATCACCATGATCTGGGGCGGCACGTTTTTGCTGGTGCAGCACGCGATGACCGTCAGCGGGCCGATGTTTTTTGTCGGTTTGCGCTTTGCGGCGGCGGCGATTGTGGTCGGGTTCTTTTCCTTGCGCACCTTGCGCGACCTGACGCTGTTCGAGTTGAAGGCCGGCGTGTTTATCGGCGTGGCGATCATGTTTGGCTACGGCCTGCAAACCATTGGCTTGCAGACGATCCTGAGCAGCCAGTCGGCGTTTATCACCGCGCTCTATGTGCCGTTCGTGCCGTTGCTGCAATGGCTGGTGCTGGGCCGCCGCCCGGGGTTGATGCCGAGCATTGGCATCATGCTGGCATTTACCGGCTTGATGCTGCTGACCGGCCCGGCGGGCGCTTCGCTGAATTTCAGCCCCGGTGAAATCGCCACGTTGATCGGCGCGGTCGCGATCGCGGCAGAGATCATCCTGATCAGCGCATTTGCCGGGCAGGTGGATGTGCGCCGGGTGACCGTGGTGCAACTGGCCACGGCGTCGTTGTTGTCGTTCCTGATGGTGGTGCCGATGGGCGAGGCGCTGCCGGGGTTTTCATGGTTATTGCTGTTCAGTGCAGTGGGCCTGGGCTTGACCAGTGCGGTGATCCAGGTGGCGATGAACTGGGCACAGCAAAGTGTTTCGCCCACCCGCGCCACGTTGATTTATGCCGGTGAGCCGGTGTGGGCCGGCGTGGTGGGGCGGATCGCGGGGGAGCGTTTTCCGCCGATTGCGATGGTGGGGGCGGCGTTGATTGTGGCGGCGGTGATTGTCAGTGAGATGAAGACCAAGGGGCAGAAGGCCCTCGAATTGCGCGATGAGCGGGAACAGGAACAGCAGGGATGAGGTCCGAATAGTTACAATGGCTGTCAGATTGCCATCGCGGGCAAGCCCGGCTCCCACAGGGGGCGGTGTCGCGTGCCCGAATCGGGTTTCCTGAAACAACGCGAAATGGGCGATTTCAGCTTAGCTTGTAGGATCCTGCCACATGTTGCCGTTTGGTGATCGTTAAAGCGGCACGTATGATGCATCCCAAACTCCTGCAGATTAGAAGCCTATGTCCCTGATAGTTCTACTGCTTCTGCCATTCATTGGCAGCTGTCTGGCGGCCTTGTTGCCGCACAATGCACGTAACACCGAATCCCTGCTGGCCGGCCTTGTGGCCCTGGTCGGCACCCTTCAAGTCGCCCTGCTCTACCCCCAGATCGCCCACGGTGGCGTGATCCGCGAAGAATTCATGTGGTTGCCCAGCCTCGGGCTGAACTTCGTGTTGCGCATGGACGGGTTTGCCTGGCTGTTCTCGATGCTGGTGCTGGGCATCGGCACGCTGGTGTCGCTGTATGCGCGCTACTACATGTCGCCGGATGATCCGGTGCCGCGCTTCTTTGCGTTTTTCCTGGCCTTCATGGGCGCCATGCTCGGGCTGGTGATCTCCGGCAACCTGGTCCAGATCGTATTCTTCTGGGAACTGACCAGCCTGTTCTCGTTCCTGCTGATCGGCTATTGGCACCACCGCGCCGATGCGCGGCGCGGTGCGTACATGGCGTTGATGGTCACCGGCGCCGGCGGTTTGTGCCTGCTGGCGGGCGTGATGCTGCTGGGGCATATCGTCGGCAGCTACGACCTTGACCAGGTGCTGGCGGCCGGCGATCAGATTCGCGCGCACTCGCTGTACCCGGTCATGCTGGCCCTGGTGCTGATCGGCGCCCTGAGCAAAAGCGCCCAGTTCCCCTTCCACTTCTGGCTGCCCCATGCGATGGCAGCCCCCACGCCGGTGTCGGCGTACCTGCATTCGGCGACGATGGTGAAGGCCGGCGTGTTCCTGCTGGCCCGCCTGTGGCCGTCGCTGTCCGGCAGCGAAGAATGGTTCTGGATCGTCGGCGGTGCCGGCGCCCTCACCCTCCTCCTCGGCGCTTACTGCGCCATGTTCCAGAATGATCTCAAGGGCCTGCTGGCCTACTCCACCATCAGCCACCTCGGGCTGATCACCTTGCTGCTGGGGCTCAACAGCCCACTGGCTGCCGTCGCGGCCGTGTTCCATATCCTCAACCACGCCACGTTCAAGGCCTCGCTGTTCATGGCGGCGGGCATCATCGACCACGAAAGCGGCACACGGGACATCCGCAAGCTCAGCGGGCTGGTGCGGTTGATCCCGTTTACCGCGACCCTGGCGATGGTGGCCAGTGCGTCCATGGCCGGCGTGCCGTTGCTCAACGGTTTCCTGTCCAAAGAGATGTTCTTCGCCGAAACCGTGTTCATCACCTCGACTGCCTGGGTGGAGTTTGCCCTGCCGTTGATCGCGACCATCGCCGGTACGTTCAGCGTGGCCTACGCCCTGCGGTTTACCGTCGACGTGTTCTTCGGCCCGACCGCGACCAACCTGCCGCACACGCCCCACGAACCGCCACGCTGGATGCGTGCGCCGGTCGAGATGCTGGTGTTCACCTGCCTGCTGGTGGGGATCTTTCCGGCCCAGGTGGTCGGTTCGATCCTCGCCGCCGCCGCACTGCCGGTGGTCGGCGGTGTGCTGCCGGAGTACAGCCTGGCGATCTGGCACGGCTGGAACGCGCCGATGATCATGAGCCTGGTGGCCATGTCCGGTGGCGTGGTGCTGTACCTGCTGCTGCGCAAGCAACTCAAGCGCGGCCGCTTCAAATACCCGCCGGTGATCAGCTACTTCAATGGCAAGCGCGGCTTCGAGCGCAGCCTGGTAGTGATGATGCGCGGCGTGCGCAGGATCGAGAAACGCATCAGCACCAAGCGCCTGCAGACGCAACTCTTCTTGCTGGTGCTGGTGGCGGTGATCGGCGGCATGATCCCGATGATCAACAGCGGCCTCAGCTGGGGCGACCGGCCGAAGATCCCGGGTTCCATCGTGTTCGTGACCCTGTGGCTGCTGGCGATTGCCTGTGCCCTCGGCGCCGCCTGGCAAGCCAAGTATCACCGGCTGGCAGCCCTGACCATGGTCAGCGTGTGCGGCCTGATGACCTGCGTCACCTTCGTGTGGTTCTCGGCGCCGGACCTGGCGCTGACGCAGTTGGTGGTGGAAGTGGTCACCACCGTACTGATCCTGCTCGGCCTGCGCTGGCTGCCACGGCGGATCGAAGAAGTCTCGCCACTGCCCAGCTCGCTGCGCAAGGCTCGCATCCGCCGCTTGCGTGACTTCCTGCTGTCTACCGTGGTGGGCGGCGGCATGGCGTTGCTGTCCTATGCGATGCTGACGCGCCAGACACCCAACGACATCTCCTCGTTCTACCTCAGTCGCGCCCTGCCCGAAGGCGGCGGCAGCAATGTGGTGAACGTGATGCTGGTGGACTTCCGTGGCTTCGACACCCTGGGTGAGATCACCGTGCTCGGTGCCGTGGCGCTGACGGTGTACGCCCTGCTGCGGCGCTTCCGCCCTTCCAAGGAAAGCATGCAACTGCCCGCGCAACAGCGCCAGTTGGCGCCGGACGTGGCCACCGACCTGGTCAACCCGCGCCAGGCCAGCGACACCGCGCTGGGCTTCATGATGGTGCCGGCGGTGCTGGTGCGCCTGCTGCTGCCGATTGCGCTGGTGGTGTCGTTCTACCTGTTCATGCGCGGCCACAACCAACCGGGTGGCGGGTTTGTCGCCGGCCTGGTGATGTCGGTCGCGTTTATCCTGCAATACATGGTTGCCGGCACGCAGTGGGTCGAGGCGCAGATGAGCCTGCGGCCGATGCGCTGGATGGGCTTCGGGCTGTTCTCGGCGACACTGACCGGGCTCGGTGCGCTGTTTGCCGGCTACCCGTTCCTCACCACTCATACCTGGCATTTCAGCCTGCCGGTGCTTGGCGATATTCATATCGCCAGCGCGCTGTTCTTCGACGTCGGCGTGTACGCCATGGTCGTCGGCTCCACGCTGCTGATGCTCACCGCCCTCGGTCACCAGTCCGTGCGGGCCCATAAACCGAGCAACCAGGCCAAAGTGGTTGCCGCAACGGAAGGAGCCGCCTGATGGAAGAAGTCATCGCAATTGCCATTGGGGTCCTGGCGGCCTCCGGCGTCTGGCTGATCCTGCGGCCACGGACGTTCCAGGTGGTGATGGGCCTATGCCTGCTGTCGTATGGGGTCAACCTGTTCATTTTCAGCATGGGCAGCCTGTTTATCGGCAAGGAACCGATCATCAAGGACGGCGTGCCGCAAGACCTGCTCAACTACACCGACCCACTGCCCCAGGCGCTGGTACTCACGGCTATCGTGATCAGCTTCGCCATGACCGCGCTGTTCCTGGTGGTGCTGCTGGCATCCCGGGGCCTGACCGGCACTGACCATGTGGACGGCCGGGAGCCCAAGGAATGACGTGGATGAATCAACTGATCGTCGCGCCGATCCTGCTGCCGTTGCTCACCGCCGCCCTGATGCTGATGCTCGGCGAGAAGCACCGGCCGCTGAAAGCGCGTATCAACCTGTTCTCCAGCATGATCGGCCTGGGCATCGCCATCCTGCTGCTGTACTGGACGCAACAAGGCGGCCCCGGCTCCATCGGCGTGTACCTGCCGGGCAACTGGCAAGTGCCGTTCGGCATCGTGCTGGTGGTGGACCAACTGTCGGCGCTGATGCTGGTGCTCACCGGCATCATCGGCGTGAGCGCGCTGCTGTTCGCCATGGCGCGCTGGGACCGCGCGGGCACCAGCTTCCACGCGCTGTTCCAGGTGCAGATGATGGGCTTGTATGGCGCCTTCCTCACTGCCGACCTGTTCAACCTGTTCGTGTTCTTCGAGGTGCTGCTGGCGGCGTCCTATGGCTTGATGCTGCACGGTTCCGGGCGTGCGCGGGTGTCCTCGGGGCTGCATTACATCGCGATCAACCTGCTGGCGTCGTCGTTGTTCCTGATTGGCGCGGCGATGATCTACGGCGTCACCGGCACGCTGAACTTCGCTGACCTGGCGCTGAAAATCCCGCTGGTGCCCGAGGCTGATCGCGGCCTGTTGCACGCCGGTGCGGCCATCCTCGCGACGGCATTCCTGGCCAAGGCCGGCATGTGGCCGCTGAACTTCTGGCTGGCGCCCGCCTACTCCTCGGCCAGCGCGCCGGTGGCGGCGATGTTCGCGATCATGACCAAGGTCGGCGTGTACACCGTGCTGCGCCTGTGGACCCTGCTGTTCTCCGGCCAGGCCGGGGCGTCAGCGCTGTTTGGCGGCGACTGGCTGGTGTATGGCGGCATGGCGACCATCATCTGCGCGGCGCTGGCGATGGTGGCGGCGCAGCGACTGGAGCGCATGGCCAGCTTGAGCATCCTGGTGTCGGCCGGGATCCTGCTGTCGGCAGTCGGTTTCGCCCAGCCAAGCCTGACCGCGGGCGCGCTGTTCTATCTGGTCAGTTCTACCTTGGCATTAAGCGCGCTGTTCCTGCTGGCCGAACTGATCGAGCGTTCGCGCTCGGCCAATGACCTGCCGCTGGACGAAGAGATCGATGCGCTGCCCAAGGCCATGGAGTCCCTGCATCCGCGCCCTGGCGTCAACCTCGATGACGAGCAGCAAGCCGTGGTCGGCCAGGTGATTCCATGGACCATGGCCTTCCTGGGCTTGAGCTTTATCGCCTGTGCCCTGCTGATTATCGGCATGCCGCCGCTGTCCGGGTTTATCGGCAAGCTCAGTCTGTTGAGTGCGCTGGTCAATCCGCTGGGCCTGGGCGTCAGTGTCGATGAACCGATTCGTCCCGCCGCCTGGGGCCTGGTGGCGTTGCTGATCCTCTCCGGCCTGGCGTCGCTGATCGCCTTCGCGCGCCTGGGCATCCAGCGTTTCTGGACCCCGGAAGAGCGTCCATCGCCGCTGTTGCGCCGCTACGAGTGCGTGCCGATCTTCTTCCTGCTCGGTCTCAGCATTCTGCTGACGTTCAAGGCCGAACCGCTGATGCGCTACACCCAGGCCACCGCCGTCAGCCTGAACAACCCGGAGCACTATGTGATGGCGGTGATGGCGACGCGTCCGGTGCCAAGCCCTGAAGCCCAGGCGGCCGCGCTGGAGGTGCAACCATGAAGCGACTGTTCCCTGCCCCGTGGTTGTCCCTGGCGTTGTGGGTGTTGTGGCTGGTGCTGAACCTGTCGGTCAGCCCCGGCAACCTGCTGCTGGGCGCCCTGCTGGGCTTTCTTGCGCCGTTGATGATGGCGCCGCTGCGGCCCTTGCCGATCCGCATCCGCCGTCCTGGCGTGATCATCCGCCTGTTTTTCCTGGTGGGCCGCGATGTGATCGTCTCCAACCTGCAAGTAGCCTGGGGCGTACTGATGTGCGGCTCCCGCCCGCCGCGTTCGCGCTTCATCAAGATCCCCCTGGACCTGCGCGACCCCAACGGCCTGGCCGCACTGTCGATGATCACCACCGTGGTGCCCGGCACCATCTGGTCGGAACTGGCGCTGGACCGCAGCATCCTGCTCTTGCACGTGTTCGACCTGGAGGATGAAGCGCCCTTCATCGAGCACTTCAAGACCACCTACGAGCGGCCCCTGATGGAGATCTTCGAATGAGCGCCCTGCTCTCCAATGCGATCCTGTTCAGCCTGTTCCTGTTCTCGCTGGCCATGGTGCTGACGCTGATCCGCCTGTTCAAGGGCCCTTCGGCCCAGGACCGGGTATTGGCGCTGGACTACCTGTACATCCTGGCGATGCTGATGATGCTGGTGCTGGGTATTCGGTATGCCAGTGATACCTACTTTGAGGCGGCGTTGTTGATAGCGCTGTTTGGCTTCGTGGGCTCGTTTGCCCTGGCGAAATTCCTGCTGCGCGGGGAGGTGATCGAATGATGCCGTTATGGGTGGAAATCGTTGTCGCAGTGCTGTTGGTGCTGAGCAGTGCATTTGCGTTGATTGGCGCGATCGGGTTGTTGCGCATGAAGGACTTCTTCCAACGCATGCACCCGCCGGCGCTGGCGTCGACGCTGGGGGCGTGGTGCGTGGCGTTGGCGTCGATCATCTATTTTTCGGTGCTCAAGTCCGGGCCGGTATTGCACGGCTGGTTGATCCCGATATTGCTGTCGATCACCGTGCCGGTGACCACGTTGCTATTGGCGCGCACTGCGCTGTTCCGCAAGCGCATGGCCGGTGATGATGTGCCGGCCGAGGTCAGCAGCCGCCGCTGATTCATCAAGCGAACACAGTAAAAAATGTGGGAGCGGGCTTGCTCGCGAATGCGGTTTTTCAGTCAGCACATCAGCGACTGACCCTCCGCATTCGCGAGCAAGCCCGCTCCCACATTTGGTTTTGCATTAGACAAATGATCTGATGTGCGCCGCCAACTCCGCTAGCTCGGCATCATCCGCCCGCACAAAATCATGGGACGAGATATAGCCCTCATAGGCTTCGAAGAACTTCTCCACCTTGGAGCTGATGGGTCTGAAGGTACTGTCCCCGCCCGTCCCATGCATGGGAAACAGCTTCGCATGCAGGTGATCCACGCCATAGCCTTCCAACATCATCCCCGTACGCGCCACATCGGGAAACGCACGGTCGATCTGTAGCGCGGTTTTCTTCGCTGCAACGGCAAGCCCGGCCAACACCTCATCCGACTGCGCAAACGCATAGCTGCCGTAATGCTGCTTGGGGATCACCACGCTGAAACCCGGTGTATTGGGAAAGATCGACAGGAAAGCCATATGCTGGTCGTCTTCCCACAGAATGTGCGCTGGGGAGGTCTTTTGAACAATGCTGCAGAAGATACAATCCATTTGAATCACCGCCGGTTTCATCGTGGGTTTGGTCGTGTCGACCATCTAAAGCCAGGCTGCGGCGGACGTCAAAGCAAATGGCAACTTTCCGAAATGTCCGAAGGGCGTATGCAATGAGTAAAACCTACACCCCTGCCACCGCGGCCGCCGACGTCGAAACCACGCTCGCCTGGCTTGGCGGGCGCTGGAAGCTGATCATCCTGTTCCACCTGTTCGGCGGCCAGGTGCAGCGTTACTCCGACCTTGAGCGGCTGATCCCGGATATCTCGCAGAAGATGCTCGCCCAGCAATTGCGTCAGCTCGAGGCCGATGGGTTGGTGCAACGCACGGTCTACCCGGTGGTGCCGCCCAAGGTGGAATACCGCATGACCGAGTGGGGCCAGCGCCTGTGCCCGGTGCTGGATGGCCTGCTCAAATGGCAGGCCGCCAAGCCGACGAGTTAGACCGTGGGCACGGTACCGCCGTCGATCACGTACTCGGTGCCGCTGATCGACGCGGCGCGGGGCGAGACCAGGAAGGCGATCAAGTCAGCCACCTCCTGGGGCTTGGCCGGCCGTCCAAGCGGAATACCGCCGAGCGCCTGCATGATGATCTGCTTGCCCCCCTCATAATCGGTTCCCGCCTGCTCCGCCAGGCGCTCCGCCAGTGCCACCGCCGCGTCCGTCTCCACCCAGCCAGGCGAAACCCGCACCACCCGAATACCCTTGGGCGTCACTTCTTTCGACAGGCTCTTGCTGTAGGTCGCCAACGCCGCCTTTGCAGCGGCATACGCCGTGGTCGACTCCGGCAACGGCAACTCCCGCTGGATCGACGTGACATGAATAATCACCCCGGCCCCACGCTCGAGCATCCCCGGCAGCAGCGCCCGATCCACCCGCACCGCCGCCATCAGGTTCTGGTTCAACGCATTAGCCCACTGCTCATCATCGAGCACGGCAAAACCACCACCCGGCGCGCTGGAGCCGCCGAGTACATTAACGATGATATCCACGCCGCCAAACCGCTCCTTCACCGCCTCGGCAGCACTCGCACAACCCGCGGCAGTGCCCAGGTCGGCGGCGATGAAATGCACGCCTTCTGGCGTCGAATCTGCCGCCGAACGCGCGACCGAAATCACCTGGGCACCTTGTTCACGCAACACCGCCACCACGGCGGCGCCGATACCTTTGGTGCCACCGGTGACCAGCGCACGAAGGCCTTTTAGTCCGAGATCAAAGCTCATGGAACCTACTCCTGGGTAAACGAAGACCGCAGGATAGGAACCGGGCGGACAGCCCACAAGAACGCACGAAAAGGTAATGGGCTAACCCAAAAGTGAGTGTCTGGTTTCAGGGGCCCTCGTAGCACGTCCACCTGTAGATACCGGCTGCCGGCGATGGCGGTGTGTCAGTCGCTGTCGATGTAGCTGATACGCCGCCATCGCTGGCAAGCCAGCTCCTACAGTGTATTTACAGGATCGGCGCGCCAAACCTGTTCAGGCGTGGCATCCAGTGATCCAGAATCTCCGCCGACGCCAGCACATGGTGCGCGCGCCCGATCAACAGCCGGCGCGGCACAACGCCGATGTACCGGGAATCATCGCTGTTGTCACGGTTGTCCCCGAGCATGAAATAGCTGTCGGCCGGCACCACCACCGGCCCGAAATTGCGCAATGCCCGCACCGTCGGCATGAACTGCACCGTGCGCTGACGGCTGGCCGCCCGCTCGTTCAGCTTGATCCCCGGCACCGTATGGCCGGGAACGATGGGCTCGCTGATGTCCTGCGCGTCACTGTAGGTGGCAGGCACGCCGTTGACCCACAACACCTCGTCTTTCATTTCCAGGGTGTCACCGGGAATGCCGACGATACGCTTGATCAGGCGCATGCCGTCCTTGGGCGATGAAAACGTCACCACATCGCCACGTTGGGGGTTATCGAGCTTGGCCAGGGAAATGTCCGTGAGCGGCAGCTTGAGGTCGTAGGCCACCCGGTTCACCAACACCACATCGCCCTCCAGCAAGGTCGGGCGCATGGAGCCAGAGGGAATGGGATTCCAGTCGGCCAGGGAGGTACGGAAAACGCCGAAGCACATCCAGAAAATGATTGCGTAACGGTAACGGTTCAACCAACTTCGCATACATCCTCGCACGGCAGAAAGGGGTATCAGGACTGTGTCTTAGACGCCCGGTTGTTGCACGCGAGGATTAAATTAACATTAGCGTCCACGCGCACTAAAAGGAGTTTTCGCCATGGATATCCAATGTTCAGTCTTCATCGCAGCCAGCATCGACGGCTTTATTGCCCGCCCGAACGGTGATATCGAGTGGTTGCACCGACCAGAGTACGAAACCGCCGAGTTGAACGGCGTGACCTATGAACGCTTCATCGCCACGGTCGATGCACTGGTAATGGGTCGCAAAACCCTGGAGAAAACCTTGTCATTCCCCGAGTGGCCCTACGAGGGCACGCCCGTCATTGCGCTCTCCCACCAGCCTCTGCAGATCCCTGCGCACCTGGAGGGCAAGGTCGAGTTGATGGCGGGAGACGTCACCTCACTCGTGGCGACGCTAGCCGAACGCGGTATGAAGCACCTCTATATCGACGGTGGCCAGACGATCCAGGCGTTTCTTG
Source organism: Pseudomonas sp. CHM02 (assembly GCF_000612585.1). Lineage (GTDB taxonomy): Bacteria > Pseudomonadota > Gammaproteobacteria > Pseudomonadales > Pseudomonadaceae > Aquipseudomonas. The sequence goes on from NZ_JFCA01000015.1 coordinate 54,919, forward strand.
AAGCGGGCCTGATCGATGAGCTGATCATTACGCGTATCCCGGTTGTGCTGGGGCAAGGCATTCCACTGTTCAGCCAGATTGGCAGTGAGCGGGAGCTGCACCATGTGGGCACCTACGTGTCGGACAATGGTTTTGTGCAGAGTCGATATCAAGTGACGACAGGCGCTCACGCCGCGCCATAGGAACGGGAGGTCAGGATGACTCAACACAAGTGAGGGAATGAAGCGGGCACAGTAAAAAATGTGGGAGCTGGCTTGCCAGCTCCCACAATGGATCGAGTGAGCCGTTAAAACGATGTGCAAAAAAACGCCCCGAACCAGTCGGGGCGTTTTCATTCAGCCTTTACCGATCAAGCCTGATCAGCCAACCGCCACGTTGTTCCACCCTTCCCGTCTTCCAACACCACACCCATCGCGGTCAGTTGGTCGCGGATACGGTCGGATTCCGCCCAGTCTTTATTGGCGCGCGCTGCCAGACGCGCCTGGATCAGCGCATCTACCTCAGCCGCATCCACACGCCCTTCGGCGCCGGCTTGCAGGAAATCCTCAGGCTTCATTTGCAGAACCCCAAGCACACTGGCCAGCTCTTTCAGGCGAGCAGCAAGGCCGGCCGCTGCGTCGAGATCGCTCTCGCGCAGGCGGTTGATCTCGCGCACCATCTCGAACAGCACCGCGCAGGCTTCCGGGGTGCCGAAGTCGTCGTTCATCACTTCGGTAAACCGCGCCACGAACGCCTCGCCGCCGGCCGGAGCCACGGCTGGCAAGCCTTTCAATGCGTGGTAAAACCGCTCCAGGGCACCCTTGGCGTCCTTGAGGTTGTCTTCCGAGTAGTTGATGGCGCTGCGGTAGTGGCTCGACACCAGCAGGTAACGCACGACTTCCGGGTGATACTTTTCCAGCACGTCGCGAATGGTGAAGAAGTTGTTCAAGGACTTGGACATCTTCTCGCCATTGATGCGGATCATCCCGCAGTGCATCCAGGCGTTGGCGTAGGTCTTACCGGTGGCGGCTTCGCTCTGGGCGATTTCGTTTTCGTGGTGCGGGAACTCAAGGTCGCTGCCGCCGCCATGAATGTCGAAGGTGTCACCCAGGCAGCAGGTGGACATCACCGAGCATTCGATGTGCCAGCCCGGACGCCCGGCGCCCCATGGCGACTCCCAGCTCGGCTCGCCGGGCTTGGTGCCTTTCCACAGCACGAAGTCGAGCGGGTCCTGCTTGGCTTCGTCGACTTCGATGCGTGCGCCGATGCGCAGGTCTTCGATTTTCTTGCGCGACAGCTTGCCGTAGCCCATGAACTTGGCGACGCGGTAGTACACGTCGCCATTGCCTGGGGCGTAGGCGTACCCCTTGTCGATCAGGGTCTGGATCATCGCGTGCATGCCAGGGATGTGGTCGGTGGCACGCGGTTCCATGTCCGGTTTGAGGATGTTGAGGCGCGCCTCGTCCTCGTGCATCGCGGCGATCATGCGCTCGGTCAGCGCGTCGAACGACTCGCCGTTTTCGTTGGCGCGGTTGATGATCTTGTCGTCGATGTCGGTGATGTTGCGCACGTAGGTCAAGTCATAGCCGCTGAAACGCAACCAGCGGGTCACCAGGTCGAAGGCAACCATGCTGCGGCCGTGGCCGATGTGGCAGTAGTCGTACACGGTCATGCCGCACACGTACATGCGCACCTTGTTGCCATCCAGCGGCTTGAAGACTTCTTTGGTCTTGCTGAGTGTGTTGTAGATCGTTAGCACAACGGCTTCCTTAGAGAATCACTGGCCCCACGAATCACGCAAGGTCACGGTACGGTTGAATACCGGCTGACCTGGCTTCGAGTCCTTGATATCCGCGCAGAAGTAACCTTCGCGCTCGAACTGGAAACGGTCTTCCGGCTGTGCGTCGCCAAGCGATGGCTCGGCACGACAACCAGTGAGTACTTGCAGGGAGTCAGGGTTGATGTTGTCGAGGAAACTGGCGCTGTCTTCGGCCTTTTCAGGGTTAGGCGAGCGGAACAGGCGATCGTACAGGCGCACTTCGCACTCGATGCTGGCCGCCGCCGGCACCCAGTGGATCACGCCCTTGACCTTGCGGCCTTCAGGGTTCTTGCCCAATGTTTCCGGGTCGTAGGAGCAACGCAGCTCGACGATGTTGCCATCGGCGTCCTTGATCGCTTCGTCGGCACGGATCACGTAGCTGCCGCGCAGGCGCACTTCGCCATTCGGTTCCAGGCGCTTGTAGCCCTTGGGCGGCTCTTCCATGAAATCATCGCGGTCGATGTAGATTTCACGGGCGAACGGCAGCTTGCGCACGCCGAGTTCTTCTTTCTGCGGGTGACGTGGCAGCTCGAGGTGGTCGACCTTGTCTTGCGGGTAGTTGGTGATCACGACTTTCAACGGACGCAGCACGCACATGGCACGCGGGGCGTTGGCGTCGAGGTCCTGGCGGATGCTGAATTCGAGCATGCCGTAGTCGACCACGCCGTCGGAGCGGTTGGTGCCGACCATTTCGCAGAAATTGCGGATCGACGCCGGGGTGTAGCCGCGACGGCGGAAGCCCGACAGCGTCGACATGCGTGGGTCGTCCCAGCCGTTGACGTGCTTTTCATCGACCAGTTGCTTGAGCTTGCGCTTGCTGGTGATGGTGTAGTTCAGGTTCAGGCGGCTGAACTCGTACTGACGCGGGTGCGCCGGTACCGGCAGGCTGTCGAGGAACCATTCGTACAGCGGGCGATGGCTTTCGAACTCCAGGGTGCAGATGGAGTGAGTGATGCCTTCGATGGCGTCCGACTGACCGTGGGTGAAGTCGTAGTTCGGGTAGATGCACCACGTGTCGCCCGTCTGGTGGTGATGGGCATGGCGGATGCGGTACATGATCGGGTCGCGCAGGTTCATGTTCGGCGAGGCCATGTCGATCTTGGCGCGCAGTACGCGGGCGCCGTCCGGGAACTCACCGGCGCGCATGCGGGCGAACCAGTCGAGGTTCTCTTCCACCGAACGGTCGCGGAACGGGCTGTTCTTGCCCGGCTCGGTCAGGGTGCCACGGTATTCCTTGGCCTGCTCCGGGGTCAGGTCGTCGACATAGGCCTTGCCGGCCTTGATCAGCTCGACGGCCCAGTCGAACAACTGGTCGAAATACTTCGAGGCATAGCGCACTTCACCGGACCATTCGAAGCCCAGCCACTTGATGTCGCTTTCGATGGCGTCGATGTATTCCTGGTCTTCCTTGGCAGGGTTGGTGTCGTCGAAACGCAGGTGCGTGACGCCACCGAACTCCTGGGCCAGGCCGAAGTTCACACAGATCGACTTGGCGTGACCGATGTGCAGGTAGCCGTTGGGCTCTGGCGGGAAGCGGGTGACGATCTGCGTGTGCTTGCCCGAATCCAGGTCCGCCTGGATGATCGGGCGCAGGAAATTGACCGGGACGGCAGGTCCGGCCTTGGAATTCGAGGTAGGGTCGACAGTGGGCTTGCTCATAGGATCCTTGAACAGACAGGTTCGTGGCCGGTTGGGGCCAGATAAAACAAAGGCGATATCATAGCCGATGCTGTCAAGACACTGACAGAGCGCGGCCAAAAACTGCCGCTTTAATTGCCTCGGCGGTAAAAAACCACCTCGAAATTCCCGTCGGGCACGCTAAACTGCGCCCCTTGGCCGCAGTTTCGCCATACCGGTCGTGGTGCCCAGGCACCCAAACCCACGAATTCCCTGAAAAGAGTAGTGAACATGACTCAAGTCAAACTGACCACCAACCACGGTGACATCGTCATCGAGCTGAACGCCGAGAAAGCGCCGATCACCGTCGCCAACTTCATCGAGTACGTTAAAGCCGGCCACTACGAAAACACTGTTTTCCACCGTGTCATCGGCAACTTCATGATCCAGGGCGGCGGTTTCGAGCCTGGCATGAAAGAAAAGAAAGACAAGCGTCCAAGCATCCAGAACGAAGCGGACAACGGCCTTTCCAACGACAAGTACACCGTCGCCATGGCCCGCACCATGGAGCCGCATTCGGCCTCCGCGCAGTTCTTCATCAACGTTGCCGACAACGCCTTCCTGAACCACAGCGGCAAGAACGTGCAAGGCTGGGGCTACGCGGTATTCGGTAAAGTCACCGAAGGCCAGGACGTCGTCGACAAGATCAAAGGCGTGCAGACCACCGGTAAAGCCGGTCACCAGGACGTTCCGGTAGACGACGTGATCGTCGAGAAAGCCGAGATCGTTGAGTGATATTGCTGATTTCAGACTTGCATCTGGAAGAGGAGCGCCCGGATATCACCCGGGCGTTTCTGGATCTGCTCCACGGCCGCGCCCGCGGCGCCCAGGCGTTGTACATTCTGGGGGACTTCTTCGAAGCCTGGATTGGCGACGATGGGATGACCCCCTTCCAGCGCTCCATCTGCGAGGCTCTGCGCGAGCTGAGCGACAGCGGCACCCCGATTTTCATCATGCACGGCAACCGCGATTTCCTGATCGGCAAGGCGTTCTGCAAAGCCGCAGGTGCCACCTTGCTCAAGGACCCGAGTGTCGTGCAACTCCATGGCGAGCCTGTGCTGTTGATGCACGGCGACAGCCTCTGCACCCGCGACGTCGGCTATATGAAGCTGCGGCGCATCCTGCGCAACCCGATCGTACTGTTTATCCTGCGGCACCTGCCATTGCGAACCCGCTACCGGCTGGCACGCAAGCTGCGCAGTGAAAGCCGCGCGCAGACACGCATGAAGGCCAACGACATCGTCGATGTGACGCCCGAGGAAGTGCCACGGGTGATGCAGCAGTTCGGCGTGCGCACCCTGGTCCACGGCCACACCCACCGCCCCGCCATCCACAAGCTGCAGATCGGCGACCAGGCGGCCAAGCGCATTGTGCTGGGGGACTGGGACAAGCAGGGTTGGGCGTTGCAAGTGGATGAGCAGGGGTTTCAGTTGGCGGCGTTTGAGTTTGTAAACCCGCCGTTGGCGCTACCCGGCGCCTGATACACCGCGTTCCGGTGCGCTTTTTTGTGGTGAGCGAGCTTGCCTCGCGCGGGGCAAGCCCGCTCACCACAAAAGCAGGGACAACCTCCCAGTTAGTGGCCGGAAGCCGCCGGCCCCGCCTTCGCCGTAAACGGCGGCTTCGCCAGCCATACCAGCAGCATCAACCCCATGAACATCCACCCCAGCAACGTGAAGTAATCCACGGTAGACATCATGTACGCCTGGCTGGTGAGGATCTGGTCCAGTTGCGTGTAGGCCTTCTGCCCTGCCCCGCCCAGCGCCTGCAAGGCATCGCGGGTCGCGGAGTCGTAGGTGGTCATGTTTTCGCTCATGTACGCATGGTGCTGGTCCGCCCGGCGAATCCAGATCCAGGTGGTCAGCGAGGCCGCGAAGCTGCCGCCCAGGGTCCGCAGGAACGTCGCCAGGCCCGCGCCGTCGGCAATCTGGCTCGGCGGCAGGTCGGACATCAGGATGCTCAAGGTCGGCATGAAGAACAGTGCCACACCAATGCCCATGAACAGCTGCACCAGGGCGATATGCTGGAAATCCACCTCATTGGTGAAGCCCGCACGCATGAAGCAGCTCAAGCCGATCGCCAGGAACGCCAGGCCTGCCAGCAGGCGCAGGTCGAACTTATGCGCGTACTTGCCGACGAAGGGCGACATCAGCACCGGCAGGATGCCGATCGGCGCCACCGCCAGGCCGGCCCAGGTGGCGGTGTAGCCCATCTGGGTCTGCAACCACTGCGGCAGGATCAGGTTGATGCCGAAGAAGCCCGCGTAGCCGAGGATCAACACGATGGTGCCGATGCGAAAGTTACGGTAGGCAAACAGCCGCAGGTTGACCACCGGGTGTTTGTCGGTGAGCTCCCAGATGATGAACACCGCCAGGGCAATCACTGAAATCGCTGCACCTATGATGATGAAGTTGGATTCGAACCAATCCAGGTCGTTGCCCTTGTCGAGGATGATCTGCAAGGCGCCGACGCCGACGATCAAGCTCAACAGCCCCACGTAGTCCATCGGTTGGAAACTGGTGACCACCGGGCGCTTCTTCAACTGCGAACGCACCACCATCACCGCGAAGATGCCGATGGGCACGTTGATAAAGAAGATCCACGGCCAGCTATAGCTGTCGGTGATCCAGCCGCCGAGGATCGGCCCCGCAATCGGCGCCACCACCGTGACCATCGCCAACAGCGCCAGGGCCATGCCTCGCCTCGCCGGTGGGTAGACAGCTATCAGCAGCGTCTGGGTCATCGGGTACAACGGCCCGGCTACCAGGCCTTGTATGACCCGAAACGCGATCAGTTCCGGCATCGAGGTGGAAATACCACAGAGGAACGACGCCAACACAAACAGCATGGTCGCCCACAAGAACAGCTTCACCTCGCCAAACCGGCGGCTGAGCCAACCGGTGAGCGGCAAGGCGATGGCATTGCTCACCGCAAACGAGGTAATGACCCAGGTGCCCTGCTCCGAACTCACGCCGAGGTTGCCGGAAATGGTCGGCAACGCCACGTTGGCGATGGTGGTGTCGAGCACCTGCATAAAGGTCGCCAGCGACAGGCCAATAGTGGCCATCAACAGGCTGGGTGGCGTGAAGGAGGCGTTATTGCTCATCAGCGTTGCACAGCCTTGGGCGCGGCGATGCTGTTGTCATGGATCAACTGGGTGATCATGGCGTCAGCTTCGGCCAATTGGCGGTCATACACGTTGGTGGTGAACGAGGCCTTTTGTGGCGCCTGTTGCGCCAACACCGGGCCGCTCTGGTCGTGCAGGTCGACGTTGACCACGGTAGAGAGGCCTACCCGCAGTGGGTTCTTGGCCAGCTCGTCGGCGTTGATATGGATGCGCACCGGCACCCGTTGCACGATCTTGATCCAGTTACCGGTGGCGTTCTGTGCCGGCAGCAGGGCAAACGCGCTGCCGGTACCGGCGCCCAGGCTGTCCACGGTACCGCTGTATTTCACGTCACTGCCATAGATGTCCGACTCGATGTCCACCGGTTGGCCGATGCGCATATCGCGCAACTGGGTTTCCTTGAAGTTGGCATCGATCCACAGCTGGTTCAGCGGGATCACCGCCATCAACGCCGTGCCAGGCTGTACACGCTGGCCCAGTTGCACGGTGCGCTTGGCCACGTAACCGGTGACCGGTGCGATCAGGGTACTGCGCGCATTGGTCAGGTAGGCCTGGCGCAATTGCGCAGCGGCAGCCTGCACATCCGGGTGGGAGCTGATCACCGTGTCATCCACCAGCGCGTTGGTGGTTTTCAGTTGCTGCTCAAGGTTGGTCAGGGCGTTCTTGGCCGCAGTGAGGCTGTCACGGGCGTGGGACAGTTCCTCCTGGGAAATCGCCCCGCCCTGGGCCAGGGTTTTACGGCGGTTGAAGTTGTCCTGGGCGGTTTGCACGTCAGCTTTCTGTGCATTGACCTGGGCTTTCATACCGTCGACGTTGCTGTACAAGCCGCGAACCTGGCGCACGGTGCGAGCCAGGTTGGCCTGGGCACTTTGCAGGCCGACGGCGGCGTCGTTCGGGTCGAAGTTGACCAGCACCTGGCCTTCGTGGACCAGGTCGCCATCGTCGGCGCCGATGCTGACCACGGTGCCGGTGACCAGCGGGGTTATTTCCACCACGTTGCCGTTCACGTAGGCGTCGTCGGTGGTTTCGTTGAAGCGGCCGTAGAACTCGTACCAGCCCCACACGCCGACCACGCCGAGGATGACGATCAGCGCCAGGCCGATCAGCATCACTTTGCGTTTGCGTGGGTTGTTGTCTTTGGGTTGTTCGGTTGCGTTGGTGTTTTCGGCAGTGGCCATGACAAATACCTCAAATTATTCCGTGCGAGTGGCTGGGGTGGTCGCTGCCACGTTGTCGGCGCTGTAGCCGCCGCCCAGGGCCTGCATCAATTGAATCGACAGATCGATCTGCGCGGCATTCAGCGTCGCCAGCTGACGCTGGGCCTGCAGCAATTGCTGCTCGATGCTGAGCACATCCAGGTAGTTACCGATCCCGGAGCTGTAGCGCTGCACACCGGTGTCGTAGGACTGCTGGGCAATGTCCGCGGCATGTTGCTGGGCCTGGATCTGCCGGCCGGTGTCGCGCAGTTGCGAAAGGGTGTTACCGATATCGCCCAGGGCTTGCACCAGGGTCTTGTTGTACTGGGCCACGGCCAGGTCGTAGTCGGCGTCGCGGGCGTCCAGGTCGGCGCGCAGGCGGCCGCCGTCGAAGATCGGCAGCGAGATCGTCGGCGCGATGTTGAAGAAGCGGCTGGCCGAACCAAACATCGCATCCCCCAGCAACGACTCGGCCCCGGCGCTCGCGCTCAGGTTGAGGTTGGGGTAGAAGCGGGTCTTGCTCGCATCGATGTTCTTGCCCGCCGCCTCGACACGCCAGCGCGCGGCGATCAGGTCCGGGCGACGACCGAGCAGCTCGGCCGGCAGCACGGATGGCACGGCGACGGCGCTGGGTTTCAGCACGGCGGGCCGCGCCAGTTCATTGCCACGGTCCGGGCCTTTGCCGAGCAACACCGCCAGGGCGATTTTCGCGCTCTGCAATTGTTTCTCTGCATCGATCAGTTGCGACTGGGAGCTGGCTTCCAGGCTTTCGGTCTGCTGGTACTGGTACTGGCTGTCGATGCCCGAGTTCAGGCGGCGCTTGCCCAGGTCGAGCATCTGCCGGGTGCGTTTGAGGTCGTCGTTGGCCAGGTCCCGCACGATATGGGCCTGGCCCAGGTCGCTGTAGGCCTTGGCGACGTTGGCGGCCAGGGTCAGGCGCGCCGCCTGCTGGTCGACCTGGGCGGCACGCGCCTCACCCAGCGCAGCCTCCCAGGCAGCCCGCTGGCCGCCCCAGAGGTCGAAGTTGTAGTTGAAGCTGGCGCCGATGTTGCGCACGGTCGAATAGGCGTCGCCTTCACCGCGTGGGTCCTGGTCCTTGGCCAAACGCGAACGGCTGACGCCGGCACTGGCATCCAGGGTCGGCATGCGGGCAGCGTCGGCGGCATAAGCGGCGGCTTCGGCCTGGTGGGCGCGGGCACTGGCCACTTGCATGTCGGGGCTGTTTTGCAGGGCTTCCTTGATCAGGCCGTCGAGCTGTGGATCGCCGAGGCTTTTCCACCAGTCGGCAGTAGGCCAGGCGGCGCTCGACAGGGTCATGCCGCTGAGGGATTTACCGGTTTGCAGGGTGTTGGCGTCGAGGCGTTTGCCTTGGGTGTCGAGGCCACTGAAGTTGGCACAACCGGCCAGCGTCATCGCCGCCAGCACCAGGCTGAGTGCGCGTGTGTTCATGAATTACCTACCCGCTGGATGACGATGGCGTCACCGGCTGCGACGAGAATTTTCTTGAGGATGTTTTCCAGGGTTTGCAGTTCGCCAGGCTCCAGGGCGCCGGCCAACTCGTTCATCGACTGGGCGCCGATATGCGGCAGCATGTCCGCCAGGCGCTGGCCGTCTTCCGTGAGCACCAGCCGCACCTGGCGCCGGTCCTGCTCGGAACGCTGGCGTGCCAGCAGGCCCTTCTGCTCCAGGCGGTCGAGCATGCGGGTCATGGAGCCGCTGTCCAGGGACAGGTTGCGGCACAGTTCCGCCGGGGTATCGACGTCGAACTGGGCAATGATGATCAACACTTTGAACTGCGCGGCGGTCACGCCATACGGTTCCATGTGGGTGTCGATAATGCGGTCTTTGAGCAGTGCCGCCCGGCCCAGGAGCAGGCCGAGGTGGCAATTGCGAAAGCTGTCAGGGGTGAAGTGGGGCATCGAAAGTCACCTTATTACTGCCTAGGCAGTGAATGTATGACAAGATGTTACTGCTTAGGCAGCGAATGTCAAATGGAATTATTAGCTTGCTTGGTATTTGGCAGACAGGCGGCGGGGTGCGTACGACTGCAGGCGCCGGCTTGCCGGCGATGGCGCCCTTGAAATCAATGCAGATTCAAGGGCCTCATCGCCGGCAAGCCAGCTCCTACAAGGGGGAGTGGGTTAGAAATCGCGCTTGTAGAAGATATCCAGGGAACTGGCCACGCCGCTCGCCACTTCCAGGTAAACCTTCTTGCTCAGCAGGTAGCGCAAGGCAATCGTGCTGGCCGGCTCGAACACCCCTACCCCGTAGCGCAGGCTGAGTTTTTCGGTGATCTTGCCGCTGGCCACCACGGCGGTGTTGTTGCCGCTGCCCTGGGTATCGAGTTCGAAGTCCTGGATGCCGAGGTTCTTCGCCAGGTCCGACGTCACCCCGGCGCTGCCCATCAACCCCAGTCCCAACGCGGCCTGGGCCAGCATGTTGTTGTCTTCACCGGTGGTGCTCAACGGACGCCCCAGCACCAGATAGGACAGTGCCTGCTCCTGGCTCATGGCCGGTTCGGAGAAGATTTGCGTGGTGGGCTGTTCGGCGCTGCCGCTCAGGCGGATGCCGGCGATCACATCGTCGGTCTTGCGGATCGCTTCGATGTCCAGGTACGGCTGGTCCAGGGGGCCGGCGAACAGCAGCCGCGCACGACGCACATCGAGCTTCTGCCCATAGGCGCGGTAGCGACCATCGTTGAGCCACAGCTCGCCACGGGTGTCGAGGTTGTCGCCGATATGCACCTGGCCCTGGACCTTGGCGGTGAGGCCAAAGCCGGAGAAGTTGAGCTGGTCTTCCCCCACCACGACATCGATATCCATGGCCATCGCCATCGGCGGCTTGCCCTCTTCGGTCTGGCTGCCGACGATCACCGTGTCATCGGAGACCTTGACGGTGGACGGCGGCAGCTCGCGCACGGTGATATCGCCACGTGGGATGTGCACCTTGCCGGCAACCGCCAGCTTGTCGTTCTTCAGGCTGATCTTCAGGTCGGGCGCCACTTCCAGCACGGCGTAAGGTTCGACCGTGACCGGCAGTTGCGAGCCTTGCAGGCTGAGGTCCACCACCAGCGCCTGGCCCCAGTCGACCTGGCCCTTGAGGCTGCCCTGTCCCGCCTTGCCGCTGCGCCAAGCGCCGTTGAGCTGCACGCTTTCACCGGCGATCAACGCCTGCACGTTCAGGCCTTCGAGGCTGATGGGCAGTTCCGGACCGGAAATCTGGCCGCCCACCAGGTTCACATTGCCGTTGACCTGAGGGGCCAGCAAGCCGCCGGAGATGCGCCCGTTGCCATTGAGCTTGCCACTGAGGGTTTCCACCATCGGCACAAACGGCCGCGCCACGGCGAGGTCGAGGCCGACGAGGCTGAAGTTGCCGGTGATCGGCTTGTTCTTCGGCAATGGGTTGATCTGCGCCTGCAACAGCAATTCACCGAGCTTGCCGCCGCGGAAGTTCAGTTGCGTGTCGATGCGCTTGGGGTTGAGGGTGGTTTCCAGCTTCAACGTGTCGTAAGGAAAGTCCAGCCACTGGTCCTTGTCCTTGACGCGCAGGGTGCCGCCACTGGCGTCCACCGAGACCACGCCTTTGGGACCGCTGTCCGGCAGGTCCAGTTGCAGGTCGGCATTGAGCTTGCCCTGCCAGGCAAAATCCTTGGGCAAGAACGCCGCCAGGCTGTCGATGGGGAATTGCTTGAGGTGGTAGCGCAGTTTCGGTTCGGGCATCAGCCGCTGGTCTTCGCCACACAGGCTGGCAGGCCCGGACACCCAGCAGTGCGCGGCAAAGGTGAGCTTGCCATCGGCCATGCGCTCGATCTTCGCCGGCGCCTGCAGTTTCCAGTCCTGGCCACCCGCTTGTACGTCACCACTGGCCAGGCGACCGCGCCAGTTGCCCTTGTCGAGATTGCCGTCCAATGCCAGGGCCAGCGTGACCAGCGGGCCGGCCAGGTCCAGTTGGACTTTCTGGTTCTTGATATCGCCCTGGGCGCTGGCGCTCAGGGTGCCGACCTGAGTGTCGCCGGACTGAATGCCACTGCCCTTGAGGTCGATCCTGGCGCGCTGGGCGTTATCCAGGTTGGCATCGAGCGTGAGGCCTTGCAGGCGATTGTCAGCGAAGGCCAGTTGCTGACCCTTGAGGGCGAGCTTGCCTTGCGGGGCGTTGAGGCTGCCGGCGACGTCGAGTCGGCCGTTGACCTGCCCACGCAATTGCGGCCACAACTGGGCCAGGCGCGCCAGCTTGATATCGACCTGCCCGGCCAGGCGCTGTTGCAGGCTGCCACTGCCATTGATGCGGTTGTCGCCCAGGCGAATGTCCAGGTTGGCCAGTGTCCACTGCTCGCCCGCGCCTTCGGCCTTGGCCGCCAGCACCGCGGGTTGCCCGCGCAGGCGGCCCTTGAGGTCAAGGTCGGCATTCAGCGTGAGTTGCTCGTTCTTGAATTCGCCTTTGCTGCGCAACGGCCCGGCCAGGGTACCGGGCAATTCAGCCACCCAGTACGCCGGGTTCAGCGCCGACAGGTCGAGGGCTGTGTCCCAGGCAATGCCATCGGCAAATTGCAGGTTCACGTGGCCTTCGGCCTTGCCTTGGCCGGCGGTGAGTTTCAGCTCGGGCAGGAAGATTTGCTTGAGGTCGCCACTGAACGGCGTGACCACATTGAACTTGCCCGCCGGGCCATCGAGGTCGGCCTTGAGGTTGCCCAGGTAGTTGCCGTCTTTGTAGGATATCTCGCCATTGAACGTACGCAGAGCGACTTGCGGCTCGTCGATCACCGGATAGAGGCGATGCCAGGGGAAGTCCAGCCAGTCGATCCTCGCCTCGGCGCTGAAGCCTTGTTGCCAGTCCAGCTGGGCCGTCAGCTTCAGGCTCTGCTTGTCACCGGCATTCAGGTCCAGGCCGGCGATTTGTGCACCCTTGGCGTCGACCTTGCCTTGCAGCAGCAAGTCCACCGGGCCTTTTTCCGCCGGCAGCACGGCCTTGCCCAGCAGTTGGTAGCCGCGGTTCAAATCACCTTTGGCGGTGAGGTCGAGTTGATTGAGTTGCAGCGTGTCGGGCAGATCGGCGCTGGGCTTGAAACCGTCGGCGGTGATGTGCACTTGGGCTGGGAGATTTTCCACCAGAGGTTGAAGTTCCCCCGTGAGCTTGGCCGGCAAATAGCCGGTGCTGTCGGCGTCAAGCTTGAGGATCTTGAGCAGGTCGCCGTCGACCTTGAGCGCCACCTTCCACGGTGCACCGCCCGGCGCATAAGGCAGGCTCAGGTTACCGGTGGCGCTCAACGGCCAGTCGCCGGTGGGTTGCAGCAGGCCAGCCAGGTCCAGCACCAGGTCATCCCGTTGCAGGTGCACCGAATCAATCTGCATCCCGGCGGCGGTCCAATGCGCCACCAGTTGCAGGCCCTTGAGTTCTTCGCTGCCGTTGAACAGCAGGCTACCGACGCGCACGTCGCCCAACTGGATGGCCACGGGCAGCTTCAAGTCAGGCAGTACGATGGGGCCGCTGCTGTCCTCGGTGCTCGGCGGCAATTGCAGGCTGACCTGTTCCACGTTCAGGCGCTCGATACACAAGGTCATGCGCAGCAGGCACGCCGGCGACCAGTCAAACTGGGGCGCCTGGAGTTCGACGCGGCTGCTGTCCTGCTGCCACAGCAAATGGTCGGCGCTCCACTGGCCGCCCAGATGGCCCTGGAAATTCTCTACGCTCAAGCCCGGTACGCGTGCCAAAGCCCAGCGGCTGCCCGCCTGGGTGCCAAGTACCGCCCACAGTGCCAGCAACAGCACGGCAAGGATGGCCACCACGGCCAGCCCCGCTATTTTCACACCACGCATCACAACTCAGGCCCCATGGAAAAGTGCAATCGAACGCCGCCCGGATCTTCCAGGGCATGGGCCAGGTCAAGGCGGATCGGGCCGACCGGCGAGACCCAGCGGATACCTACACCCACGCCGGTTTTCAGGCTGGGCATTTCCAGGGTATTGAACGAATTGCCCTGATCGATAAAGGTCGCGATCCGCCATTTCTCGGCGATGGAATATTGGTATTCGGCGCTCAGGGCGACCATGTAGCGGCCACCGATGCGATCACCGCGATCGTTCTCGGGCGACAGCGTCTGATACTCGTAACCGCGCACGCTCTGGTCGCCACCGGCAAAGAAGCGCAGCGACGGCGGCACCGACTTGTAGCCATTGGTGGCACTGCCGCCCACCTGGGCACGCGCCAGGAAGCGGTGGTTGTCCCACAAAGTGGTCAGGCCTTTGACCATGGCCGTGCCGTAAAGCAGGTTGGTGTCGGAACCCAGGCCCTCTTTCGCCACCTTGGTATCGAATTGCAGGCGGTAGCCGTTGTGCGGGTCGATGCGGTTGTCACTGCGCAGGTAGGAGTAGCTGATTCCCGGCATCACCAGGTTGCTCAGGCCCGAGTCATTGCCCAGGCGATATTCTTCGCGCTGGTATTTGAGCGAGATCACCCGGGTCCAGCCGCTGGGCAGTTTGCTGTGCCACTCGGGGCCGAGGGTGAGCAATTTACTCAGGGTGTCGGTGTTGGCGATCTCTTCATTCTGATAACCGCCGGCAAAGCGCAGCTTGTCGGTGAGCGGTGGGTCGAGCGGAATGTCGTACCACAGGCCGACGTTCTGCCGTGGCGCCGACAGTTCGGCTTCCCAGCCATAGCTGTGACCCTGGGGGTTGACCCAGTGGCGGGTCCAGTTGGCTTTGCCGCGTGGGCCGACGTCGGTGGAAAACCCCAGGCCCAGGCCCATGGTGCGCGGCTTGCGGGTCTCCAGGCGCACGGCCACCGGGATGACGTCATTGGTCGAAGCCGCCGGGGCGGCGTCCACGCGCACGCCTTCGAAAAAACCGCTGGCCTGCAGGTTCTGGTTGAGTTCGGCGATCAGCTCGGAATCGTACGGCGTGCCGCTTTTGAACGGCACCATGCGTTGCAGCAATTCTTCGTCAAACGGCGTATCACCGGCAAAGCTGACGTTGCCAAGGGTGTAGCGCGGGCCGCTGTCGTAGATGAGTTCGATATCGGCGACACCGGCCTGCGGGTCTACCGAGAGTTTCTGGCGGGTGAAGCGCCCGCTGAAAAAGCCGTAGCGCGACGCCTGGTTCTGGATCAGACGCTTGGCGTCTTCGTAATGGCCGTGGTTGAGCACGGCGCCGGATTTGAGGTCGTTGCTGACGGGCACGCGAAAAGCCTTGAGGTCGGCGGCAGGACCGTCGACCCGAATGGTCACGTTACGCAAATGCACCGGCTCGCCGGGGTCGATGGTGAGGATCAGGCGCGGGTTCTTGCCGCCCTTCACGTCACTTTCGATCTGAGGCTGATAGAAGCCTAAAGCCTGCGCAGCTTTGCGCGCCTGCTCCTCGGCGCCACGGCTGAACCGCAGCAAGGCCTCTTCATCACGATCGCCCACCCCGCCGATATAGCCTTCGATGTTGGCTTTCAACGCGTCGTTTGAGGGTTTGATCCGCACGTCCAGTTCGCTTTGCGCCAACGCGCCGCAGCTTGTGAACAGCAGAATCAAGCCGCTGGTAAATCTTCCTGGAAACTTCATAGGCGCGGATGCTACACGACCTGGGGAGACTCTTTGAACTCGGAAATGTCTGAATAATTCTGTCTTAAGCCGTTGCAGCATGTAACGACTGGGGGTTGGGGTGAAAAAACACGTGCTCCAGGATAGGTCCTACAGCGACCTCACCAATTTCCTCATAGCCCTGACGCTTATAGAAGTCCAGGTAGCGTGAATTGCCCGTGTCCAGCACCACACCGGCCGAATGCGGGTCTTCGGCGCACCAGTTGTGCACGGCCCCCAGCAACTGCTCGCCATAATGTTTGCCCTGGAATTGCGGGTGAATACCCAGCAGTGGCAGCACATGCACCGACTCACTGGGCAGGCACGCCAGCACCGCGTGATGGTAATCGAGGTAGCGCCGCGTACCACGCACCCCCGTGCTCAGCCACATGCGCAATTGCCAGGCCCAGCTCTCGGTGATCCCCAGGCGCCGCTGCGGTGGCGCGATCAGGGCAATGCCGATCAGCCGGTCGTTGACGAACAGGCCAATGGCCGGCAGTTTCTGAAAGAAGTGCTGCTTGACCAGCTCGCGCACGGTGGCGCGTACCCGCTGCTCATAACCCGGGCGCTCGGCTTCGAAGATGTAGGCAAAGGTCGGCTCGTGACGATAGGCCTGATACAACAGGGAACGGGCCTCGCGGGAATAGCCGCTGTTGAGCAAGCGGATTTCGGCAATGGCAGTCGAGGTGTCAGGCATACGGTCAATCTCCCTGGGCACCGCTCAGGAGGCGGCGTTCTTATGGGTACGAACCCACGCAGCACGAGTCGTTCCCAGACATTAGCAGCGCATCTGTCCTACCGCCACGCTGGCCCCCGTCCGACTTGTCCGCTAGCATCGGCCTTTTGCCAGACTGGACTGCCGACCATGAAAATCGTCTCCTTCAATATCAACGGGCTGCGCGCCCGCCCTCATCAGTTGGCGGCGCTGATTGAAAAGCACCAGCCCGACGTGATCGGCCTGCAGGAAACCAAGGTCCACGATGATCAATTCCCGCTGGCTGAAGTGCAGGCCCTGGGGTATCACGTGTACTACCACGGCCAGAAAGGTCATTACGGCGTAGCCTTGCTCTCGCGCAAAGAAGCCTTGAGCGTGCACAAAGGCTTTGCCAGCGACGAAGAAGACGCCCAGCGTCGCTTTATCTGGGGCACCTTCGCCGACGAGAACGGCCACCCGGTCACCCTCATGAACGGCTATTTCCCCCAGGGCGAAAGCCGCGACCACCCCACCAAGTTCCCGGCCAAGCAGCGCTTCTATGAAGACTTGCAGCACCTGCTGGAAAGCCAGTTCAGCAATGACCAGGCGCTGGTGGTGATGGGCGACGTGAATATTTCCCCGGAAGACTGCGACATCGGCATCGGCGCCGACAACGCCAAGCGCTGGCTGAAAACCGGCAAGTGCAGCTTCCTGCCGGAAGAACGCGAATGGATGGCCCGCCTGAAAAACTGGGGTCTGGTGGACAGCTTCCGTCACCTCAACCCGGACGTGGCAGACCGCTTCAGCTGGTTCGACTACCGTAGCCGTGGCTTTGAAGACGAGCCCAAGCGTGGGCTGCGGATCGACGTGATCCTGGCCTCCAACGGCCTGCTGTCACGCGTCAAGGACGCCGGCGTGGACTACGACCTGCGCGGCCTGGAAAAGCCATCGGACCACGCGCCTATCTGGCTCGAATTGAGCTGACAACACCGTGCAGCCAGGTAACTGGTCGGCTGTCGGGCCGCCATCGCTGGCAAGCCAGCTCCTACAGTTAGATCGCGGGGTGACAGTTGGATTGTGGTCGGCTGTCAGGCCGCCTTCGCCGGCAAGCCAGCGCCTACAGTTGAGTCATATTTATGCAACCTGCCTGACTTATTCTTGCGGCACTCCCTTTGGCTTGAGAAGGTGGCGGCATGAGGCTGCGCGTTCTGTTCCTGCTGACCCTGTTACCCCTCGTTTCTGTTGCAGCCCCCCTACCCGCTCCCGACCAAGGACCTGCACTGCGCATCCAAGGTTCCAACACCATTGGCGCAGCGCTGGGTCCCGCGCTGGTCAAAGGCTTGATGGAACACCAGGGCCTGCTGGCCGTGCACAGTGAGCCGGCCGAAGGCGCCAATGAACAGCGCGTGATCGGCAAGACGCGCCAGGGCAAGACCGTCACCATCGAAGTCGCGGCCCATGGTTCCAGCACCGGGTTCACGGCGCTGAAAAAAACCACAGCCGACCTGGCGGCCTCGTCCCGCCCGATCAAGGACAGCGAACTGGTCGATCTCGAACCCCTCGGCGACCTGAAAAGCCCTGATGCCGAACAGGTGATCGCCATCGACGGCCTGGCAATCATCCTCAACCCGCAAAACCCGTTGAACAGCCTGAACACCGAGCAACTGGCGCAGATCTTCAACGGCGAGACCAGTACCTGGGAGGCATTGGGCGGCGTCGGCGGGCCGATTCATGTGTACGCGCGGGATGATCAATCCGGCACCTACGACACCTTCAAGGACCTGGTGCTGCGCCTGCGCGGCAAACCGCTCGTGTCCTGCGCCAAGCGCTTCGAGTCCAGCGAGCAGTTGTCCGATGCCGTCAGCCAGGATCCCCAGGGCATCGGCTTTATCGGCCTGCCCTACGTACGCCAGGCCAAGGCAGTGGCAATTGTGGATGGCGACTCACAACCCATGTTGCCGCTGAACAGCCTGATTGCCACCGAAGATTACCCGCTGTCGCGTCGCTTGTTCTTCTACCTGCCGCCCTCGGGGCACAACCCGTGGGCCAAGGCGCTGGTGGACTTTACCCAGAGCGGCAAGGGCCAGGCGATCGTCGCGGCCAACGGGTTTATCGCCCAGCAGGTGCAGGCGATGGACGTCGAGCCGCGCGCCTCGATGCCCGAGGACTATCAAACCATTTCGCGCACTGCTAAGCGCTTGACGGTGAATTTTCGCTTCGAGGAAGGCAGCGCCAGCCTGGACAACAAGGCACGCCAGGACCTGCAACGGGTGGTGGCTTATATAAAGAGTCACGACAAGCTCGATAAACAAGTCACGTTGGTGGGGTTCGGTGACGCGAAGAATGATCCGCAACGGGCAGCGTTGCTGTCGAAGCTTCGGGCGATGGCGGTGCGTCGGGAGCTGGTCAAGAGCGGCGTGGTGCTAAGGGAGATTCACGGGTTTGGCGCGCAGATGCCGGTGGCGGCGAATACGGCAGATGAAGGCCGGATCAAAAATCGGCGGGTGGAAGTTTGGGTGTACTGAGCATTGGGTTTTGTGTTGCTGCTACTGGCCTCATCGCGGGCAAGCCCGGCTCCCACAGTTGACCGAGTTGCTCAGGAGAACACGGTCAACTGTGGGAGCCGGGCTTGCCCGCGATTGCAGGCGACGCGGTGTTATTGGCCGCTGCGCATCAGCTCTTTAGGCACATACTTGCCGATCTCGAACTTGCCGATCGCCGCGCGGTGCACTTCGTCCGGGCCGTCGGCCAGGCGCAGGGTGCGTTGCATGGCGTACATGTAGGCCAGCGGGAAGTCGTTGGAAACACCGGCACCGCCATGGATCTGGATAGCGCGGTCGATCACCTTCAAGGCTACGTTCGGCGCTACCACCTTGATCTGGGCGATTTCGCTTTTCGCCACTTTGTTGCCCACGGTGTCCATCATGTACGCCGCCTTCAGGGTCAGCAGGCGCGCCATGTCGATCTCCATGCGTGAGTCGGCGATCTTGTCGATATTGCCGCCCAACCGGGCCAGCGGCTTGCCGAACGCGGTGCGGTTGACCGAGCGTTTGCACATCAACTCCAGTGCACGCTCAGCCATGCCGATGGACCGCATGCAGTGGTGGATACGACCTGGGCCAAGGCGTCCCTGGGCAATCTCGAAGCCACGACCCTCACCCAGCAGTACGTTTTCGTACGGTACACGCACATTGTCGAACAGCACTTCGGCGTGGCCGTGGGGGGCATCGTCATAACCGAACACCGGCAGCGGGCGCACGATTTTCACGCCGGGGGCATCCACCGGCACCAGGATCATCGAGTGCTGCTGGTGACGTGGCGCATCCGGGTTGCTCAGGCCCATGAAGATGAGGATCTTGCAGCGCGGATCGCAGGCGCCGGAGGTCCACCATTTCTTGCCGTTGATCACCCACTCGTCACCCTGGCGCTCGGCGCGGGCGGCCATGTTGGTCGCGTCCGAAGACGCCACATCCGGTTCGGTCATGGCGAACGCCGAACGGATCTCGCCGCGCAGCAGCGGTTCCAACCAGCGCTGTTTCTGCTCTTCGTTGGCGTAGCGCACCAGCACTTCCATGTTGCCGGTGTCGGGGGCAGAGCAGTTGAACGGCTCCGGGCCCAGCAGGGAGCGGCCCATGATTTCGGCCAGTGGCGCGTATTCGAGGTTGGTGAGGCCGGCGCCCAGTTCGGACTCCGGCAGGAACAGGTTCCACAGGCCTTCGGCTTTGGCCTTGGCTTTCAACTCCTCCATGATTGCGGTGGGCTGCCAGCGATCACCTTCGCTGACCTGGCGTTCGAACACCGGCTCGGCGGGGTAAACGTAAGCGTCCATGAACGCAGTGACGCGTTCACGCAGTTCCTGAACCTTGGGCGAATAAGCGAAATCCATGAGCAGCTCCCTTCTCTGAGAGGTTGTTTAGGTCATGCAATCGATGCTAGAACAGCGCTGATAATTTACCTAGCCTATTCTCGGCGTGTATTAACATTCATCACCGATATATGATCGACGTATGGCCACCTAACAATAAGAGCGCAACGAAATGAATCTGAGCAAGGTCGACCTCAACCTGTTTATCGTCTTTGACGCGATCTACACCGAAGCCAACCTGACCCGCGCCGGGCAGATTGTCGGCATCACCCAGCCGGCGGTATCCAACGCTCTGGCACGCCTGCGCGAGACCTTCAACGACCCGCTGTTCGTGCGCACCGCTCAAGGGATGGTGCCCACGCCGATGGCGCAGAACATCATCGGGCCGGTGCGCAATGCGCTGTCGTTGCTGCGGGTGTCGGTGCAGGAAAGCCGCATCTTCAACCCGCAACAGGCGGCCAAGACCTACCGCATCAGCATGACTGACCTCACCGAGGCGGTGATCCTGCCACTGCTGTTCCAGCGCCTGCGCCGCCTGGCGCCCACCGTGGTGATCGAAAGTTTCCTGTCCAAACGCCGCGAGACCACCAAGGAACTCGCCGCCGGGCGCCTGGACTTTGCCGTGGACGCGCCGCTGAACACTGACCCGCAGGTGCGCCACGTCAAGTTGATGGAAGACCGCTACGTGTGCGCCATGCGCAAGGGCCACCCCATGGCCAGCAAGGACAAGCTGACCCTGGATGACTACCTGTCGCTGACCCATATCCATATCTCCAGCCGCCGCAACGGTCTGGGCCACGTCGACCTCGCCCTGGGCAAGATGGGCATCCAGCGCAAGATCGCCCTGCGCTCCCAGCATTACCTGATGGCCTCGCAAGTGTTGCAGCAGACCGACATGGTCATGACCGTGCCCGAGCGCTTCGCCCGCCGCCATGAACTGCACTGGTTCAACCTGCCGGTCAACGACGTGCCGCCGGTGGAAACCCACTTGTACTGGCACGAAAGCACCGACCAGGACCCGGCCAACCGTTGGATGCGCGAGCAGATGATCGAGTTGTGCCAGCAGGTGACGGCGCACGAAAAGAAGCTCGACAAACAACAACCCTGAGATTGCCACGCCCCTGCAGGAGCCGGCTTGCCAGCGAAAAACGCACAGTCGCCGCACTTGTCCGGGCTTGCTGCGTCATCGTTGACGACCATCGCCGGCAAGCCGGTTCCTGCAGTGATTCGCTTGACGTTTACGTCAACCTGCCATTAGCTTAACGCCAAGACTTTCTTGAGCGCCCCCATGAGCACGACCTACAGCATTTCCGACCTCGCCCGCGAGCTCGACATCACCACCCGCGCCATTCGCTTCTATGAAGAACAAGGCCTGCTGGCCCCGGAACGTCGGGGCCAGGAGCGCATCTACTCGGCACGCGACAAGGTCAGCCTCAAGCTGATCCTGCGTGGCAAGCGCATCGGTTTTTCCCTGGCCGAATGCCGCGAGCTGATCGAACTCTACGACCCCACCAGCGGCAACCACGTCCAACTCAACAGCATGCTGGCAAAAATCGCCGAACGCCGTGAGCAGTTGGAACAGCAACTGCTGGATATCGAACAAATGAAGCTGGAACTGGACACCGCCGAAGAGCGCTGCACCCAGGCCCTGGCCCACACCATGCGCCAGGCCGGCCATTGATCAGAAGGTAACTGCCATGTCCCTCCCCTCACACGTACGCCTGGTGGAAGTCGGCCCGCGCGACGGCCTGCAGAACGAAGCCCGACCCATCAGCGTGGCGGACAAGGTCCAATTGGTGGACGCGCTTAGCGCAGCCGGCTTGAGCTATATCGAGGTCGGCAGTTTCGTTTCGCCCAAGTGGGTGCCGCAGATGGCCGGTTCGGCCGAGGTTTTCGCACAGATCCAGCGCAAGCCCGGCGTGACCTACGGGGCTCTGGCGCCGAACCTGCGCGGGTTCGAGGACGCATTGGCGGCCGGCGTAAAGGAAGTGGCGGTGTTTGCGGCGGCGTCCGAGGCGTTTTCCCAGCGCAATATCAACTGCTCCATCAGCGAAAGCCTGGAGCGCTTTGCGCCGATCATGGCAGCGGCCAAGCAGCACGGGGTCAGCGTGCGTGGCTATGTGTCGTGCGTACTGGGTTGCCCGTATGAGGGCGAGATCGCGCCGGAGCAAGTGGCGGTGGTCGCGCGGGAGTTGTATGCCATGGGCTGTTATGAGGTGTCCCTCGGCGACACCATCGGCACCGGCACGGCGGGCGCCACGCGGCGGCTGTTCGAGGTGGTCGGCGCGCAGGTGCCACGGGACAAACTGGCGGGCCACTTCCATGACACCTATGGGCAGGCCATCGCGAATATCTATGCGAGCCTGTTGGAAGGGATCACGGTGTTCGACAGCTCTATCGCGGGCCTCGGCGGCTGCCCCTATGCCAAGGGCGCCAGCGGTAACGTCGCGACCGAAGACGTGCTGTACTTGCTCAACGGCCTGGGCATCGAGACCGGCATCGACCTGCCGGCATTGATTGGCGCGGGCCAGCAAATCAGCAATGTGCTGGGCCGGCCTACCGGATCGCGTGTGTCGAAGGCGCGTAACGCCGGTTGAGTCGCTTAGCGGTAAGAATGTGTTACCGCCCTGCTACACATCGAGTAACACGGGAACATATTTTGTCGTATTTGCCGCAGGCCATTTCCCACAAAAAAATTAACTCATTGATTTTAAAGGAATTTAAAAAGTTGGCACGGCTTCTGCTATCTCTATGGCATAACAAGAATAAAAAGCACCAAACCTAATAAAAATAAGACGAAACGACTCTGACATAACAAAAACAACACGGCAGAGACGCAGCTAACAGATTTTTTTGGAGAAGATGTGCTTCGCAGGGTACGGCGTGCCGAAACCCGCAACCGGTTAGAGAAAAATAAAACTACCTCAGGTAGCTACCCACTGGTTGGATCGATAACGAAGAAGCAGATCAGCGCTCAAAAAAATACGTTTGCTCTTGACCCCGGATGGGGGTCGCCAAAAACAGCGGTAAAGGGTAACGGTTGCCAAAAACAACAACAGGCCGCCCCTCAATAATAAAAAAAGAGCACGCAACGACAAATTAAAGGGGACCCTCGGGTCCCCTTTGTGCTGTCTGTCGGAATGCTTATCAGGCGATGCGTCCAAGCTTGTTGGCCCGCCCCTCGTGGCCGCATCAAATTCAGACCTGAGCGCCGTGCGTCGCGCCGACTTTTTCAAGCACGCTTCGTGTCAAGGTTTGTAGATTAAGCCTTTCCTCTCGCGCCCGCTCGGCACCGAGCAGCTTCATTTCGTCATTGTAAAAAACACTTTGCATCGAGCCATCCACCAGTATCTCATCCCTGGTCTTGCCCAACAGGCTCGCCAGTCGGTCGACCACTTCATCATGCTTTGCCTGCCAGGCATCTTTTGTCGCTTGATCTGCAGCGTTATCCTGAACGTCTTGCAAGGCTGAAAGTTCATCCAACGCCGCGCTTTTTTCGTCTATTTCCTCAATAACCGGATCCATCAACGACGCGAATTCTCGTGAGTAGTGGCTGCGAAGATGTTTCTCCCAAAACGCCCTCTCCAAAAAGAAATCAACCTTGTTGCTGATAACACGCTCATCGACGAGCACTTGTGCATAGTGCATCATCGATAGCCGCCTGGCTCACATTAGCTTGCCGAGGAAACAGCATGCCGCGGGATTTGACCGGTAACCCAAGCCTGTCCGCCAGCCTGGTTCGATAGGCAAGAATGACTTCGACCTGCTCAGTAAAACCACGCCCTCGCGCTTCGACATCCCGCTGAGCGATGACGTCTACCAGCTTCAGGCGAAATAGCTGTTCGGCAGTAGCAATAAGCTTGCCTTCCACATCTCCCTCTCCTGCCATCTCGAGCGCCTTGGCCGCCAACAGCTCACTTTCCAGGTTCATGAACTCAACCGAACTGCCGTCCCCACAAGTGATTCGATCATCAGCGACCTTGAATAACGACTCACGAATGGCCTGGCTTTCCTTCGCGGCTTCAAGCATCTCCCAGACCCGCTCCACCATTGCAGGACGGGTCACGCCAGAGGCGTATTCGGCGCAACGGGTGGTGTCTGCCAGCACGGTGAAAAACGCATCCGACTGAGGGTTGAGCTTGACCTCATCCCAAGTCATGCCCCGGCGGACCCGCTCAGTTACGGTAGAGTCGTGCAGCCAAAGCTCTCGCGCTTCGTCGTGCGTAACGTGATCGTCCCATTGAGCCGGATCCAACGGGTCAAGTCGAAGGCGTGCACGGGTCGCTGCCGAAAACGGATTGTCATGCAAGTTGATGCGATCAAGATGCTGGTAAGCGTACTCAGGCAAGGTGGTGATTTGATTTGAATGCAGGTCGATCATGGCCAGGTTGGTCAACTGCTCAGCGCCAGCGGGAAACGTTGTGGTTCCAGTGTTCGCCAGGTAAATCTGGTTAAGATTGCGCAGCCCGTGCAGATTGGCCGCCCACCCCAATTGGCGGTTACCGGAGAGTCTGAGAATCTTCAAATTCTGCATGCTTTCCAGGCGCAAACGGCTCTGTTCGGTCAGTCGGATAGCGTTATTGCTCAAGTCGAGCCTGGTCACCGCGCCGTCAGCAAACTCCGGCAACCGGGTGAGGTGGTTATCGCTCATATTCAGCCAACGCAAGCGCCTGAATGAACTCAGAAAGGGCAAGGAAGCGTCTGTCAGCGCCATTCGAGGTAAAACCAAACTGCCCACATGGTCCATATTGGCGGTGATCAGGGGTAACTCTCCGACAACCTCGTCGGACAAATCGAGAATGTGACCGATGGGCGTTTGATCTGAGGCGAACGCTTGCGGGGAGGAACGCTGCCAGACTCCTTTCAGGGTATTGGCGACTCTGCGCCGGTCCCTGGCAGAACCAACCGCGCCCTCCTTCTGCTCCCAGTCCTTCAAATCGGCATTAAGTTGATTGAACTCCTGCTCAAGCTGCTCCAGTCTTGCCAACATCCCAGCATCGTCAAGCTCCTTGAGGCCCAGCATCTCTTCTACCGCCTCGATGGACTTTGACGGATAGAGCTTTGCCGCTTTCATTTCACACACAAAAGGCCGGCGGCCAGCGCCTCTCAACGGGCTTAGTGGATAACCAAAACGTCCGTCAGCGAGGCGCATTGGCGGTTTATACCCTGGTTTCACAGGCTGCATTTTCAGTAACTTGCGCAATTCATCACGCGGCATCAGCGGCTTCTGCTGCAGCGCTTGTTTCAGGCTCGCGCCACGGTCACCGGCCGTCAACTTCATCACCGTCAAATCCTCTGGCGAAACCGCCGCCTGCATAGCGCCATAGATATCGGACTGCAGGTTCAATACTCCGAACTTGTCATCCCGTACTTCATAAAGATTCTCTGGGCCAAACTTGATCAAAAATCGCTTAGCCGCGACACCCTCCGGCCCTATCGAGTCGACAACGCGCTCGCCTCCTTCGCTGGTCTTTTCCAGCACCTCGATGCGCAGGTCAGATGGCCAGCCAGGCAGCGTCTTCACGCTATGCAGAACCATACGTTGCGTATCGTCATTGCCCAGGGTCTTGCGATAGAGCCCTTCGTAAGCCCGCGCCAAGCGTACTTCTTGTTGATAGCAGCGGGCCTCCTCTGCCAAACGCAACGGTACGCGTTGGTGCTGCTCGATCATCTGCACTTCAGCCTTGCTGGCGTGGCTCAACAGCTCTTGCGCGACACTATCGGGCAGCGATCCGAACGACCGTTTGAGCAATCCGACCGCTGCACCGCTTTCGCTCTCGGTTGCCGCATAACGTTGCGCAAAAAGATCGGCCTGGTGTTTCGCCAATAATGACGCGCTGACACCCGGTTTTTTTTCACTCGCGATTGTCTCGTCGATGTCAAAACGCTTGAGAGTGTCTGCCAATAGTCCCGGTACGGGCCTCTGGTCTACATGCATCTTGCGCAGCATGCTGCTGTCCACCGCAGCCATTTGGCAGATGCGCTCAAGTTTTAAAGGTTGCTGTCCAAGCTTCTGCGCCACTGGCCCCAGGCGCTGCATCAATTGCGGCGTGGTCCATGTCAGCGGATTTTCATATTCATGTATCCAAGCCCCAGCCTCCGTAAGGCGAACCTGCGGCGAGTAGGCTGAAGGGTTTTGCGGATGCACAATCCGGTAGGTGTTACCGGTGCCCGACGGCTCCACCAAGTAATGCCCGTCGTTTTCCGCCAGGTATAAATTATCGTCGTGTTCAAACAACCCGTTTGCATTGGCCTTCACGGATTCGGGCAGTGATACCTGTCGCAGGTAAGGTTTCAGCCCAGGCGCATACAAACGCACATTGGCGTCAGGACAACGGACGTGTGTCAGTGACTGGACAAACGGGGTCTTGATCATCGGCAACAGCTTGGCGCCTACAACTGCCGTCGTCAGATTAAAGGCTACGGCCGAAACATGCGCCCACGCCTCTTTCATGTCGCCCTCTTCCCAAGCCTCTACGCCCGTAGCTATCTCATAGAGCATTTGCACCGAGCCAATCAGCAGCATCAACGGCGCCAGTTGCGGGACGACGAATGAGGCAACATTCAACACGGTCAACGCAATACTGGCCAACGACATCAACCATGCGTTACGGGCATTGTCATCGGCACTGGCGGTGGATACCACCATCGCCCGTGCATTGCTCAATATTAAATCGACTTTTTGCAGAGAATGATCACCCCACGTCCTAGGCATGCTGATGCCATAACCTGTTGACCAAGTAACGGTACGTGCTTTTGCAGGGTCGAAATCTTCGTCTTCGGCATACGTATTGAGTTGATCAAGGTGAAGTTTTACGGTACTAAAAAATTTCGTTTGTTGCTCGTAGGGCACATACTGGCTGAAAAAACGTCGATACTCGCCCGAGCACAATCTCTCGACGAGATCAGTCTGTAGACCGCCAAGATCGGCGTATTCTTTCAACTCACAAATAGGATCTCCAGAAATAAAGACAATACAAGGCGCCCTTTCAAACACTTTGACGCCTAGCACATATCCGAATTTCAGGGGCCCGATAACAATGATCTGCTTTAACTCAACATGCAGCATTTTCAAGTTTGAGAAATGTACACTCTTGCCTCTCCACGTCACATCAGTCTTCCAAAAAGCCAGCTCTTTTAATAGCGTGTAGGCGTCTTGCTTTATATTGCCGAGCTCCAGCGCTACTTCAGCGGCGAATAATAACTGTTGCCTCGTTGAAGCAGTGATTCGACTACGCACCCTTGCGGCACCGTTGCCTGAAACGCCCTCAGGCTTGTCCGGCGGTTTGACAATTGACGTTACATGCGCCAGGTACAGCTTGCCCAAATCCAGGTCTCGACATAAGCCGGCAAACACATGAGGCTTGAGAGGGTCACTACGCGCCAGCACTGTCCCTGCGTTGAGCGTCGTTGGCGCAGGCCGCCGATGAAAGTCGTAATGCGTGATAAGGCTGGAACCGTCGTCATTTGATTCAACGGCTTCATTCGCGGAGAAGTTCTGCAGGGCCGCCTCTATCAAGCTGAGACCTGTGTAGTAACAATACCCTGTTGCTTCAACGCCGGAGACCTTTGACCGATCAGCCGCCATGAATTCCTTACGCGCAAAAAAAACACGCTTTACATCAATGAATCGCCCGGTTTTCTGTCGTATCGCTTCCTGCAGCAAGGGTTCGGCGAATTCGATAGCACCTTTTAAATCCTTTAAAATCCCATCCAGCATATTAAGCGAACCCATACTTCTCTGATGGGCCGCTTCCAAGACTTTCCGTCTGTCCGGGCGCAGCGTTTTATACCAGTGCGGAATATTCAACTCCCACTCATGTAACGCTTGTTTGCGCTTGACTGTTGCAGCGCTGTACCACGATGACAGGCGCGCCTGCACAACGACGCCATGAACACTGCGCGTATCGTTTACCGGATTTTTTCCACTTTGTTCAAGGTCTGCCATGTGGCGAACTCTAATTGGCCGAATGAACGGTCAATATGTGATATTCGAGTGCCAACAGAGAGGTATATAAGCACCTTCAGCCCTGCCCCTTATAAGCTGGCAGGACTGGCAATCGATCAGAAACGATGAAGCCCATAATCGCCAATACTGATCTCGCGCATGCGGAATTTCTGGATCTTGCCCGTCACCGTCATCGGAAATTCATCCACGAACTTGAAGTACTTGGGCGTCTTGAAGTGCGCGATACGTCCCTTGCACCACGTCTGGAGTTCCAGCTCACTGGCCACATGGCCCGGATGGAACTTGATCCACGCAACGATCGCTTCACCGTAACGCTCATCCGGAATGCCAATGACATGCACATCCGCCACCGCCGGGTGAGTGAAGAAAAACTCCTCCAGCTCACGCGGGTAAACGTTCTCGCCACCGCGAATGATCATGTCCTTGTTGCGCCCGGCGATGCATACATAACCGTGGGCGTCCATGCTCGCCAGGTCGCCGGTGTGCATCCAGCCGGCGTCGTCGATGGCCTCGCGGGTGGCGTCGGGGTTGTTCCAGTAGCCAAGCATCACGCTGTAGCCACGGGTGCAGAGTTCGCCGATCTCGCCGCGCGCCACCGTATTGCCGTCGGCATCGATGATCTTGTTTTCCAACTGCGGCTGGGTGCGCCCGACGGTGGTCACGCGGCGTTCCAGATCGTCATCCGCCCCCGTTTGCAAGGACACCGGGCTGGTTTCCGTCATGCCGTAGGCAATCTGCACCTCGCTCATGTG
The DNA here is from genome assembly GCF_000612585.1 of Pseudomonas sp. CHM02. GTDB lineage: Bacteria > Pseudomonadota > Gammaproteobacteria > Pseudomonadales > Pseudomonadaceae > Aquipseudomonas. Next base: position 83,552 of record NZ_JFCA01000015.1, read on the forward strand.
CATCTCGCTGATCACTCGTCGCATCACTTCGATGGGGCACGTGGCGCCGGCCATGATGCCGGTGCGCAGGGTAGACAAGTCAAAGTCGCCCAGCTGTGGGTGATCGAGCATGGCGATGAACATGGTGGGCACGCCGTACAGGCCGGTGGCGCGCTCTTCGGCGACGGCGTTGAGGGTCAGCAGCGGGTCGAAGCCGTCACTGGGATAGATCATGGTGGTGCCATGGGTGATGCAGCCCAGGTTCCCCATGACCATACCGAAGCAATGATACAGCGGCACCGGGATCACCAGGCGGTCTTGCGCGGTCAAGCGCAGGCTTTCGCCGACCATATAACCGTTGTTGAGGATGTTGTGGTGACTGAGGGTGGCCCCCTTGGGGAAGCCGGTGGTACCGGAGGTGTACTGGATATTCACGGCCTGATCGAAGTGCAGGCTGGCCTGGCGGCTGTGCAACTGTCCGGGCGGGACGCCTGCCCCGAGCGCGGCCAATTGCGACCAGGGCAGGAATCCCGGGGGCGGGCTGGGGTCGAGGCTGATCATGCCGCGCAGATCGGGTTTGAGTTCCTGCAACATCGCATGGTAATCGGAGGTCTTGAACGACCCGGCGCACACCAGCCACTGGCAGCCCGACTGCTTGAGCACGTACTCCAGTTCACTGCTGCGGTACGCCGGGTTGATATTTACCAGGATCACCCCGAGCTTGGCGCTGGCGATCTGGCTGATGCACCACTCGGCGCAATTGGGTGCCCAGATCCCCAGGCGGTCGCCGGTCTGCATGCCGAGGGCAAGAAAGGCACGGGCATGCAAATCCACCGTCTCGGCCAACTGCCGCCAGGTGTAGCGGCGCTGCTGATGGCGCACCACCAGGGCCTCGTCCTCGGAATACTGCGCGACCGTGCGATCAAAGGCCTGGCCGATGGTCATGGCCAGCAAGGTCTTGTCCTGAGAGCCACGGCTGTAGCTCTGATTCGGTTGATCCATAACGACCCCTGTTGTCTTTTTTGTAGGTTGACGTAAACGTAAACTACGATTGACAGCGCCGTAACGCAAGCTTACGTTAACGTAAAGGTGAGCGCCCTCCCCTGGCGCCCTCCACACAACAACAAAGCTCACATTAAGGTGCCTGTCCATGAGTTACCCGTCCCTGAACTTCGCCCTCGGTGAAACCATCGACATGCTGCGCGACCAGGTGCAGTCCTTCGTGAGCAAGGAGATCGCGCCCCGCGCGGCCCAGATCGATATCGACAACCTGTTCCCCGCCGACCTGTGGCGCAAGTTCGGCGACATGGGGCTGCTGGGCATCACCGTGCCGGAAGCGTACGGCGGTGCCGGTTTGGGTTACCTGGCCCATGTGGTGGCCATGGAAGAAATCAGCCGCGGTTCGGCGTCGGTGGCGCTGTCCTACGGCGCGCACTCCAACCTGTGTGTGAACCAGATCAACCGCAACGGCAACCACGAACAGAAACTCAAGTACCTGCCCGCACTCATCAGCGGCGAACACGTCGGCGCCCTGGCCATGAGCGAGCCGAATGCCGGCTCCGATGTGGTCTCGATGAAGCTGCGCGCCGATAAACGCGGCGATCGCTACGTACTCAACGGCAGCAAGACCTGGATCACCAACGGCCCCGACGCCAGCACCTATGTGATCTACGCCAAGACCGACCTGGAAAAGGGCCCGCACGGCATTACTGCGTTCATCGTCGAGCGCGACTGGAAAGGCTTCAGCCGTAGCAACAAGTTCGACAAGCTGGGCATGCGCGGCTCCAACACCTGCGAGCTGTTTTTCGATGACGTTGAAGTGCCCGAGGAAAACATCCTCGGCGTGCTCAATGGTGGCGTGAAAGTACTGATGAGCGGCCTCGACTACGAGCGCGTGGTGCTGTCCGGCGGCCCTACCGGGATCATGCAGGCGTGCATGGACCTGATCGTACCCTACATCCACGACCGCAAGCAGTTCGGCCAGAGCATCGGCGAGTTCCAGCTGATCCAGGGCAAGGTCGCCGACATGTACACCCAGCTCAACGCCAGCCGCGCCTACCTCTATGCAGTGGCCCAGGCTTGCGAGCGTGGCGAGACCACGCGCAAGGACGCGGCCGGGGTGATCCTCTACAGCGCCGAACGCGCCACGCAGATGGCACTCGACGCGATCCAGATCCTCGGTGGCAATGGCTATATCAACGAATTCCCCGCCGGGCGCCTGCTGCGTGACGCCAAGCTGTATGAAATCGGTGCCGGCACCAGTGAGATCCGCCGGATGCTGATCGGTCGCGAACTCTTCAACGAAACCCGCTGAAGGAGCGCACCATGGCCACCTTGCACACCCAGCTCAACCCGCGCTCGGCGGAGTTTGCCGCCAACAGCGCGGCAATGCGCCAACAGGTCGACGCCCTGCACAATCTGCTTGCCCATGTGCAGCAAGGCGGCGGCGCCAAGGCCCAGGAGCGGCACACTTCGCGTGGCAAACTGTTGCCCCGCGAACGGATCAATCGTTTGCTCGACCCAGGCTCGCCGTTTCTTGAACTCAGCCAACTGGCCGCCCATCAGGTGTACGGCGAAGACGTGCCCGCCGCCGGCGTGATTGCCGGGATCGGCCGCGTGGAAGGCGTCGAATGCATGATCGTCGCCAACGACGCCACGGTGAAAGGCGGCTCCTACTACCCGCTCACGGTCAAAAAACACCTGCGCGCCCAGACCATTGCCGAGCAGAACCGCCTGCCGTGCATCTACTTGGTGGACTCCGGCGGCGCCAACCTGCCGCGTCAGGACGAAGTGTTCCCCGACCGCGAGCACTTCGGGCGGATCTTCTTCAACCAGGCCAACATGAGCGCCCAGGGCATTCCGCAGATCGCCGTGGTGATGGGCTCGTGCACCGCCGGTGGCGCGTATGTGCCGGCCATGGCCGACGAAGCGATCATGGTGCGCAACCAGGCCACCATCTTCCTCGCCGGTCCACCGCTGGTGAAGGCCGCTACCGGTGAGGTGGTGAGCGCCGAAGACCTGGGCGGCGCCGATGTGCACTGCAAGATCTCCGGCGTGGCCGACCACTATGCCGACAGCGATGAACACGCACTGGCCCTGGCCCGGCGCAGTGTGGCCAACCTCAACTGGCGCAAACGGGGCGAGTTGCTGCAACGCCCGCCCGTGGCGCCGTTGTACAGCAGCGAAGAGCTGTACGGCGTGATCCCGGCCGACGCCAAGCAGCCATTCGATGTGCGCGAAGTGATCGCACGCCTGGTGGACGGTTCGGTCTTCGATGAGTTCAAGGCATTGTTTGGTACCACCCTGGTGTGCGGTTTTGCGCACGTGCACGGCTACCCGATTGCGGTCCTGGCCAACAACGGGATTCTCTTTGCCGAAGCGGCGCAAAAAGGCGCGCACTTTATCGAGCTGGCCTGTCAGCGCGGCATTCCGCTGTTGTTCCTGCAGAACATCACCGGCTTCATGGTCGGCCAGAAATACGAAGCCGGCGGCATCGCCAAGCACGGCGCCAAGCTGGTGACCGCGGTGGCCTGCGCCAAGGTACCGAAATTCACGGTGATCATCGGTGGCAGCTTTGGCGCCGGCAACTACGGCATGTGTGGCCGCGCCTATGACCCGCGCTTCCTGTGGATGTGGCCGAACGCACGCATCGGCGTGATGGGCGCCGAACAGGCAGCGGGTGTGCTGGTGCAGGTCAAGCGCGAGCAGGCTGAACGCGCCGGCGTGGCGTTCAGCACTGAAGAGGAGGCGGCGATCAAGCAGCCGATCCTCGACCAGTACGAAACCCAGGGTCACCCCTACTACTCCAGCGCGCGCCTGTGGGACGACGGTGTGATTGACCCGTTGCAGACCCGTGACGTGCTGGCACTGGCGTTGTCCGCGTCGTTGAATGCCCCCATCGAGCCGAGCCGCTTCGGCGTGTTCCGCATGTAAATGGAGCTGTACCCCATGAGCGATTTCAATACCCTCGAACTGATCACCGACCGCCGTGGCTTTGCCACGCTGTGGCTCAGTCGTGAAGCCAAGAACAACGCGTTCAATGCCCAGATGATCCGCGAACTGATCATCGCCCTCGACCAGGTGCAAGCCGATCCCGCGCTGCGCTTTTTGGTCCTGCGCGGGCGCGGCAAGCACTTCAGCGCCGGCGCCGACCTGGCCTGGATGCAACAGTCGGCCGAACTGGACTACCACACCAATCTGGACGATGCCCGCGAACTGGCGGAGCTGATGTACAACCTGGCCAAGCTGAAGATGCCGACCCTCGCGGTGGTGCAAGGCGCAGCCTACGGTGGCGCGCTGGGCTTGATCAGTTGCTGTGACATGGCGATTGGTGCCGATGACGCGCAGTTCTGCCTGTCGGAAGTGCGCATCGGCCTGGCGCCGGCGGTGATCAGCCCGTTCGTGGTGCAGGCCATCGGCGAACGCGCGGCACGGCGTTATGCGCTGACCGCCGAACGATTTGACGGCCAGCGCGCGCGGGAAATCGGCCTGTTGGCGGAGAGCTACCCCATTGGCGAGCTGGACCAGCGTGTGGAACAGTGGATCGCCAACCTACTGCAGAACAGCCCGGCAGCCATGCGCGCCAGCAAGGACTTGCTCCGCGAAGTGGGCAACGGCGCCCTCACCCCGACGCTGCGCCGCTATTGCGAAAATGCCATCGCGCGCATTCGCGTCAGCGCCGAGGGCCAGGAAGGCTTGCGATCCTTCCTGCAGAAACGTCCACCGAGCTGGCAGTCTCAGGAGCCGCGTTCATGACGACATTGACGACCCTGCTGGTGGCCAACCGTGGCGAGATTGCCTGCCGGGTGATGCGCACCGCCAAGGCCATGGGCCTGACCACCGTGGCCGTGCACAGTGCCACAGACCGCGACGCACGCCACAGCCGTGAGGCGGATATTCGTGTTGACCTGGGCGGCAGTAAAGCCACTGACAGCTACCTGCAGATCGACAAACTGATCGCCGCCGCCCAGGCCAGCGGTGCCCAGGCGATTCATCCAGGCTATGGCTTTTTATCGGAAAACGCCGGGTTTGCTCGCGCGATTGAAGCAGCCGGCCTGATCTTCCTCGGCCCGCCCGCCTCCGCGATTGATGCCATGGGCAGCAAATCAGCCGCCAAGGCGTTGATGGAAACTGCCGGTGTACCGCTGGTACCCGGTTATCACGGCGAAGCTCAGGACCTGGACACCTTCCGCGCCGCCTGCGAGCGCATTGGCTACCCCGTGCTGCTCAAAGCCACGGCCGGTGGCGGCGGCAAAGGCATGAAGGTGGTCGAGGACGTCAGCCAATTGGCCGAGGCCCTCGCCTCGGCCCAGCGTGAGGCGCTGTCGTCCTTCGGCAATGGGCAGATGCTGGTGGAAAAGTACCTGCTCAAGCCGCGTCACGTGGAGATCCAAGTGTTTGCCGACAAGCATGGGCACTGCCTGTACCTCAATGAGCGGGACTGCTCGATTCAGCGCCGCCACCAGAAAGTCGTCGAGGAAGCACCGGCGCCAGGCTTGAGTGTTGAACAGCGCAAGGCCATGGGCGAAGCCGCTGTGCGTGCTGCACAGGCCATTGGTTATGTCGGTGCCGGCACCGTGGAGTTTTTGCTCGACGCGCGCGGCGAATTCTTCTTCATGGAGATGAACACGCGGCTGCAGGTGGAGCATCCGGTGACCGAGGCAATTACCGGCCTGGACCTGGTGGCCTGGCAGATTCGTGTCGCTCAGGGCGAGGCGCTGCCGATCACCCAGGATCAGGTGCCGCTGATTGGCCATGCGATCGAAGTGCGGCTGTATGCCGAGGACCCGACCAATGATTTTCTGCCCGCCACCGGGCACCTGACGCTGTACCGCGAATCCACCCCGGGGCCGGGGCGCCGTGTGGACAGCGGTGTCGAGCAAGGCGACAGCGTGTCGCCCTTCTACGACCCGATGCTCGGCAAGCTGATCGCCTGGGGCGAGGACCGTGAACAGGCGCGACTGCGGCTGCTGGGCATGCTCGACGAGTTTGCCGTGGGTGGGCTCAAGACCAACCTGGGCTTTTTGCGGCGCATTATCGGGCATCCGGCATTCGCGGCGGCCGAGTTGGATACCGGGTTTATTCCGCGTTATCAGGACGAGCTGCTGCCGGCGCCTGGGGACCTGGGCGATGAATTCTGGCAAGCCGCGGGCGCCGCCTATATTCAGAGCTTGCCGCCAGGTGAAGGGCCTTGGGCGGATAAGCGTGGGTTTCGTGCCGGGTTGCCGGCCGAGGTGTCCCTGCATTTGAGCTGCAACGGCCAGGATCGGCTGGTCACTCTGGCCGCGGACGGCGCCCAGCTACGCGGCGAACAGTTGCTGATCGAGCAACAGGGCGTGCGGCGCAGCCATTTGGCGGTACGCCATGACCACACGGTGTATCTGCGCTGGGACGGCGAGATGCAGGCTGTCACGCTGTTCGACCCGATTGCAGCCGTCGAGGCCAACCAGTCCCATCAGGGCGGCCTGACGGCGCCGATGAACGGCAGCATCGTGCGTGTATTGGTGGAGGTGGGTCAACACGTGGAAGCCGGCATGCAACTGGTGGTGCTGGAAGCGATGAAAATGGAACACAGCATCCGCGCGCCCCAGGCTGGAATGGTCAAGGCGCTGTTCTGCCAGGAGGGCGAAATGGTTGCTGAAGGTTGCGCGTTGGTGGAGCTTGAAAGCGCTGGCTAGAACCTCGCTGTGGCTTGAACCACCACGCCGAGGATGCGGCAATCGTCGGTCAGCAGCCGTTTCGGGTAAGTGGGATTGAGCGGCACCAGGTAGCGCTGGCCGCTCTCTTCCAGCAACTGGCGGAAGGTCGCCTGGGGGCTCTCGGCCCATTGGGCGACCACCAGCTTGCCGGGCTCGGCGGCGATGGCCGGGTCGACCAGGATCATCATTCCCGCACTGACGCTCAAGCCGCTGGGCGCGGTCATGGCGTCACCCGTGACGGGCAGCCAGAAGGCGTCGCCCTGGGCATGATAATCCGTCAGCTCGAAGCGGGCAGCGCCATAGGGCGCTCGCTCCTCGCGGATTTCGCACAGCCCTTTCCAATCGTTGACCGGGTAGCGGAAATACGGGTTGTAGCTTTTTTGCGCTGGCGCCTCTTCGGCCCGCTCGCGGATATCCAGCGCGACCTCCAGGTACCCAAGCCCCAGCGCCGCCAGTACCCGATTCATGTCCACCAGGCTTGGCGCACGGCGTTTGTTGAGCCAATGGCCCACGCCGCCCTGGGACATGCCCAGGCGCTCTGCCAGTTCACCCTGCGTGACCTTGCGGTCTTCCATGTTGGCCCTGACCAACGCGATCCAGTTATCCATGGGGGCTGACAATACGTCACGCAGTTTTCCGGGCAATAAACAGTTTGTAGTAATCCATAAAACGACATAAATACGATACGTACTATCATCGGGCATAAGGTTTTCGACACCCACCCAGAGTACCGCCCCTTATGACGACAAGCCCGTACCTCCTGCCTGAACTCCCCGAAGACACAGAGCTGCACGACCTGCGCAGCAGCGGTGCTGCGAAGCGCGCGCTGGACTTTTACTTGAAAGAAGATATGTCGGCATCAGCCCCCGACGAAGCCCTGTTTGCCATCAACCCAGGCATCAGCCAGGAGGAAGCCCTGGTGCACGCCTCGGACCTGCTGCGCAGTGCGGCAGCCACGGCCTATGAATCAGCGAGCTGCCATCAGGGCAGTCATCGGGACCTGGCGTTTTCAGTGGTGTATTTGATCGATATGGCGAAGGCGATGGTGGAGCGGTCGTTGCGAGCGCCAGAGGCTCAGGCGAACGGATAACAGGCGCGAAGAAAAAATATTTCTATCTCATGGATAAAAACATTTGACTTGCAAATGATAATGATTATTATTGGACCTAGCTGATCGCGAGATCAGTCGATAGACCAAGGGACCTTAGGTCGGACTCTTGGAATATCTCCTCATCAGGCTAATCACGGTTTTTGACCCGGCTCTTTGGCCGGGTCTTTTTTTTGCCAGTTTTTCCTGGCATGGCTTCAGGCTAATGAAGACTGTGTGTTGCTTGATGGCGCGCATGGTAGCAAAAGACCATCGCCAAAAGAAAGCCAGTCGAACGCTCTAGCTCACATCTCTGCGAAATAGCGCTTGAGAATCAATCTCATAGATTCTAAGCTGCTGCGGCGTCATGGATGACGCCCCCTCCCCCCGCGCAACAATTTTGCATCCAGTCTTTACCAAACTCCTGTGTAATATAGCCGCCACAACACTCATATTCAGGCAACCAGACTATGACCGTGGCCTTGACCTCCATCAAGATCAGCACCGACTTCGACAGTGGCAATATCCAGGTACTGGATGCCCACGATTCCTACCAGTTGCTGTTGGCAATCGAACCCGATACGCGCAGCGCACACTTCCAGTGGTTCCACTTCAAGGCAGAAGGCATGCACGTGGGCCACACCCACACCTTCCGCCTGAGCAACGCAAGCAAATCGTCCTACCCACACGCGTGGAGCGGCTACAACGCCGTGGCGTCCTACGACCATATCAACTGGTTCCGGGTGCCCTCGCGCTTTGATGGGGAAATCCTGCACATCAGCCTCGAGACCCGCGAGAAACACGCCTGGTTCGCCTACTTCGAGCCCTACAGCCGTGAACGCCACGACTGGCTGATCGAGCAGGCCCTGAGCCGCGCCGACACCCAATTGCTGGCAACCGGCAAAAGTGTCGAAGGCCGTGATATCCAACTGCTGCGGCGTGGCAAGGGCGACGAAGGCCGACGCAAGATCTGGATCATCGCCCAACAGCACCCTGGCGAGCACATGGCCGAATGGTTCATGGAAGGCATCATCGAACGCCTGCAACAGGACGGTGACGCCGAGCTGAAAAGCCTGCTGAAAGTCGCCGACCTGTACCTGGTGCCCAACATGAACCCGGACGGGGCCTTCCACGGCCACCTGCGCACCAACGCCATGGGCCAGGACCTCAACCGTGCCTGGCAGAGCGCGAGCCAGGAGATCAGCCCGGAAGTACTGTTCGTACAACAACAGATGGAAACGTACGGCGTCGACCTGTTCCTCGATGTCCACGGCGACGAGGAAATCCCTTACGTCTTCACCGCCGGCTGCGAAGGCAACCCCGGCTACACCCCGCGGATCGAGGCACTGGAAAAGCACTTCCGCAGCCACTTGAGCGGCCTGACCCGCGACTTCCAGACCACCTACGGCTACACCCGCGACCTGCCGGGCGAAGCCAACATGACCCTGGCGTGCAACGCGGTAGGCCAGAAATACGACTGCCTGTCCCTGACCCTGGAAATGCCCTTCAAGGACAACGACGACGCACCCAACGCTAAAACCGGCTGGTCCGGTGAACGCTCCAAGCAACTGGGCAAGGACGTATTGAGCACCGTAGCCGACATCGTCACAGTGCTGCGCTAACCCCCTTGCCCACCGGCATCACTCCTTGGTGCCGGTCATGCTCTGCAACACACCATCGCGGCGGATCAACCCATGGAACAGCGCCGCCGCCAGGTGCAACAGCACCGTCAGGAACAGCAAGTACGCCAGAAACCCATGGGCCTTGCGCAACACCGCGAACAACGGCGCATTCGCGCCCACCAGTGACGGCAGCTGCACTGAACTGCTGAGCATCACCGGGTCGCCCGCGGCCGAAATCATCGCCCAGCCCAGCAACGGTAACACCAGCATCAAGGCATACAGCACCAGATGGGACGCCTTGGCCGCCAACACTTGCCACAGCGGCAAGTCAGTGGGCAACGGCGGTTGGCGCGTGGAGAAACGCACCACCAACCGCACGATCACCAATGCCAGAATCGCGATCCCCAGCGGCTTGTGCAGGTGAATCAACCATTCATGTCGCTCGGAGACCGAGGCCGCCAGGCCGGCACCGATGAACAGCATGGCGATGATCATCAGCGCCATCAGCCAGTGCAGCAGGCGCGCCAGGGGCGCAAAAAACCGTGGTTGGGCATTCATGGCTTCGACTCCTGAGCGGTGCTGTGCAGCGGGCTGACTTCACCGGCGCGACGCAGGTACGAACTGGCATACGCCGCCGAACGTGCCGCCAGCAACGGGTCATTGGAGGCTTCGATGCCACTGGGCAGAATCAGCGGGTCGAAGTTGATATCGCGGCAATCGCCGTCCGCTTGCGGCTGGCTGCTTTGCAGCACCAGTGTGCCGGCGTTGATGACTTTATGCTCGCCGGTCCAAGCCTTGCTCGCATCGTCCAGCGGGTCGCCGGGGTTGGCCAGGGTCATGTTCAATTGCCAGCGCAGCGGCCCGGCCGACAGGCGCTGCACCAGGTCTTTTTCGAGGAAATCACTCCCGGCCGGCGCGGCATCCCCCGCCGCGTCCTGACTCTGGGGCACTACGCCCCAACGCACGGCCTGGCGCTTGCCATCGGCACCCACCAGGTAAAACGCGTTGATACCGTTGTAGGTTTCAGTCGCATAACTGGCCGACGGCTTGGCGGTCTTGACCCACGCCAGAAACGGCGCGGTCTCGGGGTGGGCGGCAAAAAACGCCGGCATGCTCGCCGGGTTCGGCTTGCCGGTAGCGGGTTCCGGTGCGCCGGCCTTGAGCATCTGGTAGAACGCTTCGGGCGTGCCCACCGGGAACACGGGCATGCTGTTCATGCCTGTGCGCCACTGCTGGCCGTTGGCCTGGCTGAATTGCACGGCAAAACTGCGAATCGGCACGCTGCTGTCCGGTGCATAGGGGTTGCCGCTGGGCAAGGCAAACCGGCCGACCAGCGGGGTCTTGGCCTCGTTGAACACTTGGGCGCTGGAGTAGGCGCGTGCTTCGGGATTGCTTTCGAAATACCCCGCGACACACACGCCCTTGGCATGGTTACGGCGGAAGCCGGGGTGCATGCCATTATTGGTTTCCAGGGCGTTTACCAGGGTTTTCGGGCGCAGGCGCTGTGGGTCGAGGGTGCCATTGACGTAGGCAAATGCCCCCGCCACAACCGCAACCACGGCACCGATTCCCGCCAGGCGCGCGATCAGGCTCGCAGTGCTCAACGGGGGACGGGGCGGTGATGAGTGATCTACCATGAAGGAACTCCAGGGCCAAAGGCCTTAGGGGTGAACATAAGGTCGGAGCATTAAGACGAACGCCGATCGGCTCTATTCCCTGGCCTTCGATTTATTTCCCGTCACGGGGAATAACCTTCAACGCCGTACGTCTCTCTAGTCCCAGCGTAGTAACCAGCCAGATTCCCATGCATGAACTCGACGAACAGTTACGTGAACTCATTCCCAGGCTGCGGCGCTTTGCCGTGTCCCTGACCCGTAACGCCAGCAGCGCGGACGATCTGGTGCAGTCGACCCTGGAACGGGGGATCATCAGTTGGGCCGACAAACGGATCGAAGGCGACTTGCGCGCCTGGCTGTTCTCGATCCTCTACCGGCAGTTCCTCGACGCCCATCGCCGTACCCGGCGCTACGCACGCATGCTGGAGTTCTTCACCGGACGCGACGATGCGCAGCCGTCGGTAGAGCGCACGGTGATCGCCCAATCGACCCTGCAAGCCTTCGATCAACTCAACACCGAGCAACGTGCGCTGTTGCTGTGGGTCTCGGTCGAAGGCTTGAGCTACAAGGAAATCGCCGAAATCCTCGATGTGCCCATCGGTACCGTGATGTCGCGCCTATCCCGCGCACGCCAAGCCCTGCGCCAACTCAGTGATGGCGAAATTGCCAGCCCTTCCCTGCGGATACTCAAATGATCAGCCTGCCCCCCAGCGAACGCGATTTGCATGCCTACGTCGATCACCAACTGCTGGAGAGTGATCGCCGTGTGCTTGAAACCTATCTGGCGGCCCACCCCGACGTCGCGGCCCAGGTCCACGCCTGGCAGCACGACGCGCAGTTGCTGCGTGCGGCGTTGGGCGGTGCCCTGCAACAGCCGGCCAACCCGGACCTGGACCCGGCGCTGATTCGCCAACGCATCAAGCGTCAATCGCGCCGCCACTTCGCCACCGCTGCCGTGCTGCTGATCGCCGTCAGCCTCGGCGGGGTCGGTGGCTGGCATGCCCGTGAAGCCACCCAGCCACCCCAACTGCCGATGGCCGATGCGATGCAGGCGTTCCGCTTGTTTGCCCAGGACGGCATCATGCCTGCCGACTACAAAGGCCAGGGTGGCGGCACGATGCAGGCCTGGCTTGATCGCTACTTCAACCAGGCCCATCGGCTGCCTGACTTGAGTGCTTCCGGGTTCACACCGGTCAGCGGGCGCCTGCTCACCACCGAGCAAGGCGCGGCCGCCATGGTGCTGTACGAAGACCCACAAGGGCGGCGCATCAGTTTCTACATCCGCCCACCGGGACCGGAAAACGGCTTCCTGCCCCGTGGCAGCCGCAGTGCCGATGGCTTGCAGGCCCAATACTGGTCCGGCGCGGGCTACAACTATGCGGTGGTCAGCCCGGTGGACCAGCCCGCCCCGGCGATGCGGACGTTCTAGAAGCTCACGTCGAATACCACATTGCTGGGGCCACTTCGGCGGTGGAGCTGTCACGCCGCGCCGCGCCCACATTGCCCCAGCGCGTGGTGCCGGCGCTTTTGGAAATGTCGCAGGCCAGGTAGTGGGTGCCTGAGATCATGCGTATTAACCTGTAAACCATGTCCCCGGTTAGATATGTAAACGATGTCCCCGGTTTGTAGCGGTTGCATCCGTGACATGCTTTTTCGAGATGGCTGGCAGCACCCTTCTCTATTGGTCAAAATGCGGTGAGCGCCCTAAAGTGAGCGACCACTGAAATACAGAGTGATTTGCATTGGCCGCGCGTTCCCTCATCCGTCGCCTGCTCGGTAAAAAGACCGACCCCCTCGACGCCTCGCCCATCCCTGCGTTCTTTCAGCAAAAAGCCGAGCAACAGGGTTACACCCTCAGTACCGGCCAAACCCGAGCCATTGCAGCCCTGGCGCGTGAAACCCAGCACCTGCTCGCGGGCCAGCCGACCCGCAGCCTGTATCTGCACGGGCCGGTGGGGCGCGGCAAAAGCTGGCTGCTGGACGGTTTTTTCCAGGCCTTGCCGATCGCCCGGAAGCAGCGCGTGCACTTCCATGATTTCTTTGCGCGCCTGCATCAGGGCATGTTCAAGCATCGCGAGCAGGACGACGCCCTCGCCATGACGCTCGATGAACTGCTGAAGGACTGCCAGGTGCTGTGCTTCGACGAGTTCCACGTCCACGACATCGGCGATGCCATGCTGATCACGCGGCTGTTCAAGGCCTTGTTCCAGCGCGGCGTGCTGGTACTGGTGACGTCCAACTATGCACCCGAAGGATTGCTGCCCACCCCCCTGTACCACGAGCGCTTCAAGCCGGTGATCGACCTGATCGCCGCGCGCATGGACGTGCTGGAAGTCAGTTCGCCCGAGGATTTTCGCAGCCTGCCCCAGGCCCGGAGTGCGCAACGTTTTACCAGCGGTCAATACGTCTGGCCGGGAACCGCGAGCCAGCGGGCGGCACTCGGCCTTCCGGCAGCGGACTGCCCGCCCCAACCCCTGGCCGTCGGCAACCGGACCCTGACGTGCCGCCACCACGCAGGGCGCAGCATTGCCTTCACCTTCAACGACCTGTGCGAACAGTTGACGGCAGTGATGGACTACCTGCTGCTGTGCCAGGACTACGACCACTGGACCCTCGACGGCCTGCCTCAGCTGGCAGAGTGCCCGATTGCCGTGCAGCAGCGCTTTATCAACCTGGTGGACGTGCTCTACGACCGCGACAAGCACTTGGTGCTGATCGGCGAACTGCCGCTCGCCGTTGCCATGGGCGGCCAGGCCATCGACCTGGCGCGAACCGCCAGTCGTCTTGGACAATTGCAGCAGGCTGACCCGCAACGCGCGTCCGACCCGGTATCATGAGCGCCATTTACGCCTTCTAGCCGAGTGACCGCGCCGTTCATGAATACCCTCGCCCAACTCAAGGCCGGCCAATTGGCCGGCATCACGCGCCTGGACCTGTCCTGCGGGCTGACCGAATTCCCGCGGGAAATCTTCGAACTGGCCGACTCCCTGGAGATCCTCAACCTCAGTGGCAACGCCCTGCGCAGCCTGCCGGACGACTTGCACCGCCTGCCGCACCTGCGCGTGCTGTTCTGCTCGGACAACGTGTTTACCGAACTGCCGGCCAGCCTGGGCCAGTGCACCAAGCTGAGCATGATCGGCTTCAAGGCCAACCAGATCAGCCATGTGCCCGCCGCCGCCCTGCCGCCGCTGTTGCGCTGGCTGATCCTGACCGATAACCGCATCAGCCAATTACCGAGCGAATTGGGCGAAAGGCCACTGCTGCAGAAGCTGATGCTGGCCGGCAACCAACTGGCGCAACTGCCGCAAAGCCTGGCCAACTGCCATAACCTCGAATTGCTCCGCATCGCCTCCAACCGCTTCACCCGCTTGCCGGAGTGGCTGCTGGCACTGCCCAGCCTGACGTGGCTGGCCTATGCCGGCAACCCGGTGGAAATGGCCGTGAATGTGGCGGGCGACGACGCCACACCTGACATTCCCTGGTCCGAGCTGGAACTGGCCGAAGTCCTCGGCGAAGGCGCTTCCGGCGTGATCCGCAAAGCGCTGTGGAAACCGTCAGGCAATCCTGTCGCCGTCAAGCTCTATAAAGGCAGCATCACCAGCGACGGCTCACCGCTGCACGAAATGCAGGCCTGCATTGCCGCTGGACGGCACCCCAACCTGATCAAGGTAGAGGGCCGCGTCGTCGGCCACCCTGACAACCAGGCTGCGCTGGTGATGGACCTGATCGACCCGAGCTACCGCAACCTCGCGGCCCTGCCGAGCCTGGCTTCGTGTACCCGCGACATCTATGAAACGGGCGCTCGCTTCAGTCTGGAAGTGGCACTGCGCATTGCACGCGGGATCGCGTCGGTGGGCGCGCACCTGCACCGGCACGGCATCACCCATGGCGACCTGTACGGCCACAATATCCTGTGGAATGAAGCGGGAGACTGCCTGTTGGGGGACTTTGGCGCGGCGTCGTTCCATGCCATGGCGGACACGGTGGAAACCAGGGCGTTGCAGCGGATTGAAGTGCGGGCGTTCGGGGTGTTGCTGGGGGAGTTGTTGGAGCGGGTTGAGGACCAGGCGAGTGATGGACTGGTCGCGCTGCAAAAAAGCTGCTGTCAGCCCGATGTGTTGGCGCGGCCGGGGTTCGACGAAATCGAAACCTTGCTGGGTTCTATCCACCACTAAACCAATGTGGGAGCGGTGAGGGGGCTGGTTCCCCCGACGGCTTCACTGAGGATCCAGTGGGGCCGCTTCGCAGCCCAGCGCAGGGCAAGCCTGCTCACCACAACAAGCTTGCTCATCACAGCAAGCCTGCTCACTACAGCAGGCCTGCTCATCACAACAAGCCCGGCCACCACAGCAGGCCTGCTCATCACAGCAAGCCCGCCCACCACGGCAAGCCTGCTCCCACATGTTTACCGTGTTTTAGCCCGCCAGACCGACGAACATATCCTGCACGTCATCATGGTTGTCCAGGCCTTCGAGGAAGGCTTCGACTTCCGCCATTTGCTCATCGCTCAAACCGCTCACCGGGTTCTTCGAGATATAGCCCAGCTTGGCCGACAGTACGGTGAAACCCTGCTCCGGCAAGGCTTTCTGTACGGCGTCGAGGTCGGTGATCTCGGTGATGAACAGGGTGGAGCCCTCTTCTTCGCCGTCTTCGAAATCCTGGGCGCCCGCTTCAATGGCGGCCATTTCCGGATCGGCGTCCGGGCTGTCCGGCGAGGCTTCGATCAGGCCTACGTGGTTGAAATCCCAAGCTACGGAGCCCGAAGCACCCAATTGGCCCTTGCGGAAGGCCACGCGGATTTCCGCCACGGTACGGTTGATGTTGTCGGTCACGCACTCGACGATCAACGGCACCTGGTGCGGGGCGAACCCTTCATAGGTCACGCGGTGGTATTGCACGGTTTCGCCGAGCAGACCGGCACCTTTCTTGATGGCGCGGTCCAGGGTTTCCTTGGGCATCGAGGCCTTTTTGGCCTGCTCCACCACCAGACGCAGGTGAGCGTTGGTCGCGGTGTCGGCACCGTTGCGGGCAGCGATGGTGATTTCTTTCACCAGCTTGCCGAAGATCTTGCCCTTGGCATTGGCTGCCGCTTCTTTATGTTTGACTTTCCACTGTGCGCCCATGACTCACTCTCTTCTATCCATCGCGCCGAGACGTCTACTGGCCGGCGCTTTGGGGGCAGAGTTTATAGGGCAAAAACGCAACGTTCCACCAAAAAACCGTCAGGGTGCCAACTCGAAAAACGCCTGAATCAGGCGCAATGAGCGGCGCCTCTCCATGCAGCCGAGCATGTGCCGGTTGACCAGCCCGTCGCCTAGCAAGCCGACCGCCTGCACCCGTGGGTCCGGGCTGACCTCCATGGACGACACCACGCCAACCCCCAACTCGGCGGCGACGGCCTCGGTCACCGCCTCGCGACTGTCCAGCTCCAGCAATACATTGGGCTGCACACCGGCGGCCAGGCAGGCGTCATCAAAGGTGCGCCGGGTAATGGAGTTGGGCTCACGCAACACCATGATCACCTCGTGCAGTTGCGCCAGGCGAATGCCCTCGGGCTGCCGGGCCCAGGGATGGCCCCTGGGCACCAACGCGCAGATCCGCGACTCGTTCAACGGCTGCAGGTGCAAGCCATTGCGCGGTTCCACTTCGGTGAGTACCGCCACGTCCGCATGCTCGGACAACAGCGCCGCCAGGGTTTCCTGGGCATTGCCCAGGCGCAGGTTGACGGTGACCCCGGGGTAGCGTGCCCGCAGGCTGGCGATCATCGGCATCACAAGGTGCGGTCCGTCGGCCGCCACTTCCAGGCGTCCGGTGAGCAATTGACGGTTGGCCTCCAGCATCGTCTGGGCTTCATCGACCAGGCCGAAGATCGCCCGCGTGATCGCCGCTAGGCGTGTGCCCTCCTCGGTCAGTTCGACACGCCGTGCGGTACGGCGCAGCAATGGGGTCTGGTAATGCTCTTCAAGGGCCTTGATGTGCCCGGTCACCGCCGGCTGGCTGATAAACAGCCGCGCCGCGGCACGGGTAAAACTGCCCTCGCGGGCCACGGCATCGAATGCACGCAGTTGGAACAGATTCATAGCTATCGGCCTCGCTGATAGCTTGCATAACAACAAACAATTTGATTGATGACAAGCCAAACTGCAATTTAGGCGCCGTAGTGTGAATCGACGGCTTTACGAGGATTTGAAATGACCGCGCCGCTCCTGCTCACCCCCGGCCCGCTGACCACCTCTGCCCGCACCCGCCAGGCGATGCTGGTGGACTGGGGTTCCTGGGACGACCGTTTCAACCAGCTCACCGCCAGCGTGTGCGAGCAATTGCTGGCGATCATCGACGGCGCCGGCAGCCACCACTGCGTGCCGTTACAAGGCAGCGGCACCTTCGCCGTCGAAGCCGCCATTGGCACCCTGGTCCCGCGTGACGGCAAGGTGCTGGTGCTGATCAACGGCGCCTACGGCAAGCGCCTGGCCAGGATCTGCGAAGTGCTCGGCCGCGATTTCAGCACGTTTGAAACCGCCGAAGACGAACCCACCACCGCCACCGATGTCGATCGCCTGCTGCACGCCGACCCGGCGATCACCCACGTCGCATTGATCCACTGCGAAACCAGCACTGGCATTCTCAACCCACTCCCGGCAATCGCCCAAGTCGTCAAGACCCACGGCAAACGCCTGATCATCGACGCCATGAGCTCCTTCGGCGCGCTACCGATCGACGCCCGCGAAGTGCCATTCGACGCACTGATCGCCGCCTCCGGCAAATGCCTGGAAGGCGTGCCGGGCATGGGCTTCGTCTTCGCCGACAGACAGGCGCTGGCCGCCGCCCAGGGCAACTGCCACTCCTTGGCGATGGACCTGTTCGACCAGCACAGCTACATGACCAGGACCGGCCAATGGCGCTTCACGCCGCCGACCCATGTGGTCGCCGCCCTGCATGAAGCGCTGCTGCAGTACCAGGAAGAAGGCGGTCTGCCCGCGCGGCATGAACGCTACGCCAGCAACTGCCAGGCGCTGCTCGACGGCATGGCCGAACTGGGTCTGCGCAGCTTCCTGCCGGTCGACATCCAGGCGCCGATCATCGTGACCTTCCATGCACCACAAGACCCGCGCTACCGGTTCAAGGACTTCTACGAACGGGTCAAGGCCAAGGGTTTCATTTTGTATCCCGGCAAACTGACCCAGGTGGAGACGTTCCGCGTGGGTTGCATCGGCCATGTCGACGCGGCGGGGATGCGAGCAGCGGTCAAGGCGATCGCCGAGGTGCTGCAGGAAATGGAAGTGCTCGAGATTTGACCCCCATTCAGGAGCCGGGCTGCCGGCACCTACAGCCCCATTTGCCCCACAGGATTCGTCACCATGAACTATCAAAACCCCAACACCCTCCAGGCCGTTATTCTCGATTGGGCCGGCACCGTGGTCGACTTCGGCTCGTTTGCTCCCACGCAGATCTTTGTCGAGGCGTTCGCCGAGTTCGACGTGCAAGTCTCCATCGACGAAGCCCGTGGCCCGATGGGCATGGGCAAGTGGGACCATATCCGCACCCTCTGCGACCAACCACAGGTTGCCGAACGCTACCGCAAGGCCTTCGGCCGCACGCCCACCGACGATGACGTGACCGCTATCTATCAGCGCTTCATGCCGTTGCAGATCGAGAAGATCGCCGAACACTCGGCCCTGATTCCCGGCGCCCTCGACACCATCGCCCGACTGCGCGTGCAAGGCATCAAGATCGGCTCCTGCTCCGGCTACCCCAAGCAAGTGATGGACAAAGTGGTCGCCCTGGCCGCCACCAACGGCTACATCGCCGACCACGTGGTGGCCACGGACGAAGTACCCAACGGTCGCCCATGGCCAGCCCAGGCGCTGGCCAACGTGATCGCGCTGAGCATCGATGACGTGGCTGCGTGCGTGAAGGTTGACGATACCGTGCCCGGCATCCTCGAAGGTCGCCGAGCCGGGATGTGGACGGTGGCCCTGACCTGTTCGGGCAATGCCTTGGGCCTGACGCATGAGCAGTTCCGAGCACTGGACAGCAGCACCCTCGACGGTGAGCGCAAACGCGTCGAGAAGATGTTCGAAGGCTCGCGCCCGCACTACATGATCGACACTATCAACGAACTGCCGGCGGTCATTGCCGACATCAACCGGCGCCTGGCCAAAGGCGAAATGCCCCAAGGCAACTGATCCCGTTGAATGTCGACCTGCATCAAGCCCTCACCTCGGTCAGCGAGGTGAGGCCTGGCGCCTGTCAGATCAGTTGTATCGCTGGGATATCGACGGCGTTTCTCCCGTCTACGACATAGGTTGGTCTGCTGCAGCAATCCACGGAGCCGCCGTGCCCAAACTGCACCCCCGAAGAGGCCCCCATCACCACACCCGTCCCGCGAGACTCATACAACGCCTGCCAGTTGGTGCGCCGAGCATAAGCCTCTAAACCCAAGCGTTTGAAACCATTGCCAACGTCCTTTCCTTCCTCAACGAAATCCAGCGCCTGATCAAAGCTTTCATGGCCCCTTTCGAGTTGTACACGCTTGATACTGGCGGCATTCATGAAGTTGATGTCCTTGGCCATTTCCGGGTCCTGGTCTTTGGGGGACCAGATCTTTGATCTTTTTTGTGCCCGGTCGATCTCATGCGCAGACAGTGTCAACTTGAACCCATCACGCATGACAACTTGATAGCCTGCCTCGCTATTCTTAATAGACGAATAAATACCTCGGGGATTTTGACCATATTTCATCATGGCCGCCTTTATTGAAGATTCGTTGTCGGTCTTCCTGTTATTCCGATTGAACTCGAGCCATACGTTTTTCGGCCGCTCACCAACTTTCATAGATGAGAGATGAGGAAACTGCGGTGTCACCGCTTCAACTTCATGAACAGGCGTAACAGGCGTCTCAGGTCGCCGCGTATTCGAAGCGTCTGCTTTTTCATTGACGACCTCTGCGTAGCCGACCAATCGCTTAAGCACCTGAAGGAGTGAAGACAGGCCCAGCAGCAAGGTCGCCAGTTCGCTTCTGGAGAACGCAGAGGCGCTCAACAAGGGACTCGACGACGCGGCACTCACCGTGTGTCCAACACCCTGCCTGGAGTTGTCAGGGACCGCTGCTGGTTGCATTGTCGAGCGGGTCACGCCAAGGGGTTCAAGACAAACCGATGAACAGCGAACAGTATTAGAACCTGACAAATAACCATTGACCATATAACTTTCCTTACTCAATAGATGGGTATCACCTGACACGGTGACCCGGCAAATCCTGCCAGCGAGCCCTAAGGCATAACAACCGCACAACTAAAACAAAGTACGTCAATAAAAAACCGAAAACACCTCTGCGGAGACATTATGCCGTTCGTCACCAGGCTTATTTGACAGCCCCATGAAAAGACAGAAACTTCATCAAACTTTTTGACAACAAATAAAATATATAAACCGTGATACTCAAGCGCAAAGCCGTCACCGAATCCAGACATTCCGTCAAGGCAAAATGACAGCCCCCCTCAACGGGCAACGTTTACCGCGGTGGATAAAAGACCACGACAATGGCCCCGACGCCGGGCAATTGCGCTGAAACCGGCATACAGTTAAATCACTCCGTCGCCAAAGAACGGAGGTTCGCCCTGATGAGTGAGGAACCCAGCGATGCCGTGGAAAAACTCCGATACGCGCTACAGCACTATGTCGATCGCGTTGCACTGGTTGATGGTGGTGCTGCTGGCGGTGGTCTATGCCTGCATTGAGCTACGCGGCCAGTTTCCCAAAGGCAGCGGTGCGCGAACGTTGATCGTCGAGATGCACTTCATGTTTGGCCTCACCGTGTTTGTACTGGTATGGCTGCGCCTGTTCGCGCGCAGCCTGGGAGTGGCACCGAAGATCGTCCCCGCCCCGCCGCAATGGCAAAGCCTGCTGGCAACCCTGATGCACGTCGCGCTATACGCACTGATGATCGGCATGCCGATTGCCGGTTGGCTGATTGTCAGTGCCGAGGGGCATTCGGTGATGTTCTATGGCATGGAGTTGCCGCCGCTGATCGGTGAGGACAAGGCATTGGCCAAGCAGATCGAAGGCTGGCATGTGTGGTTCGGCAAGGTCGGTTATTGGCTGATCGGGCTGCATGCGCTGGCGGGGATTGCCCACCATTACATTCTTCGGGACAACACCGCGTTGCGCATGATGCCAGGCAGACCCCGCTCTGCTGACTGACACCACTGCAGGCGCGAGCAAGAACTCGACGTTCCCCTCACGCCGACAGAAGGCCTCGGCGGCCTTGCAGCCCACCGGTGTGGATAAAGATCAGGCGAGTGCCGGGGGCAAAGCGCCCGGCTTCGATCTGTACCTTCAAGGCCAGTAACGCCTTGCCGGTGTAGAGCGGCTCCAAGGGCAACCCGCACGCCTGTTCGGTTGCTTCGATAAACTCGAGCAGCAACGGATCAACCTTGGCAAAACCACCCCGGCTGGCATCCAGCAACTTATAGCCGCCCTGCACGATAGCCTCGACGTTCTGCGCCACACCATGGTCATCCGGCACGGCCATGGCGCCGTACACCGGGTGTGCCCCCGCCTCTGCCAGCACCAACCCCGCCACTGTGGTGCCGGTGCCCGCCGCCAGCCACCAGGCGTCGTAATCAGCCCAGCCCAGTGCATGCAACTGCGCGCGAGCCTGCTCGACCAGCACACCACAACCTATTGCACCGGCTAGCCCACCACCGCCTTCGGGCACGGGATGGAGATGGGGATACCGCTCGCGCCAAGGTTGCCAAAAGCCCGGCTCATGTCGCGCACGATAGCCGCCATACCCCAACCAATGCAGCTGCATACCGAAGGCTTTCAGGTCGTGGAGGGTGGCGTTATCTTGAGGGTCGCCGCGCACCAAGCCGACAGTGGGGAAACCGAAGCGTTTCCCCGCCGCCGCCAACGCGTGCAGATGGTTGGAGTAAGCACCGCCCAGGCTGATGATGCCGCGAGCGGTGTGCGCCTGCGCCAAGTGCCCGCTGAGCTTGAACCACTTGTTGCCACTGATCAGCGGGTCGATGCGATCCAGGCGCAGTACGGCCAACTCGACGCCTTTCAGCCAGTCCAGCTGCAAGGGTTCAAGCGGAGCGTGGGGAAGCCAATCGAAGGGACCCATCGGGAAGGATCTGCATGAAAAACGGGGCGGTAGTCTAACACCGCCCCGTGCGGGGGCTTACAGCTCTGCAGCCAGACGCGAGCCTTGGTTGATGGCGCGCTTGGCATCCAGTTCGGCCGCCACATCGGCGCCGCCGATCAGGTGCACGTTCTGGCCAGCCGCGACCAGGCCGTCCTGCAATTCTCGCAATGGGTCCTGACCGGCGCAGATGATGATGTTGTCCACCGCCAGCACCTGAGGCTCACCCTCGGCGCCAATGCGGATGTGCAGGCCTTCATCGTCGATCTTCAGATACTCGACGCTGTTGAGCATCTGCACGCGCTTGTTCTTCAAGCCAGTACGGTGGATCCAGCCGGTGGTCTTGCCCAGGCCGTCGCCGACCTTGGAAGTCTTGCGTTGCAGCAGGAACACTTCCCGCGCCGGCGCATGGGGTTGAGGCTTGATCCCGGCAACACCGCCACGGGCTTGCAGGTGGGTGTCGATGCCCCACTCTTTCCAGAACGCTTCGCGGTCGAGGCTGGTGGATACGCCCTGATGCACAAGGAATTCCGAGACGTCGAAACCGATACCCCCCGCGCCGATCACAGCGACGCGCTTGCCCACCGGCTTGCGCTCAAGGATCACGTCCAGGTAGCTCAATACCTTGGCGTTGTCGATCCCCGGGATCGCCGGGGTGCGCGGCGCGATGCCGGTCGCCAGGATGATCTCGTCATAGCCACCCGCCGCCAGTTGCGCCACGTCCACACGGGTATTGAGGCACAGCTCCACGTGGGTGGTCTGCAGCTTGCGCTTGAAGTAGCGCAGGGTTTCGAAAAACTCCTCTTTGCCCGGCACACGCTTGGCAATGTTGAACTGCCCACCGATTTCGCTGGCGGAGTCGAACAACGTCACCTGATGGCCGCGCTCAGCCGCCACCGTCGCCGCCGCCAGACCGGCAGGGCCCGCACCGACCACGGCAACCTTCTTGATCTGCTTGACCGGCAGGTAGTTGAGCTCCGTCTCGTAGCACGCCCGTGGGTTGACCAGGCAGGTGGTCAGCTTGCCGCCAAAGGTGTGGTCCAGGCACGCCTGGTTGCAGCCAATGCAGGTGTTGATTTCATCGGCGCGGCCGGCGGCGGCCTTGTTGACGAACTCAGGGTCGGCCAGGAAGGGGCGCGCCATGGACACCATATCGGCATCGCCCTCGGCAAGAATCTGCTCGGCGATTTCCGGCGTGTTGATACGGTTGGTGGTGATCAGCGGAATCTGCACTGCACCGCGCAACTTGGCGGTGACTTTGCTGAACGCGCCACGTGGCACCTTGGTGGCGATGGTCGGGATGCGGGCTTCGTGCCAGCCGATCCCAGTGTTGATGAGGGTCGCACCGGCGCCTTCGATCGCCTTGGCCAACTGCACGATTTCTTCCCAGGTGCTGCCACCTTCCACCAGGTCGAGCATCGACAGGCGGAAGATAATAATGAAATTCGGGCCCACGGCTTCACGCACGCGGCGCACGATTTCCACTGCCAAGCGCATGCGGTTTTCGTAACTGCCACCCCAACGGTCGGTGCGATGGTTGGTGTGGGCCGCGAGGAATTGGTTAATGAAGTAGCCTTCGGACCCCATGATTTCCACGCCGTCATACTCGGCGACCTGGGCCAGCAACGAGCAGGTGACGAAATCCTGGATCTGCTTTTCGATGCCCTCTTCGTCCAGCTCCTTGGGCTTGAACGGGTTGATCGGCGCCTGGATCGCGCTGGGTGCG
This sequence comes from Pseudomonas sp. CHM02, assembly GCF_000612585.1. Classification (GTDB taxonomy): domain Bacteria; phylum Pseudomonadota; class Gammaproteobacteria; order Pseudomonadales; family Pseudomonadaceae; genus Aquipseudomonas. Next base: position 107,426 of record NZ_JFCA01000015.1, read on the forward strand.
ACTTGCTTGGGGCTGTAGGCATAACGGCCGGCATGAAGAATCTGCATGCAGATCTTGCCGCCCGCCTCGTGCACGGCCTGGGTCACGATCTTGTGCTTCTGCGCTTCGGCTTCGGTGGTCAGCTTGGCCGCGCCGGAATACACGCCGCCTTCATCATTCGGACCAATACCACCGGTCACCATCAAGCCAACGCCGCCACGGGCACGCTCGGCAAAGTAAGCCGCCATGCGCTCGAAACCACCGGGCTTTTCTTCCAGGCCGGTGTGCATCGACCCCATCAGGGTACGGTTGCGCAAGGTGGTAAAACCCAGGTCCAACGGGGCCAGCAGGTGCGGGTAGGCAACAGCGGTCATGGTCAAGCTCCACAACGGATCATCACGGGACGTGACACGCTCGAACGGCGTGCCATCGGTTTATGTCCCACAGACTAAGAGGCAGTGGACGACGGCTCAATGACTGAAACTGACAACTTATTGATCCAAATGCACAGCGCCCCTTGGCAAGCCCGCCCATGGGCCCTACCCTAGTCGCGAACCCTGCACACGGTCTGTTGTCTGTTCCCCCATGCGTAAACTCCTAGCTTTTACCGTCACCATGGCCCTGGTTGCCGCCGTCGCCGCGTATCTGGTCTGGACCCAGGAGCGCCCCGTGGCGCATTACCTGTCGGACCTGCGCATCACCCTCGCCGTCAACGAAGGCCTGCCTGCCGACCGTGGCAACTTGCTGGGCATCCAGCCAGAGCTGTTTCCCGCCGACTATCAGAGCCTGGAACGCCTGCACCTGAAGCTCGCGGCCTACCTGCAAAAAGCCCGCGACCAGGGGCTGATCAACGACAAGACCATCGTGGTGCTGCCCGAACATATCGGCACCTGGCTGATGCTCACCGGCGAAAAGAACGAGGTGTACCAGGCGCTCCACGTCAAGGATGCGATGAACTGGCTGTCGGTGAGCAACCCGCTGCTGTTCGCCCGCGCCTGGATCAGCGCCACGGGCGACAACCGCACCGACGACGCCTACCTGCGCATGAAGGCCTCCGGCATGGCGCGGGATTACCAAGTGTTATTTGGCGGCCTGGCCAAGGAGTTCGGCGTCACGCTGGTGGCCGGCTCCATCACCCTGCCCAACCCGAGCGTCAGCCAGGGGCAACTGCAGGTCGGCCACGGCGCGCTGTACAACGCCAGCCTGGTGTTCAGCGCCGACGGTTTGCCCATGGGCCAGCCGCAGCGCCAGCTTTACCCGATCTACGATGAACGCGGCTTTATCCAGCCCGGTGATGAAAACGTCGTCAGCGTGGTCGACACCCCGGCCGGGCGCCTGGGTGTGCTGGTCGGCAGCGACAGCTGGTACCCGGACAACTACCGCAAACTCAATGAACAAGGCGCGCAGTTGATCGCGGTGCCGGCCTTTGTGCTCGGTCGTGATACCTGGGACCGCCCTTGGCGCGGTTTCAAAAGCGTCTCTACTCCGAGCGAAATCAGCCTCAAGCCCGAAGAGCTCAGCGAGGGCGAAGCCTGGCGCCGCCTCACGCTGATCAGCCAGCCACCCGTCAGCCAGGCCAGCGCGGGCATGAGCGTGTTCCTGCGTGGGCAGTTCTGGGACCTGGGCACAGCCGGGCATAGCTTCCTCAGCAGCAATGGGCAAGTCAGCGCCGATGGTGAAGCCCGTGGCGCGCGCCTGTTGAATATCTGGCTGTGAAACCGGTACGGCTGGGGGACCTCTCGGTGGGCTTCGTGCACACCCTGGCCGATGCCATCCACAGCCACGGCCTGGACCCGCAACCGCTGCTGCTGCAATACGGACTCGACCCGGCGCGCCTCGCCGAGGCGGGGGCACGCTTGTCGATCCCGCGCTACATGCGCCTGGGCCACGCCGCCATCCAACTCACCGGCGACCCGGGCCTGGGCCTGCGCATGGGCCAGCTCAGCCGCTTGAGCCAGGCCGGGCTGGCTGGCGTCACCGCCGCCCAGGCCCCTAACGTACGCGAGGCGGCGCGCACGCTGACCCGCTTCGAAGCGCTTTATGGCTCCAATTATCGCGGGCAGTCGAGCTTCGTCGAGGATGCCGAAGGCGCCTGGCTGCGTTTCTATTCCATCAGCCCCTATAACGCCTACAACCGCTTTGTGGTGGACTCGATCATCGCCGGCTGGCTGCATCAACTGTCAAGCCTGGCCCAGCAACCGGTGCAAGCGCAGCGCATCGAAATCGAATTTGAAGCGCCGGACTACAGCGAAGACTACGAAGCGCTTGGAGACATTCACTTCGGTGCGGACGCCAATCAACTGCGCCTCAACCAGCAAACCCTGGCCCTGCGCAATCCGCAGCACTGCCCGAGCACCTGGCAATGGCTCTTGCAACTGTGTGAAAGGGAGTTGGAGCAGCTCACCCGCACCCGCAGCCTGCGCGAGCGCATTACCCGCTTGCTGGGGCCGATGCTCAATGGCGGCCGGGAACCCGACCTGGAAGAAGTGGCGGCACGCCTGAAGCTGCCAACCTGGACGCTGCGCCGCAAACTGGCCGAAGAAGGCACTCAGTTCCGCGCGATTCTCAACGATACCCGCCGCGACCTGGCCATGACTTACATTCGCGACACGGAACTGGCGTTCGGCGAGATCGCCTACTTGCTCGGTTTTGCCTCGGCCCAAGCCTTTCAAAGGGCCTTCAGGCGATGGAACAACCAGACCCCAGGGGAATTTCGCCGCAGTCAGCGGCATTCCGCCTGAAGTCGGTCTTACAGCTCTGTTGCATCGTCTGCCGGTTCCAGCGGGTCCAACTCAATCGCGTGGTACTCGAGCAGTTCTTCCTGGTAATCGTCCATGGTGGACTCCTTGTTGGCGTTAAAAGCGGCTGCTGATAAATGACCTGCACAGCCAGCCTAAAGTGCCGTCATGACGAAAAAATGTCTGCGCGATGACGTTCCTGCACTCAAGGATTAAACGTAGCAGCGTTGCCAGGATTTAGCACACCCCGCGCGCGCTCCCCACAACCTGCAGGAGCCGGCTTGCCGGCGAAGCGATGGTCGGCCGACTCATCAATAACTGAACAACCGTCATCGCCGTTGAAAGCCTTGGGGGAGGAAGACGTGTGAGAACGTCGGGGAAGCGACCAGCCGCTAAGGGATCAGCGTCGACAAGGCGACCCCGTAGCGGACTGAGTCACTGCGCAGGCGTCGGCAGGGGCGGAATCGCTTCTGTCGGCGGTGGCAGGTCCGGGTTGCTGGTTGGCGGTGCCGGCTCTGCCTGCGGCGCAATCGGCGCAGCCTCGGCAGGTGGTGTGACAGGTTCGGAAACGGCCGGCTGCGCAACGGCAGGCTCTTCCTTCGGCGGCTCGACCTTCTCGGCAACCGGTGCGGCTTTAGGTTCCGGCACGCCCAGTTCGGCCTTCGGCTGCTCGGGAATATGCTCGGCCTTCCTCACTTCCTGCGGCAAGAACACATCCACCAGCGCAAAGTAACGCTCGTAGAACTTCGGCGCCGAAACGGTCTCGCTTGCCACCTTCACCATCGAATCATCGGTAGAGCCGATCGGCATCGACACCGAACCCAGCACCCCAACCCCCAGGCTTGCGGAGTTGTTGACCTTCTTCAGCGCGTAGCGATCCTGCAGGGCGTTGGCGAACATCGTCGAATGGTTGGTGCCTTTGCCATCATCGGCACACACCACGTTGAAGCTGATCTGCAGGTGGGTCTCGCCGGTCTGCTGGAAGCTCTTGTTGCCCACGACCAGTTTCGGATCGCTGCTGGTGATGATGTAGCCCTGGCTCAGCAGGGCGCGCCGCGCGGCTTCGCACGCCGCGACATCGGTCACCGGGTAATCCCGGGAAAACGTACCGGAGTCGTCGAAATTCTCATGTTCGTAAATAGCGGTCTTGGGTGACGAGCAGCCCGCGGCGCCCGCCAACACAAGCGCCAGCCCGAGGCTACGCAAGTGAAATGATGTCGACATTGAAAATCCTGAGGAAAACGGTCTGGGCGGTATTGTGCAACAGAAAGAGGCCTTGGCGCGCGCATTCCTGTCGGTAAAACGTCACAAGCCTACACAGCGGTGCCCACACGAAAAAGCCCCCGGTCTTTTCAGGCCGGGGGCTTCTTGTTCAAACCGACATCAGTACTTCTTGATGTCAGCCTTGGTTTCCAGCTGCTTGCGGTAGGCCGCGAAGTCTTGCTGACCCACACGGGAGGCGAGGAAGCGGCGGTATTGCGCCTTTTCTTCGTCCGTTGGGGCAGCGGCTTCGTTGACGCCGTTCAAGCGCACGATCACCAGGCTACCGTCAGCCAGGGTCACCGTGGTGAAGGTCGGCTTGTCCTTGGCCGCAGGCTTGGGCATGCGGAACAGGGCTTGCAGCACGGCCGGGTCAATCGTTTCCTGGCTACGGGTAGCCGCTTCAGTGACCTTCCATGCCTGGCCGTCGACCGCCTGGTTCAACGGGGTCTTGCCATCGCGCAGGCTGGCGATCAACTCGTCAGCGTGAGCCTTGGCTGCCGCGCTGGCGCGCTCCTTGGCCATCTGCGTGCGAATCGCCGCTGCAACGCTTTCCAGCGGCAGTTGCGAAGGCTTCAGGTGCTCTTTGGCACGCAGCACGATGATGGTTTCCGGGTCCAGCTCGATGGCGGTGCTATTGGCGCCCTCATCCAGCACTTCCGGGCTGAACGCAGCGGTGACCACGGCACGGTTGGCCGCAACACCTTCGCCACCTTCACGGCCAAACGGCGCGGAGGTGTGCACGGTCAGCTTCAGGTCGGACGCTGGCTGGGCCAGGTCGGAGGCTTCGAATGCCGCATCTTCCAATTGCTTGGTCGCTTCGACAAAACGCTGCTCGACCTGCTGGGTCTTGAGCTCTTTGGTCAGCTTGTCTTTCAGGCTGGCAAACGTCGGCACTTGCGGTGCTTCAACGCCCAACAGCTTGATCAGGTGCCAACCGAAGGTGCTGCGTACCGGCGCCGAGACCTGGTCCTTGTTCAACGCATACAAGGCGGCTTCGAAGTCCGGGTCGTAGACGCCAGGGCCGGCGAAGCCCAGGTCGCCACCACTGTTGGCCGAACCGGGATCCTGGGAGAACTCCTTGGCCAGGGCTTCGAACTTCTCACCCTTGGCCAGGCGTGCCTGGATTTCTTCGATCTTGGCCTTGGCTTGCGCGTCGGTGACCTTGTCGTTGACTTCAATCAGGATGTGCGCCGCACGACGCTGTTCAGCGAGGTTGGCGGTTTCTTTCTGATAGGCAGCCTGCAGTTCTTCGTCCTTCACGGCAACCTGGTCGAAGAAGGAAGACTTCTTCAGCTCCAGGTAGTCGATGACCACTTGATCAGGGGTCATGAACTCTTTGGCGTGCTGGTCGTAGTAAGCCTTGACCTCATCGTCGGTGAGTTTCACCGCGGCAGGGTTGGCCTTGATGTTGACGGTGGCGAAGTCGCGGGTCTGTTTTTCCAGGCGGGCGAATGCCAGCACTTCGGCGTCGGTGACGAAACCGCTGCCAGCGATACCTGCGCGAACCTGGCCGATCAGCATTTCCTGGGTCAGCATCTGACGGAATTGCATACGGCTGTAGCCCAGCTGACGGATCACCTGGTCAAAGCGTTCGGCGCTGAACTTGCCGTCCACCTGGAATTCCGGCGTCTGCAGGATCACCTGGTCCAGCGCAGCTTCAGAGAAGCCAAACTTGGAATCGGCGGCGCCTTGCAGCAGCAGCTTGCGATCGATCAGGCCCTTGAGGGCCGCTTCGCGCAGCAGTTTTTCGTCCAGCAGGGAGGCATCGAAATCCTTGCCCAGCTGTTGCATCAACTGGCGACGTTGCATGTCGACGGCCTGGCTCAATTCGGTCTGGGTGATTTCTTCACCGTTGACCTTGGCCACGTCCTGCTTACTGTTACCCGAAGCCTGGAAAATGGCTTCGATACCGGTGAACGCCATCAATGCGACGATGATCCCGATAATGGTCTTGGCAATCCAGCCTTGTGAATTGTCCCTGATATTTTGCAGCATGCGTCCCCCAGAAACGGTTGAACTTCAAAAATAGGCAACCGTGGAGCGTGGGTAGAGTCCGGATAGAAGAAAGGCGCATCCGAGGATGCGCCTTCTCGTAACTGGCGGAGCGGACGGGGGTTTGAACCCACACCCCCGGCGTGGCGACCCGATGGATACGTGGGTCAGCTGCCGCTCCGCTGCCAGGTCGAACCTGCGTTCGACCCGGGTAGGTAAAGGCTTGATCGAAGCTTAGTTAACGGCTTCTTTCAGGGCTTTACCGGCTTTGAAACCTGGTTTCTTGGCAGCAGCGATTTGCAGTGCTTTGCCAGTCTGTGGGTTACGGCCAGTGCGAGCTGGGCGGTCAGTCACAGAGAAAGTACCGAAGCCTACCAGTACCACGGAGTCGCCGGCCTTCAGAGCGCCAGTGACGGATTCGATTACTGCATCCAGCGCACGGCCAGCAGCAGCTTTCGGGATATCAGCGGATGCAGCGATAGCATCAATCAGTTCCGACTTGTTCACTCTAAGTCCCCTTATATATCTATTGAGTATGATTCTAAGTTTTTTGGTGAAAGCAAAAACCAGTGCTGAATGGCCTACAGACACTTAAGAGCCGCTTTATAACAAGGGCTCTAAAAAGCTGTCAAGGAAGCCACCAGGCTTTAACGCATTAATGCGTGCTAATTCTTTCCTTGGAATCAGACTCGCGTTTTTCGTCCTTTGCAACTATCTCCGGAGCCACATCCGGCAAGGGCTCCGGCGCGTATTGCAGCGCAATTTGCAGGACCTCGTCAATCCATTTAACCGGTTTAATCTGAAGATCCTGCTTGATATTGTCGGGAATTTCCTTCAAGTCGCGAACATTCTCTTCTGGAATGATCACGGTCTTGATACCCCCCCGGTGTGCCGCGAGCAATTTCTCTTTCAGACCACCGATGGCCAATACCTGGCCACGCAGGGTGATTTCCCCGGTCATGGCCACATCGGCGCGTACCGGAATGCCGGTCAATGCCGAAACCAGGGCCGTGCACATGCCTACGCCAGCGCTAGGGCCGTCTTTCGGGGTCGCCCCTTCCGGCATGTGGATGTGGGTGTCGTGCTTCTCGTGGAAGTCCAGGGGGATCCCCAGGCTTCTGGCGCGGCTACGCACGACGGTCTGCGCGGCAGTGATGGATTCGACCATCACGTCCCCCAGGGAACCGGTCTTGATCAGCTGGCCCTTGCCCGGGATCACCGCCGCTTCGATAGTCAGCAATTCGCCGCCCACCTGGGTCCACGCCAGGCCAGTCACCTGCCCTACCTGATCCTGCTGTTCGGCCAGGCCGTAGCGGAATTTCTTCACGCCCAGGAAGTGCTCCAAGGAGTCGGCGGTGACCTTCACCGAGAAGCGTTTTTCCAGTGCATGTTCCTTGACCGCCTTACGGCAGATCTTCGCGATCTGGCGCTCCAGGCCCCGCACACCGGCCTCGCGGGTGTAGTAACGCACGATGTCGCGGATCGTCTCGACCTCGAACTCGATCTCGCCCTTCTTGAGGCCGTTGGCCGAAACTTGCTTGGGCGCGAGGTATTTGACGGCGATGTTGATCTTCTCGTCTTCGGTGTAACCCGGCAGACGAATCACCTCCATCCGGTCCAGCAACGCTGGTGGAATATTCATGGAGTTGGAGGTGCACAGGAACATTACATCGGACAGGTCGTAGTCGACTTCCAGGTAATGGTCGTTGAAATTGTGGTTCTGTTCGGGGTCGAGCACTTCCAGCAAAGCCGATGCCGGATCGCCACGCATGTCGCTGCCCATCTTGTCGATTTCATCGAGCAGGAACAGCGGGTTGCGCACGCCCACCTTTGTCATCTTTTGAATCAATCTTCCTGGCATCGAACCGATGTAAGTACGGCGATGACCACGGATTTCCGCTTCATCGCGTACACCACCGAGGGCCATGCGCACGAATTTACGGTTGGTGGCATTGGCAATCGACTCGGCCAGCGAGGTTTTACCCACACCAGGCGGGCCCACCAGGCACAACACCGGACCCCGAATCTTCTTCACGCGCTTCTGCACGGCGAGGTATTCGAGGATGCGTTCCTTGACTTCTTCAAGGCCGTAGTGGTCGGCGTCGAGAATGTCTTCAGCGCGCGCCAGGTCCAGGCGCACTTTGGTCTGGGCCTTCCACGGTACCTGCACCAGCCAGTCGATGTAGGAACGCACCACGGTGGCTTCGGCCGACATCGGCGACATCTGCTTGAGCTTGTTCAGCTCGGCGGTGGCTTTGGCCAGGGCGTCTTTCGGCAGGCCAGCGGCATCGATGCGCTTTTTCAGCTCCTCGATTTCGTTGTGGCCTTCCTCGCTGTCGCCGAGCTCCTTCTGAATGGCCTTCATCTGCTCATTCAGGTAGTACTCGCGCTGGCTGCGCTCCATTTGTTTCTTCACGCGACCACGGATGCGCTTCTCGACCTGCAACAGGTCGATTTCGGCGTCCAGCAGCGCCAGCACATGTTCAACACGGGCCGACAGGTCGATGATTTCGAGGATGTCTTGCTTCTGCTCGATTTTCAGCGCCATGTGTGCGGCCATGGTGTCGACCAGGCGGCTTGGCTCATCGATGCTGTTGAGGGAAGACAGGACTTCAGCCGGGACTTTCTTGCCCAACTGCACATACTGCTCGAATTGCGAGAGCAGGCTGCGTACAAACACTTCGGACTCGCGCTCAGGGGCTTCGACTTCGTCGATCAACGCCACTTCGGCGCGCAGGTGGCCGTCCACCTCCATGAAGCGCTCGACCGCGCCGCGCTGCTCGCCTTCCACCAGCACCTTGACGGTGCCATCGGGCAGCTTGAGCAATTGCAGCACGGTAGCAATGGTACCGACGCGATACAGGGCCTCTTCGCCTGGATCATCATCAGCAGGATTCTTCTGGGCCAACAGCAGGATCTGCTTGTCGCCCGTCATCGCGGCCTCGAGGGCTTCGATAGACTTCTCGCGCCCCACGAACAGCGGGATAACCATGTGCGGATAGACGACGACATCACGCAACGGCAGGAGAGGCAATTCGATGGTTGTCTTCATGATTTCGCCTCTATGACAGTTGAAAAGTAAGCTTGAAACCAAGATGGGGGCTGCATGCAAAAAAAACAAGCTTATTGCCAGCAGTTAAACGCAGTAAACGCTCCGGCGTAGAAAACGCCGCAAAAACAAAGGGGCCCCTGGAGGCCCCTTTGTTTATACCGACACTGCGAAACGCTTACGCGTCTGGCGCAGCCTTGGCAGCCGGCTCACTGTTTTCGTAGATATACAGTGGCTTGGACTTACCTTCTATAACGCTTTCATCGATCACCACTTTACTCACCTCGGACTGCGAGGGAATCTCGTACATGGTGTCGAGCAATACGCCTTCAAGAATCGAACGCAGGCCACGTGCACCCGTCTTGCGCTCCAGTGCACGCTTGGCCACTGATTTGAGAGCATCGGTACGGAACTCAAGGTCTACGCCTTCCATCTCGAACAACTTGGCATATTGCTTGGTCAGGGCGTTTTTCGGCTCGGTGAGGATCTGAATCAGAGCCGCCTCATCCAGTTCGTCCAACGTCGCGAGGACCGGCAGACGGCCAACGAATTCAGGGATCAGACCGAACTTGACCAAATCGTCAGGTTCGACTTCACGCAGGGACTCGCCCACCTTCTTGCCTTCTTCCTTGCTGCGCACTTCTGCACTGAAACCAATGCCACCACGGGTGGAACGCTGCTGGATCACTTTTTCCAGGCCCGAGAACGCACCGCCACAGATGAACAGGATGTTACGCGTATCAACCTGAAGGAATTCCTGCTGCGGGTGCTTGCGGCCGCCTTGTGGCGGTACGGAAGCAACCGTGCCTTCGATCAGTTTCAACAGGGCCTGCTGCACGCCTTCACCGGAAACGTCCCGGGTGATCGACGGGTTGTCCGACTTGCGCGAGATCTTGTCGATTTCATCGATGTAGACGATACCCATCTGGGCCTTCTCTACGTCGTAGTCGCACTTCTGCAGCAGTTTCTGAATGATGTTCTCGACGTCTTCACCCACGTAGCCAGCCTCGGTAAGGGTGGTGGCGTCGGCGATAGTGAACGGAACGTTCAGCAGGCGAGCGAGGGTTTCTGCAAGCAGGGTCTTACCCGAGCCCGTAGGACCAATCAGCAAGATGTTGCTCTTGCCGAGTTCAACTTCGTCACCTTTCTTGTCACGCTGGTTCAAGCGCTTGTAGTGGTTGTACACCGCTACGGCCAGAACCTTCTTTGCACGCTCTTGACCAATCACATACTGGTCAAGGATGCCGCTGATTTCTTTAGGCGAAGGCAATTTATGCGCGCTGCTTTCGGCCTGGGCTTCCTGCACCTCCTCACGGATGATGTCATTGCACAGGTCGACGCATTCGTCGCAGATAAACACCGAGGGGCCGGCAATCAATTTGCGTACTTCATGCTGGCTTTTGCCACAGAAGGAGCAATAGAGCAGCTTGCCGTTGTCCTCGCCGTTGCGGGTGTCAGTCATTCGTTCGATCCAAATCCGATAGGCTTGCAACACAAGATGAAGGCTTATGCGGGCTTTTTCAAGCCCGCCAGTGGTCGGACATGCCGACCAGCCCTATTTTGAGCGGCTTATATTAAGCGGGACGCTGGGTGATCACTTCATCGATCAGGCCATATGCCTTCGCCGCTTCGGCACTCATGAAGTTGTCGCGGTTGGTATCGCGCTCGATTTCTTCCAGGGTGCGCCCGCTGTGCTTGGCCATCAGCGTGTTGAGACGCTCACGAATAAACAGGATTTCCTTGGCGTGGATTTCGATGTCCGACGCCTGGCCCTGGAAACCGCCCAACGGCTGGTGAATCATCACGCGCGAGTTAGGCAGGCAGAAACGCTTGCCCTCGGCACCTGCGGTCAACAGGAACGCGCCCATGCTGCAGGCCTGGCCGATGCAAGTGGTCGATACGTTCGGCTTGATGAACTGCATGGTGTCGTAGATCGACATGCCTGCAGTCACCGAACCGCCTGGGGAGTTGATGTAGAGATGGATGTCCTTGTCCGGGTTTTCCGCTTCAAGGAACAGCAGCTGCGCACAGATCAGGTTGGCCATGTAGTCCTCTACCGGACCCACCAGAAAGATCACTCGCTCCTTGAGCAGGCGCGAGTAGATGTCGTAGGCGCGTTCGCCACGAGCGGACTGCTCGACAACCATCGGGACCAGGCCGCCAGCGGCCTGGATATCAGAGTTCTGCTGAATATAGGAATTACGGAACATGCTCTGCAGTTACTCCCAAATAGTCATGTCTTGAAAACGCATAAGCCAGCGCGAGGCTGGCTTATGGTTGTATTTCCAACGAGTTGGACAATCAGTCGGCTTGTGCTGCTTCCGCCGGTTTGACTGCTTCTTCGTAAGAGACCGCTTTATCGGTCACCTTAGCCTTCTGCAGAACAGTATCCACAACTTGTTCTTCCAGCACAACCGAACGTACTTCGTTCAGTTGCTGGTCGTTCTTGTAGTACCAAGCCACGACCTGCTCAGGCTCCTGGTAGGCCGAAGCCATTTCCTGGATCATTTCGCGAACGCGGTCTTCGTCAGGCTTGAGGTCGAACTGCTTGACCACTTCAGCGACGATCAGGCCCAGCACAACGCGACGCTTGGCTTGCTCTTCGAACAGCTCGGCCGGCAGTTGGTCAGGCTTGATATTGCCGCCAAACTGCTGGACAGCTTGTACGCGCAGGCGATCCACTTCGTTGGACAGCAGGGCCTTAGGCACTTCGATCGGGTTGGCAGCCAGCAGACCGTCCATGACCTGGTTCTTGACCTTGGACTTGATGGCCTGACGCAGCTCGCGCTCCATGTTCTTGCGAACTTCGGTGCGGAAGCCTTCGATACCGGTTTCCTTGATACCGAATTGAGCGAAGAACTCTTCGTTCAGCTCTGGCAGCTTAGGCTCGGACACGCTGTTGACGGTCACGGTGAACTCGGCGGTTTTGCCAGCCAGGTCCAGGTTCTGGTAGTCAGCTGGGAAAGTCAGGTTCAGAACGCGCTCTTCGCCGGCTTTGGCGCCAACCAGGCCGTCTTCGAAACCAGGGATCATGCGGTTGGAACCCAACACCAGCTGAGTACCCTTCGCGGAGCCGCCAGCGAATGCCTCGCCGTCAACCTTGCCAACGAAATCGATGTTCAGTTGGTCTTCGTTCTGGGCGGCACGGTCGGCCACTTCGAAACGGGTGTTCTGCTTGCGCAGGATTTCCAGCATGTTGTCCAGGTCCGAATCAGCCACTTCGGCGCTCAGGCGCTCGATGGCGATACCGTCGAAACCGGCCACTTCAAACTCAGGGAACACTTCGAATACGGCAACGTATTCCAGGTCCTTGCCTGCTTCCAGGGACTTAGGCTCGATCGACGGCGAACCAGCCGGGTTCAGCTTTTGCTCGACCACTGCTTCGTAGAAGGAAGCCTGGATCACGTCACCTACAGCTTCCTGGCGCGCATCGGCACCAAAACGGCGCTTGATTTCGCTCATTGGCACTTTGCCTGGACGGAAACCAGCGATCTTGGCCTTTTGGGCAGTCTGCTGCAGACGCTTGTTGACCGCAGTCTCGATACGCTCAGCCGGCACGGTGATGCTCAGGCGGCGCTCAAGAGCAGTAGTATTTTCAACAGAAACTTGCATGGATATTCCTCGTTGCACAGACGTTAGCCGGCCATTTCCGACCCCAATCAAGGGCATGCATTCTAGTGGGTCAAACTCAAGAAGTCACCCTACTGGAAATACGCCCGAAAACAGCCGGCAATTTATCGGTACGAAGGCACTGATGTACCCCGCCCCGGTGACAAATACAGCCCATCACGCCAGGGCTCTGCGCCGCCCCTTCTATATATAGAAGAAGTCGTCATCCATCTCCCTGACGGCCAACCCTTACACAGGGCCGGCAGGCAGTGCGGCATCATCGAGATACATAAATACGACGAAACGCACTGCCGGTGCGACCCAGTACCTGCAGCCGCGGAATATTCGAACCGCTGAAACCAAAAAAGGCGCCAGACTGTTAAATCTGGCGCCTTTCGAATATGGGGTGGACGAAGGGGATCGAACCCTCGACAACGGGAGTCACAATCCCGTGCTCTACCAACTGAGCTACGCCCACCATATTGCGTTAACAAAGAAACCAAACCACTTCTTTGTTGAGCCCTACCCCATCTTTCAACGGGACCAAGCCTTGTTTGGTGCGGATGAAGAGACTCGAACTCTTACGCCTCGCGGCGCTGGAACCTAAATCCAGTGTGTCTACCAATTCCACCACATCCGCGCTTGAAGCTCTTAAAGCAAAGGCGCCAGACGATTAATCTGGCGCCTTTCAAAATATGGGGTGGACGAAGGGGATCGAACCCTCGACAACGGGAGTCACAATCCCGTGCTCTACCAACTGAGCTACGCCCACCATATAGCGCTACTTGTGCCAAAGCTGCCTAATGGCGCACCCGGCAGGACTCGAACCTGCGACCATCCGCTTAGAAGGCGGATGCTCTATCCAGCTGAGCTACGGGCGCCTGATTAATCTGTACTCTTGGAGGATTACAAACTAAGTGCTTCCAGCCTTGCAGAACAACGCACTATTCTGCTCGACCTTCTTAACCAGTGCTAGGCTGTGCCCGACAAGTGCGACGAATAGTATAGACGCCCTCGAAACCCGTCAAATCTTTTTTGAAAAAAACTGATTTTATTTAAGGGGTTAGGGCAATTTGCAGACCAAGCGCCTTTGCCCTCACGTCTTGGCATGCGAGAATGCGCGCACTTTTCTTCCCCCTCTCGATGGTTAATCACGCGTAATGACTGCACAACTTATCGACGGCAAATCAATCGCCGCCAGCCTGCGCCAGCAGATCGCCAAACGAGTCACCGAGCGCAGCCAGCAAGGCCTGCGCACGCCTGGCCTCGCGGTGATCCTGGTCGGCAGCGATCCTGCCTCTCAGGTTTATGTCTCGCACAAGCGTAAAGACTGTGAAGAGGTCGGCTTCATTTCCAAGGCTTACGACTTGCCTTCCGAGACCACCCAGCAGGCCCTCACAGACCTGATCGACGGCCTCAACGATGACGCGACGATCGATGGCATCCTGCTCCAGTTGCCACTGCCCGAGCACCTGGACGCCTCCAGACTGCTGGAGCGCATTCGCCCGGACAAAGATGTCGACGGTTTCCACCCCTATAATGTCGGCCGCCTGGCCCAGCGTATCCCTCTGCTGCGCCCGTGCACCCCGAAAGGCATCATGACCCTGCTGGAAAGCACCGGTGTCGACCTGTACGGCCTCGACGCCGTGGTCGTGGGCGCTTCCAACATCGTCGGTCGCCCTATGGCCATGGAACTGCTGCTTGCCGGCTGCACCGTGACCGTTACCCACCGTTTCACCAAAGACCTCGCCGGCCACGTCGGCCGCGCCGACCTGGTGGTCGTTGCCGCCGGCAAGCCAGGACTGGTCAAGGGTGAGTGGATCAAGGAAGGCGCCATCGTCATCGACGTGGGCATCAACCGCCAGGAAGACGGCAAGCTGGTGGGCGACGTGGTGTACGAAACCGCCCTGCCCCGTGCCGGCTGGATCACTCCGGTACCGGGCGGCGTCGGTCCGATGACCCGCGCCTGCCTGTTGGAAAACACCCTGTACGCCGCAGAAACCCTGCACGGTTAATAACCAGGCGTACTGAAAAAGCCCTGTCTTATCGCAGGGCTTTTTATTGCCCGCAATAAAATCTGTTTTTTCTTAGTTTTTAAGAGCTTTCGTCCGGATCTAGAAGAACATTCGACAGTTTCTGATCCATACTCCTAAAATGTAACGGCATTTATCAAAACCCCGTTTCCAAACGGTATTTCCTTACTTTTTTAGCGAGTTCATCCGCGTGAAAATTCGTCTTTCTCTCGTCAGCCTGTTTTTTGCTTTTACAGGCACCTTTGCGCACGCCGCCGAAACCACCCTGGCCCCGCGTGACACCTCCAAACTGCAAATCGCCTCCGGCAGCGCCATGCTGGTCGACCTGCAAACCAACAAGGTGATCTATTCCAGCAACCCCGACGTGGTGGTCCCCATCGCTTCGGTGAGCAAATTGATGACTGGCCTGATCGTGCTCGAAGCCAAGCAGAACATGGATGAGTACATCGACATCAACATCACCGACACGCCCGAGATGAAAGGTGTGTTCTCCCGCGTGAAGATCGGCAGCCAGATGCCCCGCAAGGAAATGCTGCTGATCGCCCTGATGTCCTCGGAAAACCGCGCCGCCGCAAGCCTGGCCCATCACTATCCGGGCGGTTATGCGGCCTTTATCGCGGCGATGAACGCCAAGGCCAAGGCGCTGGGCATGACCAGCACGCACTATGTCGAACCCACCGGCCTGTCGATCCACAACGTGTCCACCGCCCGTGACCTGAGCAAACTGCTGGCCGCCGCGCGTCACTACCCGCTGCTGAGCCAACTGAGCACCACCAAGGAAAAGACCGTGTCGTTCCGCAAGCCCAACTACACCCTGGGCTTCTCCAACACCGACCACCTGATCAACCGCGCCAACTGGGACATCAAGCTGACCAAGACCGGCTTCACCAACCAGGCCGGCCATTGCCTGGTGCTGGTGACCAGCATGGGTAACCGCCCGGTGTCGCTGGTGATCCTGGATGCCTTCGGCAAATTCACTCACTTTGCCGATGCCAGTCGTATCCGCAATTGGGTCGAGACCGGCAAGAGCGGTTCGGTGCCGGATGTGGCGTTGCGCTACAAGGCCGACAAGAACCTGAAAAATCACCCGAACGCTGCCGAAGTCCGTCGCTGAGTGCAGCGACCTCCTACATAAGCTGGTTCTCACATTGGCGCCTGGGTGCTTGCGGTTATTTTTTTTCCGCCAGCACCTTCAGCGCCTGCGCCGCGGCCCGCTCCTGCCCCGCCTGCCCCGTCGCATTGGCCGCATCCCGCCAGCGCTGTGCATCGACATCGGCCGGTAACTGGCTCGGGCGCTGGGTGAGGATTGCCCAACTCCCGGCGCTTTTCCATTTGGACTCGAAGTCGCTGAAGCTCATCAGCAACCGCCGGTCCATCCCCGAGCGCAGCAACACCGTGCTTTTCTGTTGATTGAAGCCCACCACCACTACATAGCGTGCGTCCGACCACAGCCCGCCGCCGATCCGCGCCATCACCGGGTAACCCGCCGCTACCTGCGCCAGCACCGCCGTCAGCTTGGCGTCCAGCGGGTAGACCATCAGCCCGTACTCGCGCGCCAGCACCTGCATGTTGCGCTCAAGGTCCGCCTCGCCGCCCGGTAGATGCAGCGGTTTATCCAGCAGCCCCGGTGTCATGACAATGCCTTGTTGCGACAGCATGCTGGCTAAAGCCGTAGGACCGCTCTGATAAGCCTCGCTGCGAAACGTCGGCACGCCGTTGAGTTCGACACGCTCCGGCAGGCCCGCCAGTTTCGACGGCGTCGCGGAACAGGCCCCGAGCCCCAGGGCGCACGCCAATAGAACGGATGTTTTAAGGTTCGACCGTAACCGCAATTTTCTACTCTCTTGATCAACTGCCGGTAAGGGCCCTGATCATAGGACGCCCGGCCACGCGGGTATAGCCCGCAGGCTTAGTAAAGGGAATGGATAGAGCAAAGAAGTCGGAAGGACACGACCATTGGTCAATAGCAGGCAACCGTCAGGTAGCTAGACTGTCCATTGAGAAGACTGTGTGTGCCCCGTACGGGGCGAAAGGAGGCCCGAATGAGCCTTGCAACGACGATTTTCCTGTTGATCTGCGGTTGGCTGGCGGTAGGCGGCGCCATGTTGTGGGGGGTGTTGCGCATTACCCGCCGGCACCATCACCCCCACATCAGACCCGCTGCGTCCGCCAAGCCCCATAAGGCGGCAGCGCATCACGCCTAGCCAGGCATGCAATTGAAGTCCTGGGTCGCCGCGACTTCCTTGCCGTGACCATCCATCAAGGCGGCGCGCACGGTAGTACCCAGGCTGGATTCCACCAGGGTGTAGTGCTCGCCCGCCTTGAAGTGCTTGTACTCGACACGGCCCTGGCAGTCCTGCTGGTTGTCGTCGCCTGGTTCTTCTTCGAACAGCGTTACATCCAGTTGATGATCGCCCGGCGGCACTTCAAAAAAGCGCCCGTCATCCACGCGCTTGCCGTCTACGCGCTCGGCCATCAGGTCGTTCGGTGCTTCTTCTTTCAGACCGATCCACGCCTCGCTCGGGTCGGCCTTGGGGATTGGGCCGGCGCACGCCGACAACAACAGCACAGCAGCGAGGGCGGGAATCAACAACAGTGGTTTGAGTGACATGGGTTTCAGTGACATGGCAGGGCTCCAAAGCAGGACAATGTGTCCGATGGGTTACAAGCTTGGGGAGCGGACCTGTCCAGAACAAATGAATACATATGAAACGATCTTCAGCCCTTACCTAAATGTTCCTTCACTTGGCTGAAAGGTGCGTGTTAGGTGGGTCGCGTGAGACTGCCGGGGTTTGCAATCCTGCTTCTCTGGAGGTTCACGCATGCTCGGGCTGGTAAAGACCGCACTGCAAAAGCCGTACACGTTTATCGTGTTGGCCATATTCATCTGCATCATCGGGCCGATGGCGGCCCTGCGTACCCCCACTGACGTCTTCCCGGATATCGGCATCCCCGTGGTGGCCGTGGTGTGGCAGTACAACGGCCTGTCGCCGGACGCCATGGCCGGTCGGGTGATCTACACCTACGAACGCTCCCTGAGCACCACCGTCAACGACATCGAACACATCGAATCGCAATCCCTGCCCGGCATGGGCATCGTCAAGATTTTCTTCCAGCCCGGCGTGGATATCCGCACCGCCAACGCCCAAGTAACGGCGGTTTCACAAACCGTGTTGAAGCAGATGCCACCGGGCATCACGCCGCCGCTGATCCTCAACTACAGTGCCTCGACGGTGCCGATCCTGCAGATGGCGTTCTCCAGCCCCAGCCTCTCGGAAGCGAAGATCCGCGACCTGGTGCAGAACAATATCCGCCTGCCCCTGAGCGCCCTGCCCGGCCTGGCCATGCCGACGCCCATGGGTGGCAAGCAACGCCAGATCACCCTCGACCTCGATCCGCAAGCGCTGGCCGCCAAAGGCTTGTCGGCCCAGGACGTGGGCAATGCCCTGGCGCTGCAGAACCAGATCATCCCGGTGGGCACCGCCAAACTCGGCCCCAACGAATACACGATCCTGCTCAATAACAGCCCCAACGCCATCGACGAACTCAACGACCTGCCGATCAAGACTGTCGACGGGGCGCTGATCACCATCGGCCAGGTCGCCCACGTGCGGGACGGTTCACCGCCGCAGACCAACATCGTGCGCGTCGACGGCCACCGGGCGGTACTGATGCCGGCGCTGAAAAACGGCAGCATCTCGACCCTGTCGATCATCGACGGCATCCGCCAGATGCTGCCGCGCATCAACGAAACCCTGCCGCCGTCGCTGAAGACCTCGCTGCTGGGCGATGCCTCGGTGTTCGTCAAGCAATCGGTCGGCAGCGTGGCCCAGGAAGGCATCATCGCCGCACTGCTGACCAGCGCGATGATCCTGCTGTTCCTCGGCAGCTGGCGTTCGACGTTGATCATCGCCGCCTCGATTCCGCTGGCCGTGCTGTCGGCCATCGCGCTGCTGGCGGTCAGCGGGCAAACCCTCAACGTGATGACCCTCGGCGGGCTGGCGTTGGCAGTGGGCATCCTGGTGGATGACGCCACGGTGACCATCGAAAACATCAACTGGCACCTGGAACAAGGCAAGGCGGTGAAGACCGCGATTCTCGACGGCGCCGCGCAAATTGTCGGCCCGGCGTTCGTCTCGCTGCTGTGTATCTGCATCGTGTTCGTGCCGATGTTTCTGCTGCAAGGCATCGCCGGCTACCTGTTCCGACCGATGGCCCTGGCGGTGATCTTTGCCATGGCCAGCTCCTTCATCCTCTCGCGTACGCTGGTGCCGACCCTGGCGATGTTCCTGCTCAAGCCGCACACACCCGAGCCCGGTGCGGGGCACCATCCGGAAGATGAGTTCATCAACCACCACGAGGGCGAGCAGCACACAAAACCACGCAATGCCGTGCTGCAATCGGTGTTGAATTTCCAGCAGGGCTTCGAGCGGCATTTCTCGAATATCCGTGACACCTACCACGGCCTGCTGACCCTGGCCCTGGGCAATCGCAAACGTTTCATCGTTGGCTTCCTGGCCTGCGTACTCGCGTCCTTCCTGCTGCTGCCGAGCCTGGGCCAGGACTTCTTCCCGGCCACCGACGCAGGCGCCCTGGCCTTGCATGTGCGCCTGCCACTGGGCACGCGTATCGAAGAGAGCGCCGCTGCCTTCGACCGCATTGAAGCGCGGATTCGCGAAGTGATTCCCGCCGAGGAGCTGGACACCATCGTCGATAACATCGGCATCCCGCTCAGCGGCATCGACATGGCCTACAGCAGCAGCGGCACCATCGGCCCGCAGGATGGCGATATCCAGGTCACCCTGAAAAAAGACCACGCACCCACCGCCGACTACGTGAAAAAACTGCGCGAAGCCTTGCCGCAAAGTTTTCCCGGCAGTCACTTTGCCTTCCTGCCGGCGGACATCAGCAGCCAGATCCTCAACTTCGGTGCGCCTGCCCCGCTGGACGTGAAAATCTCCGGGCGCAGCGATGAAGAAAACCGTACCTATGCGGTGGAGCTTGAGCGTCGCTTGCAACATGTACCGGGCATTGCCGACCTGCGTATCCAGCAGTCCACCGGCTACCCGTCGCTGCAGGTGAACGTCGACCGCATGCGCGCCAATGGCCTGGGCATCACCGAGCGCGACGTGACCAACAGCATGGTCGCCTCCCTCGCCGGCAGCTCCCAGGTGGCGCCTACCTTCTGGCTCAACCCGGCCAACGGCGTGTCTTACTCCATCGTCGCGGCGACCCCGCAGTACCGTCTCGACAGCCTGCCCTCGCTGGAAGCCCTGCCGGTGACCGGCGCTGACGGCCAGTCGCAGATCCTCGGCGGCGTCGCCACGATTTCCCGCGTGCAAAGCCCGGCGGTGGTGACCCACTACAACATCGAACCGACCCTGGACCTGTACGCCAACGTGCAAGGTCGCGACCTCGGCGGCGTCGCCCGCGACGTGCAAAAAGTGCTGGACGACACCGCGTCCATGCGCCCCAAAGGCGCGGTGATCAGCCTGCACGGGCAGATCGACGCGTTGCATGAAGCGTTCAGCGGCCTGAGCCTTGGCCTGCTCGGTGCGGTGGTGCTGATCTACCTGCTGATCGTGGTCAACTTCCAGTCGTGGGTCGACCCGTTCGTGATCATCACCGCCTTGCCGGCCGCCCTGGCGGGGATTGTATGGATGCTGTTCCTCAGCGGCACGTCCTTGTCGGTGCCCGCCTTGACCGGCGCCATCCTGTGCATGGGCGTGGCCACCGCCAACTCGATCCTGGTGGTGAGTTTCTGCCGTGAACGCCTGGCCGAACATGGCGACGCGCTGAAGGCCGCGTTGGAAGCCGGCTACACGCGCTTTCGCCCGGTGTGCATGACCGCCCTGGCGATGATCATCGGCATGTTGCCCCTGGCGATTTCCGAGGAGCAGAACGCCCCGCTCGGCCGCGCCGTGATCGGCGGCCTGATCCTTGCCACCACCGCCACCCTGTTGTTTGTTCCCGTGGTCTTCAGCCTGGTCCACGGTCGTCGTCCTACTCGCGCAACTGCTGGAGAAACGTCTCATGTCGTCTGATCACAAACCCTCGCGCAAGCGTCTGATGCTCATGGGTGTCGGCGGCCTGACCCTGGCCGCCCTGTTGGTCGCCAACGGCCTGCACGCCCGCACCTTGCACGAACAATCGGTCACCGCCTGGACCGAGACCGCCGCCGTCCCGCAAGTGATGGTGTTCCAACCGCAGCAGAATGCCGCGGGCGATACCCTGCGCTTGCCCGCGCACCTGGAAGCCTGGAGCAAGGCCCCCATCCATGCCCGGGTCAGCGGCTACCTCAAGGACTGGAAAGCCGACATCGGCACCCAGGTCAAGTCTGGGCAAATCCTTGCCGAGATCGACAGCCCCGACCTCGACCAGCAACTGGCTCAAACCCATGCACGGCTGGTGCAGGAACAGGCCAATGCGCGCCTGGCCGCAACCACCGCCACGCGCTGGCAGAACCTGCTGGCCAGTCACTCGGTGTCGCGCCAGGAAGCCGATGAAAAAACTTCCAACGCCGCCGCAGCCAAGGCCAACGCCGAAGCCGCCGCTGCCGACTATGCCAGGCTGACTGCACTGGAAAGCTACAAGACTATCCGTGCGCCGTTCGCTGGCACCATCACTGCGCGCAACACCGATATCGGCCAGTTGATCAAGGCCGATACCGACAGCGACCCGGAGCTGTTCAACATCGCCGACACCCACCAGTTGCGCCTGTATGTACCGGTGCCGCAGAACTACGCGGCGGTCATCCACCCCGGCCTTGAAGCCGAACTGACTGTGCCCGAGCACCCCGGCGAGCACTTCAAGGCGCACCTGATCGGCGACTCCACCGCCATCGACCGCCGCTCCGGTACCCTGCTCGCGCAGTTCGTGGCCGACAACCCCAATGGCGAGTTGCTGCCCGGCGACTACGCCGAAGCCACCCTGCCGATCCCGGCGGACACCCACGGCGTGAGCATCCCGGCCAGCGCGTTGATCTTCCGCGCCCAAGGCACCCAAGTGGCGGTGCTGGATGCGCAGAATCATGTGCACCTGCAAGACATCCACATCGGCCTGGACCTGGGCGAACGCCTGGTCATCGACCAGGGCCTGAAACCCGCCGACCGCGTGGTCGACAACCCGCCTGACGCCCTGCGCGAAGGCGACCCGGTGCAACTGGCGGATGCCTCCGGAGGTACGCATGCGCCCAAGGCTTGAGCTCCTCGCGGCATTGATGCTGCTGGCGTTGCAGGGTTGCTCGATGGCGCCCACCTACCAGGCGCCGTCTATTGACCTGCCCGCGAACTACCGCGAACAGACCAGCGATGGCCCCTGGCACAGCGCGCAGCCGTCTGACCAATTGGCGCCCGAATGGTGGAACCTCTATCACGACCCGCGCTTGAACGACCTGCAACGGCAACTGCTCGAGGCCAACCCGGACCTGGCGGCGGCGCTGGCGCACTTCGATGCCTCCCAGGCGTATGCCAGCCAACTGCATGCCGGGTTGTTCCCGCAAATCACCGCCAGCGCGCAGCCGTTGCGCCAGCGGCAATCGGATGCACGACCACTGCGGGGGGATACGCAGCCGTCGGTGTACAACAGCAATACCGCGGGCTTCTCGCTGAGTTATGACCTGGACCTGTGGGGCAAAATCCGCAACCAGGTCGCGGCAGGCGATGCCCAGGCGCAAGCCTCGGGTGACGATTTGGCCGTGGCGCGCCTGAGCCTGCAACATCAATTGGCGACCCTGTATGTGCAGCTCAATGGGCTGGATGCCCAAGCGCGGATTCTCGACAGTTCGCTGGATGATTTCAGCCAGGCGCTGCAATTGACGCGCAGCCGTTACGAAGGCCAGATCGCTTCGGAGCTGGACCTTACACGCGCGCAGAACCAGCTGGCCGAGGCCAAGGCGCAACGGGATGAAGTGCGTGGGCAACGCAACCTGACCGAGCACGCCATTGGAGAATTGGTGGGTGTGACGGCCAGTGACTTCACCCTGCCGCCGAGCCCGCAACTGATTGCGCTGCCGGGAATCCCGTCGCAGTTGCCGAGCCACCTGCTGCAACGTCGCCCGGACATTGCAGCGGCGGAACGACGCGTGTTTGCCGCCAACGCCAATATCGGCGTGGCCAAGGCGGCCTGGTACCCGGATTTCAGCTTGACCGGGTTGATTGGCGGGCAGACCCAAGGCGTGGGCAACTTGCTGTCCGCCGGCAATCGCTATTGGGCGTTGGGGCCGCTGGTGAACCTGCCGATCTTTGATGGCGGGCGCTTGAGCGCCAATGAACGCCAGGCCAAGGCCGAGTTCGAAGAAGCCTCGGCACACTACCGCAGCCAGGTGCTGAAAGCCGTGCGCGAGGTGGAAGACAACCTGGCGCAACTACGGGATTTGCAACAGGAAGCGCAGGACGAGCAAGCGGCGGCGGACGCGGCGCAGCACACCCAATCGCTGGCCATGAACAGCTATCAGGCCGGGGCCGTGAGTTACCTGGACGTGGTGACCGCGCAGACGGCGGCGTTGCAGGCACAGCGAACCTTGCAGGCGGTGCAGACGCGGCAGTTGCAGGCGAGCGTCGGGCTGGTGACCGCGCTGGGTGGCGGCTGGCAGCCCTCTTCCTGACACTGTCCATCCTCCGTAGGAGCCGGCTTGCCGGCG